>JBIJCC010000025.1:0-103811 GCA_044344875.1 Nannocystaceae bacterium
GCGACGCGCGCAGGACGTAGAGTCTTGGTTGAGGATGGCTTGGGCAAGGTGAGGCGATCGTTCTCCGCCACTCGGCACTGAGATATCGAGAACTGACTGTCTCACACTACGTTGGCACAGAGGGCGGTGGCGCTCGCCGAGGGCGTCGAGGATGCTGTCGCTGTCCACCAGGTAGTGGGAATCCCGTGCTGGGCGACGCTCGGCACGCCGGGAATGCGGCGTGTCCAGTTGCCCCGCGAAGTCCGGGACGTCGTGCTCGTACCCGACCGTGATGGCGCCGGGGTCTACGCGGCGCGAGACCTCGCCTACCGACTGCGGACCGAGGGCCGCCGCGTCACCTTCAGGTGGCCCGCGGCGAAAGACGCGGCAGAGGAGGTGCGCCGTGGCGGTTGATGCCGCGCCCCCGCGCTCGCATGACCGGGACGCCGAAGGCGGCCCGATTATCCTCCTCGGTCCCGACCACGTTGTTACGAACGACCGAGTGATCGCACGCCTCGCCGAGGCGACCGCGGCAATCGACTCGATGGAGCTGTTCGTCCTTTCGGGGAAGCTGGTTCAGATCGTAAGGGACGGCACGGCGTACCGCGTTGACGTCGTGGATCAGTACCGGCTCGCGGAGTTGATCTCGCATCACTGCGACCTGCGTCAACCCGCGAATACCGCCCCGAGGAAGCGCGGGAAGCCCAAGCGAGTCTCTCCCCCGATCTGCATGTCGCGCGAGATTCTAGCGCGTGGCTACTGGTCGGGTGTCCGCCCGCTCGTCGGTGTGATCGAAGCGCCAACGCTACGCCCGGACGGGTCGCTCCTCGATCGTCCGGGGTACGACGCAGCCACCGGCCTCATGCTCTTCGCAGATCCGAGGCTTCACGTGGTGGTCCCGGACGAGCCGACGCGCGGTGACGCCATTGCGGCGGCGCAGTGTCTCCTCGATCTCATCGGCGAGTTCCCGATGGACGGCACTGCGCGCTCCGCTTGGCTCGCCGCGTTGCTCACGGTCGTGGCACGCAGCGCGATCGACGGATGCGTGCCGCTCGTCTTGATCGATGCGAACCTGCCGGGGATCGGCAAGACGCTCGCGGCGCAGGTCATCGGCGTGCTTGCGTTTGGGCGAGACTTGGCGGCTCTGACCTGGCCCGGCAAGGCCGACGAGCAGCGCAAGTTGATGTTCTCGATCGCTCTCTCAGGGATGCGGGTCGCGCTGCTCGACAACCAGGACGCGAACACGCCGCTGAGCGGAGCCGCGCTGGATGCCGCGCTCACGACGGGCATCTCGGTCGACCGCGCCCTGGGCACCAACACCATGCCCAGCGCAAAGTTCGACACGGTGTTAATCGCCACCGGGAACAACATCGCGATCGGCGGGGACCTCGCGCGTCGCGTCCTTCCGTGCCGACTTCATTCCGACGATGAGAATCCCGAACAGCGCGACGGGTTTCGGATCCGGAACCTCAAGGCGTACGTCCGAGAGCACCGGGGCGCACTGCTCGGCCACGCGTTGACCATCCTCCGTGCGTACTTCGTCGCGGGGCGTCCAACGCAACAGATCCCGATCTTCAGTTCGTTCGAGGCGTGGTCCGACCTCGTCCGCGGGGCCATCGTCTGGCTTGGCCTCCCCGATCCGGGCGCGGGCCGAGAATCCATGCGCGATCGATCCGATCGCGACGACAGCATCCTGGGAGCGCTCCATGAAGTGTGGGCCGCCCACTGCCGACTCCACGGCGTGCCGGAGATGCGGCTCTCACAGGTCATCGCGGAGGTGCGGGTAGAGCCATCTCGGTATCCCGAGCTTCGACACGTCCTCGAACACCTCGACGACCAACTCCGCGCTCGGGCACTCGGCGATCAGTTCAAACGCTTCGCCGACCGCCCGCACCTGGGACGCAAGCTCGTCACGTCTGGCAAGACCGCTGGCGTCGCCCGCTGGGGCGTCGTCGAGGTGGCCCCAGGGTCGAGCCCCCAGCGCGACGGCGAACACGCGCGCGAGGTGACCCCGTGAACCCGACCGACTTGCCGCCGGTGCTCGTAGCCGACGACGTGGCGCGCTTGCTCCGGGTGAACCGCAAGACTGTCTACGACGCTGCGGCCCGCGGCGATCTGCCCTGTCGCCGAATCGGCCGCGCGCTCCGCTTCGATCGCGACACGGTGCTACGCTGGCTCTCGTGCCAACCGCCTGCGGAATCGGAACGCCGATGAGCATCCGCAGACAGAGTGCGGGCGGACGCGTGACCTGGCTTGTCCAGGTCGTCACGCGTCGCCCCGATGGAACCAAGCAACGCGTGCGCCGAGTGTGCGCACGGCAAGACGAGGCCCGGAGGCTCGAGGCCGATCTGCGCGCAGCGCAGGCGGTTCCCGAGGCGATCGAGGTCTCCCCGAAGGAGGTCCCCACGCTCGCGGAGTTCGCCGCCGAGTACCTGAAGCACGTCACCACCACCAACCGACCGCAGTACGCCCGCAAGAAGGAGCGACTGTTCGCGACGCAGCTGCTACCGACGTTCGGGCACATGAAGCTCGACGCCATCGGCACGCGGGCCATCGATGCCTACCGATCCGGCCGCGCCGGGGACGTGGGCCCGAAGTGGATCAACGAGGCGACGGGCGTGCTGTTGCACGTCCTACGCACGGCGCACACCTGGGAGATCATCGACAAGGTCCCGAAGGTCAAGCCGCTGCGCACCGCACAGCCCGAGATCGATCACCTCGACACCGACGAGCAAGATCGCCTCGTCGATGCCGCGCGCGAGAACGGCGGGCCCTGGCCCGCGATGGTGATCACCGCGATGCGAACCGGGCTCCGGCTCGGCGAGCTCCGCGGCCTGCGCTGGCGCGACGTCGATCTCGTCGCGGGCCGCATCGTCGTCCGCGTAGCCGCCGATGATCGGGGCGAGCTCCACCCCCCGAAGTCGGGCAAGCCGCGCGAGGTCCCGCTCGGCGACGATGTGGCCGCCGCTCTCAAGAACCACCGTCACCTGCGAACCCACGTGTTCGACAGCGACGACGGCTCGATCCTCACCCCCGGCCAGTGCCGCAAGGCGCTCGACCGGATCACGCGCCGCGCGGGCCTCCGATCCTTCGGCTGGCACGTGCTCCGCCACACCTTCGCGTCGGCGCTCGTCATGCGCGGCGCGACCATGCGGGCCGTCCAGGATCTCCTGGGCCACGGCTCGCTGACCATGACGCTCCGCTACGCCCACCTGAGCCCGGATGCCAGGCGCGACGCGGTGCGACTGCTCGACCGCGAACCCCGCGCGGCCTCGGCTGGTGCCACCGCTGGTGCCACTCGATCGCCGAACGGCCGCTAGAGGCCCCTATCTCTCTTCCAACTGGTCGGGGCGAGAGGATTTGAACCTCCGACCTTTCGGTCCCGAACCGAACGCGCTACCAAACTGCGCTACGCCCCGATGTGAGGCCGCGGTATGTACCGCCCGCGCCGCACGTCGTCAATCAGCGCGTTGCGCGCTGGCCTCCACCGCCCGCCGAACGGTGCGGGTCGGCCCCGGCTCAGTAGCTGTACGTGAACGTGAAGGGGACGCAGGCCGCGTCCGGGGCGTCGACGATGATGTCGATCGTCGCCTCCTCGACGCCCGTGCCGACACAGTTCAGGGTCATCGCGACCGTGCCCGTGCCGCAGCAGCGGTCGCGGTTGGCCTCGCCTTGCGTGCACGTCGCGTCGGTGGCGCTGCCGGCCGTGCAGTTCGGCAGGAGGCAGAACGGGAGATCGGCGCCCTGCGTGAACGTCACGGTGGGCGCTGCGTCGCCGCCCCCGCAGGCCAGGGCCCAGCGCCCCTGGAAGTAGAACCAGTCGGGCGCCGTCGCGGCGTCGACGACCGCGCTGTGCTCGAGCGTGCCGCCGTTGCAGGCGAGCTCCCCGAGCGCCACCGAGCCGTCGAAGTCCTGATTCGGCTCGTCGTCCTCCATGCACGGGCCGACGGCGGTCTCCCCGGCGCCACTCGACTCGACCGCGGTGGGATCCGTGCTGCCCCCGTCCGTCCCCGTCGTGCCCGAGGGATCCGTCGGGTCGGTCGGGTCCGTGGGATCCGTCGGATCCGTCGGGTCGGTCGGATCCGTCGGATCCGTCGCATCGGTCGGATCGCTCGGGTCCGTCGGCGTCGATGGATCGCTCGACCCCGAGCCCTCCGCCGACACGCCGCCCGAGCCACTCGGCCCGTCGTCCGATCCCCGCGTCGCGCCGCCGGTCGCGTCCCCCTCGCCATCACCCTGGCCGCCGTTCGCGACCGTGCCCGACTCGACCGGCGATCCGGCGCAGCCGAGCAGGGCCGCGAACGCCACTCCGATCGAGACCACCAGCGTGCCGCGCCTCATCGCGAACGACGCTAGCAGCGCCCGCGCGAACCGGCAACGCCGACACCGCGCGCACGGCGATGGCCGCCCCGGATCACCCCGACGCGCCGTCGGGCCCGAGCTTGCTGCGCAGCCGCTCCTTCACCCGCTCGAAGCGCTTGCGTAGCCTCGCCGCGGCCTTGTCGTGATCCTCCTCGGGATCGTCGCTCATCACCCGCGCGATGTCGCGCCACGACATGCGCCGATCGACGCGCAAGACCAGCAGCGTGCGGTCGTCCTCGTCGAGCGTCGAGCGCAGCAGCTCGAGCCGACGCTTCATGTCGCTGCGCATGTACGCGACCGTCGTCGTGCGCACCGCCGCGGCCTGCTCGGCGACCTCCGGGGCCTCCGACATCGCGACCACCTGTCGACGGTGCCCCTGCCGATATGCCTCGCGCACGAGGTTGCGGGCGATCGCATAGGACCACGTGCGAAAGCTGCTCTCCCAGCGGAACGACGGCAGCGCGCGCCACAGCTTCTCGCACAGCTCCGAGAACATCTCCTCGGCGTCGTCGGCGGTGCGGGCGAGGGCGAAGAGGTACCCGAGGAGCTCGCCGCCGTAGCCTTCGATGGCGCGCGTCGTCGCGGCCGCGGCGCCTGCCGTCTCGGCGAGCGTGCGGATCTCGTCCTCGAGCGCCTTGGTGCGGCGCTCGTCCTCCGCCAGGCGTGCTGCCCGTTGGGGATCCTCGGGGGCGCCGGTCATCGCACCGGCGATGATACGCTCGGCCCCCAATGGGCGACAAGACCAGCGACACGGGCACCGGCAAGACCAGCGACGCGGGCACCGGCAAGTCCGTCGACAAGACCATCAGCTTCGTCCGCTCGCTGTGCCAGGGCGCCATCGAAGAGGAGGTCATCCTGCCCTACCCCGCGCTGTCCGAGACCGAGCGCGACACCCTGCGCGCGGTGGTCGGCTCCGTCGACGAGCTCCTCGGACCGCGCGCCGAGGACTTCCGCCACTGGGACGCGGCGGGCGAGCTGCCGCCTTCGTTCCTCGACGAGCTGCGCAACTTCGGGCTCTTCGGCCTCGTGATCCCCGAGGAGCACGGCGGCATGGGCATGCACGCCGCCGCCTACTCGCGCACGCTGCAGCAGGTCGCGCGCCACGACGCGTCGGTCGCCGTCACGATCGGGGCGCACAGCTCGATCGGCATGCGCGGCCTGCTGCTGTACGGCACCGACGACCAAAAGGCCAAGTGGATGCCCAAGCTCGCCTCGGGCGAGATGATCGCCGCGTTCTGCCTGACCGAGCCGGGCGCCGGATCCGACGCGGCGTCGATCCGCACCACCGCGGTCAAGGACGGGGACGAGTGGGTGATCAACGGCAGCAAGCTGTGGATCACCAACGGCGGCATCGCCGACTTCTTCACGGTGTTCGCGAAGACCGGCGGCGCCGACGAGCGCGGCAAGCTGTCGGGGTTCGTCGTCACCCGCGACATGCCCGGCGTCAGCATCGGCCCCCACGAGGACAAGATGGGGCTCCGGTCCTCGTCGACGACGTCGGTGTACTTCGACAACGTCCGCGTCCCCGCGTTCAACCTCCTCGGGCCCGAGCACGCCGGCTTCAAGGTCGCGATGCACATCCTCAACAACGGGCGCACCGGCCTGGGCGGCGGTGCGGTCGGGGCGATGAAGCGGCTCGTCGAGGCCGCCTCGAAGCAGGCCAAGACCCGCCAGCAGTTCGGCCGCCCGATCGCCGAGTTCGGCCTGGTCAAGCAGAAGCTCGGGCAGATGGTCGTCGACTGCTACGCCGCCGAGTCGGTGGTCAACCTCGTCGCCGGCATCATCGACCAGGGCTACGAGGAGTACGCGATCGAGGCCGCGATCTCGAAGGTCTTCGCCAGCGAGGCGCTGTGGCGCACCGCCGACGAGGCGCTGCAGATCGCGGGCGGCAACGGCTTCATGCGGGATTACCCGTACGAGCGGGTGGTCCGCGACAGCCGCATCAACCGGATCTTCGAGGGGACCAACGAGGTGCTGCGGCTGTTCATCGCGCTGTCGGCGATGAACGACGTCGGCACCGAGCTGAAGGAGCTCGCCTCGAGCCTGCGCGGCGTGTTCGACGATCCGATCAAGGGCTTCGGGGTGATGTCGGCGTACGCGCTGCGCCGCGCCGCGCTGGCCACGGGCATCCGGCGGGCGAAGTCGGCGTTCACGAAGATCGAGCCGGCGGTCGCCCCCGCCGCGCAGATCTTCGCGGTGTGCACCCGCGATCTCGCGACCGCCGCCGATCGGATCCTGCGCAAGCACGGCAAGCACATCATCGGCAAGCAGTTCGCGTCGAGCCGCCTCGCCGACATCATGATCGACATGTTCGTGCTCGCCGCGATCATCTCGCGGGTCAACGCGTCGGTCGTCGCCCACGGCACCCAGGGCGCGGCCAAGGAGGTCGAGATCCTGAACGTGTTCGCCGGCCAGGCCCGCCGCCGCATCCGCGCCAACTTCGAGCGGATCGACGACAACGACGACGAGCTGATCAAGGGCCTCGCCGACGACGCCGTGGCGCGCGAGGGCTACGGCTGGGACAACCTTTGATGCTCAGGCGACGCGGCAGCGGCCGCGTCAAGCCGCGCGGCTGGGACCCATCTCCCGCATCTTGAGCGCGAGATCGAAGTCGAGGCTCGCGACGATCGCCTCCAGGTTCGCGAGGCGCTGCTCGACCTCGGGGGAGCTCGCGGCCGGCAGCGCCGGGCGGGGCGGCGGCTGGCGCAGCGCGGCCATCTGCGTGCGGTGATGAAGCACGCGCTGGACCAGCCACGCGGTGAAGACGAAGGGGGTGGCGACGATGCAGACGACGGCGAACATGGATACGACCTCCCGAGTCGCCCGCGGGCGAGGTGCCGCGGGAGGCAAGGCCTACCGAAGCTGACGAACGGGCATTCCGCCGGGCGTGCGCGGCCCCCCGGCGATGTGGATCCGCACGGTTTTTGCGCCCCGCGCCGGCACCCCCGGGGTGTTAGCGTGCCGCCGCCACGCTCGATGGGTGTGGTGACGGAACCAGGGATCATGCGCGTGCGTTCTACGAAATTCATCCTCGGTGCCCTGTTCGTGCTCTCGGTCCTGTCGTGCCGGGGCAAGAAGGACGGTCCCCTCGCCATGATCGATCCCGACGACGCCGCGCCGCCCGTGCGCACGGGTGACGAACCCGGCCTCACCCTGACCCTCGGCCACGCCGACGCCGACGGCGGCAAGGCGGCGCGACCGAAGCTCGCCGAGGCGACCGTGCTCGGCGAGGCCGACACCGCGAAGGTGCTCGCGCGCCTGCCCAAGCTCCCCGCGTCGCCCGACGACACCAAGGACTTCGCGATGCGCCCGGGCTCGGCGCCGCCGCCCACGACCGGCGCGACCGTGCTCGGCGCCTTCCCGCCCAAGGCCAGCCCGCCGGCCGTCGCCGCGCGCCCGTCCGGTCCGCTCGAGGTGACGCGCTTCGCCCCCGAGGGCGCGGTGCCCATGGCGCCGCACGTGTCGATCAGCTTCTCGCAGCCGATGGTCGAGGTCACGTCGCTCGCCGAGCTCGCGGCCAAGGACGTGCCGGTGAAGCTGTCGCCCACGCCCGCCGGCAAGTGGCGCTGGGTCGGCGCCAAGACCCTGATGTTCGAGCCGGCCGAGCGCCTGCCGATGGCGACGCGCTACCGCGTCGAGATCCCCGCGGGCACGCGCTCCGCCGTGGGCACCAAGACCGCCAAGGCGACCGCGTTCGAGTTCCAGACCCCGCCGCCCGCGGTGAAGCAGCTCTATCCCCAGGGCCAGCCCACGCGCCTGCGGCCGGTGATCTTCGTCGAGTTCGATCAGGCGATCGATCCCGCGAAGGTCGCACCGATGATCGAACTCGGCGTCGGCCGCAAGGGCCGCGCGGTGCGGCTGGCGAAGCCGGAGGAAATCGCGGGCGACGAGGTCGTGCGCAGCCTCGCCGAGCAGGCGGTGAAGGATCGCTGGCTCGCCGTGGTCCCCGTCGACGCGCTCCCGAACGACAGCCGCGTGCAGATCACCCTCGGGCCCAAGGTGCCATCGGCGGAGGGCCCCGAGCTCAGCGCCGCCGCCGAGCGCTTCGAGTTCAGCACCTACGGCCCGATGCGGGTCGCCGCGCACCGCTGCGGCTACGATGGCAACTGCCCGCCCGGCCAGCCCTTCGAGATCGAGTTCACCAACCCCATCGACACCAAGAAGTTCGACGCGGCGATGGTGAAGGCCGAGCCGGCGATCGACGACATGCGCGTCGAAGTGTGGGGCCAGACCATGGTCGTCAGCGGCCGCACCAAGGGCCGCACCAAATACCAGGTCACCGTGGCGGAGACGGTGCCGGACATGTTCGGCCAGCGCCTCGGCAAGGCCGACACGCTGACGTTCAAGGTCGGCGCGGCGCCCGAGTCGTTGTCGGCCCAGGGCTCGGGCCTCGTGGTCCTCGATCCCGCCGCGGGCCCCGAGTTCGCGGTCTACTCGACCAACCACAAGAAACTCCGCGTGCGCGCGTACACCGTCGCCCCCGACGACTGGCGCGACTACCTCGCGATGATCGAGCGGATCGGCCGCGACTCCCGCGACGTGCAGCCCCCGGGCACGCGCGCCTTCGACAAGGAGATCGACGTGCGCCGCGACGACGACGCGATGGTCGAGACGCTCGTCGATCTGCGACCGGCGCTGAAGGGCGGCCTCGGCCACGTCGTCGTGATCGTCGAGCCGCCGGGCAAGCCCAAGGAGCCATGGATGCAGCAGCGCGTGGTCGCGTGGGTGCAGGCCACCAAGCTCGGCCTGTCGGCGCACGTCGACGGCGACCAGATGCTGGTGTGGACGACGTCGCTCGCGGACGGCAAGCCCGAGGCCGGCGTCGCCGTCGAGCTCGGCGGCGGCACCAAGGCCGACAGCGACAAGGACGGCCTGGCGCGCCTCGTGCTGCCGGGCAAGGCGGCGCCGGTCGTCGTCGCGCGCAAGGGCAACGACGTCGCGTTCCTCCCCGAGGCGGTGTGGTGGTGGTCGGCCGGCGACGGCTCGTGGAAGAAGTCGACCCGCGGCGACGAGCTGCGCTGGTACGTCTTCGACGATCGCCACCTGTATCGCCCCGGCGAGGAGGTCCACGTCAAGGGTTGGATCCGCAACGTGCAGGGCAACGAGGGCGGCGACGTCACGGCGGCCGCGGGCCTGCGCGACGTCGCGTACACGCTCACCGACTCGCAGGGCAACAAGATCAAGTCGGGCACGCTGACGCTCAACGCGTTCGGGGCGTTCGACACCGTGCTCGCCCTGCCCAAGACGATGAACCTCGGCGGCGCGTCGCTGGTGCTCACCGCCAAGGGCGCGAAGAAGGGCCTGATGGGCGCGGAGTACTGGCACGGCTTCGACGTGCAGGAGTTCCGCCGCCCCGAGTACGAGGTCACCACGGCGCTCGACGAGGGGCCGCACGTCGTCGGCGGCCGCGCCGTCGCCACCGTGAGCGCGAAGTACTACGCCGGCGGCGGCCTGCCCAACGCGGCGGTCGACTGGCGCGTCACCTCGATGCCCGGCAGCTACCAGCCGCCCGGCCACGACGGCTGGCTGTTCGGGAAGATCGAGCCGTGGTGGTGCTTCTGGCGCAGCTGGGGGCCGTACACGCCCGACCCGGCCAGGGAGCCGAAGACCAGCACGTTCACCACCACCACCGACGGCGCCGGCGAGCATCGCCTCGCTGTCGACTTCGTGTCGGTCAACCCCGCGCGGGCGATGAGCGTCACCGCCGAGGCCACCGTCACCGACGTCAACCGCCAGGCGTGGAGCTCGACCACGAGCACCGTCGTGCACGCCGCATCGCGGTACATCGGGGTGAAGAGCGAGCGCGCGTTCGTGCAAGCCGGCGAGGCGATCGAGATCGACGCCATCGTCGCCGACATCGACGGCAAGCGCTCCATCGGTGCGCCCATCGTCCTGCGCGCGGCCCGACTCGAGTGGCAGCAGGAGAAGGGTGAGTCCGTCGAGAAGGAGCTCGACCCGCAGACGTGCGAGAAGACGAGCGCGGCGGATCCGGTCCGCTGCAGCTTCACCGCGGCCAAGGGCGGCAGCTACCGCATCGTCGCGACCACCACCGACGACGAGGGCCGCAGCAACCGCACCGAGATGGAGCTCTGGGTGGCGGGGGGCGAGCTGCCCGCGCCGCGCGACGTGGCCCAGGAGCAGGTCCTGCTCATCCCCGACGCGGAATCGTACGAGCCCGGCCAGACCGCGAAGATCGCCGTGTCGGCGCCGTGGCCCGGGGCCGAGGGCCTCGTGACGCTGCGGCGCTCGGGCATCCTCGAGACCCGACGGCTCGTGTTCACGGGGACCTCGAGCGTGATCGAGGTGCCGATCACCGACGCGCTCACGCCCAACGTCTTCGTGCAGGTCGACCTCGTCGGCAGCGCCGTACGACGGGGCCCCGACGGCAAGCCCGATCCCAAGCGTCCACCGCGGGTCGCGTACGCGAGCGGCAACGTGAGCCTGTCGATCCCGCCGCGGCAGCGCACGCTCGTGCTCGACGTCCGCCCCGGCGCGCCGAAGATCGAGCCCGGCGGCAAGACGACCGTCACCGTGGACGTCCGCGACAGCGCCGGCCTCGCGATCGCAGGCGCCGAGGTCGCGCTGGTCGTCGTCGACGAGTCGGTGCTCGCGCTGACGGGGTATCGCCTGCCCGACCCCTTGGCGGCGTTCTACTCGATGCGGGACGGTGGCGCGCGCGACCACTACCTGCGCGCGCAGGTGCTGCTCGCCACCGACACGTCCATCGTGACGGCCGGGCTCACCGGTGGCGGCAGCGCCCCCGGGGGCGGCGCCAAGAACGGCGAGGCCCGCTTCGCGATGGCCGACGCGGCACCGCCCGCCCCCCCCGAGTCCCCGAGCCCCACGAGGTCCGAGCCCCGGAGCAAGGCCAAGGGCGGTGAAGGCAAAGAGGACGGCGGTGCGATCGCGATGCGCAGCAACTTCGACGCGCTCGCGCTGTTCACCCCGAGCGTGAAGACCGACGGATCCGGTCACGCGAGCGTCCCCTTGACGCTGCCCGACAACCTCACGCGCTACCGCATCATGGCGGTCGCGGTCGCGGGGACCAAGCAGTTCGGCGCGGGCGATGCCGCGATCACGGCCCGGCTGCCGCTGATGGTGCGGCCGTCGGCGCCGCGGTTCCTCAACTTCGGCGACCGCATCGAGCTGCCGGTCGTCGTGCAGAACCAGACCGACGCGCCGATGACCGTCGACGTCGCCGTGCGGGCGCACAACGCCGAGCTCACCCGGGGCGCCGGTCGCCGCGTGCAGGTGCCCGCCAACGATCGCGTCGAGGTCCGCTTCCCGACCGCGGCTGCCTTCGCCGGCACCGCGCGATTCCAGGTCGGCGCGGTGGCCAGCGGCACCAAGGCCGCCGACGCCGCGCAGTTCGAGCTGCCGGTGTGGACGCCCGCGACGACCGAGGCCTTCGCGACCTACGGGGAGCTCGACGCCGGTGCCGTGGCGCAGCCGGTGAAGGCCCCCGCCGGGGTGTTCCCGCAGTTCGGCGGGCTCGAGATCTCGACGACGTCGACGGCGGTCGCCGCGTTGACCGACGCGGTGCTGTACCTGGTCGCGTATCCGTTCGAGTGCTCGGAGCAGGTCGCCTCGCGCGTGCTCGCGATCGCGGCGCTGCGCGACGTCCTCGAGGCGTTCCGCGCCGAGGGCCTGCCGCCGGCCAAGGAGCTCGTGGCCGCGGTCGATCGCGACCTCGACAAGCTGAAGCGGATGCAGACCGACGACGGCGGCTTCTCGTTCTGGGGCCGCGGCTGGCCGTCGTGGCCGTACCTGACGATCCACGTGACGCACGCGCTCGAGCGCGCGCGACTGGAGGGCTTCAAGGTCGACAAGTCGATGCTCGAGACGGCGCGCACGTACCTGCGCGACGTCGAGAAGCACATCCCCGGCGACTACCCGGTCGAGGTCAAGCGCGCGATCCGGGCCTACGCCCTGTATGTGCTTGCGGTCGGCGGCTCGCCGGATGTCCGCAAGGCCCACGCGCTGCTCGACACGGCCGCGCTCGACAAGCACCCGCTCGAGCTGGTGGCGTGGCTGCTGCCGACGTTCGCCGGCGACCCCGACTCGCGCAAGACGGTCGCCGCGATCCACACGCTGCTGCGCGGCAAGGTCAGCGAGACCGCCGCGGGCGCCCACTTCGCGACGTCGTACTCCGACGGCGCGCACCTGCTGCTGCACTCGGATCGCCGCGTCGACGCGATCCTGCTCGAGGGGCTCATCGCCTCGGATCCCAAGAGCGATCTGATCCCGAAGCTCGTCCGCGGGCTGCTCGATCACCGCGTCGCGGGCCGCTGGTCGAGCACGCAGGAGAACGGCTTCGTGCTGGTCGGCCTCGATCGCTACTTCGACGTCTACGAGAAGGCGACGCCGGACTTCGTGGCCAAGGCCTGGCTCGGCAAGGACTACGCGGGTGACCACGCGTTCCGCGGCCGCACCACCGAGACCCACCGCATCGACATCCCGATGGACTGGCTCGCGGGCTCCAAGGCCAAGGACGGCGCCGACCTGGTGCTGTCGAAGACCGGCGCCGGCCGGCTCTACTACCGGGTCGGGATGCGCTACGCCCCGCGCGACCTGAAGATGCCGGCGTACGACGCCGGGTTCGCGGTGACCCGCCGCTACGAGGCCGTCGACGATCCGGCCGACGTGCGCCGCGACGACGACGGCACGTGGCGGATCAAGGCCGGCGCGCGCGTGCGCGTGCGGCTCGAGATGGTCGCGGAGGCGCGGCGCTACCACGTCGCGCTGGTCGACCCGCTCCCCGCCGGGCTCGAGCCCGTCAACCCCGCGCTCGCGACCTCGGGCGCGCTGCCCAGCGACCCCAAGGAGACGGGCGGGGGCGGCGACCGCTGGTGGTGGTGGTGGCGGACCTGGTACGAGCACCAGAACCTCCGCGACGAGCGGGTCGAGGCGTTCACCTCGCTGCTCTGGGAGGGCGTCCACGACTACGACTACGTCGCGCGGGCCACGACGCCGGGCGAGTTCGTCGTGCCACCGCCGAAGGCCGAGGAGATGTACCACCCGGAGACCTTCGGCCGCGGCGCGAGCGATCGCGTCATCGTGGAGTGACGGGGTCGAGCGCGAGGTCGAGCGAGGGTCCCCACCCGCCGCGGCGTAGGTGGGAACCTTCGCACACGCTCGGGCGAAGCTCCGCGTGGGGGGCGAGGACGCGGCCGGATCGGTCGCGGCGGCCCTCCGCATCTCGGAGGTTCCATGCGACGCACGTTCTCCTCGACCCTCGTCCTCGCGACCCTCGCCCTGGGCATTCCGGCCTGTACGGCGGCCTCGAGCGATGATCCCGAGAGCTGGGAGTTCCCGGCCTGGGGCACCAAGGGCGACCAGATCGGCACCGCCCTGACCGTCACGCACGACGTTTCGGCCCAGGTGTTCGACGGCTACAACCGGGTGGTCGATGCGGCGATCCGTAGGAATTGCGTACTCCCCGAGGACGGCGGCCTCGCGCTCGCCGACTTCCGTGCCGGCGGGGACGTGATCGATACCGAGCTGCAGTACCTGAGCAGCCGCAAGCAACTCGAGCAGGCCCTCGACATCGACGCGCAGGCCAAGCTCGCCCTCGGGCCGCTGTCGGGGTCGGGCCAGGTCGGCCTCGGCCAGTCGTTCCGCAGCTCGGATCGCACGGTGTCGATCCTCCTGCGATCACGCCACGTGTACACGGTGATCAACCAGCAGGCCCACGAGCTCACCGACACCGCGCTCGCGACCCTGCAGGGCGACCCGGCGCAGTTCATCCGCGAATGCGGCACCGAGTACATCGCCGGGGTGGCCCACGGCGCCGAGCTCGTGATGCTGATCCAGATCGAGTCGAGCACGCTCGACAAGAAGCTCCAGGTCGAGTCGAAGCTCGCGGCCTCCGGCATCAAGGCCGGGCCGGCGACGCTCGACGCCTCGCTGGGCAGCAAGTTCGCCAGCGCCCTCGCCGACGAGTCGGCGGAGGTGTCGGTGTTCGTGCAGTCGCGCGGCTTCGTGCCGTCGGTCGATCTCGCGGCGCTGTCGAAGCTCGACGGCGACGCGTTCGCGGTGGCCGCCGAGGCGCAGAAGCAGCTGCGCGCGTCCGTCGAGCTCGACAAGTGCCACGACCAGGGCGCCGCGGGCCCCGGGGCGTGCGGGGGCGCGCCGGCCCGCGGCTACCTGGCCAACGGCGCCCGCGTAGCGGTGCCGATGGGGATCCTCCGCCAGGAGTTCCAGCGCACCGGCAACTTCCCCAGCACGTCGGTGGTCGTCGACGCGATGCTCGCGTCGGCCCGCGCCGCAGACCAGGCCAACGCGGTGATCGAGGACTTCGCCGAGCTGTACGACGCCGTGCTTTCGGTCCACGCCGACGAGGCCGGCGCGATGGTCGACGGCGGCCGCCCGTTCGACTTCGGCATCTACGACACGACGCCCGTGATGCGCGAGGACTTCACCTACGACGAGTGGACCGATCACGCCGCGGGCTGGGCCGAGACCTTCGATCCCGGTGGTGGCGAGGCGATCGATCGGCTGAGCGCCGCGCTGCAGCCGTGCTGGAGTCGCGCGGAGTTCGGCGACTTCAGCGACTGCGCGACCAAGCCCGGGCAGACCGAGGACGGCAAGGCACTGCTGGCGCTGTTCGCCGAGTACGACGAGGCCCGCGTGCGCCCGGTGTTCTACGCCAGCGCCGTGAACCCGACCACGCACGGCGACGCGCTGGGCTCGTGCCCGAAGGCGTGGCGCCTGCCGACCAAGGCCGAGGCGAGCCGGCTGTGGTACGCGATCGAGCGGAGCCCGGATGTCGCCGCCCCCACCGCGGACGACGGGATCCTCCAGACCCACCGCGCCGCGTGGTACGAGGACGCGGGCCAGGACTGCGCGGCCGAAGAAGGCGCGTACCTCGAGCGCCTCGCTGACGGCACCTTCCAGACCGGCTGCTACGGCGGCGGCGGCGTGTTCTCGAGCTCGATGCGGCTGCCGGCGCTCTGCGTGCCGAAGACGGGGCTGTGGGGCACCGGCGTGCCCAAGCTCCCGACGCACTGACGCACCTGCGATCTCAGCGCGGCGACGACAGCACGGAGCGCAGGATGCCGCTCGGATCCAACAGCGCCTTGGCCCGCTTCCAGTCGTCGTAGCGCGGGCCGTAGTGCGTGCGCCAGGCCGCCTCGTCGGGCTCGAACAACCAGCCCGACAGGTAGCGCTTGCCGCCGATGCCGAGCAGCGCATCGTGGGCGCGGCGCAGGGCGTCGAGCGCGATGGGCTGGAACGGCGCGGGCACGCCCACCGGCAGGATCGCCAGGCCCACGATCGGGGCGCTCGGCAGCATCACGAACGCGGGCCGCGGCACGTCGGCGACCGGCATGACGCGGTGACCATCGCCGAGGAACACCGGCAGCGTCGGGATCAGCTCGGGCAGCAATGCCGTGGCCGCGTCGGCGGGCAGCGTGCACTCGAGCCAGGGGTGGACCTGCTGCCATGCCCCGGTCGCGCGCATGAACTCGAAGCGCAGATCGTAGCGGGCCGCGTACTCGACGCTGTCGCTGTCCTCGACGTGGAGGACCTCGCGGTGGTGCAGGCCCTGCAGCGGATCGACGCCCGGCGCGGCATCGTCGAACTCCATCGACACGTGCAGGCCGCCGAACCATCGGGCGAACGGGACGCGACGCCCCTGCGGCCCGCGCCGCACGCCCTGCAGCGCCGCCGAGGCGAAGCCCTCGAGATGGGTGCACCACGGCTCGGCCATGATGCGGCGCTCGTCGGCGATCATCGTGGCGAGATCGTCGTAGAGCAGGCAGTGCGTGCGGGTGGTCCGGCCCAGCGGTCGCAGGCGCAGCTCGACGTCGCAGAGGAAGCCGAACTGCCCGAGCCCGCCGAGGACCGCGTCGTAGACCTCGCGGCGATCCTGCGGGCCTGCGACGACGTGCTCGCCCGCGCCGGTGACCGCGGTGAACGACTCGACCGACGAGACCGCGAAGCCGCGCTGGTGGCTCGTACTGCCGATGCCGCCCGCCGACAGCGTCCCGCCGACGCTGAGATCGAGGTTGAACGGCATCACCGCGGGCGCCATGCCGTGGGTGGACGCGGCCGCGAGGAGCTGCCGCCACGACACCGCCGCGCCGCAGCGCGCGATGGCCCGCGCCGGATCGATCGCGATCCCTCCGAAGGCGCCCATGTCCACACCCAGCCCGCCCTGGGGCACCGACTGCCCGCTCTGGCTGTAGCCCAGGGTGCGGGCCGTCAGGGCGAGGGACTCGGCGCGCGCGAGCTCGACGACGGCGCGCAGGGCATCGACGTGCTCGGGGCGAACGACCGCGTCGGCGCGCCCGGTGACGAGGCCACCGAAGTCGCGCTCGACCGCGCGCGCCGGCGGCCCCTGCTCCACGGCGAGGCCAGCAATCGCGTGCAGCCGCCGCAGCGCGGCCTCGGACAGGGGCGTCTCGTGCGTCATGATCGAGCCCGGTCGTGCGCGCAGGTCAGGGCGCTGGCGCGTGGTGGACGGTGTGCAGGTGGGTGGCGAACCGGGCGAAGGCGGCGAAGCAGCGCCGCACCAGGGCGACAGCGGCCGCGAACGTCGCGTCGTCGAGGGGAATCGATCGAATCGCGTGGGCGCCGGCCTCGGTGAACATGTCGTGGTCCGACTCGACCTGCTCGTGCGAGCGGGCGAAGTACCGCAGGGGCCGGTCGTATCGAGCCCGCTCGAGGAGGCCGTTCACCCGGTAGAAGAACGTCGCGCCGACGGCCTCGAGCACGAGCGGCACGGTCAGGCGCAGGCGATCGTCGCCGGCGGCGAGCGCCTCGGACAGCACGGCGTACGACAGGTCGCGCGCCGCCCGATGGTGCGACGCGAAGACCCAAGGGACGTCGTGGACGCAGCCGAGCTCGACCATGTCGGTCGCAAACCACTGCTCGTGCCCGGAGTCCTCCTCGCGGTGGCGGCCGGCGATCTCGCGCAGGTGCGGATCGACGATCCCCTCGTGAGACAGCCGCAGCATGTCCTGGAACGCAAACACGTAGAAGTAGAGGTTCGGCGCGAAGCGCCGCAGGTCCTCGACGTCGCTGGACGCGTCGAGCATCCGCAAGAATGGGTGTTCGGAGAACCCGCGGCGCTGCCCGTCGACCTCGAGCATCACGTCGGCCATGGTCTTGTTCGTCATCGGGCCTCGACTCCGGCGGTTTCGAAGGGGGGCGCGACCGCCAACGGCGGGCGCACGAAGTAGGTCTCGGGCACGAGGTACACGGTGACGTTGCTGCCGTCCTTGGTGGTCTTGAGCGACGCGTAGCTCTGCAGGCCGACGCCCGCCGACAGTGGTCGTGCAGCGAACGCCGGGATCGTCGACTCATAGGCAGCGGTGGGGATCCCGACGCTGCGGAGATACGCGCAGATCCGGTCGCTGGCCACTTGATCGTCGGGCGCGTAGCCGCGGATCGGCACGTGGAGCGTCGCCGACGGCCGGTCCTCGCCCTGAACCCACGAGAAGCAGGTGATGACCGGCTTGGCGTCGTAGGGTCCGTCCGTCCCGGTCATTCGCCGACAGAAGTCGCTCGCCTCGCCCGCGACGTAGCCGCGACAGTTCTTGAGGGCCAACTCGAGGCCGCGGCCATCGATGCCGTGGTGGCGAACGTAGACCTTGACGCGGGCATGTCGGTCGGCGCTGAGATCGAGGCCGAAGTACTTGAGCTCGTCGGCCTCGTCGCGGGCCAGTACGTCGCGCAGCAGCGGCCACGCGCCGTGGATCCCGAGCCGGAGCAGCGCCTCGGACACGCGTTGTTCCGGACCCGGCGCCCCGGGCTCGAGGGCCCCGATCTGCGGGTTCAAATAGACCTTCACCGCCGGCGGCGCGGCGCCCTCGAAACCGATGGCATGCCAGCGGGCCAGCTGGGCCGTCGGCGCGTTGGCGCGGAACGACGACTCGATGCTGCTCAGGCGATCCAAGGGGACGCCGAGACGCGCGGCGAGCTGTGCCGTCATCGCCTCGCCCGCCCCCTGCAGATCGGCCAGGCTCGGCGTCGCCCCGCCGGTCTCGACCAGGAGGCGAAGGGCGGTGTTCCGCCGATTGAGGGAGACCGAGAACTCGAACGGCCCGTGGTCGTCGCAGATGTCCGAGGGCCAGGCGGGGGGCTCGCTCCGGAGTCGTGGGCCATGCGCCCCGAGGAGTTCGACGACGCACGCGCGGATCTCCTCCCGGCGCCCGCCGAACCCAAAGCCGGCCACCAGGGCGTCCAACTTGCTCACGGCCTGCCCCGCCAGGGTGTCTGGATCCAGCGTCTCTGGCATGCGCTCTTGACGCGTTACCAACGTTCACCCCCACCGAAAACCGATAGACGAACCACTAGTTTTTCAGGGTAGTGGGACGATCGTCCGGACGCAAGTCCAGGAAATTCTGGCCAAATGGCCAGCGGTCGCCCCGAGCCACGCACGGGATGTGCGATTTCGAGAACCACGACGGTCGAAATGTTCGAATATTAACTCGCGCGGGCCCCGCCTTTGCGGCAGTAGCGTCCTTTCAGCCGGCGCCGCAACGCCTGCGTCTCCGCGGCCGTCCGATCGGAAACCCGAGCGATTCTCAGATCTAAGCGCCCATCTCGGGCCGCTTTGCCCACCGGGGCGTCGACGCCGCACTTGCGTCCGGAATCGGATTCAATCATGCATTTACGTTAATCTGCATTGCATTTTGCTGGATAGATAAAACCGCGCCGGGATCCGCTCCGCGAATCCACCTCCCCTCGCCCGACGCCGTCCCGTCCCCACCACCCCATGCCCAGTCGAGCACTCGTCGGCCCCGATAGGAGTCCCGCGCCGTGACGCTACCCCACCGAGTTCCCCTCCTCGCCGCTCTGTTCACCCTCGCCCCGCTCGCGTGTGACGACGGGGACGCATCGGCGCCCGTGGACGCCGGGTTCCGCAGTGGAGGCCACGGCCACGGTGGCGGTCACGGTGGCGGCGGAGGCCACGGCGGGGGTGATTGCGACGACGACGACGACGACGACGGCGCCATCGAGATCGACGCCAAGGCCGGATTCTCGTGCGACTTCATGATCGCGCCAGGGACCCCGCCCGAGCTCATCGCGCCGACGATCGAACGCGATCGCATGTACATGGCCGACCAGCCGGGGATGCTCTACGGCAAACACCTGCCCCTCAGCATCGACCCCTTCACGGGCGCGATGGCCAGCGGCGGACGCTACCTCTTCGGCACCAAGCAGCAGGCCCACGCCTACAAGGAGTGGGTCACCGAGGACTACATCCTCGACGGGGTGCAGTTCCTCGCGCGTCCCGAGGTGGTCGCGCCCGAGTGCCACGAGTGGACCAACATCGGCGCGTACGAGCTCGGTGACATCTCGACCGATCACGTGGTCATGCGGACCGAGCGTTGGCAGATTCCCGGCAACAAGAACCAGAAGAACTACCTGGAGGACCAGCTCGAGGACATCCTCGACGACGCCCAGGATCGCGGGCTCACCGGCGTCTGGCTGCTCTACAGCCGCGCCGAGCGGCTCGTCGAGATCGTGTACATCGACGATCGCGTCGCGCCTCCGGCCCCGGGCGACCTCGACTTCGCCAGCTTCTTCGCCCTGGCGGGCTCGCCGACGCTGGGCGGTGCCTTCGACGCGAAGGGTTGGACGCGGGTCCTCGACCGCACGCACTTCGTCCTCTCGATCTGGTTCCCCTTCGAGCTCGGGGACCAGGGCGCGCCCTCGCTGTGGCCGAACTCGCCGCCGCTCCCCGAGCCCTTCTGCGGCGACGGTCTGTGCTCGGTCAGCCGCGGCGAAGCGAACGACAGCTGCGCCGCCGACTGCACGCCGAGCTGTGGCGACGCGGAGTGCGACCCCGACGAGGGCACCTCGAGCTGCCCGGGTGACTGCAGAATCCGCCCGGCGTTCTGAGTTTCCGCAGGAGCGGCGGGCCCTCGACCCACGGACCCGCTACGGACGGGACCTCGCAGCGCCCGTTGAGTTTGGCCAAGCGGCCGCTTATGATGCCGGTTCGGTGAGCTGCAACGCTCTTCGAACCGCTCGATATCCGGCCGCCGCCCGAACTCCACGACCTGCGAGGACCCCCCATGGAATTCGTCTGCCCTGATCCTGACGCGCAAGTCCGTGCCGCGAACGTCCGCGCGACGCTCGATGCCTTCCAGCTGCGGCCGTCGCTCGGTCGAGCGCTGATCGAGCGACACCGACTCGCCCCCGATGACCTCCGACCGGAGAACTTCATCCCGGTCCAGCGGTGGTTGGACGCGCTCAAGGAGATCCAGGAGGAAATCGGGAGCAACCTGCTCCATCGGGTCGGCATCGCGATCCTCGAGAACATCGAACTCCCCCCGGTGTTCGACAACATCGAGGTCGTCCTCGGCGCGTTCGACGACATCTACTACGCCAACCACCGCGGCGACGTCGGCCACTACCGCTCGACGCGCCGACCGGATGGCGTCTGGGAGGTCCGCTGCGAGACGCCCTACCCGCGGCACTTCGAGCACGGACTCGTCGTCGGCATCTCCCGCAAGTTCGCCGGGAAGAAGCTCTACCACGTCGACTACATCGAGGCGCCGCCGGGTGGCGACCTCACCTGCACCATGATCCTGCGCCCCGCGTGAGCGCGTGCCCGGGGCCGCTCGACGGCCCCGGAGCGGCAGTCACTCAGTAGCCCGACCGCGCCTCGCCGCCGCGGCCGGGCAACACCCCGCGGATCCACGTCGGCCCATCGGTGAAGAGGTGGTCGCGGACCGCACGGACCGCGCCGCCGACCCCCCGCGGGAACGCCCGCAGCAGGACATCGAGGTGGCCATCGTCGGACTCGACACCGTGCACGGTGACGACCGAGGAGACCAAACCGAGCAGGCGTCGCACCGCCTTGTTCTTGCCGATCTTCGGGTGCTTCATCAGATCGATGACGAGGCGGTTGCCCGTCGACTCGCCGAGGAGGCGATTCAGCTTGGGGAGGTGCGCCGCCAGGTTGCCGCTCTTGGTCAGGTCCAGCGCGCCCGACTTGATGAGCGCAGCGACCGGAGACTCCGCATCGCCGAGCACGCGCAGCGTCGTGCCCTCGAGGCGGACCTCGACGCGCAGCTCCTCGGCCGACAGCTTGATCCGCTCGATGAAGATCGAGGTCACCGCGCGAACCGTGGTGCCCATCAACCCGAGGGTCGCCGCGACGCGGATGCCCGGCGGATCGGGGTCGATCTCGATGTCCTTGGGCCCGCCGTCCCCGCCCTGCCCCGCGAGGAACCGGAGCGAGGCGATGGGCACACCGAACCGCAGGCCGATCGCGTTGCGGAAGACGCGGACGAGTTCTTCGGGGTGGGTGCGCAGATAGGAGGTCGTGGCGTCGATCAGTGCTTGGCGTGCGCCCATGCCCGGGCAGCATACGCCCGGCGTCGAACCGACGGGAAGCGCATTCCGGCACCGCGAGACCGAGGCGTTCGGCCGGCTTCGGGCGCCGGCCGAACGCGCCCCTCCCGAACCGAGCGGCCCCCGAACCGAGCGCGGGCATGGCCGGGGATGCCCGCCCGTGTTACAGGATCCACCGTGGGCCCAACGCGACGTGGCTGGGTGTTGGCGTGCGCGCTCGTGGCCTGCGGGACCGCGGACGAGCGCAACCCGCCCGCTCCGATCGCGGGGGCGACGAGCACCGGCCCCACCGACATCACGGTGGGAAGTGGCACGGTCGAACCGATGCCGGATCCCTGCGCCCCCGGCGGTGCCGATACAGGCACCGACGACGCGGCCGCCGAGGCCGGTGGCGACGACGGCTTCAAGTTCGACGTCGGCGGCCCCGACGGCTCGGTCGGCTTCTCCCTGACATGCGACGACGTCGCCGACGCCCCGAGCAACCTCGGTTGCACGTTCTGGGCGGTCGATCTGCCGAATGACGAGCGCGGGACCGAGATGTCGCCGCCCGCCGCCGAGCAGCCGTTCGCCGTCGTGGTCGCCAACGTCTCGTCCCTCGGTGACGCCCACGTCGAGGTGTTCTCGGGCGTCGACGACACACCGCTCACCAGTGCGACGCTGCCGCCCCTGGCCACCCACGTGTTCGACCTCGGGCAGGCGAGCATTGCCGCCACGACGACGAGTCTCGACGGCGTCGCGTTCCGGGTCGAGAGCGACGTGCCCGTCGCCGCCTACCAGTTCAACCCCGCCGCGAACACGGTCGAGGTCTACTCGAACGACGCGTCGCTGCTCCTGCCGGAGAACGCCCTGGGCGCGGACTACACCGCCGCAACCGCGGACGGAATCCTGCTGGGGATGGGCCCCGGCGACACGATGCCCGTGAACGCCGGCGCGTTCGTGTCGGTCGTCGCGACCGTCGACGGCACCGCGGTCGAGTTCTCACCCACGGCGCCGATCGTCGGCGGCATCGCCGAGCGCATCACGCTCGACCGCGGCGAGGTCGCGACGATCATCTCGGACGCGCTCACGGACGGCGGCGGCAACCTCTCGGGCACGCGCATCCACGCCAGCTCCCCGATCGCCGTGTTCGCCGGCAACGTGGCGACTGCCATCCCGGCCAACTCGACCGTTTGCTGCGCCGATCACCTCGAGCACCAGCTCCTTCCCGCCACCGCGTGGGGAGACGCCTACGCCATCGCGCCCCCGCCCGATCCCGACGACGGCGGCGACGCGCCGGCCTTCTATCGCATCCTCGCCGGCGAGGGCGGAGCCGAGCTGCAGTGGTGCCCCAAGCGCCCGTCCGGCGCGCCCCAGTCCCTCGGCGCCGGCGAGGGCACGTGGTTCTCGACCGCCTCGCCGTTCACCGTCGAGAGCCTCGGCGACGACGAGGCCTTCACCATCACCCAGTTCACGCTCAGCAGCACCGAGCTGGGATCGTCGGGCCTCGGCGATCCGGCGATGATCGTGCTCCCGCCCACCGGCCAGCACGAGCAGCGCTCGCTCTTCGCGATCCCCGAGGGCTACGAACGCAACTGGGCGACCGTCGTGGTCCGCGGCTCGGGCGAGGTACGACTCGACGGCGAGGCGATCGCGCCCGAGGACTTCACCGACGTCGGCACGCTCGGTGGCGCGACGCACCGCTTCGTCCACGTCGAGCTCCAGGCGGGGACGCACTCCCTCGAGGCCGAGGCGCCCGCCGGTGTCACGGTGATGGGCGTCGACGTCGCGGTCGGCTACGGCTTCGCCGGCGCCTCGGGCGTCCGTGTGTTGTCCGTGCCTCCAGCGGCCGGCTGATCGCACCACGTGGGCCACTGGAGCGCGCCGTCGTGATCTCGACGCAGCGCGTCGGCGTGGACCACCGCAGCCCGCGTCAACGGGGCGTAGAGGTGGGGAAACGACGCGCCGCCCCGGGACGTCTCCCACCGCAACGCGTCGCCGAGCACCGCGACATCGACCGCGAGCAGGACGAGATCGTCGCGACCAGCGAAGTGCAGCGCGGCGGTCTGGGCGACCTGCTCGCGGCTCGACAGGTGCACGAATCCATCGCGCACGTCGACCGCGGAATCCGGGAGCACGCCCTCGGCGATGCAGCGCGCCCACTGGTCAGCGCCGCAGATCTTGAACACCACCGCCACGTCAGCCGTTGCGACGGATGATGTGGTAGCCGAACGGCGTCTCGACGACGCCGCTCGTACCGTGGACCGGCAGCGCGAACGCGGCCTCCTCGAACGCACCGACCATTTGGCCACGGCCGAAGGTCCCGAGATCCCCGCCCTTGGCCTTGGACGGACAATCCGAGTGGGCCCGGGCCAACGCGGCAAAGTCCGCGCCCTGCTGGAGCTCCTCGTCCAGTCGCGCGATCTCGGCCTCGGCCTCGGCCTTGCTCCGCGTCGCCGTCGAACGCATCGAGCCCTGGTACATGAGGAGGATATGGGAGGCTTGGACGCGGTCGGCCATGCGCATCACGTTAGCCCAACCACGTCGAGGCCGCGTGACGTCGCGCCCGTCGCTTCGAAAGCCGGTCTGCGGCGCGGATTCCCGCGGGGGGTCGCCCCCCCACGGCGCGGACGCCCCTGAGGGATCGCGGCCCGATGACCCGCACCAGCAAACGCGCTACCGTCGATGGGGGACGAGGCGGGCGGATGACCAACCACGATCGACGAGCGCAGCCGCGTGTCGAGTGGACCGGTGAAGCGGTCGCGGCGTTCGGTGACCGTGAGGTCCGCCTACGCACCTGCGATCTGAGCATCGGCGGATGCTCGGTCGAGACGCCGTGGTGTCCGCGGACCGGCGAGCGCGTCGGCATCGTCCTGCAGCTCGACGGCGATCCGATCGGCGCGTGGGCCGAGGTCGCGTGGGCCTCGCGTCGCTCCGGCGCCTCCGACGAGCGCTACCGCTGGGGGCTGCGCTTCCTCGAGCTCGAGCAGGACTGTCGCGCGCGCCTCGGCGCCTTCGTCGATCACTGCCTCGCCGTCGACATGCTCGACGAGATGCTCCGCGGCGCGCGGGACGAGGCGCCGCGCCCCGTCCCTGCGTTCGGCCCGGGCGAGTTCGACGACATCCCGACCCGGATCTTCCAGCACGGGCAGGAGGTGCTGCCGGGTCGGACGTTCTTCCCCGTCGAGGGCGCCGGCGCGTTCGATGCGGAGTCGACCGCCGAGATCGACGTCGAGGCGACGTTGACGAGCGAGGTGCCCCACACGCGCACGGTCCAGGTCGACATCGCCGACCTCTACGCCGACACGGCGACCGTCGAGGCCGCGCCGCGGGCGGCGATGATGGTCGCGGCCCAGGACCAGGATCCATGGGGCCGTTCGGGCCCCGAGCCGATCGCGTTCGACGGGGGATGGGACGCGCCGTCCGTCGCGTCGTCGATGGGCTGGGACGACGTTGGCACGCCGGCGGCCGAGTTCGTCATCGAGCCCCTCGCCGCGGAGCCCTCGCGGCCGGCCCCCGCGGCGCGGCGGCCGACCCCCGCCCCGATCGCCGACGCCGGCGATCCGTTCTGGTCGGGGGCGACCTCGGCGTTCCCCGCCCGGACGCCGAGCATCTGGCCGAGCCCACCCGCGGCGCCCGCCGAACCCGTCGCTGGCACGCCGACGCACGATCCGAACGCGTACGCGAAGGCGGCACCGTTCGATGGCCCGGGCATGGACGCCATCGCGATGCCGGCCGACGACGACGCGTACGGCTTCCAGGCGAGCTTCGAGCACGCCCCCGTCACGACGACGCGACCGGCATTCGATGCTCCGGCGTTCGATGCTCCGGCGTTCGATGCTCCGGCGTTCGGTGCTCCGGCGTTCGGTGCTCCGGCGTTCGATGCTCCGGCGTTCGGTGCTCCCGCCGCGTTCGCGGCTCCGACCGCCGGGCCGCCGACATTCGCCGCGCCGACATTCGCCGCGCCGACGTTCGCTGCTCCGGCCGCGCCGGCCTTCGACGTGGGACTCGAGGGCCCGGGCTTCGACACGCAGGCGTTCGCGCAGCAGCCCGTCGCGCCCCCACCCTTCGCCGTGGAGGCCTCTGCACCGATCCAGGCCGCGCCGCCCGTGCAGGCCTTCGCGCCCGCGGCGGCGGTGGAACCCGCCGTCGATCCGCACGCGTTCGATCCGCACGCCTTCGATCCGCACGCCTTCGATCCTCACGCCTTCGCTCCGCCGTCCGCCGCGGTGCCGCCCCGTGCCGCCCAGGTGGCGTCGCGACCGGGGCCGACGCCCGGCGGCCCCGCCCCGATCACCGGCCCGCACCCGGTCCTCGAGCCCGCGCCCGAGATCGCGCCGCTGTCCGCGGACGACCTCCTCGAGCTCAAGCGCAAGCGGGTCGAGGCCTTGCTCAGCTCGGTGCCCCGGCGCGCCGACGCCAACAAGACCACGACGGCGAGCAACGCGAAGGACGAGAAGGTCGCGGCGAAGCGACCGAAGGCGCGCCCGGTCGACGCCGACAGCGGCCTCAAGCGCCTCTTCGACGAGGCGCTACGCGACATCAAGCAGGGCGAGTGATCCGGGCCGGCGCCAAGCCCGGCGGTCGAATCAGTTGACCTCGGCGCGCGGTCGGTGGACGGTCGAGTCATGTCGTATCGCTCGTGGCTCGCGTGCGCAGGGTTTCTCCTCGGCTGCGGGCCATCGGTCGGGGCGTCCGACGGCAGCACCGGCGGCAGCGGGGGCAGCAGCGGATCGTCGGCCTCCGCGGGGAGCACGACGGGCACCGCGGACACGACGACGGGGACGGCATCGGGTGAGTCGAGCGCGACCGCGGACGACACGATCGGTCCCGGGTTCCCGGACTTCGGCCAGATCATCCCCGACGCCCCCGCACCGGGTTGCGATCCCGAGTCCGGCGCCGCGCGGGCGAACGCGGTTTGGATCGCCAATCCGGCGCAGGGGACCGTCTCGAAGATCGACACGGTCCGCGGGCAGGAGGTCGGGCGCTACCTCGTGGCCCCCGCCGACGCGGCGCCGCAGACGATCTCGGTGAGCCGCAACGGCGACGTCGTCGTCAGCACGGATCTCGGCGGCGTCGTGATGATCCACGGCAACCTCGAGGACTGCACCGATCCCGACGGCACCTCGCAGGGCGCCGACGACGTGCGCGACTTCCCCGATGGTTGCGTCGGCTGGTTCGCGCCGATGGACTACGACCACCAGCGCACGGCGGTGTGGACCTCGGGCACGCTCGACGCGGAGTCCTGTCGCTACGAGGGCGCAACGGTGTGGACCAGCGGAATCCTGGACGGTGAGGTGGAGGTGCGGCGGCTCGGGCCCGACGCGGGCGAGACGAAGGACAGCACCATCGTGCTCGGGCTGTCGCCGAGCGTGTACGGAATCTACGGCGCGGCCGTCGACTCCGGCAACAACCTCTGGGGCGTGCAGTATGCGTCCAACGCCCGACTGGCCCGCGTCGATCACGAGACGCTGGAGGTCGAGATCATCGAGGTGCCGCCCGACGCCGGATACTACGGCATGACCGTGGACGCGAACGACCGCGTATGGCTGTGCTCGGGGCAGGCGCGGCGCTACGACCCCGCGACCGGGGACTGGGACGTCGCGCCGAGCACGAGCGGCCAATCGCCCTGCGCCGTCGATGCCGAGGGCCGGCTGTGGATCGGCGGCGCGACGATCAACGCGATCGACGTCGAGACCCTCGAGGTCGTCGCATCGCTCTCGCCGCCCGTCGCATCGTTCGGCCTCGGCGTGGATTTCCAGGGGCGGATCTGGTCGGTCGGCGGGGGAGCCGGGCAGGTGTTCGGCCTCGATCCCGACGGCGGCCCGAGCCTCACCGTGGTCGGCCTCGCGAACGATGCGTACGCGTATGGGGACCTCGGCGGGGTCGCGCTGACGATCGTCGGGTCGTAGGCGCCGGGCTGGCGCGTCGCCGGGACGAGGGCGGAGCTCAGCCCGCGCGCACGAGCAGCGCCTTGAGGTAGTCGCCCTCGGGGAACGCGAGCAGTCGCGGATGATCCGGCGGCGCGCCCCAGCGCTCGAGGACCTGCAGGATCGCGTGGGCCTTCGCGGCCCCCTGCGACAGCGCGGCCTCGAACTCGCTCGCGCGCACGTGACTCGAG
The DNA here is from genome assembly GCA_044344875.1 of Nannocystaceae bacterium. Classification (GTDB taxonomy): domain Bacteria; phylum Myxococcota_A; class Polyangia; order Nannocystales; family Nannocystaceae; genus Xiheibacterium. The sequence goes on from JBIJCC010000025.1 coordinate 27,752, forward strand.
CACGACGCGGCGAGCAAGAGGCCGCCCGGCGCGAGCAACCGCAGGCACGCGGCGTGGAGCATCGTGTAACTCTGCAACGCCGCGGCCTTGCTCGCCTCGTTCGGGGCGAAGCTCGGCGGGTCCGCGATGATGAGATCCCAGCGTCGCCGCGCGGTCGCGGCCGCGGCGAGGAACTCGGGCACATCCGCGACGTGCCGCGCCTGACGCTCGGCGTCGAGCCCGTTGGCGGCCCACGTGCGCCCTGCGGCGGCGATCGCCTCGGGGGCGACGTCGACGGTGTCGACCATCGCCGCGCCGCCGCGGCCGGCGTTCGCCGAGAAGCCGCCGACGTACGCGTAGAGATCCAGCACGCGCGCGTCCCGGGCGAGCTCGCGGACGCGCGAGCGACCGAGGCGGTGATCGAGGAACAGCCCGGTCTTCTGCCCCCGCAGCAGGCTCCCCGTGAGCGTCGTGCCGCACTCCTGCACCGCGATGGTCTCCGGCGGCGCGTCGCCCCACGCGTGCTCGACCTGCTTCGCGCCGCGCTTGCCGGTGCGGACGAGCGCGCCGACGATGCCGAGCCCGTCGACGGCCTCGCGGAGCGCGGCGAGGATCGCCGGGCGCCACGCCTCGGCGGCGGCGCCATCGAGCTGCACGCTGGCGAAGCCGCCGTAGACGTCGCAGACGACCCCGGGGAGCCGATCGCCCTCGCCGTGGACCAGCCGGTAGGCGGTCGTCTCCGGAGGCACGACGCGGCGCCGCAGGTCGACCGCGGCGGCCAGGCGCCTGGCAAGCAGCGGTGGTCCCACCGCCTCGTCGTCCGCCGTCCACACCCGCACGCCGATCGGGCCCTCGTCCACGAGCCCGCGCCCGACGAAGCGACCCCGGGGATCGAGCACGGTGACCACCGTGCCCGCGGGCAGCTCGAAGGGCTGCAGGGCGTCGCGGAAGATCCACGGATGCCCCGCGGCGACCGTCGCCCGCAGTGGCTTGCGCAACACGACCTGCGAGCGGGACTTGGCCACGGCGGGTCGCGAGTGTCGCTCGAAGGGGGCCCACCGTCGACCGCCGAACCGACGCCCCCCGCGAGTTCGCCGCGAATGCGGAGCCGTCGCGGTCCTCGGCATACCCTGCCGCCGTGTCCACCCGCATCCTCGCGATTCGCCCCGGCGACGCGGCGGCGGCCCCCGTCGGCCTCGACGCCCTGCCCGGCCTGCTGGCCGATCCCGATTCCGTCGTCTGGGTCGATCTTCTCGATCCCGGCGAGCCCGAGCGCAAGCTGCTCGAGGACGTGTTCCGGCTCCACCCGACCTCGATCGAGGACATGCTCGCCGACGCACCGACGCCGAAGTTCGAGCGCTTCGAGGACTACATCTACGTGGTCTGGCACGCGCTGACGCCCGGCTGGGAGAAGACCCGGGACTTCACGCTGTGCGACCTCGACGTGATGATCGGCCGCAACTACCTGCTGACGTCGCACAACCACGCGTTGCCGTCGATCGAGCAGGCCTTCGCAGCCGCGGGCAAGGACCCGGGCCAGCTGCGCAAGGGCCCGGCGTCGTGCGCCGCGCTCATCGCCGAGGTGCTGACCGAGCGCTACCTCCCGCTGGCGGAGCGCCTCGATCGGGACATCGACGCCCTCGAGACCGCGATCATCCGCGACTCCGGACCGCACCTGCTGCAGGTGATCTTCGACATCAAGCACATGGTCCAGCGCCTGCGCCGGGTCGGCGTGCACCAGCGCGAAGTGTTGAACCGCCTGTCCCGCGGCAGCGATCGCGACCTCGACATCGTCCCCGAGGCCACGCGCCCGTTCTTCCGCGACGCCTACGACAACTTCGTGCGGGTCGTCGACTCGGCCGACGGCTTCAAGGAGACCGTCAACTCGACGATGGACGCGTACTTGAGCATGCAGGGCCACAAGCTCAACGAGATCATGAAGGTGCTGACCTTGATCTCGACCATCATGCTGCCGCTGACCTTCATCGCCGGGCTCTACGGCATGAACTTCGATCCCGAGGCCTCGGCGCTGAACATGCCCGAGCTGAAGTGGCGGTACGGCTACGTCGGCACCTTGGCGGTCATGGGTGTCACCGCCGTGGCCTTCATCTGGTACTTCCGCCGCAAGCGTTGGCTATGACGCGAACCGACCCCGGCGCGCCGGCATCTGGCGTGCCGGGAGCAGGCGTGAAAAGCTAGCGCTCGGGTGGAGCCGACCGACGACGAGCTGCTCGAGGCATGGCGCGCAGGCGACGAAGCCGCCGCCGAAGCGTTGATGCGCCGGCACTTCGCGGCGATCTACCGGTTCTTCCGGCACAAGCTCCCCGAGGAGGTCGAGGAGGCGACCCAGCGGACGTTCCTTGGCTGCGTCGAGTCGGCGCCGCGCTTTCGCGGGGACAGCTCGTTCCGCGGGTTCCTGTTCGCCATCGCCCGCAAACAGCTGATGCTCGCGCTGCGCAAGAAGCACCGCGCCGCGCGGGTGTTCGACCCCGATCGCCTGTCGCTGCACGAGGTCGACGCGGGGTCGGTCGCGTCGCCCACCGGCGTCATCGCGCAGCGCGAGGACGAGCAGCTGCTGCTCAGTGCGCTGCGGCGCCTGCCCGTCGACGTCCAGATCACGGTCGAGCTGTTCTACTGGGAGGAGCTGCCGATCGCCGACATCGCGGTCGTCCTCGAGATCGCCGAGGGCACGGTGAAGAGCCGGCTCGGCCGGGCCCGCGCGATGCTCAAGCTGCAGATCGAGGCGCTCGCCGCCTCGCCCGGCGTGGCCCAGACCACGATGCGCGGCTTCGAGGACTGGGCCCGCCGCCTGCACGGCGAGGGCCCCGGCGGCTCAGACGTCGAGTGACTCGGCCTCGGCCGCGCGGTCCATGATGAACTGGTAGCGCGCCGCGGTGTCCTTGCCCATCAGCTCGCTGATCGTCCGCTCGGTCGCGAGCTCGTCGCGGATCGCGACCTTGATGAGCTGGCGCTTCTTCGGATCCAGCGTCGTCTCCTTGAGCTGCGCGGGCATCATCTCGCCCAAGCCCTTGAACCGCTGGACCTCGGGCTTGGCCCGCCGCGGCTGCGCGAGCAGGGCCGCGAGCGCCGCATCGTCGGCCACCCAGTGGCTCTCCTTGCCGATGTCGACGCGGAACAGCGGCGGCTGGGCGAGGTACACGTGCCCGCGGCGGATGAGCTGCGGCATGTAGCGGTAGAAGAACGTCAGCAGCAGCGTCGCGATGTGGTGGCCGTCGCTGTCGGCGTCCATCAGCAGGATGATCTTGTGGTAGCGCAGGCGGGTCTCGTCGAAGTCCTTGCCGATGCCGCAGCCCAGGGCCTTGACGACATTCCCGAGCTCCTCGTTCTCGAGGACCTTCGACAGACTGGCCTGCTCGGCGTTCAGGACCTTGCCGCGCAGCGGCAGGATCGCCTGGTGCTCGCGGTCGCGGCCCTGCTTCGCGGAGCCACCGGCGCTGTCGCCCTCGACGATGAACAGCTCGCTCTTGCGCGGGTCGTCGCTGCCGCAGTCGGCGAGCTTGCCCGGCAGGTTGAGGCGGATGCCGCCGGCGGTCTTGCGCGAGACCTTCTGGCTGGCGGCCCGCGATGCCGCGCGGGCGCGCGCCGAGGCGATGACCCGAGCCACGATCGACTCGGCGCGGCTGCGGTTCTCGTTGAACCACAGCTCGAGCACGGGCCGGATCGCGCCCTCGACCTGCGCGGTCACCTCGGGGTTGTTGAGCCGGTTCTTGGTCTGGCTCTGGAACTGGGGCTCGAGCACGTACGTCGACAGGATCGCGACCATGCCCTCGCGGATGTCGTCGAGCCCGATGACCAGGCCCTTGGGCTCGAGGTTGTGCGTGGTCATGTAGTTGCGCAGGGCCTTGTTCAGCGCGTTGCGCAGGCCCTGCTCGTGCGTGCCGCCGTCCGGCGTCGGCACGCCGTTGACGAACGAATAGATCGCGTCCTCGGTGGACTCGGTCCACGCGAACGTGACCTCGATCTTGGGGTCCTCCGCGCGCTCGAGGCCGAACTGCCCGGGGTGGACCGCCGGCTTGCCGCGGACCTGGATCAGCTTGCCGAGGTACTCGAAGATGCCCTGGGCGTGGTGGAACGTCTCGGGGCCGGAGCCCTTGGGATCGACGAAGGTGATCTTGAGCCCCTTGTGCAGGTAGCTCTTGGCCTCGAGCCGCTCGCGCAGCGCCGTGGTGTCGAACGTCACCTTGTCGAACATCGTCGGATCGGGCCGCAGGTGCACGGTCGTGCCCGAGCCGCGCGCCGGGCCGAGCTTGACGATCTTGCCCTCGGGCACGCCGCGGACGAAGTTGCACTGCCAGCGGAAGCCCTCGCGCCACACCGTCACCGTGAGCCGCTCGGACAGCGCGTTGGCCACCGCCGCGCCGACACCGTGCAGACCGCCCGAGTGCTTGTAGCTGGAGCCGTCGAACTTTCCGCCCGCCCCGAGCTTCGTGTACACCGCGACGACCGCGGGGATCTTGAGCTGCGGGTGCATGTCGACCGGGATACCGCGGCCGTTGTCGGTCACGGTGATGCCCTTGTGATCGTCGTCCAGCGTCACGAAGATCTCGGTGGCGTGGTCGTTGATGACCTCGTCGACCGCGTTGTCGAGGATCTCCCACACGAGGTGGTGCAGGCCCTCCTTGTTGAGGCCGCCGATGTACATGCCCGGCCGCTTGCGGACGTGGTCGACGCCCTCGAGCACCTGGATGGACGACGCGTCGTAGGCCGACTTGCCGGTCTTGGCGGCGGGCTTGGGTGCGGGCTTGGAGGCTGGCTTGGCCATGGCGGTCTCGCTTTCGTTCACTCGGAGGTCACCGGTCACTCCTCGGCATCACCGCCGAGGGCGGGCACCGCGGGAGGATCGAACTTCAGCTTCTTGACGTGGCCACGCTGGAAGACCGGACGCCCCTTGCCGCCGCGACCGGTGCGCTCGCGGTCGGCCCCGGTGAGCTTCTGGACGCCGCCGGACGACTTCTCGATCACGACCGGCGTGTTGGCACCGAACGCCGCGAGGATGTGGTCGTCGGCGTCGAGGCGCATGAAGATGACGCCCTTGCCCGCGCCCGACAGCAGGTTCACGTCCTGGCTGTTGCAGCACAGGGCACGGCCTTGGTAGGTGATCGCGCAGACGTCGTCCTCGGCGTAGACCTTGAACGCCGACACGAACTCGTCACCCTCGCCCAGCTTGCCGAACATGCGCCCGCGCGAGGTGCTGGTCTCCTTGTGGGGCCACAGCGTGAAGCGCAGGCTCATGCCCTTCTTCGTCACGGCGAGCACGTGCGGGTACGGGTCCTCGTAGGCCTCGCCGAGCTCGGGCTTGGGGTGCTCGAACTCGGGCATGACCCGCGGATCGGTGCCCAGCGCCGCGATCACCCGCTCGCCGTCCTTGAACTTGAACAGCTTCTGCACCGGCACGCCGTGGCCGCTCGACGCCGGCACGTCGTTGATGCGCGCGACGTAGGCCGACCCGAGGTTCGTGAGCAGGATGATGCACTCGCGGGTGGAGCCGCCGACCAGCGCCAGCGGCTCGTCGCCCTCGCGCATGCGCGTGGTCTCGAGGTTGATCGTGCGCTGGCGCTTGAGCCAGCCGTCGCGGGTGACCAGCACGACCGCGTCCTCCTCGACGATGAAGCTCTCGGCGGTGAACTCCTCGGTGACGTCGTCGTCGCTGATGTTCGTGCGCCGCTTGTCGGCGAAGCCGGTCGCGACCGCCTCGAGCTCGGACTTCACCAGCGCCGAGAACTTGGCCTTGTTCTTGAGCAGCGCCTCGATGCGCGCGGCCTCGGCCCGCTTGGCCGCGAGCTCCTCGCGGATCTTGTTGATCTCGAGCTTGGCCAGGCGATAGAGCTTGGTCTCGAGGATCGCGTCGGCCTGCAGGTCGTCGAGGTCGAAGGCCTTGCACAGCTTGGCCGCGGCGTCGGCCTTGCCGTCGCTGTTGCGGATGATCTTGATGGCCCGATCGAGGTCGTCGAAGATCTTCTCGAAGCCCTCGAGGATGTGGATGCGCTCGCGGAGCAGCCGCAGCTCGTACTCGAGGCGGCGCTTGACCGTCTTGAAGCGGAAGTCGATGAAGTGCTGGAGGATCTGCTTGAGGTCGAGCCGGGCCGGCGCGCCGACCTCGACATTGGCCGTCGGCACCAGCACGGTCATGTCGACCTTGACCGAGACCTGCAGCCGCGTGTGCTTGAACAGGTAGGCCATCACCAGCTCGGGATCGACGGTCGACTTCTTGTCGAGCTCGAGTTCGACGCAGATGTCGGTGGTCGACAGATCCTGGATGCCGATGAGCACCGGGAGCTTCTTCGCGAGGATGATCGCGCCGATCTCCTCGACGATGGCGGCCTTCTCGACGCCGTAGGGCACCGCGGTGATGACCAGCCGCTGGCCCCGCTTGCCGTCCTCGAGCTTCCAGCGGGCGCGCAGCTTGAACGAGCCGCGGCCGGTCTCGTAGATCTCGGCGAGCTCGCCCTTGGTCGCCATCAGGTCGCCGCCCGTGGGGAAGTCGGGGCCCTTGATGAACTTGAGCAGCTTGCGGACGGTGAGATCGGGCTCGTCGATGAGCGCGATGCAGGCCTTGATCACCTCGCCGAGGTTGTGCGGCGGGATGCTCGTCGCCATGCCGACCGCGATGCCGGTGCCGCCGTTGACGAGCAGCTGCGGGAACCGGGCCGGCAGCACGATCGGCTCCTTGCCGGTGCCGTCGTAGGTGTCGCGGTAGTCGACGGTGTCCTTGCCGAGCTCGTCGAGGAGCTGGCCGGCGACCGCGGTGAGGCGGGCCTCGGTGTAGCGGTAGGCGGCCGGCGCGTCGCCGTCGATCGAGCCGAAGTTGCCCTGGCCGTCGACCAGCGGCGCCCGCATCACGAAGTCCTGCGCGAGCCGGACCATCGCGTCGTAGACCGCGCTGTCGCCGTGCGGGTGGTACTTGCCGATGACGTCGCCGACGACCTTCGCGCTCTTGCGGTGACGGGCGTCGGAGCGCAGGTGCAGCTCGTAGTCCATCGTGTAGAGGATCCGGCGGGCGACCGGCTTGAGGCCGTCGCGCACGTCGGGGATCGCGCGGGCCGTGATCACGGACACCGCGTAGTTCAGGTACTTGCGGCGGGTCTCCTCGGCGAGGTCGCCGTCCTGCATGCCGGACCCGTCGCCCTCGCCGCCGCCGGCGGGGCTCGTCGCGGCCCCCCGCGCGGACACGGCCGGCGCCGGATCGGTGGGAGACCCCGCTGCGAGGGCGGGCGGCAGCAATTCGAGCTGGGACATCGCAGAAACTCCGCCCGCCGTCGGCGAGCCGGCGCCACCTTACCCGCTCGGGGATCCCCGTCAAAATCTTGCGCCCAGACGGGGGATGTGCCGGCCGGCCCCCGCGAACCCCGCGGCGGGCCCCGGCCGATCGGCCTCGGTTCGGGCGGCCTTGCTATGATGCCGGCGGACGTGGCCGGCACCGGACAGTGGCGCGCCTATACGGAGGACCCGCGGGCGAGCACCTCGCGGATCCTCATCGTCGACGACGATCCGGCCGCATCCCGCGCGGCGCTGGTGATGGTCGAGGCCGAGGGATGGATCGGCGTGGTCGCGAACTCGTGGTCCGACGCCGTGCGTCTGTTCCAGGACGAGCCGTTCGATCTCGTCATCGTCGACGCGCTCATGCCCACGGTCGACGGCTTCAAGCTGACCCAGCTGCTGCGCGCGCGCTCGACCTCGTACGTGCCGATCCTGATGCTGACCTCGCTGTCCGACGACGCCTCGCGCGAGCATGCGCTGTCGGTGGGGGTCGACGACGTGCTGTCGAAGCCATCGAGCCCGCTCGAGCTGCGGCTGCGGATCGGCGCGCTGCTCCGCATCCGCCACCTGACCTCCGCCCTCGAGGCGAAGACCCGCGAGCTCGAGGCCATGGCGCGACGCCCTCACGGGGCTGGCAAACCGCCGCAGCCTCGACGAGCGCCTCACCGTCGAGCTCGCGCGGGCCCAGCGGTACGGCCGGCCGCTCGCCGTCGTGATGCTGGACATCGATCGGTTCAAGCGCGTCAACGACGACCACGGTCATCAGGTCGGCGATCGTCTGCTCGAGTTCGTCGGCGAGCTGTTGCAGGGCACCGTGCGGCCATCGGATCTGGCGTGCCGCTACGGCGGCGAGGAGTTCGTGGTGCTGGTCTCGGACACCACGGCGAGCAACGCGACCGCGCTGGCCGAGCGCCTGCGCCGTGGCTTCGAGACCAACAGCGGCACGCTCACCGCGGCGCCGACCCAGACCATCTCCGCGGGCATCTCCGGCACCGATCTGCTCGGCCCCGACGCGACCGCCGAGATGCTCCTGCACACCGCCGACGTCGCCCTCTACGCCGCGAAGAACGCCGGCCGCAACCGCGTCTGCTGCTGGCACCCAGAGCTCGCGAGCACCGGCACCGAACCCTGAGAAGCCCTCCGATCCCGCCGCGCATCGCCCGATCCCACCGCCCCCGCGATCCGCCCCCACCGCCCCCGCGATCCGCCCCCACCGCCCCCCGATCCCGCGGCGCGAAAGGAGCGAAGCGATGGAAGGAGGGGGGCCCCGATGGGCTCTGCCCAGCGGGGGGAGGACGCGGCAGTGTCCTCCAGAAAGTCAAATCAAATTCTGCCGCCGCAGCTCGCGGCGGATCTTCGCCAGCGCCTGCTCCTGCAGCTGACGGATGCGCTCGCGCGACAGCGAGTACTGCTCACCGATCTCGCGCAGCGTCATCGGCTCGGCCTCGTCGAGGCCGAAGCGCTTGCGGAGCACGTCCGCCTCGATCGTCGGAAGGCGCTCGACCAGCTCGCGGATCTTGCTGTCCATCACGCGCGACTGGATGCCCTCGATGGGCTGCGGGATGGTCTCGTCCTCGAGCAGCTCACCCGCGGTGCGCGCGTCGTGGCCAGAGATCGGGCTGTCGAGGCTGGGCGCCTGATCGAGCAGGCACATGCGGAGCCGACGGACGCGCTCGACGGGGACCTCGGCGCTCGCGGCGAGCTCTTCGTCGCCGGGCTCGCGGCCCTGCGTGATCTCGAAGCGCTGCTTGGTCTTGCGCAGCTTGTGGTGCACGTCGAGCATGTGCACCGGCACGCGGACCTCGCGGGCCTTGTCGGCGACGGCCCGACTGATCGCGTGACGGATCCACCAGCTCGCGTAGGTCGAGAAGCGATAGCCGCGGTCGGGATCGAAGCGATCGACCGCCTTCAGCAGACCGATGTTGCCCTCCTGGATGAGGTCGGGCAGCGCCATCCGGCCGTGCGAGTAGCGACGGGCCATCGTCACGACGAGCCGGAGGTTGGCGCGGACGAAGGCGTTCTTCGCGGCCCACAGCGCGCCGGCGGCCTCCTCGATCGCGCTCATGTAGCGGCGAAAGGGGGCGCTGTCATGGCGAGGCAGGGTCACCGCGAGGCGGACACCGGCGCCGCGCCCCGCCGCGATCGCCCGCAGGTCGGCCACGATCGGCTCGGTCGCCTCACCGTCGGTGTCGAGGCGCGCCATGGTCTTGGCGAGCACCGCAGCGTCAGCGGCGAACTTCTCCTCGTGGGTCCGCGTCTGCCGATCGCGCAGCTGCCGGGACGACGCGCCGACCGCATCGAGCTCGACGCGCGGGCAGTCCGGCTCGTGGAAGGTGCGATCGACGACCTCGACGATGGCCGGGACGAACGGCGGGTAGTTGAGGATGGCGCGCCAGTACTGCTCGCGCCGCGCGAGGATGTTCTGCGCCGCAGACAGCTCCTGCGCCGGCGACATGAGCTGCGCCGCCGCCATCTCGCGGAAGTAGATCCCGAGCGGCGAGTGATCGAGCCCGTCAGCCGCCGGCGGCTCGACGCGCTCTTCGACCGCGCCGGGGAAGTCGTCGAGGTCGCGGGCGGTGGGGACCATGCCGCGATCGGTGCTCTGCTGCGCGGCGAACTCGTCGTTGTGCCGACGCGATCCCGCCGAATCGGCCGACGAGTCCTCCGACTCGTCGGTTGGCTGCTGGGGACGGACGCCCACCTCAGGCTCGGAGTTTGGCGCATCCCAGCGCGAAGGGGAACCCCCGCGGGGCTCGGGTTTCGCGCGGCAGCCCGTGCGTCACGTCGTCGGGCCGGGTTGCGGCGGTCCGGCACGCCGGGAAGCCGCGCGGCGGCGTCCATCGTGTGGCACGATACCGGCCTTCGGTGACCGCCGCGCCTCAGACGAACGACGACCGAACGCCCGTCGACATGCCCGTGGGGTGGCCGTGAGCGCCGACGGGTCCGCGTCGCTGCGCGCGGGGCTCCTCGGCGCCTGGCTCGTCGGGGTCGACGTCTGGGTCAAGATCGTCGCGCGCCTCGGCGCGTGCCCCGGCGCGACCACGCAGCCGTGGGATCCGTGGGGCCCTCCGACGTCGTGCGGCGAGGTCGGGCTCGGCGGCGGACTCGCGCTGGCGCCCGCGGTGCGCGACGGCCTTCCGGGCCTCGGCCTCGCCGATCCGCTGTCGCGCCAGCTCGCCGCCCTCGCCGTGATCGCGGCGGTGACGATCGCGACGATCGTGATCGGACGCGGGCGCACGCGGCAGCCCGCCGACCTCCTGGCGCTGGGCTGTTGCTGGGCCGGCGCGATGATCTGGGGCGCGCCGATCCTCGTCGGTCCGGGCGTCGCGTTCACCGAGCTCGCGGTGGGCGGCGTCGGCCTCGGCGTCGGCGACCTCGCGATCGCCGTCGGCGCGGTGTGGCTGACCGTCGAGCGCACCCGCGTGTGATCGAACCAGGGCTCGGGACTACCGACGCGCCTCGATGCGATCCTTGCCGACCCACGGCCGCAGCGCCTCGGGCACGAGCACGCTGCCGTCCTGCTGCTGGTAGTTCTCGAGGATCGCCACGATGGCGCGGGTGTTCGCGACGGCGGTGCCGTTCAGCATGTGCACGAACTTCGGCTTCTTGGCCTTGGTGCCGTCGGCCTCGCGCGGCCGATAGCGGATGCGCAGGCGGCGGGCCTGGTAGTCGGTGCAGTTGCTCGTGCTCGTGACCTCGCCCCAGGCGCCGGGCCCGTACTCGCCGGCGCGGCCGGGCATCCACGCTTCGAGGTCGAACTTGCGATAGGCCGGGCCGCCCAGATCGCCCGAGGCGATGTCGAGCACGCGGTACGGCAGGCCGAGCCCGGTGAAGATCTCCTCCTCGATGGCGAGGAAGCGGGCGTGCATCGCCTCGCTCACCGCGAGCTCGCCGGTCACGAACGCGAACAGCTCGACCTTCGTGAACTGGTGCACGCGGTACAGGCCGCGGGCGTCGCGTCCGGCCGCGCCGGCCTCGGTGCGGAAGCAGTGCGAGAGGCCGGCGAGCAGCAGCGGCAGCTGCTCCTCCTCGAGGATCTCGTCGGCGAGCATGCCCCCGAGCGTGATCTCGGCGGTGCCGACCAGGCACAGATCGGTGTCGGCGACGCTGTACACCTGCGTCGACGCGCCGCGCGGGTGGAAGCCGAGGCCCGCGAGGATCTCGACCTTCGCGACGTCCGGCGTGGTGTGCAGCGTGAAGCCGTGCTTCGACGCGACGCCGAGCGCGTACTGCTGCAGCGCGAGGTCGAGGCGGACCGCGTCGTCCTTCAAGTAGTAGAACTTCTGCCCGGCCACCTTGGCGCCCGCGGCGAAGTCGGCGAGGCCGAGGCGCTCGCACAGATCGACGTGGTCGCAGGGCACGAAGCCCTCGGCCGCGAAGTCCCGACGCACGCCGACCTCGCGCACGACCCGGTGATCGTCGTCGGTGTTCCCCCGCGGCGTCTCGGCGTGGGTGAGGTTCGGCAGGCGGACCCAGGCCTCGTCGCGCGCCGCCTCGGCGGTGGCTGCCGCGGCCGTCTGCTCCTTCTCGGCGTCACGCAGCGCACGGCCCTCCTCGAGCAGCGGCGCGCGGGCCTCGGCCTGCTGATCCTTGGGCAACTTGCCGATCGCCTTGCTCGCCTCCGAGTTCGCGTTCTGTCGGCGACGGATCTCTTCGACCGCGCTGATGCAGGTGCGCCACGCGGTGTCGAGCTCGACGAGTCGCGCGACGGTGCGCGAGGCCCAATCGGGCACATCGGTCGTGAGGTCGTTGAACACGACGACGTTGCGGTCGGCCAGGTTGCGGGCGAGCGTCTGCGGCTCGTCGCGCAGCAGCTTGATGTCGAGCATGGGGCGCGCACGCTACCAGCGTTCCCGGCGGCCCTCGGCCGGGGCGAACGGCGTTCGAAATTTGGGCCGCCCGGCGGCACCTGCTACCAGTGGGACGATAGGCGAGGTTATCCCACATGCGCCGACGTCTCCTGCTCCTCCTCGCGATGCTCACCCTGGGCGGCGCCAGCCAAGGGAACGCCGTTCAAGCCGCATCCTCGCCCCGCTTGCTGGGGTCCGCTCCGCGCCCGCGGATCGCGCCGCCGGTGGCGAATCCGGACGAACTGCGCGAAATCGACCCGTGGACGGCGCGGATCCAAGCCCGTCTCGCGGACCTCTCGCCCCTGCCCCGCGCCGCGGCACCGACCGGTCTCCAGGCCGACCGCGCCGGTGCCCTCGCCTCGAAGCTCGCGCCGCTGGGCCGTGGGGTCGGTCGCGGCGCGCAGGTCGGCCTGCACGTCCGTGATCTGCGGACCGGCGAATCGCTCCTCGATGCCGCGGGCGATCGGGCCCTCAACCCCGCGAGCAATCACAAGCTCCTCACGGCGATCGCAGCGCTCGAGTTGCTCGGCCCCGAGTACCGCTTCGAGACCCGCGTGCTCCTCGACGGCGACGACCTCGTGCTCGTCGGCGAGGGCGATCCATCGCTGCAGTCCGAGCACCTCGCCCAGCTCGCACAGGCGGTCCGCGATCAGATCGATCTGTCGGGGGTGCGCCGCATCGTGATCGACGACGGGCGCTTCAGCCCCGAGCGGTTCGGACCCGGCTACGACGCCGGGGGCCCCGGCTACAGCTACATGGCGCCGTCCGGCGCGCTCTCGGTGCAGTGGAACACGATCGAGATCACCGCGGTGCCCGAGGACGGCGCGGTGAAGGTCTACGTCGATCCGCCGTGCGCCCACGTGCGCGTCGTCAGCGAGGCGACCCTGGCCCGGCGCACCGCCCTCGACATCGAGACCGCGGCGGTGGGCGACGAGACCGTCGTGTCGATCCGCGGCACGCTCGCGCGGCGTGCGGGGGTCGAGACCCTGCGACGGCGCGTCGGCGACCCCGGTCGCTTCGCCGCATCGGTCTTCGCGGCCGCGCTCGGCCCCGACGCTGCGGCCCTGCCGATCGTCCGCGGCCGCGCGGGCGAGCGTGCGCTGCCACTGGCCGAGCACCGCTCGGCGCCGCTGGCCGAGGTGCTCCACTCGGCGCTCAAGTTCAGCAACAACTTCACCACCGAACAGGTGCTGCGCACGCTCGGCTGGCGCATGACCGGGTCGCCTGGCAGCTGGGCCAACGGCACGCTCGCGCTGCGCGAGTTCTGGCGGGCGACCGGCGGTGACGCAGAGGCGCTCGTGTTCGAGAATGCGTCGGGCTACAGCCGCACCGGCCGAACGTCGGCCCGCGCCCTCGTCGATCTCCTGGCCTGGTCGCAGCGCCCCGGCAGTCGATCGGCCGCGCTCGTCGGCGCGCTCGCGGTGTCGGGCATCGACGGCACGATGCGCGACCGCCTGCACGACGCGACCGGCCGCGTGTTCGCGAAGACCGGCACATTGGCCGGCGCCAGCGCGCTGTCGGGCATCGTCGTCGACGCCAGCGGTGCCCCGAGCGTGGCGTTCTCGGTCCTGGTGAACGGGCCGGTCACGGGCCACGCGGCGCACGCGCTGCAGGATCGCGTCGTTCGGCTGCTCCTCGAGCCCAGCGTCGCCCGCGGGTAGAGCCGCGACGGGAGGTCGTCCTCGCGCCGCCGCGGCCCGTCGACGCTGGATCGCCGCGGCGAGATCGGCGACAACATCCCCCGATGTCTCGCACGCGCGTCGTCCTGCTCTTCGGCGGAGTGTCCTCGGAGCACGAGATCTCGATCCGCTCCGCGACCAGCGTGCTGGCGGCGATCGACCGCACGCGCTACGAGCCCGTGCTCGTCGGCATCGCCCGCGACGGCACGTGGCGCACCGGCGCCTTGGAACGCGACCTGACCGACCTCGTCGCCCACGGCGACGTCGTCGCCGACGTCCGTTCGCTGCGGCCCGACGTGGTGTTCCCGGTGCTGCACGGGCCCCACGGCGAGGACGGCACGATGCAGGGCCTGCTCGAGATCGCCGGCGTCGCCTACGTCGGCTCCGGCGTCCTCGCGTCCGCGCTGTGCATGGACAAGGTCGCGCAGAAGCACGTCATCGCCAGCGCGGCGCCGCAGATCCCCCTCGTGCCGTGGCGCTCGGTCGACGGCCGCCGTCTCGGCGACGAGGCGTACGTCGCCGAGGTCACCGCCGACATCGAGGGCGAGCTCGGGCTGCCGTGCTTCGTGAAGCCGGCGAACCTCGGTTCGTCGGTCGGCGTAGAGAAGGTCACCCGGATCGACGGGCTGCTCGAGGCCCTGCGCCGCAGCGCGGCCTTCGATCACACCCTCGTGGTGGAGCGCGGCATCGATGCCCGCGAGATCGAGGTGGCAGTGCTCGGCGACGGTGGGCCCGACACCATCGCCTCGGTGCCCGGCGAGATCGTCCTGCCCGCGGGCGTCTGGTACGACTACGACACGAAGTACCTGAAGGACGTCGCCAAGCTGGCGATCCCCGCGGTGTTCGACGGCGTCGGCGCGGCCCAGCAGATCGCGGCGATCCGCGAGTCGGCGCTGGCGGCGTTTCGCGTGACCGGCTGCCATGGCCTGGCCCGCGTCGACTTCCTCCTCGACCGCACCTCGGGCACGGCGTACCTCAACGAGCTGAACACCATGCCGGGGTTCACTTCGATCAGCATGTACCCGAAGCTCGTCGCCCACGCCGGCATCCCCTACCCCGAGCTGATCGATCGCCTGTGCGCGCTGGGCCTGGCGCGCCACCGCGAGCGCAGCGCCCTGCGCCACGACCTTTGACGAGCCACCGCGGCCCATGACAGGCTGCGACCGCCGTGACCGACTCGCCCCTCGAGCTCCCGCCCCGCGTCCTCTCGGGGATCCAGCCCACCGGCGAGCTCCACCTGGGCAACTACTTCGGCGCCATCGCGCAGCACATCGCGCTGCCGGCCGAGTTCCCCGGTGAGTGCCTCTTCTTCATCGCGGACTACCACGCGCTGACGACCGTCCGCGATCCGGCGTTCTTGCGCGAGATGGTCCGCGACGTCGCCGTCACCTACCTCGCGCTCGGCCTCGACACCGACAAGGCGATGCTCTTCCGCCAGTCGGACGTCCCCGAGGTGACCGAGCTGACGTGGCTGCTGATGTGCGTGACGGGGATGGGCCTCATCGAGCGCGCCCACGCGTTCAAGGACAAGGTCGCCAACGGCATCAAGCCGTCGATGGGCCTGTTCTGCTATCCGGTGCTCATGGCCGCGGACATCCTCGTGTACGGCTCGTCGGTCGTGCCGGTCGGCAAGGATCAGGTCCAGCACATCGAGATGGCGCAGGACATGGCGACCTACGTGAACGAGGCGGTCGGCCAGCCGGTGCTGCGCCGCCCCGAGTGGCGGCTGTCGAAGGCGCCGTACGTGCCCGGCCTCGACGGCAAGAAGATGAGCAAGAGCTACGGGAACACGATCCCGATCTTCACGACCGGCAAGCCCCTGCGCAAGCTCGTGGGGAAGACCGTGACCGACTCGACGCCGCTGGGCGCCCCGCTGCCGGTCGAGAACTGCAACGTGCTGGCGATCCTCGATCTGTTCCTCGACGACGCCGGTCGCGAAGAGGTTCGCACGTGGTACCGCGCCGGCGCGCGCGACGGTCAGCCGTTCGGCTACGGCCACGCGAAGGTCTACCTCGCGGAGTGCATGGAGCGGCGCTTCGCCGAGGCGCACGTGCGGCGTGCGGCGCTGCAGGCCGACCCGGACCGCGTCGAGGCGGTGCTCGCCGACGGAGCCGCCCGCGCCCGCGCCCTGGCCACCGCGACGCTCGAGCGCTGCCGCGTGGCCTTCGGGCTGCGGTGAGCTGGTCGATCGTCGCGGCCCGCGGGGCCGGCGGGCTCGCCGGTCTGCAGCCGCTGTTCGAGGCGGTGTTCGGCGCCGGCGATCGGCCGCCCGGGTGGTTCGCCCGCAAGCTCGCGCGCGAGTGCCTCGACGACCAGCGGAGCCGCGTGGCCTTCGTCGGCGACGAGCCCCGGGATCCGCGATCGTGGATCGGCTTCGTGCTCGCCGGCCAGCCGCCCTCGCGCGGACCGACGGTGCGCGCCGCAGGGGTCGGCGTGCTCGCGCCGTGGCGCCGACGGGGCGTCGCGGCGGCGCTGCTGGACTCGCTGGCGGCCGCGTCGAGCCCCGCCACGGCGATCGAGGTCGCCGCCGATCCGGCTGCGCTGCCGCTGTACCGCGCCTGTGGATTCGTCGAGGAACAGGCGACCACGACCTTGCTGGGCTTCGGTCGCGGCTCGCTGACGCCGTTGCCCCCGCCCGCGCCGTGGGACGTACCGTCGCAACCGCTCGAGCTCCACGGGTACCTGCAAGAGGCGTGGGACCGCACCGCGGACGCCGAGCGAACCACGCTGTCGTGGATCGAGCCGGCCGTGACCCACCACGTGTGCCGCGAGGGCCGATCGTTCGCGGTGCACCGTAGCCTCGCCGCGGGCGCCCGTGCGCACGACGTCGAGACGGCGTTCGATCGCCTCCTCGAACGTTTGCCCGACGGCGCGCCCGTACTCGTGCTCGCGCTTCCACAGGTGAGTTCGATCACTGGATCCCTGCGATCGGCCGGTTGGGTGGATGTGCAGTCCGCCGTGATCGTTCGTCGCGCGCTGTGATCGCGCAGCGTTCGCTCGAGCGCGGTGAAGCAGCCTGGACAACCCGCGGCGCGATCCGGATGATGCCGAGTGCCGCCGCTCGCGGACGAGCGAACCTTCGCCCGCGACCACGCGCTTCGACCCCTTTGCTCGCGAGGTCACCATGCATGCATCGAAGTTCGTCCTGGTCTCCACTTTGTTCGCGCTCGTCACCGCCTGCAGCGACGACGGCACCGTCGCCGCGGCGGAGGAGTCGAGCAGCGGCGGCGGAACCACCTCCGACGCCAGCGCGTCGTCGACGGTGGGGATGAGCTCGACCTCGGCGTCGACGACGACGCCCGGCACGAGCGTCGGGACCTCGGCCGACAGCAGCGGGTCCGACAGCGGCGGCGGCTTCATCAACCCCGATAGCGAGGAGTCAGGCCCCACCGCGCCGGGCCCCAACGGCGCGCAGTGCGGTACCAACGAGGATTGCGAGTCGGCGTTCTGCTACACGATCCCGATGGTCGGCGGCGTGTGCTCCGAGTGCCTCGCCGACGCCGACTGCGAGATGGGCACGTGCGCGATCGATGCCGCCGCGATGTACGCCGTGTGCACCGACGGATCGATCGGCAACATGTGTGACTCGGACGAGGGCTGCGCCGGCGCGCTCGTCTGCACCGAGCTCATCGACACCGGCGGCCTGTTCAACGCCAGCTTCTGCTCGGACTGCGGGCCGACGGCGCCGTGCGCCGGCGAGCAGATCTGCTCGCCGATCTACGACGCGGCGAGCTTCACCGGCTACCTGAGCTGCGTCGATCCGGGCAGCGTCGAGAACGGCGGCGGCTGCCCGCTGGAGGCCGGCGTCGGCAACGACGCCGCGTGCATGTCCGGCCACTGCGGCGTCGCCGACCTGTTCATGGGTTTCGTCCAGCTCGGGGTGTGCGGCGAGTGCAACACCGACGCCGATTGCGTCGAGCCGGCGACCTGCACCCCCGCCGGGGCCGGCGGTGGCGGGCTGATGGGCGCCGTCTGCCAATAGCGGTACCATCACCCGCCATGACATCGACCTCGTCCGTCGCGACCGCGTTGTTCCTCCTCGTCGCCGCCTGCGACTCGGCACCGCCGCCCGCGACGGCGAAGGCCGAGGCCAAGACCGAAGCCAAGCCCGAGGGCAAGGCCGGCGACGCCAAGGCCAAGCCGGAGACCAAGTCCCACGGCGACGAGGCGAAGGCGGCACCGAACCCGCACGGGCAGGCGATGCCCGCCCCCGCGGCGCGACCCAAGGGTCCGCCGCGCGACATCACCCCGTCGGGCGAGACCCGCGTCGAGAAGGCCGCCGAGCTCAGCTTCGCGGTGCCCAAGGAGTGGGAGACGCTGCCCGTCGCCAGCCCGATGCGCATCGCCCAGTTCGTCGTGCCCGGCCCGGGCGGCGATGCGGAGATGGTGGTGTTCCGCTTCGCCGGCGGTGCGGGTGGCGTCGACGCCAACATCGCCCGGTGGAAGGGCCAGTTCGTGCCGCCCGAGGGCAAGACCGTCGACGACATCACCAAGACGTCGTCGTTCGAGGTCGGCACCTTGAAGGTGACGCTCGTCGACATCACCGGGCACTACAAGGCGCCCGAGCGGCCGGGCAGCACGACGATGGTGGACGAGGACGACCAGCGCATGATCGCCGCGATCGTCGAGGGCTCGGGCGACGCGTTCTTCTTCAAGCTGTTCGGCGCCAACAAGACCGTCGAGCTGTGGGCCAAGGCCTACGAAGACGGGCTGCGCGCGGCGAAGACCGGGTGATCGTCCGCCGCGGTGGCGGCGCCTCGCGACCGACGCGGGCACGGCTCAGCAGGTGCTGCAGTCGGCGCACGCGTCGCTCGCCGCTTCGCACTGCCGCTGGGCGTTCCAGCACAGATCCTCGTAGCGCGCGTCGCCGTCGTGCTGCTCGGCGAGGGTGCAGATGCGCTGCGAGAGATCGCAGGCCGCCCCCGCGAGCGCGCAGATGCGGCCGCACGCGTCGATCGACGACGTCGTCGTGGTCGTGGGCTTCGGCGGCGCCGGCGGTTCGGCGTTCGGGCTGGGTGAGTCCGCCGGGGGCTTGCTCGGCCGCTCCTCGTCGCGGTCGAGCTCTGGCTCGGGTGCGGCGGACGGCTCGGTATTCTTCGTCGAACCATCGTCGCGTTCGCGCCTCTGCTCCTCCGCCTCCTTGTCCGTCTGGCCGCCCAATTGGTTGCCGGTCTGGCTGCCCTTCTGGGCGACGACCACGCCGAGCGCCTGCAGCTCCTGGGCGTTGCCGGCGAGCTCGGCCTCGACCGCGGCGAGCTCGTCCGAAGGCCCGCTCGCCATCGTGGTCGCATCGCGGCTCGGCGGCGCCGACGACTTGCGGCACGCCGCCGCGAGCACGAGCAGCGCGACGCACAGGGCTCGGCGACTACGAACAGTCATCGCACGCCTCCGTGGCCCGGGTGCAGTCCCGCTCGGCGCGCTTGCATGCCGCAGCGTACCGCGGCTCGTCCGCGTGCTCGTCGGCGAGCAGGCAGATGCGCTCGCGCAGCCCGCAGACCGCCGTCGCGATCGAACAGATCCGCGAACACGGATCCTCGTCCTTCACCGCGACGCCGCCCGCCGTGGGCGGCGTGGTCGACTTGGTGGTCGGTGTGGCGCGCGGCGCATGGTCCTTCTTCGCGCCGGGCTTGCGGTAGGTCTGGAGGCGGACACCCTCGCCGCGCAGCTCGCCCTCGAGCGCGTCGAGCGACGCGGTGAGTTCCTCGAGCGACGCGGGCGTCTCCACCGGCACCTCCGTCGCGCGCTTGTCCTGGTCATCGGCCACGCCGGCCGCCGGAACGCTCGTGCCCGCGGCTCCGGCGGGCGCGGGCGCGGCCCCGGGCGCAGCGTCGGCGCCGGGCGCCTGCGTTTCCGTGGGCCCGGCCCGCTTCGCGCACGCCAGCGCGCACGACAACAGCACGATCGCGACGCGGACGCCCCTCACGGCCCCTCGGCGAGCTCGAGCTCGAGCAGCGCACGGTTCATGTCGAGCGCCTCCTCGTAGGCCGAGAGCGCCTCGTCGTCGCGGCCGCGCTCCTCGAGCACCTCGCCGCGCAGCGCGACGAGGCGTGCGGTGAACGGGTTGGTCTCCACCTCGCGGTACGCCGGCCCGAGACCCTCCTCGATCATCGAGAGCAGGGCCGCGTCGGTGACCGGATCGATGTCGGGGAAGTCGAGGCGCAATCGCACCAGGCGACCGTAGACGTCGTGGCGCAGCTGCTCGGCTAGATCGCCGCCGTCCTCGCGCGACGGCCAGCTCTGGCGGCGCAGTGCCTCGAGGGCCGCGATCGCGCCGGCCTCGTCGCCGCGCTCGAGCAGCAGATCGATCCGTCGGTGCTCGACCTCGACGGTCTGCGCCAGCACGACCAGCGCATCGGGGCGCGCCGGGGCCAGTCGTCCGGCCTGCGCGAGCCCGACGAGCATGGAGCCGGCGCCGAGCACGAGGCCGACGGCGAGGGTGAGCCAGCGCTGGGTCACGGTGCACCTCCCTGGGTTCCACTGCCCCGCGCCATCGCCAGCAGCTCGCCGCGGAGATCACCGCGCGAGGCGTCGACGCGACGTGCCACGGTGGCGCGGGCCCCGGGCGCGAGCGCGGCGAACTGGCCCTCGAGCTGCTCGGCCAGCGAGCCGTCCACCTGGGCGATCGAGGGCGGCCGATCCGGGCCCGGTCGCGTCGTCGCGTCCGGTCGCAGGGCGACGACCAGCAGCACCGCGGCCGCGGCCGCGACGAGCGGCGCGCCCCAGACCCACAGCCGACGACGCCACCACGGCACGGGCGCGATCGCAGCGTCGATCTCGCGCCAGATCGCGTCCTGTCGCGCGTCGCCGAGCTCGGCCGGCGCGCGGGCGTGGAGCAGGAACCGCAGCGCGGCGAGCTCGGGCTCGACGCTGCCTGCGTCGCCCTCGGCGGCCATGCCGGCGCGCAGCTCGTCCTCCCACCGAGGATCCGTCACTGCCCTGTCCTGCTGCTCCCCGCTCATGGTTCGATCGTCCGTGGGTTCTGGGCCCCGAACGCCCCCCGGCCGAGGGAGCTTACGCCACGCGCGGGGCCTCGACCGCGCCGGGCCCGGGATTGCGGCGTCATGGCTCGTCTCCCAGGGCTACGCCCTGCTTCTCGCACGCCTGACGAAAGGCGCGGCAGGCCCGGAACAGCAGCACGTCCAGGGTCCCGATCTTGACCTCGAGGGCGGCGGCGCACTCGTCGCGCGATCGCCCCTGCAGCAGGCGCAGGCGCAGGACCTCGGCGTAGCGCGGGTTCATGCCCGCGAGCACGGCCTCGATGCGCGCGCGCAGCTGCTCGCGCTCGAGCTCGTCCTGCGTCGGGTCCTTGCCCTCCTCCACGAAGGCGTCGACGTGCTCGGCGAAGGCGCCGCGCAACCGCTGGCGCCGCCCGGAGGCGCGCAGCAGATCCCGGGCCTTGTTCTTCGCCAGGACCTTGAGCCACGGGTACAGCCCCGGGTCCTTCCATTGATAGTTGGGCAGGGCGCCGAACGCCGACAGGAACGTGTCGCGCAGGCAGTCCTCGGCGTCGTCCCTGTCGCCGAGCATCGGCACGAGCACGTAGGCGAAGATCGCCCGGGCGTAGGCGCGATAGATCTGCTCGAACGCGCGGCGATCACCCGCGGCGGCGCGCTGGACCAGCGCGCGCTCGTCCGCGAGGGCATCGGGCCGGGTCACCGCGCCGCAGGGTACCGCGGGCGCTGCGCCCGGGGCTACCATCGCGGCGTTGCCACGACTGGACCTCCTGCTCGCGCACAACCTCGGGATCGGCCGCGCCGCGGTGACCCGCCTGCTCCGCGCAGGCCGGGTCCACGACGCCGACGGCACGCCGCTGCACGACGGCCGCACCCCCATCGCGCTCGAGGATCTGCCGCGGGCCTTCGTGGTCGACGGCGCGCCCCTGACCCTGCGCGCCCGCATGGATCTCCTCCAGCACAAGCCGCTCGGGGTCGTCACTGCGCTGCGCGACGCGGTCCACCCGACCGCCTACGATCGGCTCGAGGGCGCGCCGCTGCGGGCCGAGCTCCGCGCGGTCGGTCGACTCGACCTCGACTCGACCGGCCTGCTGCTGTGGACCACCGACGGCGACCTGCTCCACCGTCTCACCCACCCGCGTCGCGCCGTGCCACGCACGTACCACGTCGCGCTGGGCGGACCCTGGCGACCGGTCCCGCCGGGGTTCGCCCTCGCCGACGGCCACGTCCCGACGATCGTGGCGCTCGAGGCCTGCGACGCCGCGCAGATGCACCCGGGCCTCGTCGTGCCCGACACCACGCGGTGCTTCGCGACGATCACCGTGAGCTCGGGCCGCTTCCACGAGGTGCGTCGCATCTTCACCGAGCTCGACTCGCTGGTGCTCGGGCTGTGTCGCGTGCGCTACGGCGACGCCGTGCTGCCCGACGACCTCGCCCCCGGGGCGTGGTTGCCGATCGATCCGCCCGCGGTGTGATCCGGTAGCAACGGGCGCGCAGCGCCGTCGGCCCGTGTCCGGTCCGCGTCGGGCCCCTTGGGGGCGCCGCGAGCCCGAGGTGGGCCGTTTCCCGGGATTCTTCGACCCGGGGCTCAAGCCGGGACGCCGAGAACGCGATGACGACTACGCATGACGACGAAGGCAAAGCCGCTCGCGACGCTCGCTTCCCTGCTCCTGCTCGCGGCGTGCGACCTGCAGCTGCTGCCCGAGTCCGCGCAGTACGAGGGGGACGGGACCCCGCGACTCTCCGTCGTGGTGCAGGCCGCCGCGATGCCGAGCAACGGCGTCGTCGCCGTCGACCTCGAGCTCGTCGACGTGCTCGTGCACCGCGAGAGCGACGACGCTTGGGTCTGGCTCGCCGGCGGCACCGGTCGGGTCGAGCTCTCGCTCGACGGCAGCAGCCAGCAGACCTCGGTGCCGCTGCTGCCCGATCACTACGATCGACTGCTCGTGGTCGTCGACGCCCCACGCGTCGCCGTCGACGGCGCCTGGCAGATCGCGGCGCTCGCCACCGACGAGATCGAGTTCGCGATCGACCTCGACCTCGACGCCGACGCCGAGGTCGAGGTGAGCTTCGACGTCGACGCGTCGCTCACCGGCGGTCGAGGTGACTGGCAATTCGACCCCCGCGCGAGCGTCCACGTCGTCGGCGAGTGAATCGCCGCGGCGACGCTGGTACCCTGACGCGCCCATGCGCCGCGTCCCCCGCTCGTCCTCGTTCGTCCTCACCGCGTCCCTCGTCGCCTCGCTCGCGCTCGCGTGCGATGCGGAGCCCGAGGCGACCGGCTCGCGCAAGGCCCCCGCGCCGAACAAGGCCGAGCCGGGCAAGGCCGCGCCGACCGACGCGAAGGCCCCCACGCCCGCGAGCCCGAGTGCGCCGGCGACGACGCCGAGCAAGCCCGCGCCCGTCGGCGATCCGCCGCCGGTCGCCGACACCTCGCCGCACGCGTTCGGCGTGCTCGACATGCTCGCGATGGATCGACTCAGCGATCCGCAGCTCGACGGCAAGGGCAACGTCGTGTTCGTCCGGCGCGTCACCGACATGCCGGCGAACCGCGGCCGCACCGACCTCTGGCGCGTCGCCGTCACCGGCGGCCAGCCGACGCGGCTAACCGATCATCCCGACGCCGACGATAGCCCGCGCATCGCCCCCGACGGCACGATCTACTTCGTCTCCGGGCGCTCGGGCAGCGCGCAGGTGTGGAAGCTGCCGGCCGGCGGCGGCGAGCCGGTGCAGGTCACCGCGCTCGCGCTGCCGATCGGGAGCCTCGCGCTGTCGCCCGACGGCACCACGCTGGCCTTCGCCGCCGACGTCTTCGTCGACTGCGGCAAGGACGGCGCCTCGGTGCTCGACTGCACCAAGGCCCGCCTCGACGAGGCGACCGCGAGCCCGTCGACCGGCGTGCTGTACGACCACATGTTCGTCCGGCACTGGGACAGCTGGTCCGATGGCCGCCGCTCGCACCTGTTCACCATGCCGACCGCGGGCGGCGCGGTGGTGGACGTCACCGCCGGCCTCGACGCCGACGTACCGAGCAAGCCCTTCGGCGGCAGCGAGGAGTTCACGTTCTCCCCGGACGGCAAGACCCTCGTGTTCGGCGCCCGTGACGTCGGACCGAGCGAGCCGTGGTCGACGGACTTCGATCTCTACGCGGTCGCCAGCGACGGCTCGGGCGAGCGCCGCAACCTCACCGACGACAACCCCGCCTGGGACTCCCACCCGCGCTTCACCGCCGACGGCAAGACCCTGGTGTACAAGGCGATGAAGCGGCCGGGCTACGAAGCCGATCGGTTCCACGTCGTCGCGATGAGCTGGCCCGACGGCCCGGCGCGCGCCGTCACCGACGCATGGGATCGATCCGTCGACGAGCTCGTGCTCGACCCCGACGGCAAGACCGCGTGGGTCACCGCCGACGAGCTCGGGCACAAGCCGATCTTCGCCATCGATCTCGGCTCGGGCGCCGCCACGCGGGTGACGACCACCGGCACCACCGCCTCGCCGCTGTCGACCGGCACCGAGGTCGTCTACCTCCGCGACGACCTGCGCGCGCCCGCCGAGCTGTACCGGGTCGCGCGCGCCGGCGGTGAGCCGACCGCATTGACGACGATCAACACGACGCGCGTCGCCGCGGCGCGGATGGGCGCACCGGAGCAGTTCACGTTCGTGGGCGCCGGCGGCGACACGGTCCACGCCTGGGTCGTGCAGCCGGTCGACTTCGATCCGACCAAGCGCTACCCGCTCGCCGTGCTGATCCACGGCGGACCGCAGGGCAGCTTCGGCGATCACTTCCACTACCGGTGGAACCCCCAGGCCTATGCGGGTGCCGGCTTCGCGTCGCTGATGATCGACTTCCACGGATCGACCGGGTACGGCCAGGCCTTCACCGACGCGATCAACGACGACTGGGGCGGCAAGCCGTTCCAGGACCTGCAGCTCGGGGTCGCCGCCGCCCTCGAGAAGTATCCGTGGATCGACGGCACCCGCGCGTGCGCCCTCGGGGCGTCCTACGGCGGCTACATGATCAACTGGATCGCCGGCGCTTGGCCCGACCGCTTCAAGTGCCTCGTCAACCACGACGGCCTGTTCGACATGCGCTCGATGTACTACGCGACCGAGGAGCTGTGGTTCCCCGAGTGGGAGCACCGCGGGCCGCAGTACGTCGCGCCCAAGCGCTACGAGGTCTTCAACCCGGTCAACTTCGTGACCAAGTGGAAGACGCCGATGTTGGTCGTGCACGGCTCGCTCGACTACCGCGTCCCCGACACCCAGGGCCTCGCGACGTTCACCGCGCTGCAGCGCCGCGGCATCGAGAGCCAGTACCTGCACTTCCCCGACGAGAACCACTGGGTGCTGCGTCCGGCCAATTCGGTGCAGTGGCACGACGCGGTGCTGACATGGCTGACCAAGCACACGACGACGGAGTGACGCGAGGTCCGACGATCGTCGAGGGACCCGTCACACTCGAGATCGCGGGCACGGCCGCCGACACCGAGGCCGAGGGTCCGCATCGCCGGTTCGCGGTGTGGGTGCAGGGGTGCACGCTGGCGTGTCCCGGATGTTGCAACCCCGAGATGTTCGACCGGGGTCATGGCCGAACGATCGAAATCGCCGCGCTGGACGGCACGATCTCCGCGCTGTCCCGCAGCGGCGCGATCGAGGGCATCACCGTGCTCGGCGGCGAGCCCCTGCAGCAGCTCGATGGCGTCGCAGCGCTGTGCGAGCGGGCCGTGGCCGCGGGGCTGGGCGTCATCGTCTTCACCGGCTACACCCTCGCAGAGGCCCGGACGCAGGTCGGATTCGAGCGGCTGTGGGCATGCATCGACACCCTCGTCGAGGGCCGGTTCGACGCGAAGCTGCCCGAGACGACCCGACGCCACGTGGGTTCGCAGAACCAGTCGCTGGTCCATCGCACGTCGCGCTACGCCGATCCGTCGCTGTGGGAGGGCGAGCGCATGGTCGAGATCGTGTTCACGCCCGGCGAGCCGACGCGGCTCATCGGCGCGCCCGCGCTCGCGAAACGTGTGACCAAGGGCGTGACCGAACGCGTGCGCGGTTCCCTGCGCGGCGGTTCCTGACGCGCCCAGCAGGACTCGCGCTTGCGAAAGCCGGAGCGGGGAGGCTACGATCCGACTGCCATGGATCGGCCTGACCATTATTACGAGAGCGCGCGGGGCGTGATCCGAATCGGACGCTTCGGCCCGGTCTTCGCGGGCGTCTACGGCACCCCGCTGACGGCCGAAGCCTTCGACGAGATCCGCGTCTGGCAGGCCCCGTTGATGCCACCCGAGCCGATCCTGCAGTTCTCCCTGGCGTTCGGCGCCCACCGCCTGCAGCCCGACGTGCAGGCCGCCGCCGATCGGCTGCTCATCGCCTATGGACCCCAGACCTGCGGCTCCGCGACGGTGCTCTCGGCGTCCGGCTTCCAGGCCAGCGCGGCCCGGGCGGCGCTCGCCACGATCTACCTGCTGACGCGCGTCTCGTATCCCCGCAAGGTCTTCGCCGAGGTCGCCGAGGCCGAGCTGTGGCTGCGATCGATGGGCAAGTACCCCGAGGCGATCACGGCGGCCGGGCGGTGGCTCGCGCAGGCCGAGGCCGCCAAGCTCGCATCGGCTCCCTCGCCCCCGCAGTAGCCGCGAAATCCCAGGGGACGCTGCACGCGGTGCGACCGGGGCGATACTCTGGTCGGCGATGAAGATCCTGCCCACGGTCCCCACGGGTGCCCGCGGCGCATCGGCGCGGACACTGGCGACGGCGACGATCGATCACATCGACGACGGGGGCGTGGTGCACGTCGCGATGGACGGTGACGTGATCGAGGCCCAGATCGCGGTGCCGCTGGGGACCGCGGCGCCGGTGCTGGGCGCGGGGACCAAAGTGGTGGTCCTGGTCGAGCCCGACGGCCACGACGCGCCCGTCATCGTGTCGACGGTGCTCACGCGGCTGCCCGACCCCGACGTGCCGCCGCCGGTGATCGAGATCGCGGGGCAGTCGAGCGTGATCCTTCGCTGCGGCGAGGCCTCGATCTCCCTGCACGCCGACGGCACGATCGAGATCCACGGCGAGCGCATCGACAGCCACGCCGAGGGCATCCAACGGATCAAGGGCGCGCAAGTCCGAATCAACTAGCGTCCCATGTCTGCGCGCGTGCCCCTGCCGATCCAGTGGGATCTCGTCGTCGAGAGCTTCTCCGAGGCGGCGTTCCTGTGGGCGCGTTGGGAGGACGCGATGCACT
The DNA here is from genome assembly GCA_044344875.1 of Nannocystaceae bacterium. Taxonomy (GTDB): domain Bacteria; phylum Myxococcota_A; class Polyangia; order Nannocystales; family Nannocystaceae; genus Xiheibacterium. Next base: position 54,720 of record JBIJCC010000025.1, read on the forward strand.
CGCCCCGGCACACGCTCGACGACGTCGTGCACTGGGTCGAAGGCCGGCTGCGGGGATCGATCGACGGCGTGCGACTCGGCGGATCCCGGGCTCTCGAGGCGGTGCTCGTGCCCGCGCTCACCGGGCCGCGACACCGCCCCGCGACGGTGGCCGCCCACGTGCTGGTGTCGATGGGTCGCCTCGGCATCGAGTACGTCGTCGCGGCGATGGCCGCCGCCAAGGCCGATCGGCTCCACGCGCTCGGGACCGGCGTCGCGTACAGCCCCGGCGCGCAGTGGCCGAGCGTATTCGTCGAGTACCTCGCGCGGCTGCCCACCGCGGCCCAGGCGACGATGATCGACGCGTTCGCCGTCCGGCGCTGGCAGCTGCCACCGGGCATGGACGCCCACGTCGATCGCGACGCGAAGGCGGTGCAGCTCGCGACGCTGCGCCTCGCCGCGACGGTGCGCGACCCATGGGCGTCGGCCTACGTGAACTGGGGCCTGCAGCGCTCCGACCCGCGGCTGCGCATCGAGGCCTGTCGCGCCGCGCTGCTGCGAGGCCACGCGGACGCGACCTCGCGCGCCGGCGAGCTCATCCGCGCCAAGACCCCCGGCTGCGAGCCGCTGCTGCCGCTGGTCGTGCTCGGCCGTGGCGAGCGGTTGCTGCCGATGCTGCAGGCGCGGCTCGAGGCCGGCGATCGCTCGCGGGCGTTGTTCGACGCGGTCGCGTGCGTCGGCACCATCGAGGCCGCGGATCTGTGCGCGTCGCTCCTCGACGACCCCACCGCGGCGCGCCTGGCCGCCGACGGACTTCGGGCGATCACCGGGATCGATCCGACGCCGCCGCCCGGCACCGTGCGCGAGCCCGAGGACTGCCCGCGGGAGCTCCTGCTGCTCCCGCTGCCGCTGCCCGACGCGCTGCGGGCCGCGTGGCAGGCCGAGCGCGGGCTCTACGTCGCGCGGCAGCGGTACCTCGGCGGGCGACCGTTCGTGCCCGAGGGCCTGCACGCGGCGCTCGTCGCCTCGCCGATGCGGCGGCGGCACACGCTCGCCGCCGAGCTCGGCATGCGCACGGCGGCGGCGGCCCAGGTCACGACCACGACGTGGACCCGGGTGCAGCGCACGCAGCTCGCGGCGGTCGGCGCCGCGGTCGATCCGTCGGCGCGCGTCGCCGTCGGCGCGCCGGCGTGGCCGATCGCCCAGGCCGGCGTGGCCGCGGGCGTCGCAGCGGTCGTCGCGTCGGGAGCCCCGGCCTCGATGCGGACGGGGCGGTGATCCCATGCTGCAGCTCCACAACGAGACTCCCTTCGTCGCCGGCATCGCCCCGATGACCGACGAGCAGGGCGTCGACGCGCTGTTCGTGTGCATCAAGGCGACGTTCGTGCTGCGTCCGCGCCTCGCGATTGCCCCGGTGCAGCGCCCGATCGCGCGGGTCGACGTCCACCTCGGCGAGCCCGGGCGATCCAGCCTCGTCGAGGCCGGGGAGCACCACCTCGGCAAGGCCGGCACCGACGTCGTGCTGCACGGATCAGCGCGGCCATCCGACGGCCGGCCGGCGCCCAAGGTCGCGGTCTCGGTGTCGGTCGCCGAGCGCAGCAAGAGCGTGCTGGTCTGGGGCGAAAGGCAGTGGCGTGCGCTCGATCGGGTCAGCGCGCCGGTGCCGTTCGTCGAGATGCCGCTGGTGTACGAGCGCGCCCTCGGGGGCACCGCGATCACCGGCGATCGCAGCGCCCGCGAGCTCGCGGCGTACAATCCTGTCGGCGTCGGCCTCGATCGCCGCGCGGGCGCCCCGGTCCCGAACCTCGAGGATCCACGCGCGCCGATCGAGGGCGGCGGCGCGGCCCCGCGGGCGGCGGGCTTCGGGGCGATCGCCCCGGGCTGGCAGCCGCGGGCGCGCTGGGCCGGCACCTACGATGCCCAGTGGACGAGGCGACGCGCGCCGCTGCTGCCCGCCGATTTCGATCGCCGCTTCTTCAACGTCGCCGCGCCCGAGCTCGCCTTCGATCGCTTCCTGCAGGGCGGCGAACCGGTGGTGGTGCTCGGGGCGTCGCGGGGCGGACCGCTGCAGTTCGCGCTGCCGCGGCTCGGGCTGGCGGCGCAGGCCCGCATCGCCGGGGGCTGGCGCGCAAGCGCAGTGGTCCTCGAGACGGTCGCGCTGTGGCCCGACGACGACGCGGTGAGCCTCAGCTATCGCGCGAAGTTCCCGTGCGATCGGACACTCCTGCAGGCCGAGCGCGTCCACATCACCCTCGCCGAGGCAGCGCGGGGGTCCGCGTGAGCGCGCCGACCGTGCGCATCGTCGCCGTCGGCGCGATCACATCGATCGGCATCGGCGCGGCGCAGACCGACGCGTCCCTGCGCGCCGGACTGTGTCGCTTCCGCGAGGGACCTTGGCCGCAGGGCGACGACGCCGTCGTGATGGCCCGCGTCCGCGACGAGGCGCTCATCGATCCCCTGGCGCGCCTCGCCGCCGCGCCAGCGCTTCGGCTGGACGACTGGTCGCGTCGCGTGATCGCGATCGCCGGGCTCGCGATCGCCGACGCCACGATGGCGTCGCAGGACCCGCGCCCGATCGCGCTGCAGCTCGGCGTCGCCGATCCGCGCGAGGGCATGCCCACGCTCGCACCGCCCGCCCTGTGGGCAGCGCTGTCGATCGCGGCCGAACGTCCGATCGACGCCGGGCGCTCGCGGTTGTTCGCGCGCGGGCGCGCGGCGATCTTCGACGCCATCGCAGCCGGCCGCGATCTGTTGCGCATGCAGCCCGACGCCCGGGTCGTCTGTGGCGGCGTGGACAGCTACGTCGACGCCGAACGCGTGCGCCGCGAGCACGCCCTGGGCCGCACCCAGGGCGGGCCGTGGGCCGGCGATGGTCGGGCCCTCGGCGAGGCGGCAGGCATGCTCGTGCTCGAGGCCGACCCGCAGCAAAGGGGCGGTGTCGTGCTCGCGGCGATCGGGCGGGCCGAAGATCCGGGCCACCGCTTCGGCCACGCGCCCGCGCGCGGCGAGGGCCTCGCCGACGCCATCGAGGCGCTGCGCGGCGAGCTCGAGCCCGGCGTGCCCTTCGGCGTCGCGTGGGCCGGGCTCACCGGCGAGTCCCACGACGTCAAGCTGTGGGGCACCGCGTGCCTGCGCCACCGCGACCTCCTCGTGGCGCAGACCCGCGTCGAGCACCCCGCCGATCGGATCGGCGACGCGGGCGCGGGGCTCGGCGCGGTGATGTTCGTCGATGCCCACCAGCGCCTGATCACAGGCCGCTGTGACGGGCCGGCGCTGCTGTGGGCCGCCTCGGATCACGGCCCCTGCGGCAGCGCCATGCTGTCCGCGGCCGAGCGACCCGTCACCGACACCGGAGATCCACCATGAGCCAGAGCACCTTCGCAGACGGACGCGGCATCGTGCACCAGGGCAGCGGCGGCCAGAGCATCGTCTTCCCCGACGTGTGCAACACGCCGTCGGCCGCCGGCCCGATCCCGATCCCCTACCCCAACATCGGCCAGTCGACGACACGATCGGGGGCCCGACCACCGTCACCGCCGACGGCAGCATGCCGATGACGAAGGGGGCCCAGTACGCCAAGAGCAGCGGCGACGAGGCCGGCACCGCCGGTGGCCTGATGTCGGGCCGCAACATGGGCCCCTGCGAGTTCCTCGGCTACTCGTTCACCGTGATGCTCGAGGGCCAGAACGTGTGCCGCCTCGGCGACATGCTCCTGCAGAACGGCCGCAACGCGGTGGGCTAGCCTCACCACATCGCTGCGAAGCCCGCGGACGTCGCGAGGTTCATGTCGACGTGGCCGTGGCGACCGCCGGTGTGCACCGCGTTCTCGAGGTACTGCCACACCACCGTCCGTGCGCTCGCGGCGTGGGGCGGCACGGCGGGCACGAACTCGTCGGGGATGTCGTCGCCGTCGAGGTCCGCGTCGCGGCCCGCCGACAGCACGCGCCGTGGCTCGTTCGACCACACATAGAACGGATCCCCGCCGGGGCCGCGGAACGGGTCGACGCCCCGCTCGACGACGCCCTCCACCACTGCGTCGCCGAGCGCCGTCCGCAGCGCGTCGGCCCAGAAGTCGCGCGCGACCACCCGCCGTGGCGTCCCCCCGCTCCACCGCTCGGCCTCGGCGATGCGCCGGGTCGCCTCGCGGCGGACCCACGCGCTGGCGATGCGCGGCAACTCGGTACCGTAGTGCCGCGAGGTATCGACGGGGTTCTCGACCACCTGCACAGGGCGGCCGTAGACGCCGCAGCGACGGCCCGCCGCACGCATCGTCGCGAACCAGCCGCGGAACCAACCGACGTTGCCCGGCCAGTTCTCGATGTCCGCGTAGATGACCACGTGCCCGGGCACCGCGAGCTGCTCGCAGAGCATGCAGGCGGCGGACGCCGCGTCGTGTCCGGCGGCCTCGCCCCCCGCCAGCCGTGCGGTCCGTCCCGCGGATCCGTTGTAGACCAGCAGCACCCGGCACGACTGCGCGTGCAGGAACTCGACCTCGCGCGGGGTCACGCGATGGCTGTCGGGCGGCGACTCCAGCGAGTGCGTGGTGCGATCCTCGGCGAGTCGACGATTGAGATACCGACCCCAGAACTCCGGGGCCCGGCCCATGCGGCGGCGCACCAGCTCGAACACCGTGATCTCGGCGTGCGCCGCGTCCGTCGGCAGGCGTACCGCGTCCGGGACCCTCACCGTGTGGTCCGCGGGCCCGTAGCTGTCGACGCCCCAGTGCATGGTTTCATGAGAGGATAGCCCCGGCCGCGGCCGCAGTGGTTCTCCCGTGAACGAAGACGAAGACCTCGCCGATGCCGACCGGGCCGCAGGACTCCTCGACGCGTTGGGCGGCCGGCCCGGCGTGCGCTGCTGGTTCGACTGCCCGCGATCGCAGCGCAACTGGCAGGTGCGCCGCGCGGTGGTCCGTGAGGGGCTCTCGCGGCCGTATCGCGTCGATCTCTCGCTGGTGACGCTCGAGGTCGACGCCGATCCCGACGAGCTCGTCGGCTCGACCTGCGAGTTCGTCTTCGATCGCGGCACGCGGGCGCGGGTGTTCCGGGGCGTGGTCCTGCGCGTGCAGGTCCGCGGCATCAGTCACGTCGCCGGCGGCGTGCCCGGCCTCGCCATCGAGGTCGAGTTCGGCCCGGCGCTGGCGACGATGGCCCAGCGCATCAACTGCCGCATCTTCCAGGAGATGACGGTGCCCGAGATCCTCCGCGACGTGCTCCTCGGCTTGCAGGCACCCGCCGGCGCGCCCGCCGAGGGCCTCGCCGCGTACGATCGCACGCTGGCCGACGACGGCCTCGCCGCCTCCGACTACAGCCCGCCGCGCGACTACTGCGTGCAGTACAAGGAGTCGGACCTCGACTTCGCGCTGCGGCTGATGCACGAGGAGGGCATCGTCTTCGTGTTCGACCAGGATCAGGGCGACGCCGAGGTGCTGCGCCTGGTCGACCGCGAGACCACGCTGCCGGTGTTCGCCGCCGCCGATGGCAGCGCGCAGCTCCCGGTCGATCGCGGCGGCGACGATCGCCGCGACGCGATCACGCACCTCGTGGTCGAGCGCGTCGCGAGCCCGAGCAAGCTCGCGGTGATGCACCACGACTGGCTGCTGCCGACCCGCCCCGCCCGCGACGCCGGTTCGACCGCGACCCGCGGCGCGATGGCCGGCAACGAGCGCGAGGTCTACCTGCCCAGCGAGCGCCGCGTCCGCGAGATCTACGCCGACGGCAAGATCACCGCCTCGCACGACGACTCGCCGCGCCGACTGGACCTCGCGGCCGCGCAGCTCATGGCCGACGAGTTTGTCGCGCGCGGCACCAGCAACGCCTGTGGGCTCGAGGCCGGCATGGTGTTCGACGTCGACCACGGCGCCGCGTTCGACCGCATGGTCGCGCTCGAGCTCGTCCACGAGATCACGATCGAGGGCGACCGCCTCGACGTGCCCGGCTCGTACGAGAACCACTTCGTGGGCGTGCCCTCCTCGCGCTTCGCGACCGCGTCCGTCGGCCTGCCGCGGCCCGTGATGCGCGGCCCGCAGACCGCGACCGTCACCGGCCCCGAGAACGAGGACATCCACACCGACGCCTTCGGCCGCATCAAGCTCCTCATGCACTGGGATCGCGAGGGCGAGGGTCGCGGCCGCCCGCGCCGCGCGGACGCCTCGTCGTCGGTGTGGGTCCGCGTCGCGCAGAGCTGGGGCGGATCGGCCTGGGGCACGCTGTTCATCCCCCGCGTCGGCATGGAGGTGCTCGTCGACTTCCTCGACGGCAACCCCGACCGCCCGGTCGTCGTCGGCTGCCTGTACAACGGCGCCAATCCACCGCCCTACCCGCTGCCGGACGAGCGGACCCGCAGCACGATCCGCACCCGCAGCACGCCGTCGAACGGCGGTTACAACGAGCTGCGATTCGACGACGCCGCCGAGCTCGAGGAGATCTACATCCGTGCCCAGCGCGACATGAACGAGCTCGTGCAGCGCAATCACACCACCGATGTGAAGGTCGACCAGAGCCACTCGGTCGGTCGCGACCGCACCCGACGCGTCGGCGGCCACGAGGCGATCACGATCACAGGGAATCGCACGCTGACCGTCGATGGCTCGGGCGGGGCCGGCTTCTCCGGCGAGGCGATCAAGGTCACGAACGACTACAAGCTCGAGGTCGCCAAGACCATCTACATCGAGGCGCCGGTCGAGATCCTCATCCAGTGCGAGGGCTCGAGCATCCGCATGACCCCCAACCAGATCACGCTGCAGGCCGGTGGCGGGGCGAAGCTGGTCCTCGACGCCAACGCCCTGGTCGAGTCGAACGACGCCAGTCGAGCGCTGTTCGACGCCAACGTCGAGGTCCGCGCCAGCACCGGCGCCCAGCTCAAGCTCGACGCCGACGCCCGCGTCACCGCCAACGACAAGGGCGAGCTGTACCTCACCGCCGACGCGTTGATCACCTCCAACGGCGACGGCCACGCGCTCTTCCACTCCGACAAGATCACCATCGACTCCGGCGAGGCCACGATCGTCATCGAGAAGAAGGAGATCCGCCTCGACGGTGACGACATCGCCGCGAAGGCCGAGACCAAGCTCGCCCTCGAGGGCGGTGGCGGTCGCCTCGGCCTGTCCGGCGGCAAGGCCCAGGTGAACTGATGCCCCGCAAGCCCACTGCATCCGCGAAGCCGACCGCATCCCCGAAGCCCACCGCGGCCGCGCGCACGAAGACGCCACGGCAGTACTGGCTGATGAAGAGCGAGCCCGACGCATTCTCCCTCGACGAGCTGCGGCGCAAGGGCACCGCGCCGTGGGACGGCGTCCGCAACTTCATGGCCCGCAACAACATGGACGCCATGCGCGTGGGCGACCTCGTGCTGTTCTACCACTCGAGCTGCAACCCGCCGGGGGCCGTCGGCATCGCCCGGGTGTGCCGCGAGGCCTACCCCGATCCGACCGCCTTCGATCCGAAGAGCAAGTACTACGACGAGAAGTCGAAGCCCGACGCCCCGCGCTGGCGCATGGTCGACGTCGAGTTCGTCGCCGAGCTGCCGCACATGGTGACGCTCGAGAGCATGCGCGACGATCCGGAGCTCACCGAGATGGCGGTCGTGCGCCCGGGCCGACTGTCGGTGCAGCCGGTGAGCGCCGAGCACTTCGCCCACGTCGTCCGCAAGGGCGGCGGCAAGGTGCCCCGGTAGACGGCCGGTTGACCCGCGGCTACGCCTGCAGCGCCGCGACCGATCGCTCCGGCAGCCGGGCGTGGATCGTCAGCGGCTGGCGCGGGTCGGTCGCGACGCGCTCGAGCGCGACCTCGCCGCTCCACGCCTGACCGATCGCCTGCTGCAGCGGCCCAGACACCGTGGCCCAGCCCGCGTCGTCGTTGCCGACGCGCAGTCGATCGAGCACGCGGATCTCGAGCCGCGTGGTGTCGAAGGCGAGTCCCGGCACGCGCGCGTCGGCCTGCAGCAACTTCGCAGCGCGGAGCAGCCGGCCCAGGCCGACCGCCGCGCCCTGCACCGGGTCGTCCGGCGTGGGCCCGCGCCGGCGGTGATAGGCGAGGCCCACGGCGCCGCGGCTGCGATCGACCACGTACTGCCCCTCGTGGCACACGAGCAGCACGCCCGGGCCTCCCTGCACGTGGGCGTAGTCGGCGACGTCGACCAGGACGTCGTCGGTGATCGCCCGGGTGCGGATCCAGTCGTGGAAGATCGGAATGTACAGCTCCTGCGCGGGCGGCTCGCCGCGCAGGGGCAACTTGAAGCTGTATTGGATGACGGTCATCGGCGGGTTCACGCGGCGCTGCCGCCCTGGGCTTGGTTGAGCCGCGCCTCGCAGGCGTAGGCGGCCTCGATGAAGAGCTGGGCCTCTTCGACCCAGTGGTGCGCATCCTGGGCGGTCGCCGACCCGAGGTCGCGCTCGGCCAGGCGGAAGAGGTAGTGGGCGAACTTGCCGCCCGCGTACTTGTCGAAGAACAGCTGCGTGTCGTAGTAGCGGGCGCGGAACTCCGCGATGATCTGCGCCGGGTCGTCGCCGATGTCGAAGGTCTGCGCGCGGACCAGGGCCTTGGCCGCGAGCAACATCGCCGCGAAGGCACCCTTGGCCGCGCCCACGACGTCGCCGTTCTCGAGCTTCTCCGAGGCCTCGAACGCGACGCGTTCGCCGTCGGAGAGCCCGAACTTCGCCACCGACACGATCTCGCCGGCGCACTCGCCGACGCCGATGTCGCCGATGCCGTACTCCCGCGGATCCGCCCAGTCGTGGTACAGCTCGCGCGCGAGCTCGTACGAGGGCACGTCCATGAGATCCGAGAGCATGTCGCGGATCTTCGACTTGCCCACCCGCTTGATGAACGTCTGGAACGTCTCGCTCGCGGTGCGCTCGGTGGCGTAGCGCTCGGTGATGCGGTCGACGACCTCGGGGATGCGCTTGGACGGCACCGCCCCGATCGCCAGGCCGAACTGCCCGGCGTTCTCGCGCCACTGCCCGCCGAGCACGACCTGGAAGTGCGGCACGCGGCGACCGTCCACGTTGCGCTGGACCCCGAGGAACCCGAGGTCCGCGACGTGGTGCTGCCCGCACGAGTTGAAGCAGCCGCTGACCTTGATCCGCAGCGACCCGACCGCCGTGTCGTGGCCGGCCGAACGCGCCGCGAGCCGCGTCCGCAGCTCGCCCGCCAGGCCGCGCGACGCCGAGATGCCGAGCTTGCAGGTGTCCGTACCCGGGCACGAGGTGACGTCGACGATCGTCTCGGCACCCGCCTCACCGAGACCGAGCGCGACCAGCCTGCGGTACAGCGCCGGGATGTCGGCGTCGGACACCCAGCGAAGCACGAGGTTCTGCTCGACGGTCAGGCGGATCGTGTCGCCGGTGAATTCGCGGGCGATGTCGGCGAGGCCGCGCGACTGGTCCGGCGTGAAGTCGCCGAGCGGCATCGTCACCGACACGACCGAGTAGCCGGCCTGGCGCTGTGCGTGCACGTTGGTGGCGAACCAGGCGTCGAACGCGGCGTCGCCCGCCTTCCGGATGAGCGTCGACGGCGGCTTCTTCGGCTGGTCGTGCGCGGCGACGTCGGGGATCCACGACGTCCAGCGCTCCTCGACCGGGATCTTGGCCTTCTCCTCGAGGACCATCCGACGGAACTCCTCGAGCCCGAGCTTCTTCACCAGGAACTTGAGCCGGGCGCGGGCGCGGTTCGCCTTCTCACCGTGCCGCGCGAAGATGCGGCACACCGCCTGCGACAGCGGCAGCAGCTCGCCCTCGGGCACGAAGCCGTCGAGCAGCAGCGCCTGGTGAGGCACGGCGCCCAGGCCGCCGCCGACGTAGAACTCGAAGCCGCGCTGCTCGGTGCCGTCGTCGGACTGGCGCGTCACCGCGACCAGACCGATGTCGTGCATCAGCGCCAAGCCGCAGGCCTCGGTCGCGCAGCCCGAGAAGGCGATCTTGAACTTGCGGCCGAAGTCCTGGGTGTCGGGGTGTCCCAGGAAGTAGTGGGTCAGCGCCGCGGCGTAGGGCGAGACGTCGAACGCCTCGGACTTGCACACGCCGGCGATCGGGCAGCCGGTCACGTTGCGCACCGAGTTGCCGCACGCCTCGCGCGTCGTGATGCCGACCGCGGCGAGCCGACGGAACAGATCCGGCGTGTCGTCGATGTGGATGAAGTGCAGCTGGATGTCCTGCCGCGTCGTGACGTGCAGGATCTCGTCCGAGTACTCCTCGGCGCAGTCGGCCAGCACGTCGAGCTGCTCGGCCGTCAGCGCGCCGAAGGGGATCTTCAGCCGGACCATGCCCGGCGCGTCCCAGACCGTCTCGGGGCCCTTGGTCAGATCGCCGCAGGGGAACGCGAGCGTCTGATCTTTCTCGCCGTCCCAGCGCTTGCCGTTGTCGTAGCGCTGACCGTACGCACCGCGTCGGAGTCGCGTCTCCGCGAAGAGCTTGTCTTCGATCTTGCCCTCCTTGCGCAGCCGCAGCTGGGTCTCGAAGACATCGATCTCGTGTTCGAGCTCGGGGGTCGTCTTGCCCTCGAGCCGCTCTCTCCAACGCACGTCCATGGCCCGGCCGTTCTCCCCGCGTGGGGTGTGGGATTTGTCCCAAAACCTGCCGTAAAGTCAACCCATCTCCGCTAGAAACTCGACGAAATCGGTGGATTACCCGCGCCCTGAGGCGTTTGTTTTATACGGCTCTCTACCGTTCATCATCCCGGATCGTCGACGGCGGCGGTGGCGGCCAGCCACGCGGCCCGCTCGGAGGGGCCCAGGCTCGAGTGCCGCAGCGAGGCCTCCGCGAGGGCGCGGAGCTCGGCGGCGCCCCAACCGTAGTCCGCCGCGCAGCGGAGGTACTCGTCGACGAGATCGACCCCGAACAGCGCCGGATCGTCGGTCGCCAGCGACACCGCGACGCCGGCCGCGATCAGGCGCGGCAGCGGATGATCGGCGAGATCCGCGACGACCCCGAGGGCGACGTTGCTCGACGGGCAGACCTCGAGGGGGATCTGTCGCGCGGCGAGCTCGGCGACCAGGGTGGCGTCCTCGATCGCCCGGACGCCGTGCCCGATGCGATCGGCGGCGAGCTCGTCCATCGCCGCCCGCACGCTGTGCGGTCCGAGGAACTCGCCCGCGTGCGGGAGGCTGCGCAGGCCCTCGGCGCGCGCGCGCGCGAAGACGCCGAGCATCGGCGCGAGCGGATGATCATCGCCCTCGGGGCCGGCGAGTCCGAGACCCGCAACTGCACCGGGCTCGCGCCGCCGCAGCGCGAGCGCGAACTCGAGGGTCGGCTCGGCCTGATCGGCGAACCCACGCACGATGTCGGGCACGAACATCAGCGACACCCCGAGATCGGCCGCCCGGGCGCGTCCCTCGACGAGGCCGTCGATCAGCACCTCGGCCGGCACGCCACGGGTGATGTGGGTCATCGGCGTGAACGTCACCTCGGCGTGCACGACTCCCTGCGCCGCCGCTCGCTCGGCCAGCGCGACGACGACCTCGCGCACGTCGGTCGCCGTCCGCAGGCATCGCGACAGCGCCAGGTACACCTCGATGAACCGCCGGAAGTCGACGAACCGGAACGCCGCGCGCACGCCCTCGACCCCACCATCGCCGCCGGGCAGGCGCACGCCGTGGCGCGCCGCGAGCACGAGGGCGAGCTCGGGGGGAATCGATCCCTCGAGATGAACGTGCAGCTCGGCCTTGGGCAGCGCCCGCACGAAGGCGCGCAGCGGATCGTCGTGGTCCATCGGCGCGGGAGCCTACCAGGCCCCTTCGCTGGTATCGTGCCGCCACCGTGGCCGAGTCCCCCGCGCCAGCCCAGCCGTCGCCGATCCCGACGTGGGCGGCGCTGGTCCCCGTCGTCACCCTCGTCGCGCTGCTGTCGCTGGTCATCCTCGTGGTGCCGAAGTGGAAGGACGGCTTCGAGGGCACCGGACACCTGCCGCTCCTGCTGTCGGGCGCCATCGGGGCGATCGTCGCGTCGGCGTACGGCCACCGCTGGGAGGACATCGAGAAGGGCATCGTGCGGGCGATCAGCCTCTCGATGGGCGCCGTGCTGATCCTCTGCGTGGTCGGCATGTTGATGGGCACGTGGATCGCCGGCGGCGTCGTCCCGGCGCTGATCCACTGGGGGCTCGATCTCCTGGCCCCGAGCTACTTCCTGCCGACGGCGTGCGCCGTGTGCTCGGCGGTGAGCCTGGTCAGCGGTAGCTCGTGGTCGACCGCGGGCACCGTCGGCATCGCGCTCATCGGCGTGGGCACGGCGCTCGGCGTCGACCCGGCCATGACCGCCGGCGCCGTCGTGAGCGGCGCGTACTTCGGCGACAAGCTCTCTCCGATGTCGGACACCACCAACCTCGCGCCGGCGATGGCGGGCACCGACCTGTTCTCCCACGTGCGCCACATGGTGTGGACCACCCTGCCCTCGTGGCTGATCGCGATGATCGTCTACGCGGGCCTCAGCCTCGGCACCGACGTCGACACCAGCGCGGGCTCGGTCGACGCGATCCAGCAGGCGATCCGCGCCCAGTTCGAGCCCTCGCTGCTCCACCTGCTGCCGCCGGTCGTGGTGCTGGTCCTCGTCGCGCGGCAGGTCCCGGCCCTGCCGACGCTCCTGCTCGGCGCGGTGCTCGGCGGCGTGCTGGCCTGGGGGCTCGAGGGCGCATCGCTGGCCGACGTCCTCGACGCGGCGATGAAGGGCTACAAGTCGACCTCGGGCGACGCTGCGGTCGACGAGCTGCTCAGCCGCGGCGGCCTCGACAGCATGGCGAAGACGGTGCTGCTCATCCTGTGCGCGATGACCTTCGGCGGCGTGATGGAGTCGACCGGGATGCTCGGCGTGCTGGCGGCCCAGCTGCTGCGGGGCGTGCGTTCGGCGGGCTCGCTCATCGCGACCACCGTGCTGACGTCCTGCGGCATCAACATCATCGCCGCCGATCAGTACATCTCGATCGTCGTCCCCGGCCGCATGTACGCCGCGGCGTACCGCGAGCGCGGGCTCCACCCCAAGAACCTCTCGCGCGCGCTCGAGGACGGTGGGACCCTGACGTCGCCGCTGGTGCCATGGAACACCTGCGGGGCGTTCATGGCCGCGACGTTGATGGTGTCGACCACGGCGTACCTGCCCTACGCCGTGCTCAACTACATCAACCCGGTGGTCGCGATCGTGTACGCGATGCTGGGGATCTCGGTCGCGCGCCTGCCCGCCGAGCCGAGCCAGCCGAGCCAGCCCACGGCGTCGGGCTGACGTCAGAAGCGTCGCGCGCCGAAGCGGCCGCCCCACGCCAGCCCGCCGCCGCGCGCGTCGAACCACGGCGCGACCGCCTGCTTGCGCTCCCAGAGCCGGTGCTTCTCGCGGCGGTGCGTGCCGAGGCCGAGAAGCACGGATCCGGTCACGATCATCAGGCTGCCGTAGGTCACGCGGATGATGCCGAAGGTCCGCACGCCCTTGCATTGGTCCGCCGTCGGCGAGGCCCCGACCGCTTTCCAGCGCTCGGTGCAGTGGCCCGGCGCGCTCAGCCAGATCGTCGCCGCCGACGAGCTCACCGAGATGATGCCCAGCGGCACGAGGATCGACCCGGCGATGATCTGCTCCTGACCATCGTCGGGCTCCGGGCCCTGGGTGCGATCCATGTCCCAATAGCCGCCGACGACCCCCGGGTGCGGCTCGGAGACCCGCGGCGACGGCGGGCGCGTGGCACCCTCCTGCGGCGCCACGGGGGCGGCGTCGTCGACGGGTCCCTCGGGCGGCGGCGCGTCGTCGGTCATCGCGTCGTCGGTCATCGCGTCGTCGGTCATCTCGTCGTCGGTCGGCGCGTCGTCGCTCGGCGCGTCGTCGGTCATCGCGTCGTCCGGCACCGCCGCGGGCGGCGGCGCGTCATCGACCACGGGACCGCGCGACGTTGCGGGCGGCAGCAGGGCCAGGGCGACGGCGATCGCGATCGCGTTCACGCCGTCGTGCTCCCGATGCGGCTCGCGCTGGGCCTGTCCACGACGGGAGCGTACTGGATCGACGCACGCGTGCGCAGCGGCTGCGCCCGACTTGCGCCGATGCTCGGCGAGCCCATGCTGGGCCCAACCAGCGCACGCACCGTGCGAGCGCCGACCGCCCGAGGAGCCACGACATGGCCGCGTTCAGCCCCGAGACCGCCACCGTCAAGACCCGTCATGCGCTCGCTCACGCTCAAGCGATGGCGAAGGAGCTCGGCCACCCCGAGCTCACGAGCCTGCACCTGCTCGCCGCCTGCGTGCAGCAGGACGGCGGGCTCGTCGGCCCGCTGCTCGAGCGCGCCGGTGTCCACGGCGCCGCGCTGCAGCGCGCGCTCGCGGGTCAGCTCGGCAAGTTGCCGCAGACCCAGGGCGCCGACCTCCGGGTCAGCAAGGAGCTCGGCGAGCTCCTCGACCTCGCGGCCGGCGAGGCCGAGGCGCTGCACGACAAGTTCGTGAGCACCGAGCACATCGTGCTCGGCCTGCTCGCCGAGGACGCCAGCCGCAAACGCATCCGTGCGGCCGCGGTCCTGCGCGAGCTCGGGGCGAGCCGCGAGTTGGTGCTGTCGGCCCTGCGCGACATCCGGGGCTCGCAGTCGGTCGACACCGAGGAGCCCGAGGGCAAGTACGAGGCCCTGGCGAAGTACGCCCGCGATCTCACCGGGATGGCGCGACAGGACAAGCTCGACCCGGTCATCGGCCGCGACGTCGAGATCCGCCGCACGCTGCAGGTGCTTTCGCGCCGGACCAAGAACAACCCGGTGCTCATCGGCGACCCCGGCGTCGGCAAGACCGCGATCGCCGAGGGCATCGCCCAGCGCATCGCCTCGGGCGACGTCCCCGAGAGCCTCCGCGACAAGCGGCTGCTGCAGCTCGACCTCGCGGCGCTCGTCGCCGGCGCCAAGTTCCGCGGCGAGTTCGAGGAGCGGCTGAAAGCCGTGCTCGGCGAGGTCGCGGCCGCCCAAGGCAAGATCATCCTGTTCATCGACGAGCTGCACACGCTGGTCGGCGCGGGCGGTGGCGAAGGCGCCCAGGACGCAGCCAACATGCTCAAGCCGGCGCTCGCCCGCGGCGAGCTGCGCTGCATCGGCGCGACCACGCTCGACGAGTTCCGCAAGCACATCGAGAAGGACAAGGCGCTCGAGCGTCGCTTCCAGCCGGTGCTCATCGAGGAGCCGTCGGTCGACGACACGGTCGCGATCCTCCGCGGGCTCTCGCCGCGCTTCGAGACCCACCACGGCGTGCGCATCCAGGACGCCGCGCTCGTCGCCGCCGCCCGCCTGTCGCACCGCTACATCCAGAACCGGTTCCTCCCCGACAAGGCGATCGATCTCGTCGACGAGGCCGCGGCCAAGCTCAAGATGGAGGTCGAGAGCGTGCCGCTGCCGATCGACGAGCGCGAGCGACGGATCACGCGGCTACAGATCGAGAAGAACGCCCTGGGCCGCGAGAACCGCACGCCCGCGGTGACCGAGCGCCTCGCGGCGGTCGAGACCGAGCTCGCGACGCTGGGCGAAGAGGTCACGGCGATGCGCTCGCGGTGGCAGACCGAGCGTGACCGCATCGCCGAGCTCAAGCGCCTCGCGGAGCAGATCGAGAACATCCGCACCGAGGCCGGCCGGGCCGAGCGCAGCGGCGACCTCAACCGCGCCGCGGAACTCACGTACGGGACGCTCCGCGAGCTCGAGCGCAGCCGCGAGCGCGCCCGCACCGAGCTCCATGCCGCGATCGCGGCCAGTTCGTTCCTGCGCGAGGAGGTCACCGACGAGGACATCGCAGCGATCGTCGCCAAGTGGACCGGTGTGCCGGTCTCGCGGATGCTGGAGGCCGAGCAGACCCGCCTCTTGAAGATGGAGGACCGCCTCCACACCCGCGTCATCGGCCAGGACGAGGCCGTCACACGCGTGGCCGCGGCCGTGCGTCAGGCCCGGGCGGGGCTCGCCGATCCCAACCGTCCGGTGGGTTCGTTCCTGTTCCTCGGCCCGACCGGCGTCGGCAAGACGGAGCTCGCCAAGGCCCTCGCGGAGTTCCTGTTCGACGACGAGAAGCACGTCGTCCGCATCGACATGAGCGAGTACATGGAGAAGTTCTCGGTGTCGCGGCTCATCGGCGCCCCGCCCGGCTACGTCGGCTACGACGAGGGCGGTCAGCTCACCGAGGCCGTGCGCCGCAGGCCGTACTCCGTCGTGCTCCTCGACGAGGTCGAGAAGGCCCACGGCGACGTCTTCAACCTGCTGCTGCAGCTGCTCGACGACGGCCGGCTCACCGACAGCCAGGGACGCACGGTCGACTTCCGCAACTGCATCATCTTGATGACGAGCAACCTCGGCTCCGATCAGATGCACGCGGGCATGGACGAGCGCGAGGCGGCGAAGGTCCGCGAGGCGGCGCTGCGACGCCACTTCCGGCCGGAGTTCCTCAACCGACTCGACGGGGTGATCGCGTTCCGGCCGCTCGGCGCCGAGCAGATGGCGGCGGTCCTCGACATCCAGATCGCGCGCCTGCAGCCGCGGCTCGCCGACCGTGGCCTGCACCTCGAGCTCACGCCCGAGGCCCGCGGCCGCCTGGCCGCCCGGGGCTACGACCCCGACTTCGGGGCGAGGCCGCTCAAGCGGCTCATCCAGCACAGCATCATCGACCCCCTGTCCCGTGCGATCCTCGAGGGATCGATCGGGGCCGGCGGGACGGTGGTGGCGGAGGCCATCGACGCCGACGAGGACGACCCCGCCGTGGGCATCCGCCTGCGCATGCCCGCCCAGGTGCCCGCGTCGGCATGAACCCGCGGCGATCGGGCGCTCGGGCCCGATCGCCCTCGCGGCGATCGCGGCCCGTCGCGCGGTCGATCCGGTGATGTCGCCCGCACGCTCGGCGCCGGGCCCCGCGGGAATCCATCCCTGCGCGCCCGTACAGAGTCGCGGAAGCGGTGCGGATGTTGTTACACTGCCGGGTCAGCGACGGCGCCCGCGCCTGACGCCCGTGCCGATGAACGACTCGCTCAAGATGTTCTTCATCGCCTTGGTGACGACGGTCGCGTCCCAGCTCCTGCTCGGGCCGTACCTGTTGAAGCTCCAGGGGGTCGTACCGATCACCTCGACCGCCGTGACCCCGAAGGTCGAGCAGGGCAGCCCGTCGACCACCCCGGTCCCGGACGCCAAGCTCGCCGCGCCCAACCTCGAGGGCATCCCCGTCGCCGAGGCGCGCGAGCGCTGGCGGGCCAAGGGCATCGAGATCATCGAGGAGGGTGAGCGCGACGGATCCGGCGCCGAGCCGGGGACCATCGTGCAGCAACGACCCGCCCCGGGCGCAGAGCTCTCGAGCAAGGAGATCCGCGTCACCGTCGCGCGCAAGAGCGAGACGCAGACGGTGCCCGACGTCGCCGGCAAGGGCATCGACGAGGCGCGGAAGATCCTCGAGGCGGCCGGCTTCACCGTCGGAGACGCGACCCCCGAGGCGTCCGACAAGCCGGAGAACACCGTGCTCCGCCAGACACCCGACGCCAACGCCTCGGCCAAGCAGGGCTCGATGGTGCGGCTCGTCGTGGCGCAGGCGGCCGGCATCGAGGTGCCCAAGTTCACCGGCCTCTACCTCGGCAAAGCGAAGCAGGCGATCGAGGCCACGGGCCTCAAAGTGGGCGCGATCAAGCGGGTCGAGCACGCCGAACGCGGCGAGGGCTACGTCCTCAAGCAGACCCCGGTCGCCGGCGAGAAGGTCCCGCCCGGGACCGAGGTCGAGCTGGTCGCGGTCGCGCCGAATTAGCGTTCAGGGGAAGCGGCCCGCTTGATTCCTTCTCAGGGGAAGCGGCCCGCTTCCCCCTCCAGCTGGGCAAAGCCCAGCTGGAGCCTCCCCCTTTCCATCGCTTCGCTCCTGTCGCGCCGCTCGATCGCGGGGATCGTCGCGCCGCTCGATCGCGGGGATCGTCGCGCCGCTCGATCGCGGGGGTCTGTCGCGCCGCTCGATCGAGCGGCGGGATCAGGGCTTCGCGGGTTCGCGGCGGGCGCGGATGAACTCGACGACCGCGGGCATGACCGAGACGATGATGATGGCGAAGATGACGTAGGTGAAGTTCTTCTTCACGAACGGCAGGCCGCCGAACTGGTGGCCGAGCATCAGGAACGACCAGACCCAGGCGAGGGCGCCCACGACGTTGTACGTCGCGAAGCGGCTGTAGCTCATCTGGCCGATGCCGGCGACGAACGGGGCGAAGGTGCGGAAGATCGGGATGAAGCGCGCGAGGATGATCGTCTTGCCGCCGTGGCGCTCGTAGAAGCCCTGCGCCTTGAGCAGGTGCTGCTTGTTGAGCAGCCGCGAGGTGTCGCTGCCGAAGACCTTGGGCCCGATGCGGCGGCCGATCGCGTAGTTGACGGCGTCGCCGATGATCGCCGCGACAGTCAGCAACAGGCCGACCAGCCACACGTCGATCGGCGAGCCGTCGGTCGCCGCGAGGGCGCCCACGGCGAACAGCAGCGAGTCCCCCGGGAGGAACGGCGTGACCACGAGCCCAGTCTCGGCGAACACGACCGCGAACAGCAGCACGTAGAGCCAGCCGCCGAAGTCCGCGGCCCAGCCGTTGAGGTAGCGATCGAGGTGCAGGAGGATGTCGATGAGCTTGGACAAGGCGGGCCCGGCTGCCGGACCCTACCCGACTACTCCACCGGCGTGAACCCGGCGATCTGCGCCGTGCTCGTCGGCACGGCGAAGCCGGTCACGCCCGCGGTCGGCGAGGCGCTGTTGTTGTCGCACGGGACCGCGCTGCCGCCCCCGGGGACCATGCCGCAGGCGCCGCCCGTGCACCCCTCCGTCGTGAGCTGCGAGACCGAGGCCAGCGTCAGCGCGGGTGTGAACCCACCGCCGAAGTCGACCCCCGGCGGGCTCGCGCCGGCGGTGAAGTTGAACCCGCTCGCCGCGTTCGCCACCAGCCGGAACGTGATCTCGTACGTCGAGCCCTGGTCGAAGTGCCAGGTGTTGTTGGCGGAGTCGTAGAACGCTTGGTTGCACTCGCCGCTGCCCGGCTCGTACACGGTGTACGTGATGTTGTAGACCTCGAGGTCCTCGACGACGACGGCGGTGCCGCTGGTGCTGTCGGCGACGCCGGTCACGTAGATCCGCGGCGCGCGGATCGGTCGCGCCAGCTTCGAGAAGGCGCGGGTCTCGGTGATCGCGGTCGCGCCGGCGTAGGGCACCACCACGCGGGTCCGGACGATGTCCGACAGCGCCAGGCGCAGGTAGTGCGGATCCAGGGTGAACGTGGCACCCGCCACGGAGTCAGCCGCCACCGACTTGGGTGCGCCGCCGGGGATGGTGAAGCCGAGGTGCTTGTCCCCCGCGCGGTGATCGTCGACCAAGAGGTAGAGACTGCTGTGGAACGCGTTCGCCGGGTTGCGTCCGTCGATCGACTCGTCCGCGGCCGTGCCGCTGATGAGCGCGACCAAGAACTGATCCTGCTCGTCGTTCACGGTGCCGTTGGCGACCGCCGTGAAGTCGTCGATGCGATTGCTGGCCGAGACCGCCGGGGCGAACACGAACACATCGCCGCGGTTGCCGGCCGCCACCGTGCAGTCGGCGCCGGTGCCCTCGCACGCCGGGAAACGAGTGACGACCTGCGCGTTCCCACCCCAGACGGCGCCACTGTCCGCATCGTGCGGGAAGGTGTTGCCGACGGCGCCGAGGTCCCAGCGGAACAGACGTCCGGCCGGATCGGCGATGTACGTCTCCTGGGCCTCGGCCCAGTAGCGCGACAGGCAGTGCGAGCCGACGGCTGGATCGACCAGCGCACCAAAGCTGGACTCGAACACCGGCTCGGCGAGCGTGGGGAGCTCGGCGGTGTCGAGCAGCGCTCCGGTCACCGCGTCGGCGAGAACGAGCGTACGGCCCTCGGTCGGTTGCGGCGTCGCGCTCGCCTGGTAGCCGGAGCCGAGGACGAGCCTCGCCTCGGGCGTCGAGGTCAACGCGTCGCCGGGGACGTAGTACGTCAGCGCGGGCCGGGCCCACGTCTGCCCGAGCAGGTTGTCGTACGAGGCCTTGATTGCCGCGTCCTCCGTCGTCCACAGGATCTCGAACGGACCCTCGGGCGACTCCGGGCTCATGTGCGACAGGTCGAGCGCGTAGAACTCCTGACCGCCGACGCCGAAGCCGAACACGCCGAGGTGCACCCAGCGCGAGCCGGCCGCATCGAACGCGAAGCCATGGTTCACCGTGGCCGACACACCGTAGATGTGATCGTCGATCTCCGCCGGCTGCCCCATGCTCGCCGCGCCGTTCGCCGCCTGGGCCGCGAGCGCCGGGAGCAGCTCGTTGGGCAGGAACCCCCAGAGCTCGTTGCCGCTGTTCAACTGGAAGGCGTGCAGCACCCCCATGTCGTCGCCGACGAGGACCGCCTCTTGGTACTCGTTGTGCGGCGAGGGACTGCCGAGGATGTTGTCGGCGGAGTTGGAGTCCCGCGCGAAGTCCTCGAGGCTGTTGGGCAGGCTGCCCGCGTCGAGGTCGCCGTAGAGTCGGCCCGCGCAGTGCGGGTCGTTGATCGCCACCTCGGGCAGTCGGTTGGTCCGGAACGGCGGCACGCGCCGCACGACCACCGGCGCCGAGTTCGATACGCCCGGGAGCTTCCACCCGTCCGGCGCGTTCTGCCCGAGCAGGAACGCCGCGATGGCGTCGGCCTCGGCGTCGTGATCGGCAGACGTCAGCAAGCCGCGGCCCTCGAGCTCGGCCTGGAAACCCCCGCTCGCGGTCCCGTCGGCGTTGGCCACTGGGATGAGCGTGCGTCCGCCCCCGGAGGAGTTGGTGAACAGGCGCCGCTCGTTCCACGCGGTGCTCTGCAAGCACACGCCGGCGTCCCATTCGTGGCTCTGGTCGCAGGGACCGAAGGTCTCCTCGAGCTCGGTCGTGTCGAACTCCGGGTCCGGCAGCGTGCAGTGGGGGAGCAGTGCGCCGCCACCGTCGACGTCGTCGCACAGCGTGCGGGTCACGTGGCCGCGCCAGCCGGGGAACTCGGTGTACGCGGTGAAGTCGGTCTGGACGATCGTGCCCGACCCGGGCTCGCCGCCACCACCGACGCCGAACGAGTTGATGGTGCTGCCCTGACCGCTGGGCAGCTGCACGTCGACCGCATCGCCGACGATGCTCGAGAGCGCGGCGACCAGCTCGGCGCTGTCGTTGGCCACGTAGGCGCAAGACGTCGTCGGGTTCGCCGGGTCGTCGCAGGTGTCCCAGTCGTCGGCCGGGACGTCGTCGCACGGCGTGTCGCACGTGCCGCCCTCGCAGGCACCTGCTCCGGCGCAGGCCATCGAGTTGAGCGAGGCCGAGTTGAGGAAGAAGCCGACGACGTACACGTCGACACCGAGTTCCGTCCGCAGATCGGCGAGTCGGCGGTAGAGCCCGCCGCCGCCCTCGCCCGCGCTCGGATCGCCGTCGGTGACGAGCACGGCGGACACCGGCGAGCACGCGTCGGGCGTGTCGATCTGCGTCGTGAAGCCGAGGTACGAGGCCACCGTCGTGTGCGAGTACACCGAGTTGCTGTTCGGCGGCGCGCCGATGACGGGACCGATGACCGAGCGCCACGGCGTGCCGCCGCCCGCGTCCACGCCGCCTTCGGTGATCGGCGAGGTCAGGTTGTACACGGCGAGGTTCCCGGCCTCGCGCGAGGCCGGGCCCCAGACATCGTTGGGCAGGCCGGACGCACTGAGGTCGACGTAAAAGGGCGCGTAGAGCTGCGCGGTGTTGTCGGCGTCGCTCTGGAAGGCGACGCCACCGCGATCCGCCACTCCGCCGCCGTTCGCGTACGGCCACACCCGCCACTGGAAGTAGCCGGGAAAGCCGTCGACGTAGGGCCAGTAGTAGAAGTCGTGGCCGCGCACTTCGGCATCACGCTCCGCATCCGTGTCGCCGTAGTCACCGATCGTCTGGTTCGAGATGGCGCCGCCCGGATCCGTCGTGTCGTCGAGGTGCACGCGCACGCCCATGAAGCGATCGAACCACTGCACCCGTCGCTGGCTGTTCGACGTGTCGTCGATGTCCCCCGCCGCAACGCTGATGAGCGGTGACGCCGGAACCGGATCGGTCTCGTTGTTGCCCGAGATCACCGAGCCGACGCCGAGTTCGTCCCAGCGCAGGTATGCATACGGACGAATCGGCGACCCCTGGCACAGCCGCCATGCCCCCTGCACGCCCGCGTTGCGAGCGATCGGCGACCACGTGCTTTGGTTGAACGACCACGTCACCCACGTGAACCGCCGCTCGTCATCGGTGCCCGGCGAGCACAGTTCCGGCACGCCGGGCGGCGTGCGAGCTGCGGCCTGCTCGAACGTCATCAAGCCGAACGACGCCTTGTCGCCGACGCCGGCGACGACGTCACGAATCGCCGCACGCGCGGTTGCGATGCGGCTCGCGTTCGCAGTTCCGACCGCGGTCTCGCACTCGTCCCACTCGCACGCGACCGAGCTGTTCTCGGTGCGCCACGACATCGAGCCCGAGGTGTCGAGCACGAACAGGATCCGCGGCTGGATCGCGCCGAAGCTCGCGCCCTGGACCACGTAGTACGGCCGCACACGGGCCTCGCCCTCGCGCAGGAGACCCCACGCGAGCACGAGCACGGCCACGGCGAGCACCGCCCGCAGCGCACGGGCAGGGCGGCGCCCCGAACGGCGCGGGGACTGCAGGAGACGCGTCGGGGACTCGGGGGTCGAAGTCATCGGGACCTCCAGCGGGGGCAGTGCGGGGCCGGGCTATGAAAAACCTGCGAGGTCGGTGCAACCGGGTGCGGGGCTGCCCCCGCGCAAGCGGCGGGGAACGGCGGGCAAACCCTGGGAATCACGGGGACCATGGCGGGCATCGGGGCGGGCCCGGGTCGGGCCGCGGCGGTGTTGTGCAAGCCCGATGCCGGTCCGCCCCTGCGCCCGACGCGTGGACTTCAGCCGACCGACGGGGCCCAATGCGGCAGCAGGCCGTGGGGCGAGATGAAGTACTTGGCCGGCGACGCGAACAGGAAGTTGCTGACCCGCGACGTGTAGATGCAGGCGAACGACTCGACCTGCGCGCCGAAGCGGCTGGTGTCGTGGCGCTCCGCGAAGCTGCTGCCCCAGTAGGGGTTGAACGCGGCGTCGACCTCCTTGCCGCGGCGCTCCAGGGTGTCGCGGGTCTCCTGCTCGTAGTTGCGCAGCCACTCGAGGCGCTTGCGCAGATCGGTGCGCGTCGCCTCGAGGACGCGGGCCGCCTCCGGCAGCGTGACCCCGGTGCCGAGGAGCTCCTGCGGCTCGAGTCGCGCGAGGGTGCGGGCGAGGTAGCGGTGGGCGCCGATCTCCTCGGCGAGCCGCGAGCGCAGGCCATGGAGGCTGCCGATCTCGCGCAGCGTCATCTCCCAGTCGTGGCGGACCTCGAGCTCGTGCTGGAGCTCTTGGACGATGAGGGCCGTGCGCCAGCCCGAGCTCTTCTTGCTGCGCACGATGTCGCCGTAGATGTGGTCGCCCACGTAGAGCACCTCGTCGGCGTAGCCGCCGAGGCTCTCCTGCAGCCCGAGCTGGTTGCCGCCGGTGTAGATCTTGCCGCGCTGGACCTGCTGCTTGCGGCCGCCGATCGGCGCGCCCGTGCGATCGAGTTCCTGGAACGGGGCGTTCTCGGTGAAGAAGCCCGGCTTGGCCGCGCCGACGACCACCCAGTCGAAGTACGCCGTCCAGTCGGGGTACGACTCCAGCGCGTCGTCGAGCAGGTACCGCATGACGACCTCGGTGTAGTCGAACAGGCTGTTGGTGAGGACGAACAGCTTCTTGCCGGCCGATCGCAGCTGGTGGAGCGTCCGGGCGAGATCCGGGTCCTTCTCGATGAAGCGGCCCGGATCGTCGCGGACGTGGTCCTTGATCGAGCCGTCGCGGTGCGCGAGGTCGATGCACTCGCGCACGTCGAGCCAGGCCTCGGCGTAGCTCGGCGCCCCGGCGCCGGCGCGGAACGAGTCGGGGGCGCGATCGATGAGTTCCACCACCGCCGCGAACAGCGTGACCTCGGGAAGCGCGAACAGGGTGTCGACCGGGGCGAAGCGCTCGCGCTCCTTGCCGAGCCGCTGGTCGCGGTAGATGGCCTTGCGCTCGGGCCGCTCGAGCTTGCGCAACCCGTGGTAGGCGCGACCGACGTAGCCGTGGCGGTCCATCTTGATCACGTTGCCGAGCTGCCGATCCACCGTGAGCCCGCGGATCGCGAAGCGCGGATCCATCGGCATCTCCCGCAGCGCCTCGGGGTAGCCGCGACCGATGAGCTTGTCGGTCGTCGTGGTCAGCGACTTGGCCTCGATCTCCTCCTGGCGGTAGATCGCCAGGGTGTAGTCCATGTCGAAGCCGATGATCGAGATCGAGTCGAAGTTCAGGTCGCGATTGGTGAAGATGCGGCGCTCGAACGGCGCCTCGGTCTCCAGGCCGGAGTCGAGCAGGAATTTTCGAATCGGAGTGGGTAAGTCGGCCGCAGAGAGCACGCGATCACGATGCTATCACGTCAATTCTGCTCGGCCGCGACGTACTGGCTGGCGCACACCGACACCGCCGAGTTGTCGTTGTTGTGCCCGCCGCCGTAGCCCTCGTCGGGCGACTGGGGCTGCATCACGGCCGCTCCCGTGCCCGTCGACAGCACCAGCTCCTGCTCCACCGTGACCGTCGTATTGCGGACCGAGGCCATCGCCGTCACGACCACCCGACCGTCGCCGTCGTTGGTCCAGTCGGCGCTGCCGTTGGCGCCCAGGGCGTCGGCGGAGTTGTTGCGCACCCAGACCGAGACCTGGGCCTCGGCGTCGCCGCCCGGCACCAGATCGCGCAGGGGCAGCGCGCACCAGTTCTGCGCGGCCCCGGCCGCGTCGTTGAGGAAGGAGACGGCCCCCTGGCGCATGCACGGCCGGCCGCCGCACCCGATCGAGGCGCCCGCGAGCACCTCGTTGCGTTGGCCCGTGACCACATCGGCCGCGTCGGGGATGCAGTCGCCGCACGGATCGGCGCAGGCCCCCGCCTGCGGGTTGTAGCCGACCAGCGCCGCGTCGAGCTGGTCTGGATCGAGGCGGATGTACTGCGCGGCGGCGAGGTCGGCCGCCGCCTGCGCGGCCATCAGCGCCCGCTCGCGCGCGACGAGCTGCCCGGCCTGCTCGACCTCGCGGACCGAGCTGCGCACGACGAGCAGGCCGACCGTCATCAACGACACCGACAGCAGCATCACGCTGACCATCGTCGCGCCCCGCTGCGCGCGGGTCCGCCGGGGATCGCGACGGTTCGCAACGGGACTCGCAACGGGACTGGGGTTCGTGAAGGTCCGCATGATCGAGCTCTCCTACTGCAGTCGCGGGTCCCGCCACCGCACGTTCTCGGGCGCAAAGCGCTCGGTGAGTGTGAACCTCTGTCGCGTCCCCACGAGCGACGGCAACTCGACGCGATCTTCGATCGGCGAGACGTCGGCCGTGGCCAGGCCGCCCGCGGCCTCGTCGGCCTCGGCGGAGGCCACCAGCGTGACGCGCAGGGTCTGGGGGCTCATGCGGAACCCCGGCCCGGGGTTGGGCTCGGCCGCCAGCCACGCGTCGCGGTCGTACTCGCCCGTGCCGTAGAAGACACAGTCGGGCGCGCTGACCTCGGCCACCGCGTTCCCCAACCACTCGTCGGTGGCGCGGGCCCCGGACTCGTTGCGGTTCTCGTCCACCATCGAATTGGCCAGGCCGGCCTGCGGCCCCTCGGCCGGGCCGACCTCCTCGAAGCCGAGATCCGGGGCCCGGGCGCTGCGCAGCGCGGCGCTGGCGATCGACCAACCATCGCAGCCCACGGCGACCTGGAGGTCCTCGACCATCGGACCGATGGCGACCGCCGCCGGCGGTGATTGACCGCCGGGCAGGTGCAGGCCCGCGGCGGGACACTGCCCGGCGACGCAGTGGGGATAGTCGGCGCCGGTCCCGAGGTTGCTCGGGTCCACCGTCGGCTGGTGGCCGATGATGTCGTAGCGCACCAGGTACGGCAGCTGCGGCACCGTGTAGTCGATCGCATACCGCGACCACCGCAGTCGGCCCAGGGGCACGACCATCGGGGCGGTCATCGTCGCAGCATCCCAGTCGTCGGTGCACGCCACCGGGGCCTCGGCTTCACACGCCGGATCGGCACCGAACCCATCGAGCAGCGCGGCGAGGTTCGCGTTGAAGCCCGAGGTCGCGTCGATCGGGATGCTCCAGTCCTGCGGCCCGGCACCGCCGGCCACGTCGTCGGTGACCTGCAGCAGGATGCACTGGCCCTGCGTCACCGGCGAGAACGCGATGCCGCCCGTCGCCGGACGCGACGCCACGAGCACGAACGTCCCGGGCGGGAACAGCTGCTGCACCTGGGCGAGGTGCTGCGCGTTGCCGTTGTCGAGCAGCGTCGAGGTCTGCACGGTCAGGCTCGTCGCCAGCGGATCGATCGCCGCCGACATCGCGAACACGCCCGCGAGGCCGAGGTAGTTGGCCTCACCGAGGATCACGTCGAGGCTGTCGACGGCCTGATCCATCGTGCCCGCGCCATCGCTGCGCCAATCGGCCTGGATCCCGTCACGCAGCACCCAGTAGTGTTCGCCGGTGACCGCGTCGGCGTACGCGAGCGCCGGATCGCCGACGCCCGGGTTGATGAGCTGGCCCGAGGCCGCGTCCCACACCCGCAGCTCGGTGCACAGCCGCGTGAAGCCCAGCCCCGCCTGGCGAACGTCCTGGCCCAGGGCCCACATCGCGCCCTCGAGCGCCTGCTGGATCATCACGTTGCGCTCGTGGGCGCCGGCGTTGCTGCGCTGGATGTTCGAGAACGCGAAGATGCCGAGGACGACGATGCCCGACACGACCAACGCGACCATCAGCTCGATGAGCGTGAAGCCGCGCTGGGGCGCGAGGACGACCTCGGGTCGCGGCGCGGGGTCCGAGCGGCGCGGGGCGTCGTTCATGGCGTCATCACCGTGTCGTTGGCGCGGACGGTCCGCAGCTGGATCGAGCCGACGTACGGCGCGTAGGCGGCGTTGGTCGGGTCGGCCATCGCCGGGGTCAGGTCGAGCACCGTCTGGCCCACCGGCGGTGGCATCGCCGAGTTGGAGTCGTCGATCCACAGCACGGTGACCTGCAGCACCAGCGCGTTGATGAGCGGTAGATCGACGGTGAGGTCGGGCGGGTTCGCCGACGGCGCGTTGAGCGGATCGACGACCCAGTCGACCGAGCGGAACACGAGGAACGACCCCCGCACCGCCCCGACGACCTCGGTCGACTCGGCGATGTCGGCGGGCGGCCGCCGGAAGTCGCGAACCCGCGTCGTCGGATCGATGCCGGCCTCGTCGTAGGGCATCGTGGCGACACCGCCGGCGAAGTCGAAAGAGAGCAGCTCGACGAAGCTCCGCGACTGGAGCTCGGCCATCGCGTCCTGGGCGACCCGCTCGCCCTCGCGCATGTACGCCGAGGCGCGTTGGCTCTCGACGCTGCGCCCTTCGATCGCGACCAGACCGACGATCGCGATCGCGAACACGACGATCGCGACGAGCACCTCGACGAGCGTGAAGCCACGGCTCGCGCGACTGCCCGGGCGGCGAACACGACGGTGGGCGATGGGGTGCGGCACGGGACCTCTAGTCGAGCTGGTCGAACTTGCGGATGAGTCCGCCGGGGAAGATCTGCAAGATGGTGTACTTCGGCGCGCCGGGGATCGTGCGGTCCGCGATCCACAGCGTCGCGCCGGCGTTGGGCACCGACGAGAACGTCGCGTCCGGATCGCTGAAGCGGCCGTCGGACTCGAACACGAGCAGCTGTGGGGTCCCGACGCAGTCCGCCGGCGGCGACACTGCCGAGGCCTGCGACGGGGCCTGGACCCCCGGCGTGAACCCGTAGACGCAGACGGCGCCGTTGACCGTGACGAGCGAGCCGTTGGGGTTCTCGAGCGCCGCGCGGTTGAGCGGGCGCCACGTGTCGTCGGAGGTGTCGAACGCCGTCAGCGTCACGGAGGTCGCGTCGACGCTCACGCGCACCTGCGTCTGGCGATCGACCGCGGCGTTGCGCGCCTGCACGAGCATGCCCTCGACGTCCGCGATGAAGCGCGTGCGCTGGTTGGCGAACTCGTTGCGCCGGAACCCGGCCGCGGCGACGACGGCCAGGGCCCCGACCACCGCGAGGACCACCATCAGCTCGATGATCGAGAAGCCGCGATCTCCCCGGGCCCCACACCGTCCGTCACGGGGCTCGGGCCCGGTCGAAGGGCCGTCCGCGCGCGGCCCCGACCCGTAACCGATGCGGGCCGTACGCAGACTTTTCATAGTCTGCGCCGCGATTCGTCCCCGGATCGGGGCGCGGGATGTGGTGTAAGCCGTCGGAATCATTCGACACGTCGCTCGGGTCGGGCGGAGGCGGGTCCGAGGGGGCGACCCGCGGTCGGGCGAGTCTGCAACCGTTGTGCCGGCGCGTCAGGCCACGACGAACGGCAGATCAAAAATGGCGCGTCATCCACCTCACACGATTGTGGGCCTTCGTCGGCTCGGATACGTTTGCTGCCACCATGGCGAAGGCAGCCCAGCAGGAAGCGAAGGACGAGAAGCGCGCAGCTTGGTACCTGCGGAAGATACCCCTGCTCGAGGGGGTCCCGCCGGCGAAGCTCGCGGAACTCGCGAGTGTGGTCGAACTCCGTGAGATCGCGAGGCGGCAGGTCATCTACCTGCCCGGCGATCCGGGCGACCGCGTGTACTTCATCAACGGCGGACGCGTGAAGTGCAGCAAGGTCACGCGCGACGGCAAGGAGCTCACGCTCGCGTACCGCGGCGCCGGCCAGATCTTCGGCGAGCTCTGCATCATCGACGGCGCGCCGCGCGGCGAGATGGCCGAGGCGATGAAGAACGCGATCATCACCGAGTTGCCCCGCGAGGCGTTCCACGAGCTGCTGCTCTCCGACGCCCAGCTCGCGTTCAACTTCGCGTGCGTCATCGGCGAGCGCCGACGGCAGCTCGAGACCAAGCTGGAGCACCTCGTGTTCCGCGACGTGCAGGCCAAGCTCGCGGCGCTGCTCATGGAGCTCGGCGAGGAGTACGGCGTCGAGTGCGAGGACGGGATCCAGATCGGGCTCAAGATCACCCATCAAGAGATGGCGAACCTCATCGGCTCGACCCGCGAGACCATCTCGCTGACGCTCGCCCAGTTCAAGAAGAAGGGCCTGCTCGACCTCAACGGCCGCACCGTCGTGCTCAAGGACCAAGACGGTCTGGGCGCGATGACCTGAGACGACGTTCCCCGGTGAGCAACGACAAGCAAGAACAATGGGGGACGCGCTTCGGCGTGATCCTGGCGGTCTCCGGATCAGCCGTCGGCCTCGGCAACTTCCTGCGGTTCCCCGGCACTGCCGCGGCGAACGGCGGCGGCGCGTTCATGATCCCGTACTTCGTCGCGCTGCTGCTGGTCGGAATCCCGGTCGGCTGGGCGGAGTGGACGATGGGCCGCTACGGCGGGCGCAAGGGCTTCCACTCCTGCCCCGCGATCATGGGCGTCGTCGGTGGCGGCGCGCTGGCCCGCTACCTCGGCGTCTTCGGGCTGCTGATCCCGATGGTCGTGTACATGTACTACGGCCTCATCGAGAGCTGGTGCCTGCAGTACGCCTGGGCGTTCGCGACCGGCGGCATCGGCCTCGAGGGCGACGCCGCGACCATGGCGGCGCAGTCGGGCACGTACTTCGGCTCGGTGTCGGGCATCGGCGCCGACGGCGTGCTGCTCGAGAAGGGCAGCACGCTGACGTTCTGGCTCGTGATCATCGGCCTCAACGCCTACTTCGTGTGGAAGGGCCTGTCGGGCGGCATCGAGAAGTTCTGTCAGTGGGCGATGCCCGCGATGGCGGTCTGCGCGGTGATCGTCCTCGTCCGCGTGCTGACGCTCGGCACCCCCGACCCGAGTCGTCCGGACCTCAACGTCACCGCGGGCCTCGGCTACATGTGGAACCCGCGCTTCGACGCGCTGGGCAACGCCGAGACGTGGCTCGCCGCGGCCGGCCAGATCTTCTTCAGTTTGTCGGTCGGCTTCGGCGTGATCGTCAACTACGCGTCGTACCTGCGCAAGAAGGACGACGTGGTGCTCTCGGGCCTGACCGCGTCGGCGACCAACGAGGTCTTCGAGGTCGGCTTCGGCGGACTCATCACGCTGACCGCCGCGTTCGTGTTCCTCGGCGCGAGCGGGGCGACCGGCGGCACCTTCGGTCTCGGGTTCAACACGCTGCCCGTCGTGTTCGCCCACATGGGCGCGCTCGGCAACGTCATCGGCGCGCTGTGGTTCTTCATGCTGTTCCTCGCGGCGATCACCAGCTCGCTGTCGATGCTGCAGCCGGTGAAGGCGTTCATCCAGGAGGCGCTGGGCTGGTCCAACGGCCGCGCCGTGATCGCGGTGGTGGTGTTCACGGCGGCCGGCTCGCTGTGGAATCTCCAGCACACCAAGGACCTCGTCGCCCTCGACACCATGGACTTCTGGGTCGGCACGACGGCGATCTTCGTGCTCGCGACCGTGCAGATCATCTACTTCGGCTGGGTGTTCGGCATCGACCGCGGGATGACCGAGGCGCACTACGGGGCGAAGATCCGCATCCCGCGGGTGGTCGCCTTCGTCATCAAGTACGTCGCGCCGGTCTACCTCCTGGTCGTCTTCGCCGCGTTCTGCCGGCAGAGCCTCGGCGAGCGCATCGACGCGCTGCTCGAGGACCCCGTCGCCGGCCAGACCATCGCGCTCGTGCTCGGCGTGCTGATCGTCCTGCTCGTGATGATCCGGATCGGCGAGGTCCGCTGGCGCGCGCTCGGCCTCGACCTCGACGGTCGCCGGCCCCCCGACGACGAATTGGAGGCCCCATGACCTCGGGCGGCTGGGTCTTCATGCTGGTGTCGCTGGGCTTCGTCTGGGCGCTGGCGCTGTGGTGCTACGCCCGCGTGCTACGGGACTGAACGCGCGCGGGGGCGCCGGAACGCCGGCTCGCGCGTAGTCTCTGTCCATGACGTCCGCTCCGAGCGAATCGCAGGCGATGGTCCTGTGGCAAGCCGCGATGGCAGCAATCATCGTCGCCGCGCTCGGCGGGGTGAAGCCGGGCCCTCAGATCGTCCTACTCGCGGCGTTGGTGATCCTGGTCGGCGTGCAGCGGATGTCGTCGGCCGCGGTGTGGGCGAGGCGACTGCGCACCGGTCTGCTGGTCCTGTCGACTTGCGCTGGGACGTGCGTGGCGGGCTATGTCATCGCGGTCACGGCGAGGCCTCCGCCGGAGCACCCGGTCATGCCGATCGCCGAACTCGCGATGGGCATCATCGCAGGCGCCTCGGCTGGGATTGCGGTGCTCTGGCGACGCTCGCGGCGTCCGGCTCCAGTCGCAGAGCCGCGGCTCGCTCGCGTCGTCGAGGTGTTCGCGCTCGCGGCCGCGGTGCGCGTCGCGGTCGACGCGGTGGGGTAATCGGAGGCGAAATGTGGTGCTACGCCCGCGTGCTACGGGACTGACAGCGCGCGTGTGACCGCGGCCTCGATCGCGGCGTCGATCTCCGCGGCGCGCTCGAGGACCGCGCCGCCGCGATCGAGCACGACGATCATCGGCACCCGCGGGGCCCCGAGCGCGGTCGACAGCCGGAACTCCGGATCCGCGAACAGCGGGTAGTGGATGCCGGCCTCGCGTCCGAACGCCACCGCGCCCTCGAACCCCTGCCCCACGTGCACGCCGACGACCGAGACCTCGGCGTGCTCGGGGCGCACCGCGAACGCGATGACCTTGGGGATCGAGACGCGACAGGGCTCGCACCACGTCGCCCAGAAGTCGATCACGGTCACGCGGCCCGCGGTCACCTCGGCGAACGACGGGCCCGGCGACAGCGGCACGGTGCCGTCGGCAGCGACCGGGGGACGCGTCGCACCGCGGGGGCCACAGCCGAAGGCGGCACCGAGCGCGAGCAGACCCAGCGCGCGACGTCGGGTGGTCCTAGAAGTCACGGCCATACCCGAGGGAGACGACATCGACGTGGAGATCGTTGCTGCGTTGATACCGAGAATAGCCGCCGTCGAGGTACTGCGCGCCGCGGAGGCCCCCCGGCGGAAGCAGGTAGACGACGGCCTTCAAGCCCACCTGGTGGGCCGAGAACGGCGCGAGATCGGAATCCGCGGTCAACGGCATCTCGTCGGACGCGTCCGTGCGCGTCGCGACCGTATAGAAGGATACCCCGCGCTGCCAGTGGTAGCGGTATGTCGCGCGCAGGTACGTCCGCCGGCCGAGCCATTGGTAGAGCATCACACCGGGCGTGTGCGCGCGCAGGTCGAAGTCATCGGCGTAGAACCGGTAGGCGAGCTTGATCGTGCTGCGCGTGCGCGGGATGTGCTGGTTGAGCAGCAGCGCAGCGGCGTGGCGGGTGCGGGTCCTCGGGAGGCGCTCGGGCTCGCGGTTGGGGCAGTCGTACTCCGGGGCCTGGCCGTAGTCGTTGGGGCAGTCGGTGGTCGGCGCGTCGCTGATCGCGACCGAGTTCCACGTCGTCTGCAAGGTGCCGGCCTGGAAGGTGACGCCGTACGACGCCGACACCAGCGTCGTCGGCGACAGCACCTGGGTCACGCCGACGTTGTCGCTGATCGTCACGCGCTTCTCCACCTGCACAGGGCTGAAGCCCAGCGGATGGATGAAGTCGAACAGATCGAGGATGACCGTGGTGTTGAGCGCGACCGTCGTGTTGTCCTCGAAGAATCGGCCGACCCAGCCGAGGCCGCCGAAGCCCGAGCGGAACGGCTCCTCGAAGTGCAGGCCGTAGCGCACCGACCACTCGCCGCGGTCCTCGGAGGCGTAGGTCGTGGTCACGTCGAGCTCGCCGGCCTCGTTGTAGCGGGACGCCGACGACACCGCGTCGAGCCCATCGGGGGACGCCGCCGAGATCACGTCGAGCGCGAACGTCACCTGGTGGGTCCACCGCGGGTTGCGCTGGCGGATCCCGAGCTGACCCATCGGTTGGAACACGAGCATGTTCTCCGAGCCGGGGCCGGCCGGTGGCCCGGCCTTCGACTGGAAGCCGCGACCGCGCTGGTTGAACAGCGTGAAGCGAAGAAACAGATCGTCGATCGTCGGGCCCTTCGCCGCCGGCGCGGTGGTCTGGGCCCGGCGACGAGCGTTGCCCGCGGCGCTCGAGCCCGGGTTCGAGATGGCGAGCGCCGCGGCGACCCACGCGATGCCGACGCGCCGCCGTTCAGTTCGAACAGCCACAGCCGCCGCCCGCTGGTTTCGCGTCGCCGCCCGCCGCCCCCTCGCGCGCGGTCCACAGCTTGCGATTCGACCGGGCCTCGAGCGGATCGTCCTGCAGCTGCATGGTCGGATCGGCGAGGTACTCGCGGCGATTCTGCGGGACCACGACGCAGCCGATCGTTCCGGACGCGAGCGCGGCTGCGAGCGCGACGAATATCCTCACCTTGGCGTCCGGCCGGGCCATGGGCCCGGAATTCATACCACGGCGGATGCGACCCGCGCAGCCTCGGCACCGTCCAGCGCCGCGCGAAGATACGCCGCGGTGTGACCCTGGCCACCCTTGGCGACGTGCTCGGGCGTGCCCGAGGTCACCAGGCGTCCGCCCCGGTCCCCGCCGTCGGGCCCGATGTCCACGATGTAGTCGGCGCACTTCATCACGTCGACGTCGTGCTCGATCACCACCACGGTGTTGCCCTCGTCCACCAGCCGCGCGAACACGTGCAGCAACTGCTTCACATCGCCGAAGTGCAGGCCGCTCGTCGGCTCGTCGAGCACGAACAGCGTCTTGCCGGTGGACTTGCGCGCCAGCTCGCGGCCGAGCTTGATGCGCTGGGCCTCGCCCCCCGACAGCGTCAGCGCGCTCTGACCCAGCCCGAGGTAGCCGAGGCCGACGTCGCGCAGGACCTCGAGCTTGAGTCGCAGTCCAGGGTGGGCGACGAAGAAGTCGTAGGCGGACGCGACGTTCATCTCGAGCACGTCGGCGATGTTCTTGCCGCGCATCGTGACGCCGAGCGTCTCGCGGTTGTACCGGCGACCGCGGCAGGTCTCGCACGTGACGTGCAGATCCGGCAGGAACTGCATCTCGATGCGGCGCAGCCCCTCGCCTTGGCACGCCTCGCAGCGGCCGCCCTTGACGTTGAACGAGAACCGCGACGGCTGCCACCCGCGGATCTTGGCGTCGGGCAGGCCCGCGAAGACCGTGCGTAGCTCGGCGAAGATGCCCGTGTACGTCGCAGGGTTGCTCCGCGCCGAGCGGCCGATGGGCGACTGATCGACGTAGATGACCTTGTCGATGTGCTCGAGGCCGTCGACGCCGTCGCAGTCGAGCGGCGGCCTCGCGGCGCCGTTGCACACGCGGGCGGCCTCGGCCAACAACGTGTCGATCACCAGGCTCGACTTGCCCGAGCCGCTCACGCCCGTCACGCAGGTGAGCATGCCGATGGGGAACCGTGCGGTGATGTCGGCGAGGTTGTGCCCGCGGGCGCCGCGGACCACGATCGACGGGCCCCGCGGGCGACGGCGCTGCTCGGGCACCGGGATCGACATGCGCCCCGACAGGTACGCCGCGGTGATCGACCGCGGGTTGGCGAGGACATCCGCGGTGGGCCCCGCCGCGACCACGCGCCCGCCCTGGGGGCCTGCGCCCGGGCCGATGTCGACCAACCAGTCGGAGGCGCGCATCGTCGCCTCGTCGTGCTCGACGACGATGACGGTGTTGCCGAGGTCGCGCAGGTGGTGGAGCGTCGCGATGAGCCGATCGTTGTCGCGGGGGTGCAGGCCCACGCTCGGCTCGTCGAGCACGTAGGTGATGCCCGCCAGCGCCGCGCCGATGTGCGTCGCCAGGCGGATGCGCTGGGCCTCGCCGCCCGACAGCGTCATCACGGCGCGATCGAGGGTGAGGTAGCCGAGGCCGACCTCGATCATGAACCGCAGGCGCGCACGGACCTGACCGAGCACCGCCTCGGCGATCTCGTGACGCTCGCGATCGAACGAGAGTTCGGCGATCGCCCCCGCGAGTCGATCGAGCGGCATGCGACACAGCGCGGCGATGTTGTGCTCGCCGATGCGGACCATGCGGGCCGGCAGGCACAGCCGCTCGCCCTCACAGCTCGTGCAGACCACCTCGTCGAGGTAGGCCTCGATGTCCTCGGCGTCGGGCTCGTCGTCGCCGCCCTCGTCGAGGCGGCCCTCGAGCTCGCGCAGGCGCCGGGCCATCATCGGGCGCACGCCCTCGAACGGGCGATCGAGCCCCGGCACGACCTCGGCGCCGGTGCCCTCGACGAAGGCGATCTGCGCCGCGGCCGGCAACTCGCCGAAGGGCACGTCGAGCTCGACGCCGAGGTGCTCGGCGAGCGCGGCGATGGTGCGACCGTGGCCGCCGCCGCGCCGCGCCCATGGCCGGATCGCGCCGTGACGCAGCGTCGCCTTGGGATCGACCAGGCGCGACGGATCGAACACCCGCGTGCGCCCGAGGCCGTCGCAGGCCGGGCACGCGCCGTGGGGCGAGTTGAACGAGAACAGCGCCGGTGTGATCTCGGGGTACGCGACGCCCTCGTCCAGCTCGGCGTAGCGATCCGAGAACCGCAGCCGCGCGCCCTCGACCGTGAGTACCTCGACGAGCCCGCCGGTGAGCCCGAGCGCGAGCTCGACCGAGTCGCCGAGGCGCGGGCGCACGTCGGGGTTGAGCTTGATGCGATCGACGTAGACCTCGATCGTGTGTCGCACCGCGGGATCGAGCTCGAACGGTGAACTCAGATCGCGGACCTCGTCGTCGACGGCGACGCGCACGAAGCCGCGGCGGCGCAGATCGTCGAGCAGCTCGGCGTGATCGCCCGGGACCCCGACGACCACCGGCGCGAGCACCGAGATCCGCGTGCCCTCGGGCAGCGCGAGGATCTCGTCGAGCATGTCCTGCACGCCGTGCCGCTTCATGGGCTTGCCGGTGCGGTGGCTGTAGACCACGCCGACGCGGGCGAAGAGCAGGCGCAGGAAGTCGTGGATCTCGGTGGTCGTGCCGACCGTCGAGCGGGGGTTACGGCCGCGGGCGTCCTGCGACACGGCGACCGTCGGCGAGAGGCCCTCGATCAGATCCACGTCGGGCTTGGGCATCTGCGCGAGGAACTGCCGCGCCGCCACGCTGAGGCTCTCGACGTAGCGGCGCTGGCCCTCGGCGAAGATCGTGTCGAACGCGAGGCTGCTCTTGCCCGAGCCCGACGGCCCGGTGATGGTGACGAGCTTCCCGCGGGGCAGATCGAGGTCGACCCCCTGCAGGTTGTGCGTCCGGGCGCCGCGGATCCGGATCCAGCCGGCCGGTGCGACGGCGGTCGGGGCCGTCGAGCTCGCGCGCGGCGGCTCCACGACGGCGGCGGGCGTCGGCTCGGGCGGCGCGACGACCGGCGTCTTGCTCCGGCCGGCACGGACCGGCGGCGTCACCTCGGCCGGCGCGACCGACTTGCTGCGGCCGGCACGGACCGGCGTCGTGACCGTCGGCGCCGTCGCATCGGCGCGCCCGCGGCTCCGCCCGGCCTTCGTCGGGGTCGATGCCCCGGTGCGCGCGCGACTCATGGATCCTCTCCGCGCGCGTGGTCGACCGCGTGGAGCATGCTCGTCGGATCGGCGACGCCGCGACCGACGATGTCGCGCGCGGTGCCGTGATCGGGCGAGGCGCGGCGGAACGGCAGGCCCAGCGTCGCGTTGATCCCATCGGAGAAGTGCAGCAGCTTGAACGGGCCGAGGCCCTGGTCGTGGTACATCGCCAGGATCGCGCCGTAGGTGCCTGCGGCCGCGGCCGGCATCGCGGTGTCGGCGGGCAGCGGGCCCGTGAACTCGACGTCGGGATGGCGACGGCGCAGCGCCTCGATCGAGGGCGCGATGATCCGCGTCTCCTCGTCGCCGAGTCGCCCCTGCTCGCCGGCGTGGGGATTGAGTCCGAGCACCGCGATCCGCCGCGCCGCGCCGGCGAAACCCGGGAGCGCCGCCGCGAGCAGCGATCCCTTGGTCACGATGTCCTCGGGGCGCAGCGCGTCGGGCACCGCGCGCAACGGCAGGTGGATCGTCACGAGCGCGACCCGCAGCCGCGGCCCGACCATGCACATCGCGTAGGCGTCGACACCGGCCCGCGCGGCGAGGTACTCCGTGTGCCCGGGGTACCGGAGGCCCTCGTCCTGCGCCCGCGCCTTGTCGATCGGCGCCGTGACCAGGTGGGTCCCCGCGGTGGCGAGCACGCAATCGGTGCCGGCGACCAGCGCGGCGTACTGGCCGAGGCCCGCGCGGCACTCGGCCGCGAGGTGGGGCAGGAGCTTCGCGAGGCCGTCGCGGGCCCAGGGCACGTCGAGGGCCGTCGCCGTGGCCTCGAGGCGCGCGGGGCAGGCGAACACCCGATCCCCGGGCCGGAGCCGATCGGCCGCAGCGACGCGCAGCAGCAGCTCGGGCCCCACGCCCTCCGGATCGCCCTGAGTGATCACGATCGGGGCCATGGAAGCCGCGCATGCTAGGCCAGCGCGCGGGGCCGCGCCACCCCCTGCCCCGTGGTACCCTCCGCACGTGCTGCGAACGGGCCGAACTCGCACGATCGCCCTGATGACGGCCGTGGCCGCCACCGCGGGCGTGGGCCTCGGGTTCGCGGTCCGGGTCGCGGCGGCACCGCCCGCCGTCGTCGACGCCAGCCCGATGCCGGACATCGAGGCCCCGCCCGTCCCCCGCGGCGAGTCCCCGGGCGGACGGGCCGGGAAGGTCGTCGGCGCCGCGGGCCCGCGAACCGCCGTCGGACTGACCGCGGTGCTGCTCGATCCGCCGCTGCGGGACGCGAGGCGGCGCGCGCCGGCCACCACGCGGCCCGCGGACTTCGGCGCGACGCTGGCGGTCGGCGAGCGCTTCCGGTTCGACGTCACCTTCGCCGGCAACTCCGCGGGCATGGCCGAGGCCACGATCGTGGCGCTCGAGCCCGATCCCCGCGGCGGTCCGCCCCACGGGGCGCCGATCGTGCGCATCGAGGGTCACGCCCGCACCTCCGGCATCGTCTCGCTGCTCGCGACCGTGAACGACGACATGGTCACGCTGTTGGATGCCCACTCGGGCGCCACCATCTGGTCCGAGAACGTGCTCGTCTACGGCGGGTGGAGCCCGGTGGGGTACAAGCGCCGGGTCACCACCGCGAACTACGAGGGCCGCGGCCAGGTGCGCATCCTCGACGCCAAGGACGACAAGTCGCGCAAGCACCTCAAGAAGGTGCCGATCGACACGTTCGATCCACTATCGGTCATGGCGTGGGTCCGCGCGCAGAAGCTCACCCCGGGCGAGAAGTCCAAGGCCCACGTCATCGACGGCACCACACTCATGCGCATCGAGGTCGAGGCGCTGCCCGCCGGGCCGATGGAGAAGATGCCGAGCGTGGGCAAGGCCCTCGGGCTCGGCAAGAACGACGTCGTGAAGATCTCGGGAACGATGACGCGTGTGGATCCGTATGATCAGCCGCTCCCGGGCAAGCGTGCCTTCGCGATGCGGGCCTGGCTGTCCAACGACGGTCGGCGGATCCCGCTCGCGATGGAGAGCGACATGTGGGTCGGTGCCCTGCGGCTCGAGCTGACCGCATACGACCCACCGAGCGCCGACGCCACGACGTCCCCCTGACGTCGGCGGCACTCGCCCCTTCGGGCCGAGCCGTGCGATCGTCCGGTTTTCGCCCCCTTCGTCCCGCCGGTTCGCCCCCGGTTGGGTTTACACTCCCAGTCTCCCTCGTCCGATCCCCCGTCCCCGACGCGCATCCCATGGCGGACCGCTATCGCCCACTCTTCAAGCTCGATTCAGGCGGCATGGCCGAGGTCTACGTGGCCGAGGCCGAGTCGATGGCGGGCTTCAAGAAGAAGGTCGCGATCAAGCGCATCCTTCCCGGCCTGCTGAAGGACGATCGCTTCGTCCGCATGTTCCTCGACGAGGCGCGGCTGTCGCTGCACCTCAGCCACGCGAACATCGTCTCGGTCTTCGACATCGGCAAGAGCTCGTCGACCTACTTCATCGTGATGGAGTACGTCGAGGGGCCCAACCTCAAGCACGTGCTGCAGCACCTGGCCAAGCGCCGCGCGACGCTGCCGGTGCACCAGGCGATGTGGGTGATCGGCGAGGTGCTGAAGGGCCTCGACTACGCCCACAACCTCCGCGATCCCGAGACCGGCCGCTCGCTGGGCATCGTCCACCGCGACATCTCGCCGCCGAACATCCTGTTCTCGTGGAACGGCGAGGTGAAGCTCACCGACTTCGGCCTGGCCAAGGCCTCGACGCAGCTCGAGTCGACCGACCCCGGCGTGGTGAAGGGCAAGTTCTCGTACCTGTCGCCCGAGGCGGCGCAGGGCCACGAGGTCGACGCGCGCTCGGACATCTTCGCGGTCGGCATCCTCGCGTACGAGATGCTCACCGGGGAGCGGCTGTTCCTCGGCGAGACCGACTACCAGACCGTCGAGCTCGTCCGCGCCGCGCACGTCCCGAGCATCAGCCAGAAGAACCCCGACGTCCCCCAGGAGCTCGAGCGGATCATCCGCCGCGCGCTGGCGAAGGACCTCGACACCCGGTACCAGACCGCCGGGGATTTCGCCGACGAGCTGCTCGGCTTCCTGTTCTCGCGCAGCCTGAAGGTGTCGGCGCGCGCGCTGGCCGAGACCTTCGAGGAGCTGCGCCGCGCCCAGCCATCCACGACCTCGAGCCCGCCCGGCGGATCGAGCCTGATCCTGCAGCTCATCGACGAGGAGTTCCTCAACTTCCAGTCGCTGGGCGACGACGGCGAGGCCCACGACACCGGCTCCGAGCCCCTCGACACGCTGATGGGCGCGGCCGCACCGGCGTACGATCCCGCCGCGCCGCTGTCGCTCGAGGACTTCGGCGCGGGTTCCTCGGCGGCCTTGGTCGACGAGCCGGATCCGGTGCGCT
Organism: Nannocystaceae bacterium; assembly: GCA_044344875.1. Classification (GTDB taxonomy): domain Bacteria; phylum Myxococcota_A; class Polyangia; order Nannocystales; family Nannocystaceae; genus Xiheibacterium. The sequence continues at coordinate 94,498 of JBIJCC010000025.1, forward strand.
CCAGCGGCGAGCGGGCACCGGCCCGCGCCGAGCCGCCCACGCCCGCGGGTCGCGGTCCCCGTGCCCCCTCGCGCATGCCGTCGCCGGCGCCGCGCAAGGAGAGCAGCATGCTGCCGTGGATCGTGCTCGTCGCGCTGCTCGCCGTCGGCGGCGGCGCGTACTACTGGCTGGTCGTGCTGGGCAACCTCTCGCGGTTCACGACCTAGCCGCGGCCCCCCGGCGCGGCGCGGCGCGGCGCGGCGCGGCCGCAGGTCCGCTCAAGGCCCGTCGGGTGTCCGCCGATGGTACCCACCGTGGACCCCGTCTCGCAGAATTCGTCCGCCGTGAACGCGCCCGCGGGCGCCCAGGATGACCTCGGCCTCCTCGGCGACGACGCCCACTGGAGCCTCGACGAGCTCGCCTCGATGTCGTCGCTGCGCGGCTCGGGACGCGTGCTCACGCTGCGTGTCGGCCACGCCGCCGACGCGGTCGATCACTGCCTGCGCCAGGCCGGGTACCGCGTGGGACGCCTCGCCGTGACGCGCGAGAGCTCGCACCTGCCACAGGCCGCCGCGTCGTTCCTGCCCGACGCGATCTACGTGACGCTCGACGATCCGATCGACGCGTGCATCGACGCCCTCGAGGCCCTCGCCTGCGATCCGCGGACGTCGGACCTCCCGATCGTCGCGCTGCTGCCCCGCGAGATCCCCGACGGCGTGATCGAGGAGGCGTACGCCCGGTCCGGCTGCGACTTCCTGCGCCTCGGCGGGAGCCACGTCGAGCTCCTCGCGCGCACCCACCTGCTCGTGCGGCTCTCGACGCGCGCCCTCGGCCTCGGCACCCGACCGCTCGGCCCGCCCGAGCGCTCCGAGGCCGCGAACGACGAGACCGCGGGCACACGCCTCGATCTCCGCGACGGCGCGACGGGCGTCTACTCGGTGATGTACTTCCGGCACCGCCTGCAGCAGGAGGTCGCCCGCGCCCATCGCTACCAGCGACCGCTCACGCTGCTCGCGGTGCGGTGCCCCGCCGCGGCGCGCGACGACGCGGCGTCGCGACTCGCGTCAGTGCTCGCGGACGCGTGCCGCAACGTCGATCTCGTCGCGCGCATCGAGCCCGATCTGTTCGCCGTGCTGTTGCCCGAGACCGTGATCGAGCGCGGCGGGCCGGTGGTCGAGCGCATCCTCGGCGAGGCCGCGGCGGCGGGCATGCCGTGTCGCATCGGCACCGCGGGCCTCGGTGCGCCCGGCGACGACGCGGCGTACTCGGCGGGATCGTTGCTGCGGTTGGCCTGCGGTCGCGCCGACGAGTGATCGAGCGGGGGTCGACGCGACAGCAGTTCCGCGAACGCGGCCGCGTATGACAGGCGCGCGCCCGCGCCGCCGCGAGCGTTGATCTTTCGGCCACCTCGCCTCGGCGCGCCCCCTGTCCCTACGGGCCAGGCTTGCCGTGTTCGCGGCGTCCTGCCTAGAGTAGCCCCCGTGAACCCCGCGGAAGCAGTGGGAATGCGAGCCCGTCTGGCCGGAATCGTGCGCGTGTGGGCGGCGTTCGCGGCCGTCCCTGGGTGCGTCGTGATCGACGACCCGAACCACTGCGCCAACCGCGACGGTGATGCCACGTGCCAGGCGCTGTTCGACAGCCGCCCGGTGTGCAGCGTCTGTCGGCGGAGCTTCTCCGGGTGTGAAGCGGCGCCGGTCGACCCGGCGTGCCGGGCCGACGGCGCGGCCGCCTCGGGGACATCCAGCGGCTCGACGACCTCGGCCGGCTCGGACACGATCGATCCGTCGAGCACGTCGAGCGGCACACCGGTGCCGTGCGAGGGCGAGGGCGAGTCGGCGACCTGCCCTGAGGCTCGCCCCTACTGCATCGCGGGCGAGTGTTCCGGATGCGACGCCGCGGGGGGCGACGCGTTCTGCATGACGCTGTCCGCCGACACCCCGCAGTGCAGCGTGGGCTGGGGCCGCTGCGTCGAGTGCGTCGACGCGACCTCGCCGGTGTGCGTGGCGGAGCAGTCCGCGTGCACGACGTCGTTCACGTGCGGCGCCTGCACGCGGCAGGACCAGTGCCCGGACTCGGCGTGCAACCCGTTCACCGGGGCGTGCATGGACGACGCCGAGCACCTGTGGATCGACGAGAACGCGGCGAACTGCGCGGACCTCAACGCCGGCAGCGAGGCGGCCCCGCTGTGCACGCTCGGCGAGGCGCTCGCGCGGACCGACGGCAGCGCGTCATGGGTGTTCCACCTCGGCGACGGCACCTACGACGATCTTCGCCTCGTCGGCTGCAGCGGCAAGTCCATCGCGGTCTTGGGCACGTCCGGCTCCGGGACCCAGCTGTCCAACGCGAGCGCCCCGGGGCTCGACGTCGAGTGCAACAACACGATCATCCTGCGTCGCGTCCGACTCCTGGGGTTCGGGGCCGCATCGCTGCAGTGCATGGCCGGTGCGAAGGTCGCCCTGGAACAGGTGCAGGTCGCCGACGGGGAGCCCGCGGGGATCCTGGTGGAGGATTGCGATCTCATCGTCGACCGATCGCGAGTCGTCGGTGCGCCCGAAGCAGCCCTGGATGCGCGGTCGAGCAGTGTCGTGATTTCGTCGAGCCTGTTCGCCACCGCCGAGGACGCGGCCGCCTCGGCGGTGACCCTCGACCTCGACGGCGGCGAGGTGCAGGCTCGATTCGCGACGATCGTGGGGACCGGCGATGGCATCGCGATGCGGTGCACGAGCGAGGCCTCGGGGACCGTCGACAGCGCCATCGTGTCGTCGGCGTCGACGCCCGCGGGGATCGACTGCGAGGGGCTCGCGCTCGACGTGCAGTTCGAACGCTGCGCCGTGGACGACAGCACGATCCTCGGCGAGAACAACGCGCGGCCGGCCTACGACCCGGCGTGGTTCATCGCCGCACCCAACGATCTCCGGCTGGGCCCCGGGGCGGTGTTCGACCTCGAGGGCGTCGGTCGATGGGACCTCGGCGACCCCGCCCTCGACTACGACGGTGACCCCTGGCCGCTGCCACCCGGCAGGGCGGTCTATCCCGGCGGAGATCAACCGGCCGACTGAGCCGTCCCACGCCCCGCGAAGGACCCATGCACCCGACACTCGCCCTCGTGTTCGCCCTCGGCCACGCGTTCGCCCTGACTCACGCCGGGCAACGCAACGACGCAGCCCCCGCCCGTGCTGCGGGCGGATCGAGCACGCCCGCGCCCGCCGACGGCCAGTCGGCGGGACCCACGATCGATCTCCGCGGGCTCGAGCCCCTCGACCCGCAGATGCGTGCGGACCTCGAGCAGGCGATCGCCCGCAAGTGCGCCCCCGTGATCGCGCGGTACACCGTGCCCGCAGCGAAGATCCGGGTGACGATCGCGTGGCACGACGTCGCGACCTTCGACTACGCGTTGGTCCTCGAGATCGCGCCGCACGATGGCCGACCAGCGCAGGAGGATCGCCGGTCGACGGGCAAGGACAGCGAGCAGAGCGAGCTGGGTGACATGGTCGAGGCCGCGCTGGAACGGCAGCTCGACGAATGGACCCGGGCGCGGGAGCAGGCGCTCGCCGCCACGCCGCCGCCACCGGCCGTGACGCCGACGACGGTCGCGCCCCCGGAGCGGGCGGACACGGGTCGGCCCCTGGGGGCGATGGGTTGGGTGGGCATCGGCTCGCTCGTCGCCGGGGCGGCGGGCCTGGGCGTCGGCGTCGGGCTGCTGCTGCGCGAGCCGACCCCGCACCCGACCGACGAGACGAAGCTGCGCAGCTGGAAGCCCGGCGGCATCGGGTTCGCCGTGGCCGGCGGGGTGGCGCTGGTCGCCGGCGCCGCGCTGGTGGGGATCGATGCCCGGCGCCACGCGAAGCGGCGCCGCACCACCGCCCTCGCCCCGTGGGCTGGTCGCGGCACCGCGGGCCTCTCCTTCGCCGCGGCGTTCTAGATTTCACCATCCGCGCAGCAACGAGCTTTATCCATGGTCGACAGGCCCTACATGCCCCCGGGTGGTACCGAGTCCGGCGACGTCGTCGGCGGCTACGAGTTGCTGCGAGAGATCGGTCGTGGCGGGATGGCCGAGGTCTGGGTCGCCCGCCGGGCCAACGCGACGACCGGCAAGTTCGTCGCGATCAAGTTGATCCTCCCGCAGTACGCCGGCGACGAGCGCTACATGCGGATGTTCCGCAGCGAAGCCGAGGTCAGCGCCCCGCTGTCGCACAGCAACATCGTGCAGGTCTTCGACGAGGGCGTCGATCGTGGCCGCAGCTACCTCGTGATGGAGTGGGTCGATGGCATCGACCTCGCGCGGATGTTGCCCGACATGGCGCAGCTGCGGCAGCGCGATCCGTTCCTTCGCCTGCGCGTCGCCGCGTACGTCATCGGGCAAGTACTGCACGGCCTGTCGTACGCGCACAAGGTCACGAGCCACCGCGGCGCGCTGCTCGGGATCGTGCACCGCGACATCTCCCCGCAGAACATCCTCATCAGCGTGTCGGGCGACGTGAAGGTGACCGACTTCGGCATCGCGCACCGCATGATCGAGGAGACCTCGGGGATCAACGTCAAGGGCAAGCTCCGCTACATGGCCCCCGAGCAGCTCGCGGGCAAGTCGCACGCCCCCACGGTCGACCTCTACGCCGTGGGTGCGCTGCTGCACGAGCTGCTCACCGGCGAGAAGTTCCGCTCGGACGCCGAGGATCACATGGCGCTCTACCGCCAGGTGATGGACGCCGTGGTCCCGCCGATGCCCTGCGACGACGTCCCCGCGGAGCTCGAGGCCGTGCGCATGGCCCTGCTCCACCCCGACGAGAAGAAGCGCCCGCAGACCGCCGATGCCGCGCTGTTGATGATCAAGCGCTGGTCGGGCTACTCGGAGATGCGCGTCGAGCTGTCGATGATCTGCGGGCTGGCCACCGGCGTCGTCCGCCCGCGCACCGGGCCGAGCTTCGAGCAGGGACAACCGACGGTCGCGCCCCCGGGCGGAGGCGTGCCGCGGAACGTCTCGCGACCTTCGCAGGGCGAAGCCCCCGCGTCGGTGGTGCCGACGATGGGCGGCGCGGGCGACGACGGGACGGCGGTGCTGAGCGAAGGCGAGATGCCCTTCTCCAGTCGTGCGCGCAGCGAGCCGACGGCGATGCTACAGGGCGACGGCCCGCTGGCAGCGAGCACCCCTGGGGCGAGGATCGTGGCGCCGCCTGCGGTCGATCCGCGGGATGTCGAGCCGACGCACAGCTCGGTGGGCGGACGATGGGGCACGGCGAGCGCGGCGATGCCCGCGGCCGAGCCGACGAGCGTGTCGCGGGTCGATCATGCCGTGGCGCCGCGGATGTCGACCGGACGCCTCGCGATCCTCATCGGCGGCGGCGCCACCTTCATCGCGATCGCGGCGGGTGTCACGGGGTGGTGGCTCACGAAGGACTCGCCGGCGCGCACCGAGGCTGCGCGAACCGAGGGGGTCGCGGCGCAGCCCGAGCCCGCGAGTGCTCCCGCCGCGCCCGACGCACCCGGAAACGCCGCGGTCGTCGAGCCGCGGGGTCCCGTGCTCCAGCCGAAGGCCGGACCCACTCCGACGGTCGTCGAGCCTGCGCCCGCCGCCGATGCGGCCGTCGCCGCTGTGGCCGTCGACGCACCGGTCGATCCGGCCCCCGAGCCCGCCCCCGAGCCCGACCCCGCGCCCGCCCCGTCGAAGACGACCGCCGAGCCGACGCCGACGCCCAAGCCGACGCCGGCGGCGAAGCCCACGCCATCGACGAAGCCGACCCAGCCCGCCAAGCCGGCGACGACGACGCCCAAGCCCAAGCCCGACGATCCGCCGGCCACCAAGGTGATCGTCCGCTTCCGACTCGAGGGCGGCCTCACCGGCGCCGACGTGAAGCTCGGCTCGCTCGTGATCCCCGTCCGACCGCACTACGACACGACCGTGCCCTCGGGCACGTACGCGGCGAAGTGGCGTGCAGACCCTGGCGACAAGTGGAAATCCGCAGGCAAGGTCGTGCTCGGCACGACCGGCGAGTGGAAGTTTTTCATCGGGCCCAGCGGCGCACGGGCGAGTAAGCTCTAGCCACGAACGACGCCATGAACGCGGTCACGCACGCGATGGACGAGATCTTGGCGGAGGGCACGGTGGTGGGCCGTCACCGCATCGTCGGCAAATTGGCCGAGGGTGCGCACGCGATCCTCTACATGGGCGAGCACCAGGTCACCCGGGCCGAGGTCGCGATCAAGGTCTTGCGGTTCGCCCTGCGCCGCGACGCCGAGATGCTCGCGCGCTTCGATCGCGAGGCCCGCGTCATGGGCCGGCTCGCCGGGGCCGAGTCGATCGTCCACGTGCACGACGCGGGCGCGCTCGACGACGGTCGCCGGTTCTTGGTGATGGAGTTCGTGCGCGGGCGCGAGCTGTCGACGCTGCTCAAGAATTCCGGGCGTCGGCACGTGCCGATGGGCTTCGACCGCATCCTCGCCATCGCCCGCGACCTCGCGTCGGCGCTCCGCGACGCCCACGGCAAGGGCGTGATCCACCGCGACCTCAAGCCCAGCAACGTGATGATCGGGCGCACCCCCGATGGCCGCGAGTACGCCAAGCTGGTGGACTTCGGGGTCTCGGGCGATCTCGAGGTCTCCGGGACGTCGGCCGATCTCACGGTCGTCGGCTCGGTGATCGGCACGCCCGAGTACATGAGTCCCGAGCAGCACGCCGGCCAGCCGGCGACGGTGTCCATGGACATCTTCGCCCTCGGGGTGGTGTTGTTCGAGATGACGACCGGCAGCTTGCCGCCGCCGCAGGTGCTGCGCCAGGGCGCCGCGCCGCGGGTCGCGACGCTGCGGCCCGAGGTGCCCCCGGCCCTCGACGTGCTCATCGACGGGTGCCTGCGGCCGGACGCCCGCGCGCGGGTCGGCGATGCGATCGAGGTGTTGTCGCGGCTGCGGACGGCGAGCGAAGAACTCGAGGGCAAGCCGGAGGCGAACGCATGGGCCGAGGGCCGGCTGGTTCGCACGGCCGGCGCGATCGAGGTCGCCGCGGACTCGGAGCCGCCGCTCTCGCATCCGGTCTCGCATCCGCTCTCGCATCCGCTCTCGCATCCGGTGTCGCATCCGCTCTCGCATCCGGTCTCGCATCCGCTCTCGCATCCGCTGGAGGAGCCGCCGCGCGCGAGCGTCGGCGCCGAGCCGGCGGACCCATCGTCGCGGCGCACGGTGGTGATCGTGCTCGTCGTGCTGCTGTTCGCCGGGCTCGCGACGGCGATCACCGCGTGGGCATTGAGCAGCAACGCCGGGGGCATCGCGGCCGACCGAGCGCCCGTGCCGGACGCAGCGCCCACCCCGGCCCCGGAACCCGCGCCGGCCGCTTCGCCGACGCCGGAGCCGACCCCGACGCCGACCCCGACGCCGACGCCGGAACCGACGCCGGCGCCGACCCCCTCGCCCACGGACACGGGCCCCGCGGACGCAGCCCCAGAGCCGCTCCCGGCCGGCCCGACGCTGTTGCCGATCGATCCCGACACCGCCAACCATGACGGGCCCACACCTGCGAAGCCGGTGGCGAGCAAGACATCGCCCGCCACCCCGACGCCCGCCAAGCCGGCGCCCGAGAAGCCGGCGCCCGCGAGCGCGGAGTGTGTCGAGCATCGCGATGCCGCGGCGGAGGCGAGCGAGGCGATGCAGTGGCGCGGGGTCCTCGAGCACACGCGAAGCGCGGCGTGCTGGACGGATCGCACCGCGCGGCTGCGGCTGCGGGTCGAGGCCCTGGCCGAGCTCTCGCGGTACGGCGACTGCGCAAAGGAGGGCGAGGGATCGTCGGACCCCACCGTCCTGCGCACCGTCGGCCTGTGTCGCGCGCGGCTCGAGGGCGGCTGACCGATCGACGAGGCGAGTGATCACCGAGATGACCATGACCATGCATGTGTTCGAGCACGCCCCTGTTGGCCCGCGCCGCTGCAACGCCCGGGGGTTCACGGGCCTGCTGTCGCTCGCGCTGACGGTGGCGTTGGCTGCACCGGTCCACGCGGCGCCGGCGAAGTCCGCGACCTCGGCCAAGTCCGCGGGGCCGGCGAAGTCCACGACCGGGGCGAGTGGTCGGCCGAGCCGCGCGGCCGCAGGTCCAGCGGACACCGCCGACGCCACCGAGGAGGACGTCGGGATCGACGTCACCATCGGCACCGGCATCCCGCGCGCGCAGGCCCTGCGAACGCTCGTGCGCGACGACGTCTCGCGTGTCCTGCGGGCGCTCGACGTCGAGCTCGGCGGGCCCGAGCGCGTGCGCCTGGCGATCGAGCTCGGGGGCACGCCGCCGGACTTCCGCGTGCAGCTCGGGGTGTCGCGCAGCGGCTCGCAGGTGACGCCCGTGCCCGAGGCGTTCGTGTGCACGTGCACCCACGAGGAGCTGCGCACGCGGATCAACCAGGCCGCGGTGAAGCTGGTCCCGACGTTGAAGGGCGAGCCCGCCGTGACGGCGACGGACGATCCGGTGCCGCCGCCGGTCGTCGCTCCGCCGGCCGCCAACCAGGGCGAGCCGCCGCGGCGACGCGTACCGCTCGGCGTGCGCGGCAAGGCCGGGATCGGCGGCCTGGTCGGCGGCGGCGCGCTCGCGATCGCGGGCGGCGTGCTCGTCGGGCTGGGCACGCGCAGCACGGGCGGTGAGCTCGCCGGCGATGGCGAAGAGACCAACTTCCGTCCAGCGGGCTACGGATTGCTCGCCGGGGGTCTGGCGGTCCTCATCGCCGGCGCCGCGCTGCTCGGCGTCGATCGGGCCCGCGCGCGCCGCCTCGGCCCCCGCGCCCAGGCGCGACAGTTCTCGTTCTCGGTTCGCTTTTAGCCGCGCCCGACGAGGCGCCAGGAGTCCCATCATGACGATCCCATTCGCTGCGTCCACCGTCGTCCGTCGTCCCGCCCAACTCGGCCTCGTCCTGGCCGCGGGCGTCACTGGCCTGCTCGCGGGGGTGGCGTGCAAGACCACCAACATCAACGAGGAGCACTGCGCCCGCAACGACGGCAACCAGACCTGCGCCGAGCGCTACGGCGACGCGCTCCCGTACTGCGCGACGACGTGCGACGGCAAGTCCCCCGAGTATCCGATCAGCCCCAACGGGGACGGCTGCGTCGACTGGTCCCCGCCCGACGGCTGCTACTCGCCGTGCGGCGGCGAGCAGGACGTCACCGAGGACGATTCCTGCCTCGATGTCGCGGGCACCGAGTCGTCGAGCATGACCGTCACCGATGGCCCGACCACCAACGCGACGACGATGGGCACGGAGCCGACGACCGACGACCCGAGCTCGACGCAGGGGCCCACGACCGCGACCGACACCGACACCCAGGGCACCGACACCGACACCGACACCGGCCCCACCGGCTGCGTCGAC
>JBIJCC010000108.1:0-35133 GCA_044344875.1 Nannocystaceae bacterium
CGGCGTCCGCCGAAGGAGGTCTGGATCAACAAGCCCACCAACGAACCGAACGCCCATCCTCAACCCACGCCAGTCATCCACTGAACTCCGAACCAACTGGCTTCAAACTTGTTGACACGTTCCGAACCGGTGACTGCGCTGCGGTTGACTTGGACTTTGATGCGGATGGAACCTATGACCTCCTGATCTACCGCGGCGTGTTTCGCTACGAAGCCGCTCCTTGCGTCTCGGACGCCGACTACCTGGACGGCCCTCCGGCGTGCCCAGACAGTCTTCAATAGCCACCGGATTGCGAGTGGCCAGGTGGGACCAGGAGGTTTCGCGCGCCTGCCCAACCAGCCGTTGCAGCTGCGAATGATGGGAGTTCCGCTTCGCTCCACTCCCATCATTCGCAGCTGAACGCCCATTCGTTGGGCAGCATGCGGACAACGCAGATCCGTCGGGGCGACCCCGAGGGCGCGTTCGGAGTTCGTCGCGCAGTCGGGAAGGACGTGCTGAGCGACAGCTAGTTCTGCCGGTCAACGAAAACTAGATTGGTCGGCACGCCGTCTGCGCGGACAAGGTCGAAGGGAAGCGTCGAGTTCATCAGGCTGCGCGTGACCGCATGCCGCATGCCACCGTCAACCCCGCCGGCGATCTCCTGCCAGACCGTCGCCGACGCTCGCGAACGCTGGAGGATCCGCCGACGTATCCGGTGCAGTCGGTGGCGCCGATCCCCGATCCCCCAACCACCCGCCAGCCCCGCGGCGCCGGCGCTGCCGCCCGCCGCAACCCCGACCTCGACCTCGACGGCCGCATCCGTCGCCCCCGCCGCCCCCTCCACTCCACCGATGCTGGCCTCCATCGCACCGCAGTGGCGATGGCTCCGCGGGCGCGGGCACGAACATCGCCATGCCAGTGAACCCATCGGCCCGCAGGGCTGGTCTCCGCTCGAACCTGTCCTGTGTCGTCGCGTGCGCCTCCGCGTGCGCCGTCGCCCTCGCCCTCGCCTTCGCCTCCGCCTGCGCCTGCGCGCACGACGGCCCCGCGACCGACTCCGTCGGCTCGACCGACGACGCGACCGACGCGCACGGATCGACGACGACCCCCCCACCGACCACGACCGGCGATGCTGCGGACACCACGGGCTCGCAGGACGCCGGGACCTCCGGGGCCGCGACGTCGGACAGCACCACCGGGGAGGAGAGCTCGACCCTCCTCGACACGCTGCACGCCCGGCTCGACGGTGATCGCACCGGGGCGTGCATCGCCGCCGCGGTCATCGACGGCGCGGACGTCGAGCACGCGATCGTCTGCGCGGCGCGGCCACCGTTGCCCGAGGCGACCGCCTTCGAGATCGGATCGGTGAGCAAGACGATGACGGGGTTCTTGGTCGCGCGCGCCGTCGAGCAGGGCACGCTGGCGCTCGAGGCCCCGATCGCGACGTACCTCCCGCCGGACGCCGCCGTGCCCGCGTACGGCGATCAGGAGATCACCGTGGCGCACCTGCTCACGCACACCAGCGGCCTGCCGACGGTGCCGGCGTCGTGGATCCCGGACATGGATCCGAGCGATCCCTACGCCCACGTCGACGACGCGCGCCTGCTCGAGGCGCTTGCCGACACCGAACTCACGCAAGCCCCTGGGTCGACCTGGGCCTACTCGAACTTCGGCTACATGACGCTGTCATTCGCCGTCGCGCGGGTCTTCGAGGGGGGGCTCGAGTCGGCGCTCCACGACGAGCTCTTCGCACCCCTGGGGATGTCCGCGTTCCTCGAGCCGCCGCCTTCGGCCGAGCTCGCGACGCCGCACCTGTCCAACGGCACTCCCACGCCCACGTGGACGTTCGCGCCCGATCTCGCCGGGGTCGGCGGGGTGCGGGCCTCGCTCGACGACATGACGCGCTATGTGCAGGCCGTCCTCGGGGACGCGCCCGGCGAACTGGCGTCGACGTTCGAGCTGGCGACCGCGGAGCTAAGGCACGAACCACCGGCGATGGCGATGGGCTGGGTGGTGCTCGACATCGGCGGGCGGCAGGTGCTCGCGCACGACGGCGGCACCGGGGGAAGCTCGGCGATCGTCCTGGTCGATCGCGAGGGCGCGCGGGCGGTGGTCCTGCTGTGCGACACGACGTGGGGCCCGGTCGGCGGTCTCACGGAGCTCTCGTTCCACCTGTTCGATCCCTCGCTCGTCGCCCTCGACCCACCGCGCATCGAGGAGCCCGCGCCGCCCGACCTCGTCTCCGCGCTCGTGGGCACCTACAGCATCCCGGCGCTCGGACTGCAGATCGAGCTGCGCCTCGACGGCGACACGCTCGCGGCGGTCGTCGACGGCGGCGACGCCCTGCCCCTGGGCTTCGACAGCTACGGCGACTTCTTCACCCGCGGCGACGTCGACGCGGTGCTCCGACCCATGCTCGACGACGACGGGCAGCAGACGTTCGCGCTGCTCACGTCCGAGGGGCCGCTGCCCGCGGTGCGGTCGTGACGCCATCCGGCGCTCGACGCCGCGGGGATCGCCGGGCAGGCTCTCGGGGAGACGCATGACCCAGCGACGCCTGGACGAGCCGCTCCCCTGGGCCGCGTCGCGCCTGAGCTACCGGTCGTTCCCGGCGTTCTCCTGGCGCTGGCTCGTCGGACGGGCGAAGCTGGCGGTCCTCGTCGTGCTCGCCCTCGACACGATCTTCGTGTCGGCCGCCCTGACCGACACCGCGACGTTCGACGGATCGCGGTTGCCCTACGCGGCGTCGTCGTTCCTCGTCGCCGCGATGGGGATGCTGTTCGTGGGCCCGGTGCTCGCGACCGCCGTGCGCCACGCAGGGATGCCCCTGGCGCGGGAGCGGGTCCTCGTCGTGTCGGCGATCGCGGCGGGGTTGGTGAGCGCATCGGCGCTCGACGACTGGGCCAGCGGCGCGGTGGACTCGGCCCGCGGCGCGCCCATCACCGACGAGGCGCCCACCGGCGCGATCGACATCATCGCCGGCCTGTCGATCTACGCGATGCTGGGCGGCGGCCTCGCGCTGCCGGGCTACCTCGCCGAGGCACGACGCCGAACCCAAAGCGCCCAACGCGACGAAGTCCTCGCGTTGCAGCGCGCCAAGCAGGAGCTCGACCGTCACCTCGGGGTCCTGCAGGCGCAGATCGAACCGCACTTCCTGTTCAACACGCTCGCCTCGATCCGTTCCCTCGTCACGCGCCGACCCCAGCAGGCGGAGGCGCTCCTCGACGCGTTGGTGGCCTACCTGCGCGCGACCATTCCGCGGCTCCGCGGCGCGAAGGTGGAGCACACCGTCGGCGAGCAGCTCGATGTCTGCCGCGCCTACCTCGAGATCATGGCGGCTCGGCTGGGGCGGCTCGCGGTTCGGGTCGAGGAGGAACCGTCCCTGCGCGCGCACCCGTTCCTGCCGTTCGTCGTCCTCAGCCTGGTCGAGAACGCGGTGAAGCATGGGATCGAGCCGCGGGGTGGACCCGGCCGCGTGGAGGTGATCGCGCGCCGCGACGGCGATACGCTGGTCGTGGAGGTGATCGACGACGGCGTGGGGCTGTCCCCGGGACACGGCACCGGCGTGGGTCTGCGGAACCTCCGCGAGCAGCTCCACGCCGGCTACGGCGCCCGCGCGCGCCTCGAGATCACGGCGCGCGCGGGCGGGGGGACGCGCGCGGCGATCGTGTTGGAAGGGGAGCTGACATGAGCGAAGCCCGTGTGCTCATCGCGGAGGACGAGGCCCCGCTGCGCCAGGAGCTCCACGAGCTCGTCGTCACCCTGTGGCCCCAGTGCGAGGTCGTCGCCGTCTGCGCGGACGGCCGCGAGGCGATGGCCGCGTTCGACCGATGGCAACCGCAGGCCTGCTTCCTCGACATCCGCATGCCGGGTGCGACCGGCCTCGATGTCGCCGAGCACATCGGCGAGCGCGCGCACGTGGTGTTCGTGACGGCGTTCGAGGAGTTCGCGATCGATGCGTTCGAGCGCGGCGCCGTCGGCTACGTGCTGAAGCCGGTGCAGGCGACCAAGCTCGCGGCGGTGATCGAACGGCTCCGCGCGCGCCTGGGGGAGCGACCGCCCGAGCTCGCCGGCCTGGTCGAGCGCCTGCGCGCGGAGCTCGGGTCTCCGGCCGAGCCGACGCGGCTGCAGTGGATCACCGCGAACGTCGGCGACACCCTGCGGTTCTTCGCGATCGAGGACGTGATCGCCTTCGTCGCGCGCGACAAGTACACCCAGGTGCTCACCGCCCAGGACGACGCCGTCATCCGGACGTCGCTCAAGGATGTGGCGCGCCAGCTCGACGACGCCGAGTTCTGGCAGGTGCACCGCAGCGCGATCGGCCGCGCGAGCGCGATCTCCCGCATCGAGCGCGACGCCGACGGTCACCATCATGTCGTGCTCAAGCAACGCGCGGAGCGTCTGCCGGTCTCGGCAGGGTTCCGCGCGCGCCTGCGGTCGATGTGACGGCGGACGCGGCCGCACGGCTCGGGTGATGATGCGGCCGTCGGGCGCGTCACTCCTCGTCGTCGTCGTCGGGGCACTCCGGGGCGGACAGCGGCTGGGCGGTCTCTTCACACCCGTCGGAGGGCAGCAGGTCGACCCACTGGAAGACACCGCGGTGGAGGATCGCGTAGGCGAGGAGCCCCTCGTCGTCGTTCTCCTCCGCAAAGATCTGGGAGCAGTCCTCGGTGCGGCGGATCGTTGCGGAGTCCATCAACTGTTCTGAGGTGAGCAGGCCCAGCTTCCCCGACTCGGGCTCGACGATCACCTCCCCCTCCACCTCGGTCGCACGCCACCTCGACCGCTCCGTGAGGTACGGTGTGTCGTCGTCGTGGCACTGGAACAAGTCGCTCTGCACGCGCCCGTCGGCGAAGAACTCCACCTCCGCGTAGTAGTCCGTCGTGCAGTCCACGATCCAGCCCCGGACCGTTGGGTTGCCGTCCTGGTCGGCGCTTCGCTCAGTGCAACCTTCGCCGTGGGAATAGCGGCCCAGCACCCAGGACGCATCGGCCAACTCCCCCTTGGACTCGGGCCCACAACCTTCGAGCACGACCACCAAGCATGCGAGCAAGCTTCGATTCACAGGCATGTCACCACCTTCTTCGCCGTCGTCGTCGCGCCCCGAGCGTCGCGCACCCGCACCGAGAGCTCGCGCGCCCCGGTGAAGACCACGCTCGAGAAAGAGGATGCCAGCAACACGCCGTCGACCAGCCAGCGCGTACTCACGATGTCGTTGGACCGCAGGCGCGTCACTCCTCGTCGTCGTCGTCCGGGCACTCCGGGGCGGACAGCGGCTGGGCGGTCTCTTCGCATCCGTCGGAGGGCAGCAGGTCGACCCACTGGAAGACGCCGCGGTGGAGGATCGCGTAGACGAGGCTGCGCTCGTCGGCCTCGTCGTCGTTCTGCTCGGCGAAGATCTGGGAGCAGTCCTCGGTGCGGCGGACCGTGGCGGAGCGCATCACCTGTTCCGCGGTGAGCAGGCGCAGCTTCCCCGACTCGGGCTCGACGACGACCTCCCCCTCCACTTCCGTCGCACGCCACCTCGACCGCTCCGTGAGGTACGGCGTGTCGTCGTCGTGGCACCGGAAGAAGTCGCTCTCCACGCGGCCGTCGGCGAAGAACTCCACCTCCGCGTACCACTGCGTCGTGCAATCGACGATCCAGCCCTCCACCACTGGCGTTCCGTCCTGGTCGACGCCCTTGAGCGTGCAGCCTTCGCCGTGGGAATAGCGCCCCAGCACCCACGACGCATCCGCCAACTCCGGCTTCGCCTCGGGCCCACAGCCCCCGAGCCCGAGCACCACGCATGCGAGCAAGCTTCGATTCACAGGCATGACACCACCTTCTTCGCCGTCGTCGTCGCGCCCCGAGCATCGCGCACCCGCACAGAGAGTTCGCGCGACCCGGTGAAGACCACGCTCGAGACCGAGGATGCCAACAGCACGCCGTCGACCAGCCAGCGCGTGCTCACGATGTCGTTGTTCGGATCCGACGTCGTGGCCGTGAGTGCCCGCGGCACCCCGCACGTCACCTGACTCGGTACGGTAATCGTGGCCGTTGGCGGGGCGCCGGTGGCCGCCGTGCTCGCGAGTGTGACCCGGGCCGTCAACGTGGTCGTACCGGTGCCGCACGGGACGACCAGTGTGCTGTCGAGGTTGCTGAACGACAGCGCCGCGGCGTTCTGGATCCCGACGACCTTCTTCGCGGTCGGGCCACGGTACGTGTAGCTCTGCCCTCCGACCGTGGCCGTCACCGCGAGGACCAGGCCACCGGCCGGGAAGCCGCGCGCCGTCGTGCCCTGCTGTGCGACGCCGACCGCGGGCTGTGCCAGCGCGATCGAGATGCCGCTGACGGACAGCGTCGCTGTGCTCCCATCGGAGCACAGCGCCGTCGGTGACGCTGCACTCGAGGTCGAGGCGACCATCGAGCCGAGGTAGAACGGACACGGCGCCGTGGCGTTGCCGTCGCGGCACGGGCTGAAGCCGCCCGAACCCGACAGCGCGCGAGTCCACGTACCCTGATTGGTGATCAACTTGACATTGCTGGACGCAGTGTTCCAGCTGACCCGATGGGCCTCGCCCCGGCCGAGCGGCGTGGCGGCCACGGTTGGACGATCGCGCGTCGCGGCGCAGACCGACTCGTCGAAGGCGGTGCAGCAGGTGTCGTCGAGTGCGCACGTGAGCGCCGGGCCCGTGAACACCCCCTGCGCCTGCGCGTAGGCGTCGATGAGCGTGTCTTGCGTGCTAGGACCGGTCGGCGTCCGCGTCGTCGGCGTCAAGAAGGCCGTCGCTGCCGTGCAGGTCGCCACGACGCCGGGCTCGTTCTGCCACTCGCGCGTGCACGCCTGCTGACACAGGCCGACGACATGCGCCACTTCCCCGGCGGTGGGACTCAACGGGTTGGCGATCGCGGTCGCGGGTGTGTGTACCGCCCAGCCGCGCTGCGCGCTACTCAGGGCCGGGGGCAACAGGGTGACATCCGTCGTGCTGCCCGTGCACCTGGGTCCAGCGGACGGCAGGCAACCCTTCTCCTTCACCGACAACCCAGGGCCTTGCGCGCAGATCCACTCGACCGGCGGCAGCGCGTTGGTCTCCAAGTACTGACCCTCGGAGATCGCCCCGGAGCCGCTGATCGCGAACAGCATGTACCAACCCGGCGGCGCGGCGCCGGGGAGCGAGGGCGCCTGCAGCGTGTACGATTCGCCGCCGTCGCTGACCACGTCGAGGATCGGCACCAGGCGCTGGCCCATGTCGAACGAGTGCGTCACCGAGCCCAGCCGCAGCAGGTTGAAACGGTCCGGGTCGGGGCCTGTGACGCTGACGTTGAACGACTGCCCGTAGCTCACCGACGTCGCGGTCAAGGACAGCACGGGCGAGGGTCCGTCCCCGTACTGGGGTCGAAAGATCTGCGCGTTGTGTTGGCTGGTCAAGCCCTGTCGCTGACCGCCGCCCATCGAGAGCACCCCGCCGTCGCGCAGCAGCAACGCAGCGGAGTGGTACATCCGCGGGTTGGCCTCTTCCGCGGCGACGGCCTCGTTGCACGGGGACCACAGCTTGGTGCGGGGGTCCCAGATCTCGGCGATCTTCGTGGCGTAGCACGCGTTGTTGCGCGGGTCGCAGACCTTCTCGGGCGCGGTGTCTGGATCGCTGTCGTGATCTACGAAGTCGCCGCACCGCAGCGTCGGGCAGTCGGTGGGGAAGTCGCACAGCATCTGGTTGATCATGTTCCCGCTGCCGGGCGGATCGTCGCACGGGTTCGACGGTGAGTCGCTACCATCGCCGTTGCCATACCAGTTCCCACCGGTCGCCGCGACACGGCCGTCGGGGAGGAGCGTGAGCTGGTGGAAGTGCCGCGGCTCGATCATGTCGCCTGCGTCCTCCCACTGCCTGTCCTGTGCGAGGTAGTCGTCGTCCGACAGGTCGATCCATTGGGTTCGGGAGGTCGGGCTGTTGCCGCCTCCGGATTTCATGAACCGGCCGGGGTGGTACTGCACCGCCGACCCGCCACGGATCCCCGCGAGGTATGCTCGATCCGACCAATGCGGGGGTCCGTCGTCGAGCACGAGGACGCGACCCGTGCTTTGTCCCTCGCCGATGGGATGTTCGAGCCCCGCATAGAACACGTTGCCGTCGGGCAGGACGAACATGAACGGGTAGTTGCCCATGTTCGCGAATTCTTCTTGCACGTCGGTCCAGTCGTTCTCGATCGGATCATAGATCTCCGCAATCCCCGGCGCGGTGCCTGCGCCTCCGAATGCGAGGATCTTCCCGTCGGACAGCGTCGTGAGCGTCGGGTACCAGCGGGTGTGGTTCATGGAGTCGCGTTGCTCCCACCACCCGGCGCCGCCGATCGTGTTCCACCGGTACACACTGTTGATCGCCAGCGCTGGATCACCACCCCCCCCGCCGGTGATCAACAGGTTCCCGCTCGGCGTGAGGGCATGGCCCGCGCAGAAGAAGTTCACCGCATCCGGCGGGTTGAGCACGATGGCCTCGAACTCCCCGGTGACCGGATCCCACAGGTGTTGATCCCTGTCGCCGCCCATCATGAAGATGCGTGCATCTTCCGTCGCTCGCATCGGAGCACCGGGTGGCAAGTGCGCGACGTGCAGCGCGACGAAATCAGCGTTGACGCCTTCGTTCGCCGCCGCGGACCAGTCGAGCACGGGGTCGAACTCCCCGGGCGCCGGATCGCACGCCGTGGTCCCACCCTCGTCGCTTCCTGCGTACTCTCCGGCTTCCGCTTCGTCTTGCCTGCAGCCGGAGACGATCCCCACCACGACCACGGCGGTCATCCATCGTCTATAGAGACGAGACGAGACGAGACGAGACGAGACGAGACGAGACGAGACGAGACGAGACGAGACGAGACGAGACGAGACGAGACGAGACGAGACGAGACGAGACGAGACGCGACGGCATGGTCCTCCTGCGCCGAAGCGCCGAGTTCAGGCTGCGCGCGACCGCGTCCAATCGTCAACCTCGCCGGCGAACTTGCGCGACACCCATCGCCGAGGCGCCCGCCCTACCCCAACGATCCGATGGCCAACGTCCGGCGGCGCGCACGCCGAACCATCTCGGTGCCCGATCTCCCGCTCCGCGACACCGCCCGCCGAACGTCGGTTCGAAGCGGACCGCGCACGAGTCCGAGGCCGAACTCCGCGCTGTCTTCGACGCCGTGCCGTCGCCGCGCTTCGACACCGTGCTGCTTGGCGTCGGGTGACGGCCGGCGTGCCATCCTCGGCCACCATGTCGATCTACGGACTCTTCGCCGGCAAAGGACCCAGCGGCTTCGGCTACCGCTCCACCGCAGAGCAGGTGACCGAAGGCATGTCGCTGGCCGGCAAGACCATCCTGCTGACGGGCTGCAACTCGGGGCTCGGCTTCGAGGCCATGCGTGTGCTGGTGCTGCGCGGCGCCAAGGTGATCGGCACCGCGCGCTCGCTCGACAAGGCCGAGCAGGCCTGCGCCCAGGTCGGTGGCGACACCGTGCCGGTGGCGTGCGAGCTGTCGGAGCCGGCCAGCGTGCGCGACTGCATCGAGGCCGTCACCCGCACGGGAATCGAACTCGACGCGATCCTCTGCAACGCCGGGATCATGGCGCTGCCGCAGCTCGAGACCAAGCACGGCTACGAGCTGCAGTTCTTCACCAATCACATCGGCCACTTCATCCTCGTCACGGGCCTGCTCGATCGGCTCGGCACCACCGCGCGCGTGGTGATGCTGAGCAGCGACGCGCACAAGATCGCACCGAAGGACGGGATCGAGTTCGACAACCTCGACGGGGCCAGACACTACTCCCCCTGGCGAAACTACGGACAGTCGAAGCTCGCCAACATCTTGTTCGCCGTGCAGCTCACGCAGCGCTTCGCGGGCACCGGGCGCACCGCCAACGCCGTGCATCCGGGGGTGATCGCCACCAACCTGAACCGCCACATGAGCCCGGTCGTCGCCGCGCTGCAACGCGCCGCCGGGCCGTTGTTCCTGAAGAGCGTCCCGCAGGGCGCGGCGACCGAGGTGTTCGTCGCGACCCATCCGAGCTTGGTCGGCGTGTCGGGACAGTACTTCGCCGACTCGAACGTCGCCCAGCCCAGCGCCCACGCGAGGGACGCCGGGCTGGCCGAACGGCTGTGGAGCGTCTCGGAGCGCATCGTCGCCGAGGTCACGACGTAGGAACCACCGCGCTTCGGGCCCCCCTCACGTCTGCGGCGGACTCTCGGGCGCCGCCTGCAGCCGCCCCCGCAGCTCCCTGCGGATCGCCTCCGCCGCCGCATCGCGCTCATACGGCTCCCCCACCGCGTCGCCGAGCTTCGTCGTCATCAACACCCCGAGCAGGTGCTCGATCATCCCCGCACCACCCGCCGTGCCGCCCCCCATCGAGATCCGCGGCACGATCTCGATCTGACCCCGCTCGATCGCCTCCGCGAACCGGCCCATCACCTGCTGCACGAGCTGGAAGTTCGCGCCGCCGTACGCCTGGACCTTCTCCTCCACCGCCATCGCCTCCGCGATGCCGACCCGCGCCGCGCGCTCGGCCTCCGACTCGGCGAGCGCGCGGAGCTTCTTCGCCTCGCCCTCGCCGAGCAGGTGCGTGCGATCGGCCTCCGCAGCCGCGATCGTCTGGATGCGCGCGGCCTCCTGCTGCGCCCGCGCGAGCTCGGCCTTGCCGTGGTTGCTCTGCACCGTGATCGAGATCTCCGACTGGGTCAGCGCGGTCTGGGCCTGCGCGCGGGCCTCGGCCTCGCGGAGCTGGCACTGCTTCGCCGAGGCCTTCTCCATGCGGGCGTAGGTCTCGACCTGCTCCTCGGCGATCTGCCGCGAGCGCAGCTGCTCGAGGATCCCCTCGATGTGCACGTCACCGGGACCGCCCGTCGGCGTGCCGATGAGCACCTCGTTGAGCTCGAGGTTGTAGTGCTCGAACTTCTCGCGCATCTGCTCACCCGCCTGCTCCTGGATCGCGCCGCGGTCCTGCAGCAGCTGGATCAGCGTGCGGGTCTGGCCGATGTTCTTGAAGTACGCCGACACCATCCGATCGAGGGTCTGCTCCACGAGCTTCTTCACGTCGCCGAAGCGCTGGATCACCAGCGGCGCCTTGCGGTAGTCGATGTGGACCACCACCGACAGCGGCAGACTCGGCGCAAACGCATCGCGCGTGATGAGGCTGACCTCGGCGAGGTTCTCGTCGAAGCGGTGGCTGCCGACCTCGCCGCGGGTCCACTTGAGGATGAAGTTGGTCGTCGGCACCATCATCACCTTGCCGGCGTACGTGTTGAACGCGTACTTGCCCGGCATCAGCGGCTCGGTCCACACGCCGCGCTCGCCCTGGTGCACCAGCTCGCCGTGGCGGTAGTCGCTGCCGCTGAGATCGAGCCCGGTCTGGCCGGTGTAGCTCACGACCACGCCCACGGTGCCGACCTCGACCACCGTCTTGGGGATGGCCTCGACCGTCGCGAACAGCCGGTTGATGTAGTACGTGCCCTCGACCATGACCTGCAGCTGTCGACCCCGACGGCCGCCAGCGACCAGGAACTTGTCCGCGTCCTGGAAGTTGTTGTGGTACGTCGCCATCGCCAGCGGATCCTGGCCCACGGTCGGCGCGATGATCTCGCCGGGCGGCAGGCTCGGTCCGTCGTGCACGGTGACGATGCCGATGATGTCGTCGGCGCCCTGGATCATGATCGGGCGGAAGCCACCGCGCGCCACCAAGAGCTCGGCCATCTTCTCGAAGGTCTGCTTGTCGCCGGGATCCAACGGGATGTAGTAGAGGCGCTCCTCGGTGAGCACGACGAACTGCGCGAGGTTGATCGCGTAGGTGCCCTCGCGCAGGATCATGCGCTGCGGGCCCTTCTGGCCGCCCGCCTCGAGGAATGCGCGGACGTTCTGGAAGTCGTTCGCGCGCAGGCTCGACGCCAGCGCCTGCGTCGGCGGGAGGTCTTGGCCATCGCGTGCGAACACGTAGCCGATCTTGCCCTGGGGGATCGTCACCAGCGGCACGCGGTGGACGCGATACTGCAAGGGTGTGAGCAGGTGCCAGCCGCCGCGCAGCACCTCGGGCTGGAAGCCGGCCTCGCCGTGCAGCGCGATGAGCCCGCTGCGCACCGATCCGTGGCCGCTGATGAGCTTCTCGACGATGCCGACCCGCGTGTTCGGGATGTAGCGGATCCAGCGGAACAGCAGGACGTAAGCCGTGACTGCACCGAGCACGGCGCAAGCGATCACCAATGTCGCGGGGTCATCCGCGAACCATCTCGAGTCGTCCATGTCGTGACCCTCCCTCGGGTCTCCGGCACACCTTGCCCCCGTCCGTGCGGATGGCGAGTCGGAGTGACTCGAGGGGGAGCGGGCGGAGCCTGCCGGTCAATGCTCGCGCGGCGGTGACGTAGGCGATCCGTGGTCGCGTCTGGCTCAGTCCGCGGCACGACAAGGTCATCTCGCGCACGCGCTAGTTGATCCGACGCGATTGCGAGGTGCCGCAGTCGATGCGTGCGGGCACCGTGGATCCGGGGCGATGCGCAGCAGACGCACCGTGGCAGTGCCCTAGCGTCGCGATCGCGGCGGCGTCGGCCCGTGCGCCCGCAGCTTCCGCTTCAGCGTGTTGCGATCGATCCCCAACGCCCGCGCTGCCCCGGCCAAACTCCCCTCGCGCTCGATCGCCGTCGCGATGCACTCGCGCTCGACGGCGCCGGTCGCCTCCGCGAGGGTCGTCGGCCGAGTGGTGACCCGCGGCACCCCGCGCGGCTCGATCGCCGATGCCACCCCGCCGCCCAACTCCGGCGAGAGATCCTCGACGCACACCTCTCGATCGCAGAACACCGTCCACCGCACGACCTCCGCCCGCAGCTGCCGGACGTTGCCGGGCCACGGATACGCCCGCAGGCGCCGCCACGCCGCCGCGTCCGGCCAGAGCTTCGTCGCGCCGAGCTCCGCGAGGAAGTGGCGCACGAGCCCCTCCAGATCGCCGAGCCGCTCGCGCAGCGGTGGCACGCGCACGGTCGCGCCGCACAGCCGATAGTAGAGATCCTCGCGGAACTCGCCCTTCGCCACCAACGCCGACAGATCGCGGTGCGTCGCCGCGATGACGCGCACATCGACGGTGATCGGCTGCTCGGCGCCGACCCGGCGCAGCGTCCCCTCCTGCAGCACCCGCAGCAGGCTGACCTGCACGCGCGGGCTGGTGTCGGCGATCTCGTCGAGGAACAGCGTGCCGCCGTCGGCCTGCTCGAACAGCCCGCGGCGACGTGCAGCTGCCCCGGTGAAGGCCCCGCGCTCATGGCCGAACAGCTCGCTGGCGAGCACGCCCTCGCTGAACGCCCCGCAGTTCTCGGCGATGAACGGCCCCGCGACGCGCTCGCTGAGGCGATGGATCGTGCGGGCGACCAGCTCCTTGCCGGTGCCGGTCTCGCCCTCGACGAGCACAGGCACGTCGGTACGCGCGAGTCGGCCGAGCCGGGCGACCAGCGCGTGCATCGGCGCGCTGTCGCCGATCATCTGCGCGGTGCCGGCGGCCCGCAGGCGGACGACCTCCTCGCGCAGCGCCCGGATCTCGGGGAAGCCCTCGATGTCGAGCTTCACCTCGCGGATCGGGTGCGGATGCACCGAGGGCACGAACGCGGCGGGGATCACCTGCAGCATGCGCGCGCGCAGCAGGCCGGCCTCGACGAGGATCACCCAGAGCGTCTGCATCTGCGGCGTGCCGGCGGAGAGGCACACGTCGAGACCGAGCCACGGCATACCCTCGGTGACGCCGTGGAGCGCCGCGAAGATCTGCCGGTGATCCGAGGGGTCGACGATCGGCAGCACGCGGAGCTCGGCAGCGCGGCCCGTCGCGGCGATCGTCGCGACGAGCTCCTGCG
Organism: Nannocystaceae bacterium; assembly: GCA_044344875.1. Classification (GTDB taxonomy): domain Bacteria; phylum Myxococcota_A; class Polyangia; order Nannocystales; family Nannocystaceae; genus Xiheibacterium. The sequence goes on from JBIJCC010000108.1 coordinate 13,814, forward strand.
CCGCGGCCTCGCCCGCCGGCGAGGTCAGCACCCGGACGAGCCGGTAGTCGACGTCGGTGTGCTGCAACAGCCACAACACGGGCCCGCGGTCGGGCGCACCGTGCAGGATCGTCGGCGTCCCGCGGGCCGTGACGGTCCGATCCGACCAGGTGAGGAGGCCGCGGGACATGGTTCGAAGCGCACCACCAATGGTGCATCACGCATCTTCCCACAGTGGTACATCATGCACCATCAAGACCACATTCCGTCGTGATTTCAACGCGGCACGGACCGTGCTCTTGGGGCCGTCAGCATGGACGGCAACGACACCGCACCGCAGGCCTGCGTGTGCATCGAGGGGCCCGGCGTCGCGATCGAGGCGACGGCGTGGGATCAGCTACGGCGCGTCGCGGGCCTGCGCGGCACGACGCGGACGGTGGGCATGCCCGACCTGCACCCGGGACCCGGCCTGCCGATCGGCATGGCCACCGCGACGGTCGGCACGGTGCACCCCGAGCTCGTCGGCGCCGATGCGGGCTGTGGTGTCACCGCCGTGATCGCGACGCGGCAGCTCGCCGCGGCCAAGTTGCTGCGCCGCATCGCGCAGGCGACCGACGATCCCGAGCCGCTGGGGGTCGAGCCGATCGACGCGCTGGTCGCCGCGTGGCACGGGGGTCCCGTGGGCCTCGCCGCGCTGCCGGGGATCGACCCCGCCTTCGCCGACTGGGTCGCGGGCGTGCCATGGTCCGCCGCGCACGGTCCGTCCGCACCCCTGCCCGAGGCCCTCGCCGAGCCGCGGTGGGGCGAGGCGCTGGGCACCATCGGCGGCGGCAACCACTTCGCCGAGCTCGCGCGGGTCGACCGCGTCGACGAGCCCGGCGCGCTCGCGGGCCTCGAGCGCGGCGCGCCGGTCGTGCTCGCCCACTCGGGCTCGCGCGGCCTCGGCTACGCGCTGATGCAGCGCTACCTCGGCCGCACCCTCGACGATCCTGCAGAGATCGCCGCGTACCTCGGCGAGCTCGCGGGGTGCTGCCGATTCGCCCAGGCCAACCGCGCGTGCCTGGTGTGGCGCTTGCTCGGCGCGATCGGGGCAGCGCGCGTCGATCGCTGCGCGGGCGCGATCGATCTCATCCACAACGACGTCACCGGCCAGGACGGCCGGACCAGCCCGGGGGAACCGACGGGCTGGCTCCACCGCAAGGGCGCCGCGCCGGCGGAGCGCGGCGCCCTGACCCTCACCCTCGGCAGCCGCGGCGCGGCGAGCTGGATCCTCCGCGGCACCGGCGACGCCGCGCACCTATGCTCGGTCGCCCACGGCGCGGGACGGAGGATCACCCGCACCGACGCCAAGTCGAAGCTGTCGCACCGGTACCGCCGCAGCGAGCTCGACCGCACCGCGTTGGGCGGACACGTGCTCTGCGACGACCACGACCTGCTGTGGGAGGAGCATCCCGACGTGTACAAGCCGATCGAGCCGGTGGTCGACGCGCTGGTCTCCGCGGGCGTGGCGACGCGCGTGGCGTCCTTGATCCCCGTGGTCACGGTGAAGCGATGACCGCCGCCCGCATCGAGCTGCGGATCAGCGCCGGGACCGGTCCGGCGGGCGCGCGGCGGTTCGTCGCGCAGCTGCTCGTCGCGATCGAACGCGAACTCGCGACCCGTGGCCTCGTCGTCGATCAGGTCGCGATCGATGGCGATCGCCAGGCCCCACGCGCGGCCGTCCTCGCGTTGCTCGGTCGATCCGCGGCGCTCGACACCGCGGTGCGCGAGCTCGTCGGCACCCACCGGACGATCGAGGCGTCGGCCCGACGCGGCACGCGACGGCGCTGGTTCGCTGCGATCACCCTCGTGCCGACGGCGACGGTGCCCCCGCCCGCCGAGCCCGTCGCGCTCGAGGTCCGGTACGTCCGCGCGCGGGGCCCCGGGGGCCAGAACGTGAACCGGCGCGCGACCGCGGTGCAGCTCCGCGATCCACGGACCGGCGTGACGATCCGCTGCGACGAGCACCGCACCCAGGCACGCAACCGCGCCGCAGCCCTACGCCGCGTCGCGGCCCTCGCGACCCGGGCTGTACGCGCGGACGTCGACGGCGAGCGCAAGGCGGCGTGGTCTGCCCAGCGACAGCTGACCGGACGGGCGTGCGTGATGCACTGGCGGACCGATCGCGACGGCGCCCTCGTCCCGGAGGCCGGCGACGACCTCAGTGGTTCGGATCGAACAGCGCGCCGTCGTTCAACGTGATCGGACTCGCCGCGACCTCGATCCCGTGCTCGCGGAGGGTCTCGTCGACGAGCTGCGCGACCTGGCCGACGACGGCGGTGCAGAAGCCGTGTCGCGCCGGGCCCATGAAGTCACCCCACGGGGCAGTCATGTCGTTGCACACCAGGCTGTCGACGCCGCCGCGATCGAGCTCGGCCCGCGCGCGCGCGAGGTAGCGAGTCATCGCCGCGCGCAGCTCGGGCGTCACCTTGCCGGTGGGATCGGGATCGCCGAGCAGCTCCCCGAGCAACAGCTGCCCGGCGACAATCGCCCCGCACGTCCCCTCGCCCGTGATGCCGCCGCGACGCAGGCTCTGGTAGGCGGCGCTGGGCCGACCGAACGCCTCGGCCAGGGCGATGCCGCACGATCGATGGGGCGTGCGCGTGCCCTCGTACAGCACCAGCGCCTTGCTGCGGAGCGGACCTGTGGCCATGGGCGCGGACATGCCAGGCAGTGTGGGGTACCGGGCGCGGCCGGGCAAGCGATGCGCGTTGGGCTCATGCCTTCGAGAGTCACGCCCTCGGGACTCACGCCTTCGAGAAGAGTTCGTCGCGCGCCGCCGTACAGATCGCGCTCACGGCGGGGTGAGCGATGCGCCGCTGCACCGTGATCGCGTAGAAGCGCTCGACGACCTCGTCGGTCCGACCGATCACGGCAACATCGTATTGCCGGCGGATCTCGGCCTCGATCGCGGTGGGCCCGACGAACACGCCGCGGCCCGCCTGCCCGAACGCCTTGACCAGGGCGCTGTCGTCGAACTCCGCGACGATGTGCGGCGCGACCCCCTGACGCAACATCCAGCGCTCGAGGTCGCGGCGCAGCAGGCTGCCAGGCATCGGCCACAGCATCGGTGCGCCGTCGAGGCTGGACGGGAAGCCGCGGCGCAGCTTGTTGGCCAGGGCCGCCACCGCGAAGAACGTCGTGCCGCTCGTGCCGAGCGGGTGGTTGAACGCGCGGACGTTGCTCTCGGTCGCGATGGGTGCGTCGGAGAGCACCACGTCGAGCTCGTGGTTGGCGAGGCGCGGCAGCAGCTGCGACAGGCGATCCTCGAAGATGTGCACGGTGACCGGCGGCGTCGCGTCGAGCGCGGGCTCGAGCAGGCGGTACGCGACCAGCTTGGGCACCACGAAGGTGAGCCCGACGTTGACCGCGACCGCGCGACCGACCGGCCGCTGGCGCACCGCCTCGAGCAGCTCGCGCCCGAGCCCGAAGATTTCGTCTGCGTAGCGGAAGACCACCCGCCCCGAGTCCGTGAGCGTGAGTCGCCGGTTGGCGCGCAAGAACAGCGGCGCCCCCAGGGACTCCTCGAGCGCACGGATCTGCGTGCTGATGGTCGGCTGCGCCAGGCGCAGCGACTTCGACGCGGCGGCGATGCTCCCCTCGCGCGCGACCGTCCAGAAATAGAACAGGTGGTGGTAGTTCAGCCATTGCATCGGCGAAAATCGTTAGCAAAAATCTAACGGGAATCTCATCATTATCTACTGGAACGAAGCGTTTTCCCGGCCACACTCCCTGCGAGACGGAGCGACCATGCGATTCGAGATCCGGTGGAAGACCGGGCTCGATCCTGCGCTGGTCGCGGTGGTCCGCGAGCGCCTGACCCTGGGTCTGGCGCGGCTGTCCCACCGCGTGCGCAAGATCGTGCTCTGGCGGGAGCTGCGGGTGGACGTCGGTGCTGGCGCGCCGCACTGGGTCGTGCGCGTCGAGTTCGACGACGGCCATCACCTCGTCGTCACGACGCCGGACCCCGGCGCCGAGCCCGACGCCGCGGGACACGTGGGTGACCGGGTCGCGCGCGCCGTCGACCGCGACCTCAGTCAAGCGGGGACCCTGCGATGAACGCCGAGACCGACACCAACCGCATCGCAACCATCCGGCCGACCGATGCCGCGGCCGCGATTGCCTGCGCCGCCGCGCGACTCAGCGTGCCGTTCGATGGCCTCGATGTCGCCTCGGCGCTCGGTGTCCATCCGCTGCCGGTCGGGACGGACGGGCGCTGCCCCGCGCTCGACCGGGCCGTCGGCGCCGTTGGGCTCGAGGCGCGCTGGGTCGAGCTCGTTCCGGGACACACCCACGCGGTCTGGATCGCCGTCGCCCCCGGCAACAGCGCGCTCGTCACGGTCACGCGTCGGCTCCGCAGTGGCTACGAGGTGACGGTGTTCGAGGCCGGGACGCACACGCGAAGGAGGCTGAGCGCGGAAAAACTCGCTCAGCTGCTCGGTCGCCCCCCGGGCGCCCCAGTCCCGGCCCTCGTCGTGGCCGTCGAGCAGGCGCTCGCGGAACTCCACGACAAGACCGGGACGATCCGACCGTGGGCGCGGGTGCGACGCCTGATCCGAGTCGAGCGCGAGGACATATGGGTGACCATCGTCTATGGGCTCGCGATCGGCGTGCTGTCGCTGATGCTCCCGATCGCGGTGCAAGCGCTCGTCACCACGGTCGCGTTCGGCACGGTGCTGCAACCCCTGGTGGTGCTGACGCTCCTCTTCGCGTTGGCCTCCGGAGCCGCCGGCGTGCTGCGGCTGATGCGGGCGTGGGTGGTCGAGGTCGTGCAACAGCGCATCTTCAGCCGCGCCGTCGCGGACGTCGCGCGCCGCCTCGCGGGCATGCCCTACTCGGTGCTCGATCGGGTCCACGTGCCCGACCTCATGAACCGGTTCTTCGAGGTGCCGACCATCCAGAAGGCGTCGGCCAAGCTCCTCATCAGCGGAGTCGGCCTGGTGCTGCAGACCCTGCTCGGCCTCGCGCTGCTCGCCTTCTATCACCCGATGCTGCTGGCGTTCGCGATCGTCCTCGTGATCCTCCTGGCGATCGTGGTGTTCGCGATGGGCCGTGGCGCCGTCGACAGCGCGCTCGACGAGTCGAAGGCGAAGTACCAGGCCGTCGGCTGGCTCGAACACCTCGCGCGCATCCCCTCGGCGTTCAAGTCGGGGAGCGGGCGCGCACTTGCCCTGGGGCGAGCGGACCAGACCGTCCGCCACTATCTCGACGCTCGCCGGCGACACTTTCGCAAGCTGATCCTCCAGAGCGGAGGCGGTGTCGCGCTTGCGGTGGTCGGCACGACGACGCTGCTCGGACTCGGCGGCGTCCTGGTCCTGCGCAACCAGCTGACGCTGGGCCAGCTCATCGCCGCAGAGTTGGTCGTCGCGTCCCTGGCGGCCGCGTTCCTCGACCTCGGCAAGCAGCTCGAGACCGTCTACGACCTCGTCCAAGCCACGACCAAGCTTGGCCTGCTCGTGGACCTGCCCTCAGAGCGCTGCGGCGGCGAACCGGTGGTCCCCGGCGGCGCATTCGAGGTCCGCTGCCACGATCTCGGGTTCGGCTTCGGCGGCGCCGCCGTGATCCGCCGATGCGCCCTCCACGTCCCCGCGGGGAGCAAGGTCGCGGTCACGGGACTCGGCGGCGCTGGAAAATCGACACTGCTCGACTTGCTGGCGACCCTTCGTACCCCCACCGGCGGCAACCTCGAGGTCGACGGCTCCGACGTCCGGCTCATGGACCTCCGCGAGCTGCGTGAGTCGGTCATCCTCGTGCGCGGCGCCGAGTTCATCGACGGCCCAGTGCTGGACAACCTCCGCCTGCTGCGGCAAGACGCGCCGCTGCCGGAGGTCGAGCGGGTCGTCGAGCGCCTGGGCTTGGCCCCGGGGATCCGTCGCCTGGCGCAGGGCCTCGCGACACCGCTCCAACCGAGCGGCGCGCCGCTGTCATCGACGCAGCAGCGCCGCATGGCCCTCGCTCGGGCCCTGATCGCGCGACCCCGGCTTCTGCTCCTCGACGGCGCCCTCGACGACCTCGGCCTGTCCGAGGCCGAGCGCAACGGCGTGCTCGGCGAGGTGCTCGGCCCCGACGCGCCCTGGACCGCAGTCGTCGTCACGCGTGATCCCGAAGTCGCGCGACGTTGCCGCGAAACCTACGAGATCGTCGACGGAGAACTACGGAGCAGCCGATGAGTCACCCGACCCACCCGACCTCGCCCATGCACGTGCTGGACTCGGCCCGCGCGCCCTGGCAGGACCTCGGTTTCGAGATGAACCCCGCCGGACGCGCGCTGCGCCTGACCGGCCGCTTGCTCGGGCTGCTCTTCGCCGCCTTCATCGCGGCGCTCGTGTTCACGCCGTGGCAGCAGTCCGTCACCGGCAACGGCCGCGTCATCGCGTACGCGCCGCTCGAGCGCCAGCAGTCGCTCGAGGCCCCCATCGCGGGACGTGTCGTGGAGTGGCACGTCGACGAGGGCGAGCACGTGCAGGAGGGGCAGCTGCTCGCGGTCATCTCGGACAACGATCCCGAGCTGATCGATCGGCTCGAGCGGGCGCGGTCGTCGACGGAGTCCCGGCTCGACACCGCGAAGGACGGTGTCAACGTCATCCTCCAGCAGATCGTGGCGCTCGAGGCGGCGCAGTCCGCCGCGCTCTCGGCCGCGGCGAGCCGCATCGACATGGGCCTCGATCGCCTCGCGGGCGCCGAGCAGGCCCGAGACGCGGCGGTCGCCGGCAAGAAGGCCGCCGATCTCAACCTCGCCCGGCAGCGCTCGCTGGCCGAGGCGGGGCTGACCTCGACGCGGAACCTCGAGCTCGCGGAGCTCGCCGCCGAGACCGCGGACGCCGATCTCGAGCGGGCCCGCGCGATCCTGCGCGCCGCCGACGGCGAGATCCGAGCGCTGCGGGCCGAGCGTCGCCGCATCGAGGCCGACACCAACGCCGACATCGAGAAGGCCCGCTCGTCGCTGCAATCGGTCAAGGGCGACGTGAACAAGTACGAGGCGGACCTGGCCGATCGCGAGGTCGAGGTCGCCCGGCAGCACACCATGCGGATCACTGCGCCGCGCTCCGGCGCAGTGCTGCGGCTGCTCGCCAAGCAGGGCGGCGAGTTCGTGAACGCCGGCGATCCGATCGTCATCCTCGTGCCCGAGACCGACGCGCGCGCCGTCGAGCTGTGGATCGACGGCAACGACGTCCCGCTGGTCGACCCCGGTCGCATCGTGCGGCTGCAGTTCGAGGGCTGGCCCGCGGTCCAGTTCGTCGGCTGGCCGAGCGTCGCCGTCGGCACGTTCGCCGCCGAGGTCGCGTTCGTCGACGCCACCGACGACGGCCACGGCAAGTTCCGCGTGGTGGTCGTGCCGACCGGCGGCGAGGGTGAGGACGAGATCTGGCCCGACGGTCGATTCCTGCGCCAGGGTGTGCAGGTCAACGGCTGGATCCTGCTCGATCAGGTGCGGCTGGGCTTCGAGCTGTGGCGGCTGTGGAACGGCTTCCCGCCGGCGATGCGCGACGGGCCGGCCGAAGTCGGCACCGCAGGTGGGAAGGCCAAGGCGAAGCCGAAGTCGGCCTCGAGCAAGGGCAAGAAGGACGAGGAGTGATGACCACGTCGTTCACCGCGCTGGTCGTGGGCGCATGGCTCGCGCTGTCGCCCCCGACCGATCCGATCCCGGCCTCGGGCACCGCCGCGGACGCACCCGCCGCAGGGGAGCCCACCGCAGCGGCCGCAGCGGTCGCCGACGACGCGCGCACGGTCCTCGAGCTCGACGGCGTGCTCGCGGCGACGCTGCGGGACCATCCCATGCTCGACGCCGCGAGTGCGTCGAGGGAGGCCGCAGAGGGGCGTCACCTGTCGGCCCGCGGCGCGTTCGATCCGCGGCTGCGGGCGCGCGCCGCCGGCACCCCGCTCGGCTACTACCGCTATGGCGTCGTCGACACCGAGGTGCGTGCGCGGACGATCGCGCTGGGCATGGTCGCGTTCGCCGGCTGGCGCCTCGGTCGCGGCGACATCCCCGTCTACGACGGCAAGATCGCCACCAGCAACGCCGGCGAGATCCGTGCGGGCATCGAGCTGCCGGTGCTCCGCGACGCCGCGATCGATGCGCCCCGCGCCCAACGCAAGCGCACCGACGTCGAGGTCGACATCGCGACGCTCGAGCGCGAGCAGAGGGCACTCGAGCTCTCGCGCGACGCCGCGATCGCGTACTGGGACTGGGTCGCCGCCCGCGGTCGCGCCGAGGTCCGCGCCCGCCAGCTCCGCCTGGCGCAGGACCGCGACCTCGGCCTGCGGAAGCAGGCCGCCGAGGGCAACATCGCGGACATCGAGCTCCTCGACAACGCGCGGGTGATCGCGACCCGCGAGGCGATCGTCGTCGGTGCCGAGCGCGACATGACCGTGACCGGCCTGGCGTTGTCGCTGTACCTGCGCGACGCGAAGGGCGAGCCCGTGATCCCAGATGCATTCGCGGCCCCGCACCTCGTGGTGTCGGCCATGCCGGCCGATCACGACGTGCAGGCCGACGTCGCAGCGGCCCGCGATCGCCGGCCCGACGTGCGGATCGCCGGCGCACGCCTGCGCATCGCCGCGATCGACGTGCGACTCGCCCGCAACAGCCGGCTGCCCGCGCTCGGGGTGCAGACGTACGCGGCCAAGGATCTCGGCGACGGCCCCGACTCGCTGCGGCCCGCGGAGCTCGGGGTCGGCGTCGGCTTCGAGATCCCGATCCCGCTGCGCACGGCCCGGGGCGACCTCGCGGCGGCCCGCGCGGTCGAGCGCCGCATCGGCCACGAGCGGGAATTCCTGCTCGAGCGCGTCGGCGTCGAGATCCGGGCAGCCCACGCCGACACCGTCGCCGCCCACCGACGCGCCGAGATCGCGACGCGCCAGGCCGGCCTCGCCGAGCGGCTCGCCGAGGCGGAGCGCCAGCGCTTGTCTCTCGGCGACAGCACCGTGTTGGTCGTCAACCTCCGCGAGGAGGCCGCGGCGGATGCGGCCGCGGCGGCGATCGATGCGGTGGCGGAGTATCGTCGTGCGCACGCGCGCTACCGGGTCGCGACGGGCCGCACGCCCGCCGGGTAGCGGCGGCGCACCGTCGCGGCGCATGATGGGGGTCGCGCCGATGATCTCCCCCGCGCATCGCCTCGTGCTGCCCCTCGCGCTGGCCTGCGTCGGGTGTCGCGGCGGCGCGGCGACGGCTGGTCACGACGGAGCGACCTCCGGCGACGCGTCGACGACGACCGCCTCCGCGGCCGACACCGACGACGACCCTGCAGCGCCTGCGTGCGCCGTCGAGCCCCGCGATCCAGTGCGGCGCCTCTCGGCCTTCGAGTACGCCCGCGCCCTCGACGATCTGCTGGGCGTCACGATCGACGAGGCGCGGCTGCCCGCGTCGTCGACGACGCCGATCTTCGCCACCGACGACGCCGCGCTCGCCAGCTCGCCGGTGCTCGTCGACGGGCAGTTCGACGCGACCGTCCTCGCCGCCGAGGCCGTGCTCGCGCGGCTCGACGCCGACGGGGCCCAGGCGTTCGTCGGCTGCGACCCGACCGACGGGTCGTGCATCGACGCGTGGCTCGGCGAGCTCGGCCGCCGGGCCCACCGTCGGCCGCTCGACGACGACGTACGAGCGCGCTTGCACGGCCTGTTCGACGAGATCGCCGCGGTCGACGGGATCGACGTCGCGATCGCGGGGACGGTGCAGGCGATGCTGCTGTCGCCGCGCTTCGGCTTCCACGTCGAGGAGGCAGCGCCCGACGGTGGCCCCGACGATTGGGCGATCGCCTCACGCCTGTCGTTCCTGCTGTGGGGCTCGATCCCCGACGACGCGCTGCTCGACGCGGCGAAGCGGGGTGAGCTGCAGGATCCCGAGGCGCGACGCGAGCACGCCCGACGCATGCTCGACGATCCCCGGGCCGCCTCGCGCGTCGTCCGGACCTGGCGCGAGCTCCTCGACATCGACGCGCTGGCCTCCGCGGCGCCGATCGATCCCCGGTTCACGGCGACCCTGCGCGACGAGATGTTCGCCGAGTTCGACGCCTTCATCTCGACGACCGCGCTCACCCAGGGCGGCACGCTCGCGGACGTCCTGACCTCGCGCTGGGTCGACGCGGGGCCCGAGCTCGCAGCGCTCTACGGATCCGAGGCCGACGCGCTGCCGCCCGAGCGCGTCGGCGTCCTCGGCCGCGCCGCCTTCCTCGCGGCGACCGCCCGCGGCGACGCGCCGTCGCCGATCCTCCGCGGCCTCGCGGTGCTCGACCGCCTCGCCTGCACGGCGATCGCCCCGCCGCCGCCCTCGGTGCCGGCGATCCCCGAGATCGACGCCGACGGCACCAACCGCCAGCGCTTCGAGCAGCACACCGCGGATCCGGCGTGCGCGGGCTGCCACCGGCAGTTCGATCCGATCGGCTTCACCCTCGAGCACTTCGACGCGATCGGGGCCTACCGCACGCAGGACGGCGGCCTGCCGATCGACGCCCACGGCAGCGTGCTCGGCATCGAGGTCGACGGGGCGGTGGAGCTCGCGACGACCCTCGCGGAGCACGACGTCGTCTGGGCCTGCGCCGTGACCCAACAGCTGCGGGCCGCGATCGGTCATGCGCCGCGGACCGGCGAGGCCTGTGTCCGCGACGCGCTCGCCACGAGCTTCCTCGCCGGCGACGGCGATCTCGCCGAGCTGCTCGTCGAGATCGCGGCGAGCGAGGTGATGATCCGATGATCCGTTCGCTCACCCGCCGATCGTGGCTCCGCGCGGGCGGTGCGTCGGCGCTCGCGCTCGGCGTGGCGCACCCGCGGGCCCGCGCTGCGTCCCCCCCGAAGCGGATCATCGTCTGCGTGCAGATGCACGGCTTCGTCCACCCCGCGCTGCACCTGGTGCCACCGGGGCTCGCGACGACCGACGCCTACGAGCTCGAGCTGTCGGCGTCCACGCTGTCGCCGATCCTCCAGCCGCTGGCGCCGTGGACCGATCGCCTGCTCGTGCTCGACGGACTCGCGCTCAACAGCGCGATCGCGGACTACTGGATCGCCCGCAATCCCCATGTGCCCGCCCACGTGCACCTGCTGACCGGGGCGCCCAGCGCCGTGCACGAGCTCGACGGTGCGGCGAGCATCGCGTCCGTCGACCAGCGAATCGCCGCCGAGCTGATGACCCGGCCCGACGCGCCGCCGTTCGCCTCCGTCGAGGTCGGCTTCGGCGGGGCCGGTGGCCTCGCCCTGGGCGCGTACAACTGGAGCGGTCCGAGCTCGGCGCTGCCGTACCTCTACGAGCCCGCGGATCTGTTCGACCTGTTGTTCGCCGATCTCTCGGCGAAGGGCACCGGCCTGCCCAAGTGGCGCGAGCGCATCGCCCGGTTCGCCTCCGACGAGCACGCCGCGGCGATGGCCCATCACACCGGCGCGAGCGCGGATCGACTCGCCGCGCACCGCGACCTCCTCGCCGCGCTCGCCGATCGCTTCGCGAGCCTCGACGGGGCCCAGTGCGCCGCGCCGACGCGGCCAGGTCCGCCGTCGGACTATGCCGCCCGCCATGCCGCCTACGGCGACGTGATCGCGGCGGCCTTCGCCTGCGATCTCACCCGCGTCGCGACCATCGCGTTCGACAACCAGCCCGCGGTCGATTGCGGCGGGGCCCCCGGGACCGATCTCCACGCCGACTACGCCCACTCGACGACCGAGGACAACCCGATGGGCAGCGAGCTCGCCGACGCCGTGATGACCACCGCGTCGATCAACCACGCCGGCCACGTCGCCGCGCTGCTCGCCTCGCTCGCCGCGGTGCAGGAGGACGACGGCAGCAGCCTGCTCGATCACACGCTCGTGGTGTGGACCAGCGAGCTCGCGCGCGGCCGCCACCAGGGCGCGCGCGCCTACGCCGACCTCCCGGTGATCCTCGCCAGCGGCGACGCCTTCCGCATGGGTCGCTACATCTCGTATGCCGAGGACCGCGCCCCGCCGATGGGCGCCGCGCCGGTCGGCCCCGACGCCGTCGGCCCGTCGCACAACCACCTGCTGGTGTCGCTGTGCCAGGCGATGGACCTCGACGACGTCACGGAGTTCGGGGTGGAGTCGCTGCCGCAGGTGGACGGCGGCGCGCTCGATTGCACCGGGCCGCTCGACGGCTTGGTGTAGCGCGTGATCGTCTCACCGACCCCGGGCACTACCCGAGGGTAATGCTTGGTCCCCTGCTCGCCCTCGCCCTCGCCCCCGCCCCGATCGCCCCGGCCGCGGCCCCCTCGGCGCCGACCCTCACCAGCCCGACGACGACCGAGGAAGGGGTGGCCCCGCCCCGACGCCGGGGTCGCCGGGGCCTTGGCTTGGGGATCGCCGCGGGTGCCTTCGGTGTTGCATGGTTCGGCATGAAGATGACCGCGTCCGTGAGCGACCCCAAAACCGCGCGGGAGATCGATCGCAACGGTGGATACGAGAAGCAGGGCTGCGTCGAGAGCTGCTACGTCGGGCCGGTGTTCCACATCACTGGCTCACCACTGCTGGTACTGACGGCGGGCATGTTGGGCGGCAGCATGCACATGCACGGTCGCTGGCTCGGACGGTCGGGTCGCGGTCTGGGACGCACTCGAGCGATGGGACGCAACCTCGCAATCACCGGCGGCGCGCTGCTCGTGGGCGGCATCGCGGGCCTCACCACCGGGTTGCTCACCGCGGGCTCGGCCCGCACCGAGGTCGGCTACATCGCGGTCCGCGAGGTCGGCTGGTGGTCCGCGACCGCGCTCGGCCTCTCCGGGGCGGCGCTCGCCGGCCTCGGACACGGGATCCTCCGCGGCCAGAGAGAGAGCCGCCGCGGGCCCCAGGTCGCGATCGCACCCATGCTCGGGGGATCGATGACGGGGATCTCGATCGCAGGCCGATTCTGAGGTGCGGAGGACCGCGGAGCGTTCGACAGCGACGAAGGCAGCCCGACGCAGCGCGCCCGACGATGGCGGCGGGCGACGCCGCCGCCGCCGAGTGAGCCCTCGACTCAGCCCTTCGCGGGCTGCGGCGTGAGCCAGTAGCCTGGGCCGTACGTGCAGCCGAACGCCGCGAACAGGCCGCACTGGCGGCAGCGCGCGACGCCCTCCATGACGGTCGCCGCGCCGTGCGTGCCGACCTCCAAGGACTCGGACTCGATGACCTCGAACGCTCCGTCGGGGAAGGTCGGCGAGTGACCGCGCCACTCGCCGAAGTACCCCGCGCAACGCGAGCATGGGCCCGTCGGCATCGCGTCGAGCCAGGCGGTGACGTGAACGAGACGTTCGCCGGAGCAGCTCCGCAGCAGCTCGGGCGCGCTGCCGATCACCCTCGTGGCGTCGACCTGGTCCTTGCGATCGATCTCGTACCACGCGAAGTGTCGGCGGACGGGATCGTAGAAGTAGCCGTGCTCGCCCCACTGATCGGCGGCGAGCTGCAGCGACGGGAACTGGCGGCCCTGCAGCTTGGTGAACTCGACCTCGGTGAGCGGGCGGGACTCGGACATCGACCGGATCACGATAGCCCGGAGCTCGCGACGGCGGTCGCCCGCCGGTGATCGAGCGCCGGCCCGACGCATGACCCACGCGAGCCGCCTGCGCGATCAGAGCTGGCCGCTCGACACCGCGAGCGCCATGCCCGTCATGTCGCTGTACGTGTAGGCGCCGACCAGACCCGAGACGAGGTCGGTGGTTCCGTCGCCGGGATCGACACGGTAGGCGTTGGTGCCGATTGTGACGCCCCAGACACGGCCGGAGAAGTCGACGCTGATGCCGTGGACGTAATCGGGCATGTTGATCGTGTTCACGACCGCGAGCGTCTCGATGTCGATCTGGACGATCGGGTTGGAGGCGAGCCAGAGCGTGCCGTCGGGTCCGGGTGCGCACCCACCATTGCCGTTGACCATCGCGGACTCCCAGGTCTCGGTCGCATAGTCGAAGCGGGCAGCCTGCGAGCTGCAGGTCCAGATGCGATCGTTCGCGTCGACCGTCATGCCGTAGCCGTTTTGCTCCATCGGCCACGACTCGACGTCGAACGTCGCGAGATCGGTCCGCACGAGCGAGCCGGTGCCGAGCTGGCTGCCCCAGAAGTTGCCGCCCGAGTCGACCGCTCCGCCGTAGATCCCGTAGAAGTTCGCGGCCACGCCAGGCACCGCGACCATGTCCTCGATCACGCCGGTGTCGCCGTCGAGCAGCAACACGTCGATCGCCGCGTTCGCGCCCGACGTCCAGACGTCCTGATCGACGTACAGACACGCCTGATCGTCGAACGTGCCGGCCGTCCATGCGACCGGTCGCTGGCTCGCGTAGACCATCGGTGTGTGCCATTCCACGCAGCCATCGGGCCACGGCAGGACGTCATCGGGACCGCTCGAGGTGTTCGCGGGTTCGAGGCACTGCTCGACGTTCGCCCGGATCATCGTGAGGCCGCCGCTGCGGTTGGCGACCGCGACGTCGCCGTTGCGATTGACCGACGTCCGCGACGGACTGCCGGCGCCATCGGGCCGCGTGATGTAGCGACCGACCTCGACCAAGGTTTCGGTCTCGATCTTCGAGACCGTGCCCTGCGCGGCGTTGGAGATCCAGATGTAGCCCGCGAGCTCGGCACCCGTCGGATCGCGCCTGCTGCACGTCGGGTTGGGTGCGTCGGGAATGCCGCCGAAGTCGGGGAAGTGGGGGCCGCTCGTCGCGTCGTCGCCGGTCGTCGAGGTCGACGAGTCGGCGACCGTGGGATCGGTGGAATCGGTCGGATCGGTCGAGGCCGTGGACGACGAGGTCGTCGGCGAGGTCGTCGACGGCTCCATCGTCGTCGTCGGCTCGCTAGTGCTGCCGCTGTCGTCATCGGTACCGCCCGTCTGGGGCACCGCGGGCGCGCATCCGACGGCCAACCCACACGTCCATGAAACCCAACGCATCGCCATACGCCAATGGTGAGGCATGCTCGCGACGCGGTCAACCGCGCCGACGGATCGGCGTGTCCGTGTCGGGCTCACGTTTGGGGTCGACGTGCCCGATCTGGGCCGCCGAAGGAGCGGAGCTCCATGAGCGCCTCGAGCCGGTCCGACATCGCGCAGTGGTCTGGGCGAACCGCTCGCTCGTGAGACGGCCGCGGACGTCCGCAGCGGGCCGAGGAGCGCTCAACCGGCGCTGGCGCCCACAGCCGAACGCGCCGCCTCGATCGGGGTCACCTCGAGCATCGCTGCGGCACCGAGCTCGTCATCGACCCAGCGACTCGAGCAGCGCGTCGGCCTGCCCGCGGCGATCGTCCTGGCCGGTCTGGTCGAACACGACCCGGGCCTGTTCGGCGAGGGCCCGGGCCTCGGCGCGACCCTCCGGTCGCGCCGCGAGGGCGCGCGCCAGATCGAGGCGGCGCCCCGCGAGCGCGCGCTCGGGCTCGTCGCCGTTGGCCCCCGGTGGGATCGCGACCGAGCGCCGCAGCGGTTCGACGGCACGCTCAGGCTCGCCGCGAGCGAGCAGGATCTCGCCCAGGTAGTGCAGGTCGGAGCCGAGCAGTGGATGCTCGCCGAGCACCGAGCGAATCTCGACCGCGCGCTCGATCGCCGCGAGCGCCTCGTCGAGGCGGCCCTGGATCCGGAAGATCCGCGCGAGACCCTGCTCGGCCGACGCGGCATCGGGGTGATCGGCGACGCCGAGCCGGGCCCAGATGCCGCGGGCCTCGAGCAGGCGCTGTTCGGCCTCGTCGACGCGCTGCAGATCCTCGAGGGTGGTGGCGAGGTTCTGCAGGTGGGTCGCGACCAGCGTGTGATCCTTGCCGAGTTCTCTTCTCGCCAGCACCAGCGCCTGCTCCTGGTGGACGAGCGCCTCGTCGAAGCGCCGGAGGTCCTGCAGCACGAGGGCGACGTTGCCGAGCGCCAGGCCGATCTCTGGGTGATCGGCGGGGTAGATGCGGCGGCGGATCGCGAGGCTGTGCTCGAGGGCGACCAGTGCCTCGGCGCTGCGACGCGCTCTTCGGTTCGCCGGGCGGTGCGAGGTCGTCGGGCATGGGGGGCCCCGCGACCTCATCCGTCGGCCCCACGCGGAATCCACGATCCGCCATGCCGCTTCGTGGGAACCTTTGGGCGGCCGGCGCGTCCACTTCGCGACGGCCAATCGGGGGGATCGAATGACCGACACGGGTGCGACGCCACAATCCGCGGAAGATCGTCCGGGCGCCACCGCGCCGAGCCTGGTCGTCGCGTTGGCTTGGACGGCCGCCGCCGGCCTCGGCGTGCCGCTGGGCCTGTGGCTCTCCGGACCGACCGACGGCTCGGATGTCGGGCTCGACGACCACGCCGCGGCCGTCAGGCCGGCCATGTCGGAGACCGTGTCCGTGGGTCCGCCGATCGCGTCCTTCGTGTGCGACAGCGGCGGCGAGTGGCCACGGGTCGAGGTCGCGACCCGGCGGCATCGTTCGGTCACCGACGCGGTGCGTTGCACCTCGCCCGCCCTCGAGACCGCGATCGATCACATCGGCGGAGGCTCCCTGTGGTTCGGTCTCATCCCGACGTGGGCTGGACCGGCGAAGATCGAGGTCGAGCACCGAGGTGGCGATCGCGAGGCGACGACCGCGAACATCGAGTCCGAGGTGCGGTACGACGGTGGCGAATGGCGGGCGCGCACCGGGACCTCCGACGCCGTGGGGGCGCTGCGCGATGGCGGTGTCGACGGGTTCCCATGGACCTCGACCGACGGGATCGCCGCGCCGCGCTCGGGACGATACGAGTTCCGCGCCGTGATCCACGCGGTCGTGGAGACCGGTTCGGTCGTGCACCTGCGCAACGTTCAGCTCGTCGTGACGACGATCGAGGGCGACCTGCCGGGATGCGGGCTCGCCCGCGCGCCGAAGGACTGTCCACTCGCGCGACGACTGGGCGCCTGGAGCGACCCCGTCGCACCGGCCGCGCATCAAGGTGCCGAAGACGGATCGCCGCACGCGGGGCCGAGGCAACGCAAGATCGTGCCGGCGGCGCCCACCGCCCACAGATCCTCGGGTGTTGGGCCGCCGACGTCGTTGAGCACTGCGCCCGGCGCGATGGAGAGGATCGTGAAGGTCGAACCGTCGCTGGCGTGGCCGACGCGGCCGTCTCCCGCGACCCAGAGTTCCTCGCCGACGGCCTGGATCGATGTCCACGCCGTGTTGCCCTTCATCGCGCCGCCGTTGTCCGAGTGGAGGACGAGTTGATCTCGCCGTAGGCGATGTGCCCGACCGAGTGAGACGCCGCCTCCAATCGCGGGCTGTTCGACGCGGAAGTCTGCTAGGAATGTCGCGCATGTCGCCCACTCGCCCCCTGAACGCTCGCGGCCTCCTCGTCGCAACGCTCGTCGTCCTCGCCTCTGGTTGCGGAACATCGCCCGATCTCGACTGCGGTCAGGGTACGGTCGAGGTCGACGGCGAGTGCGTCGTCGATCCCACGGGGACCGACGCATCGACCACGAGCACCGGAGCATCGACGACGCTCTCGCCCGACACGCCGACCTCCGACGAAACGACCGACGATGCCGGCGATGCCAGTAGCTCCGGGGGCGAGAGTGCTGCGCTGCGCGTGTTCACGACCAGCGAGATGTTCACCGCCGACTTCCACGGGATCGACGGTGCTGACGCGAGGTGCCAGGAGGCGGCGGCGGCGGCTGGGTTGGAAGGCACGTTCATCGTGTGGTTGTCGACGTCCGAGGTCGACGCGATCGACCGCGTCGGCGTGGGCCCGTGGGATCTCATCAATGGCACGCGTGTCTTCAATGATCCGAGCGACCTGCGCGACGAGGCCCTGGTCCCGCTGACGATCGACGAGTACGGCGCCGAGTTGCCCGACGACGAGACGCGGATCGTGCGAACGGGTACAGATATCGACGGTACGCGAGCCGTGTCCCCCAACTGCGTCGGGGGCGGCGACGAGATGGAGTGGAACTACGAGGGCCCCGGCCCGTACGGCGCCGCCTACGGCCTGCCGGACGTGCTCGACGAGTGGACGAGCAGCGACGGTGCAATCGCGTGCGACGTCCTGGCCCGGCTCTACTGCTTCGAAGTCCACCCCTGAGCCCAGCATCGCGTCGCTCGCGTCTCGCGCAGCAGCGCGACCAACCTCTCGTGCTCGAGCGCATCGACGCGCCGGACGCGGCGCCGTCGTGGCAGACGGCCCTCGGGGCGCTCGACGACCTCGCGCCGAAGCACGCCGCGTGGCTGGCCGACGCCCGCGAGCACGGCCCGCCCAGCGAGCGCGCCGGCGATCATGCGACGCCACGGCGAGTTGGATCGCACGGTGGCGGATCACCTCGCCGGCGCGCCGAACCCCTTGGTGTCACCGCGAACGACGCTCGTGCTGCGGCCGCTGGGCAGCTTTCCGTTCGACGCCGTCGAGGGGGCCGACTTCGATCGTCTACGACGGCGCGAGGAGCTCGTCGGCATCGCGGACGTGGACGGCGCGCACGAGCCAATCCTCGAGCTGCGCGCGATCGGTGCAGGCGAGCACGGCGTCGCGGAGCTGGTCGTCGTACCCGAGGCCGCGGGCCTCGAGCACCTTGAGGACGGCATTGGCGAGGGCGGTCAGCTCGCCGCGTGCCTCACCGCGAGCTTCGCCGCGTGCCTCACCGCGTGCCTCGCCGCGTGCCTCACCGCGTGCCTCGCCCTCGGCCAGGATGCGACGCATGAACTCGCTGCGGAACTCGTACTTCTCGGGGTTCGTCTCGGCCTCCAGGGCGCGGCGTACCGCTTCGTCGACGAATCCAAGGACGATGTCAGCGTACCAGCGAGCGCGGGCCTCGTCGACGTCGTCGAGGGCGAAGAGCAACGCGCGCGCCGCCGCGAACGCGATGGCGTCGTGGCGATGGGCGAGGACCCTGAGGAGCGCGACCTCGGGGTGACGCCGCGCGCGTTCGACCTCGGTGACGACCGGTACGCGCGACGGCCCGATCACCACCGGATAGACCCAAGAGCCGCGTCCGTCGAGTGCGATCGGCTCGGCGCACCACCGCGCCGTCTCCTCGTCGAGCGAAACGACGACGATCTCCACCGGGCACCGTAGCCGTGACCGAAGGACCGCCTGATAGAGCGGGCACGTCCAGCGCTTGCGAGGGTCGCGGTGCAGCTGCACCTCGACCACGGCGGCATGGACTGCGAGGCCGGAGTCGGGCGCGCGTACGATCAACACGAGGTCCGCGCGCCGCTCCGTCGGCTGGACCTCGGTGAGGTTCTCCGGGCTCGCGGCGACCTCGACCTCGCCGTCGATCGTGGTCCCGAGCGCCGCATGCAGCAACTCGAGCACGAGCTCGGGGTGCTGGCCCGCCGCCGAGCAAGACCGAGGTCGCAGCGATGGCTGCGGTGAGACGCGCGACCGTCGGCTCATTCGCGGCGCAGAGCTGCGCACCCGAGCGCAAGCGTCCGCGCGGGCTTGGATGGCGCGAGTTGATGCACCGAGTTTTCGCGATCGACGTCTTGCTCCGCGACGAGTGCGGCGGTCGGATGAAGCCGATCGCGGAGATCACCGAGCGGCGCGTGGCCACGAAGATGCTCGAGCACGTCGGCTTTCCGAGCGACGCACCCGGGCCCTGGCCGGCACGCGGGCCACCGGAGTGGGTCGAGTCGGCGCCGCGGTTCGACGGCACCTGGCCAGACGTCGAGTACAGCGCGCGGACCCACCGGGAGGGGTGCCGCGAGGGGGGCGTGCGTCTCGAGATCACCGACCGCGTCGGGGCGGGGGATCAGACGCTGCCTGTCCGCGTATCCGCGATCACCATCCGGCGGGCGCAAGCCCCGCGGGGGCTCGGCCTCGGCACCTCTGTCACGCCGAACCCGGCCTTCAACACGGGCATCACCTTCGTCGAGTACGTCGACAAGCTCTGCGACGCGGAGCCTCGGTACTGGACCCGATCACACCCGCCAGCGGACCGCTATGTATCGAGGTCGAGCGCGGCCAGGACTGGCTGCTCCACCCCCCGTGTTTTCTGACCACGGGCGAGGCGTGGGACAGGCAGTCGCTCCCCGAGACGCCCGAGGTCGAGGCCAAGCTCACCTGGCTCGAGCAGGTTCGCTACGTGGCCATGATCCGGTTACGCACTGTCGACATGGCCAGCATGGCCTCGAAGGAAACGTTCAACCCCGGGCGGATCCAGGGGGACGTCGTCGTCTACGAGCTCGCCACGCAGAACCTGGTCGGGGCGTATCCGTTCGACTCCACGCTGCCAGACGAGCTGAAGTCGACGTGGGAATCGAAGGAGCGAGAGCTCGATAGCACGCTCGCGAGCTACGCGACCTCTGACATCAAGGCCGGCCTGACGAGCGCACCCTGATTCAATTCGCAGCAGGTCGCGACGCGACTTGCCAAACCTCGGGGATATCGGGGGATATCGCGTCTCGAGAGGCTGACCGCGTACTGGCGCGCCCATGCATCGAACGCGCGTGGCACCACGACGGCACCCCGCTGTTCAACGAGCCCTAGAGGGCTGATCCGGCTGGGTGCCGTGGCCCATCGACGTCCGCGATCGCGCGGCGGCGCGCAGCTGTGCGCCGCCCGAGACCCCACCCGCGCGCTGTGAAAGCGCGCATGCCCTACGGCGTTGCACAGGACGTGGATGTCGCCGACCTGCGAACCGCGATCGAGCTGTGGAACCAGCTCGGGCCGCTCTCGAAGCTCGGGTTGTTCGCCCAGGCAGCGACCTGCGGTTTGGTGGCGAGCTCGATCTGGAGACCCTCGAAGCCGCTCGCCGTCGCCGCGCTGATCACCGCAATCCTCGGCTTCTTCGGCCTCTCGTTGGTGGGGATCGGCGATGCGGAATACACGATCTGTGGGGCACTGGATCCGCCGCGGTGGTGCCGCCCCCCGTCGGCGGGCGGCCAGTTCGAGCGCTCGTCCAGGTGACCCGGTCCGCCGCGGACCATCGCCCCGCTCACCCGTCTTCGACGTTGCACATGCACGCGCACGAGCGCCGACACCACGAGCCTGGAATCCGTGACGCCGATCTCCGGCCAGACGTCGAGTAGAGCGCGCGGACCCACCGGGAGGGGTGCCGCGAGGGGGGCGTGCGTCTCGAGATCACCGACCGCGTCGGGGCGGGGGATCAGACGCTGCTGTCCGCGTATCCGCGATCACCATCCGGCGGGCGCAAGCCCCCGGGGGCTCGGCCTCGCCTCCGTTGCCCCGGGCGCGAACGCCGAGAACCCCTAGTACGGCAACCCGGAGGGCTTTGAGCCTCCTATCCGCCCGCGGACCAACCTACCGCGGCCGCGATCCCGTGACGAGATTGCGGAGGATCGGAGTCCCTCGGCGACGCCCTCTGTGCCAACGTAGTGTGAGACAGTCAGTTCTCGATATCTCAGTGCCGAGTGGCGGAGAACGATCGCCTCACCTTGCCCAAGCCATCCTCAACCAAGAC
>JBIJCC010000236.1:0-2927 GCA_044344875.1 Nannocystaceae bacterium
GGGATCCCGCCCGGCGAGCAGCTGGTCGATGGTGTCGTCTTGGATGATCATCGTCTCGGTTCCCTTTCGTCTTGGAAACCGTCTTCAACCAACCGGGCCGCCTACACAAAGTTTCTGACACGCCCCCCGGTCGCCGTTCAACCGTCGCCGAGCGCCCCGAACGGCGCATCCGCCGACCGGAGATCGACCAACCCCACCACCGTCACCCGATCAACCAGTGCGGCCCGACCGACCACCCGAGAAACCGCCGCGCCCCAACATCCTCCCGCCCGCGCCCATCCGCACCAAACCCACCACCCGCCAGCGTCATCCGCAGCCCTCTCGCAATCCCCCCGAACCCCCGCGCCCACGCCTCCGGCTGCCGACCCACCAACTCCTCCAGCGCCGCGGTCACCCGCCACTGCGTCTCCTGGTCGCACAGCGACAAGAAATACAGCGCCTGTCGCCACGCATAGGCGGTGTTCTTGACCATCTGCAGCCGCGCTTTGAAGCGCGGTGCATGCCGTTGCTGGCGTCGCACGATCCACTCGAAGCACCGCGTCGCCAACCTCGGCGCGAGGCTACGCAGGGCGTCCTGCAGCCCGAGACCTTCGACGAGCACCGCGAGATCGTGGGTGGTGAGGATCTGGCTCTGCTCGAGGACCGCGCCGTTCATGGCCACGCCGCGGCTCTTGCTCTCGTCCGTGACGGTCTCCTGGGCGCGCTCGCGGCAGGCCTCGGCGAAGCCCCTGGCCGTATCCCGACCCCAGCGCGACTCGGTCCGCGCGAACGTCTTCCAGCGCGCCGTCTGGGCCGGGGACGGAAGATCGTAGTAGCGGGCGTAGAGCGTGCCCTCCAACGCGGTCGCGGCCACGAACGCGGCGAGGGCCCACTTCGCGGTGAACGTGCCCATGAAGATGTCGGCCGCGATCTCCTCGACCAGCGGGAGCTCGAGGTTCGCCTGCCGCGCCAGCGCTCCCATCTCGCGCACCAGCGGGTTGGGCAGGATCGTCTGCGGAAAGCTCGACAGCGCGAGCAGGGTGACCTGCTCGAGCGTCTGGCGAGCCTGGGTCTGCGCGCTCGGGGTGGCCTGGCGCTGCGCTGCCAGGGCGGCCACCCACGGTAGCTCGTCGATGCGCACCTGGTGTTCGAGGTGCAGCAGGAGCAGCGAGCGACGGCGGCGGAACGCGGCGTACATCTGCCCGAACAGCTCGCGCAGGTCGGGCGCCTCGATGCCCGCGGCGGCGACCTGGGCGGTGATCTGCGGCAGCACGATCGCGAGCACCTCGGCCGAGCGGATCACCCCCAGCTCCACCAGCTCGTCGATGGGGGCCTCGAGCGCGCGGCGGACCTTCACGCCGAAGTGCGACGGCATGGGGGTGCCGGCGGGCACGTGGGCGCGCTCGCCCTCGGCCGCGGGAGCGAGCATGGGCTCGAGCGCCAGGAGTCCGCCGTCGGTCGGCTCGGACGCGAGGCGATCGACCACGAGCGCCGCCAGCTCCACGAACGACGGTCGGGCCACGACTGCGGATTGCTCGGCGCGCAGCGTCTGCCGCTGCACCGAGCCGGGTACGCCGTGGCGCGTGATGGTGCCGGCCAGCGTGGCTCGCAGGCGGGCCACGTCGCGGCCCCCGAGATCTCGAGAATCCTCGGGGCAGCGCACCAGCAGCTCGCGCAGGCGCGCGAAGCCCCGCTTCGGGTTGGTGTGCTGGTCGCAGCGCGAATGGGAAGCCGCGGCGCTGTTGTAGTCCTCGAGCCAAGCCTGGCGGAGCGTTGCCCAGTCGCTCGGCCAGCTGCGACACGGCCACCCGCCTTCGATCCGCGGCTCCTCGTTGGGTCCGCGCACGAGCTCGCCGTGCTCGTCGCGGACCAGCCGCGGCGCCTCACCCTCGACGGTGCGCAGCCACAGCGCGACCAGGCGGTCGTAGAGCGGAGCCCATACGCCGAGCGATTCGTTCATCGCTTGTACGCGCCGTTGCGGACGGACGGCGGCCAGCGACGTCTGCACCTCCCCGACCGTCCGCAGCCGAACCATCGCGCCCGCCGGTCGCGGCACGCTGTGGAGCGCCGGATAAAAACGCAGCCGATGCATCAGCGGCTGCAGCTCCGTCACCAGCTCCAGCGCCGCGACGGTGTCCCCGTGCTCGAGCAGCCACGCCACCACCGGCAGCGCCCCCTCCTCGGGCACCGACACGTGGAGGCGACCCTCGCGGAGCGCATCGAGCAGCTCGGCCTGCCCGGCGTCGCTCAGGTACCAGTGGTTGAGCCGCTCGCGATCGGTGCTGCCGCGGACGTCGTCGGGAAGGTCTCGCAGCCGCGCGCGCTCGTGGTCGAGGAGCGGCCCCTCGGCGAGGTAGCGACCCGTGGCGAAGCCCCCGTGCGCGACCTCGAGGGTGACCCACGCGCGCGAGTCGGCCACCGGGGTGCGGCTGCCCACGGTCAGCGTGCCGTCGCTCATCCCTTGCAGCACGGACTGCCACTGCACGATCTTCGCGGTGGCGCCGCGGCGCGTCTCGGCGTCGGGGTGGTTGGCCGCGGTCTCGACGGCCCGCTGCAAGCGGCCGAGCGCATAGCCGGGAGACGCAGCGTGCTTCGGGTCGATGGGCATGGCGGGTGCGGGGAGAGTTGGGCCTGGAGGCGGGAGTCGAACCCGCACCCTGCCGGTGACAGCCGGCTGATCTACCGTTGATCGACTCCAGGGTCAGTTCGGGTCATCGAGGTGGGCATGGAGGCAGGAGTCGAACCTGCGCCTTCCCGGTCCATAGCCGGGCGCTCTACCGCTGAGCCACTCCATGGCGGAGTCTGGAGAATAGCAGTCCCGGCGTAACCGTTCAGGCCGCCTGATCTCGGGCGTGCGCAACCACACTGGGCCAGGGATCGACCCGCGATCATGATCATGATCAAAGGGAGAAGTGAGCGCCGGAGGCCCGGACGATCGGTCGAGCCAG
>JBIJCC010000027.1:0-102446 GCA_044344875.1 Nannocystaceae bacterium
GCGGCGTCCGCCGAAGGAGGTCTGGATCAACAAGCCCACCAACGAACCGAACGCCCATCCTCAACCCACGCCAGTCATCCACTGAACTCCGAACCAACTGGCTTCAAACTTGTTGACACGTTCCGCACATGCGCGGCCGCCTCGATCGGCGCACGATCGTGGCGTCGCTCGAGCGTCGATCGTTCGGTCGATTTCTTCGCCGCACTCCAGCGCCGAGGGTGACATCCGTGTCGTGTGCCACACCGTGCGTGCATGAGATGAGCGCTCGAACGGCGTTCAGTTGCGGATCCCGTCGTCCTTGCGATCGTGCACGCGCAGCCCTCGAGTGGTGGCGCGTCCCCGGTCGGGTGCGCTAGTCTCCGCCCCCATGCAACGAACTATTCTTCGTTCCTTCTCGACCCTTGGCTTGGCGCTGGCTTGTACGACCGGATGCCCTGCGGGCGATGACGCCGAGACCGGCGCCGACACTGGCACCGGCGACACGACCGACACCAGCGGTAACCCGACGTCGAACACGGTGAGCGCGACGACCCCGGACACGACGGTCGACACCACGGCGACGGATCCCGACACGACCGTCGGCACCACGGACACCACGACCGACACCGCCGGTGGCGTCGCGCAGGTGCGAGTCGTCCACGCCTCGCCCGGTGCCGGCAACGTCGATGTCTACGCGATGGGCTCGACCGAGCCCCTCGTCGCCGACCTCGCCTACGGTGCGGCCACGGCGTACGTCGAGGTTCCGGCCGGTGACTATGTCTTCGAGATCCGTCCTGCCGGTGCCGCCCCCGAGGACGCGCCGCTGTACAGCTCCGACACCGTGACCGTGGCCGCCGACACCCTGTCGACGGCGGTCGCTGCGGGCGTCGTCGGTGCAAAGGACGAGGCCTCGGCGTTCCGCATCCTCGCGCTGACCGACGCATTCGAGGCGCCGGCCGCCGGCACCGCGCGCGTCCGCATCCTGCACGCGGGCGCCGATGCCCCGGATGTCGACGTCGATGTCGGCAATGACGGCATGCCCGAGATCGAGGGTCTCGCGCGCTTCACCGCGACCGACGCGGCCGGCGTGGAGCTTCCGGCGGACGCGCCGCTCAGCGTCGGCGTCTGGGCCGCGGGCGAGCGCATCACCCAGTTCTCGATCCCCGGCCTGCCCGACGGCGCGACGATCCTCGTCGCGGCGACCGGCCTCGTCGTCTCCCTGCCCCGCGAGGCGACCGGCTTCGGCCTGCTCCCGGTGCTCACCGACGCCGCGCTGCCGATCATCCCGCAGGACCCGCGCGTCTACGCGCTGCACGCCTTCTCGGACGCGGCCGCCGCCGAGGTCGACGTGTGCTTCGACGGCACCGTGCTCGTCGACGGCCTCACGTGGGCCGATCCCACGACGTCGCTCGGCTCGTTCCAGGTCGCGCCCGGCGACTACGACATCACGCTGCAGGCGAACGCGGATGACTGCGCCGGCACCGACCTCGTCGGCCCCATCGCGACCGGTGCCCTCGCGGCGGGCGAGCAGTACCTCGCGACGGTCGGGGCGACCGCCGCGGGCGAGCCGCAGCTCATCCTCGCGACCGAGGAGTTCTCGCTCGACCTCGCGCCGCAGGCGGCGATCTATGCCGTCCA
Organism: Nannocystaceae bacterium; assembly: GCA_044344875.1. Lineage (GTDB taxonomy): Bacteria > Myxococcota_A > Polyangia > Nannocystales > Nannocystaceae > Xiheibacterium. The sequence continues at coordinate 1,618 of JBIJCC010000027.1, forward strand.
TGCCGCGGAGCTCGGTGCGGTGGACGTCGGTCTCGTCGACGAGAACGGCGGGATCCCGGCGTCGCTCATCAGCAATCGGGCGAACGGTGCGGTGGTTGGCGAACTTCCGCTGGACGCTGGGACCTACTACCTCGGGTTGACGACCGAGAACCTCCAGCCTTTCCCCGCCCTCGGCGCAGCCGACGTGACGATCGTCGGCGGCGAGCGTCAGTGGCTCGTCGTGGCGGGCAACGGCGCCTCGGTCGGTGCCGGCAACGCGGACGACCTCCGCTATCGCGTCGTCGACACGAGCGCGCACCCGCTGCCGTGGACCGTCGCCGACGTGCTCCTCGTCGAGCCGTAGTCGCTCCGTGAACCGCGCGCGATCGACCTAGGTCGAATCGTCAGAGACGCCCCCGTTCGGCTTCGAACGCGGGGCGTCTCGCAATTCTGGTGATCCCGCGTAACGCAATCCTCGTTTCGGCGAACCCCCATCGTCGGCTACGATGCACCGTCGTCTCCCGATCCCAGGAGTCCATCCCATGATCTCTCGCCTCCGTCTCGCCCTCGTCCTCTCCTCCGTGTTCACCGCCGGTCTCGTGGTCTCCTCCGCGAGCGCCGATGGCCCCAAGCCGTGCCTGAAGGCCAACTACGAGATCGCCCAGGTGAAGGCCGCCTGCGACAAGGGTGGCCAGGACGAAGCCAAGAAGATGATGAAGGCCCTGACCGACAAGGCGAAGGCCGCGGGCAAGGAGATCAAGTGCAACAGCTGCCACGAGAACTTGAAGGACTACAAGCTCACGCCCAACGGCATGGCTGACCTCAAGAAGATGCTCTGACGCGCAGGGTCAACCCAGCGCCTCGATGACCGCGGCGAGCATCGCCGCGTCGCTGGGCTCGGCCGCGATCGCATCGACGCGCAGGCCGAGCTCGCGAAGCCCCGCCGCGGTCACCTCCCCGATCACGACGATCTTCGCGGCCGCCAGCCGCTCGCGCGCCGCGGCCTCGCCCCACGCCTCGGCGAGCGTCTCGAGCAGGTGCCGCCCGGTCTTGGTGCTCGCGACGCAGACCGCATCGAAGCCCTCGCCGCCGTCCGCGATCGGTCGGAGCCCGTCGAGGACCACGCGATGCACCGGCGGACGCACGGCGCGGTGGCTGGCGGCCACGACGTAGCGCCCGCCCGCCTCGGCGATCGCCGCTTGCAGCACGTCACGGCCCCCATCGGCACGCACGTGCAGCCACGCCCGATCCAACCAGTCGCGCTCGCGCATCGCCTCGACCAGCCCCTCGGAGGTCGCGCGGCGTGGCACGAGATCCGGCCGCAGCCCGCGGAGCCCGAGGGCCTGCGCCGTACCGCTGCCGATCGCCGCGAGCTGTCGCCCCGCGAGGGCGCGTCCGTCGAGCTCGGCCCGGGCGAGCGCGTCGCAGAACGCCGTCGCCGCGGCGGGGCTCGAGATGATCACGCCGTTGAAGGCCTCGACCGATCGCACGTGGCGATCGAACGCGGCGGGATCGTCGGGCGGCGCGATCGCCAGGCACGGCACGACCGCGACGTCGGCCCCGGCCTGGGAGAGCGCGGTGGTCCACGACGCCGCGGACTCCACCGCGCGCGTGACGACGACGCGCCGGCCGAACAGCGGCTTCTTCTCGAACCACGCCAGCTCGTCGCGCAGCCCCACGACCTCGCCGACCACCAACACCGCCGGCGCGCGCAGGCCCTCGCGCTCGATCGCGTCGGCGATGGTCCCGAGCGTCGCCACCACGGTGCGCTGGATCCCCCGCGTGCCCCAGCGGATCGCCGCGGTGGGCGTGGTCGCGGCGCGGCCCGCCGCGACCAGTCGCGCCGCGTTCTCGCGGGCGTTGCGGACGCCCATCAGCAGCACGATCGTGCCGGCCGATCGCGCGAGGTGTTCCCACTGCACGCCGAGCCCGGCCTTGTCGTAGGCCTCCCAGCCCGACACGAACGTCACCGCCGGGGTGTGATCGCGGTGCGTCACGGCGATGCCCGCGTACTGCGGCGCGGCGATCGGCGCCGACACGCCGGGCACGAACTCGAACGGGATGCCGGCCGCGACCAACGCCTGGGCCTCCTCGCCGCCGCGGCCGAACATGCACGGATCGCCGCCCTTGAGCCGCACGACCCGCAGGCCCGCCTGCGCGCGCTCGAGCATCAACGCGTTGGTCGCGGCCTGTTCGAGATCCATGCGTCCGCTCGGGCCCGTGCTGCGCTGGTGGATCTCGCAGTCGGGCGGGCAGTGCAGCAGCAGGGCAGGGTTCACCAGGTAGTCCGCGATCACGCACTGGGCCCGCGCGAGGCGGTCCTGACCCGCGAGCGTGAGCAGCTGCGGGTCCCAGGGTCCTGCGCCGACGAGCGAGACGAATCCGGCCATGGCGAGGGAGGCTACCAGGCGTCGCCGCCTCGTACGCCGCCCACGTCTGATAGGCTCTCGGCCCCGCCATGCCCACCGTGCTCGTCGTCGGCGCCGGCCATGCCGGACTCGAGGCGGCCTTCGCCGCCGCGCGGGTCGGCGCCGCCGTACGCGTGGTCTCCGGCAGCACCGCGACCATCGGCCAGACCCCGTGCAACCCCAGCGTCGGCGGCGTCGCGAAGGGCCACCTCGTGAAGGAGATCGACGCGCTCGGCGGCTTCATGGGCCGGGCCGCGGATGCGTGCGGGATCCATGCCCGCATCCTCAACCGCAGCAAGGGTCCGGCGGTCCGAGCGACGCGCGTGCAGGTCGACAAGCACCGCTACGGCGAGTACGCCCGCGCGGCGCTGCTGGGCGCGCGCGGCATCGAGGTCACCCAGGGCCTCGTCGTCGCCCTCGCCGTCACGGGCGGCCGCGTCGTCGGGGTGGTGCTCGCCGACGGGACGCGGATCGACGCCGACGCGGTTGTCGTGACCACGGGGACCTTCCTCGGCGGTGTCCTGCACACGGGTCCGACGACCACGCCGGGCGGCCGCGTCGGCGAGGCGCCCGCGGTCGGGCTCTCGGCGCAACTCGCCGCGCTGGGGTTCGCGCTGCGCCGGCTGAAGACCGGGACGCCCCCGCGCCTCGACGGCCGCACCATCGACTACGCCGGTCTCGAGCCCCAGCCCAGCGAGGATCCGCCGCCGCGCTTCTGCTGGGCCGACGATCCCGAGCCACCGCCCCCGCTGCTCCCGCAGGTGTCGTGTCACCTGACGTGGACCAACCCGGCCACGCACGACTGCATCCGCGCGAACCTCGATCGCTCGCCGATGTACAGCGGCAAGATCACCGGCCGTGGCCCGCGCTATTGCCCGTCGATCGAGGACAAGATCGTGCGCTTCGCCGATCGCGAGCGCCATCAGGTGTTCCTCGAGCCCGAGGGCCTCGACACGCACAGCGTGTATCCCAACGGCATCTCCACGAGCCTGCCGAGCGACGTGCAGCGGGCGATGGTCGCGACGATCCGCGGCCTCGAGCGCGCAGTGATCCTGCGGGATGGCTACGCGGTGGAGTACGACGCCATCGACGCCCGCGCCCTCGATCACCGCCTCGCGAGCAAGGATCTGCGCGGCCTCTTCTTCGCCGGTCAGGTGAACGGCACCTCGGGCTACGAGGAGGCCGGCGCGCAGGGCCTCGTCGCCGGCGCCAACGCGGCGCTCGAGCTCCTCGACCGGGCCCCACTCGTCGTCGGGCGCGATCAGGGCTACGTCGGCGTGCTCGTCGACGATCTCGTCACGCAGGGATCCGACGAGCCGTATCGCATGTTCACGTCGCGGGCCGAGTACCGCATCGTGCTTCGCGAGGACAACGCCGACGTGCGCCTCGCCGACGCCGCGTGGGCGGCGGGCCTCGTCGACGCTCGCCGACGCGATCGGGCGCACGCACGTCACGCGGCTGCGGCCGCGATCGCGGCGGGGCGCACCGCCGAGCTGGCGATCACCCCCGAACTTCTCGCGCGTGCGGACGCGATCCTCCTTTACTCGGGCTACGAGGCGCGCATGCGCCTGGAGATCGCGCGACTGCACGGCGACCACGCCGATCTGCCGCTGCCCGCCGACCTCGACTACCGCACCATCGGTGGCCTCTCGCACGAGTGTGCCGCCCGGCTCGCGGCCGTCCGGCCGTCGAGCACGGGGCAGGCGGCGCGGATCCCCGGCATCACCCCCGCCGCGCTCGCGTCGGTGTGGGCCCACGCACGCATGCGGCTGCGCGCGGCCCACCGCGCCGCCGCGGTCGGCGACGACTGAGCGCGCCTACTCCATTCGATCGCGCAGCAGCGAGGCGAGCGCCGCGACGACGGCGACGTCGGGCTCGATCCATCGCAGCGCGAGGCCGTGGCGTCGCAGCTGCGGGTTCGGCTCCTCGAGGCGCACGACCTCCGCACGGAGCACCAGCGGGTTGCGCGTCCCGCCCCGGGGCACCTCGACGCGGACCGTCTGCCCCACGTCGAGCCGCGCCCGGCCGTGCAGCAGGGCGCCGCCCAGGCTCACGTCGAGCGTGCGACCAGAGAGCAACAGTCGCTCGTCATGGAAGACGCGAGCTGGAAACGACACCGCGGTCCGCGGATGTCCCCGACGATCGTCCATCGATACGGTCCCCTGCATGGCCCATGCATCCCGTAGCACGAGCGGCCATCCGACCACCAGGGGAGATCGGACGCGAAACAGCGTTCGCAGCGCGATCACAGGGCACGGCAAGTGTCACCGCGGACACACGTGGCGGCGCGGATGGGCCGGGTTGACCCGGCGCCCCAGCGTGTCGGAGCCGCGGCGGTTGACCGCGGACACCCCCTTGGGCCATATCTCCCGCCGCCTTGAAGGTCCACTTCATCGCGATCGCCGGCACAGGCATGGGTGCCCTCGCACGTCTCCTCAAGGAGGCGGGCCACGAGGTGCGCGGTTCCGATACCGCCGTCTACCCGCCGATGTCCGAGCAACTCGCCCGCGCCGAGATCCCCGTCATGCTCGGGTACGGCCCCGCGAACCTGCAGTGGGCCCCCGACTGCGTCGTGGTCGGCAACGTCTGCAGCAAGGATCATCCGGAGGTCGTCGAGGCCACGCGGTTGGGCCTGCGCCTCGAGAGCTTCCCGAGCATGCTCGCCACGCTGCTGCTGCCGGGCCGCACGAGCCTGGTCGTGGCCGGCACGCACGGCAAGACGACGACCACGAGCTTGGTGTCATGGCTGCTGCACTGCGCCGGCGCCGATCCGTCGTTCCTCATCGGCGGTGTCCCCCTGAACTTCGGGATCGGGGCGCACCTCGGCCTCGGCCCCGCGATCGTGCTCGAGGGCGACGAGTACGACACCGCCTTCTTCGACAAGGGCAGCAAGTTCCTCCACTACCGGCCGACGCGCGCCATCCTCACCAGCGTCGAGTTCGACCACGCCGACATTTTCAAGGACCTCGACGAGGTCCGCGCGGCCTTCCGTGCCTTCGTCGCGACGATCCCGGAGCAGGGCGAGCTCATCGTCAACGCCGAGGACTCCGAGGCCCTGGGCATCGCGGCCACCGCCCGCTGCCGCATCACGACCTACCGCGTGATGCCCGAACACGCCCGCAGCCCCGACGGCGCCGACGTCTGCGCGCTGCAGTGCCCGCGTGTCCCCGGCCGCCGCCCCGCCTTCGAGGTGTTCGAGCGGGGCACGAGCCTCGGCGAGTTCACCACGCAGCTCGTCGGCCGCTACAACCTCGGCAACGTGCTCGCGGCGATCGCGATGGCGCGGGCCGAGGGCCACGACCTCGAGTCGATCCGCCGCGGCGTCCGGACGTTCCGCGGCGTGAAGCGGCGCCAGGAGCTCGTCGGCACCGCCCAGGGCGTGCGCGTGCTCTCCGACTTCGCGCACCACCCGACGGCGGTGCAGCTGACGGTCACGGCGATCCGCAAGGAGTTCCCCGAGCACGCGCTGCACGTGTGCTTCGAGCCCCGCAGCGCCTCGTCACGCCGGCGGGCATTCGGTGACGCGTTCGCGGCGAGCTTCGACGCGGCGACGGCGGTCTACGTCGGTCCCGTGTTCCAGCCCGAGAAGATCCCCGAGGCCGATCGCCTCGACACCGTGACGCTCGCCCGCGGCATCGCGGCCCGCGGCGTGAAGGCCCGCGCGTTCGACGACATCGAGGGCCTCGCCGCCGCCGTGCTCGACGCGGCGGTCCCCGGCGACACGGTGCTGATGCTCACGTCCGGCGCCTTCGGGGGCCTCGCCGACAAGCTCCTGTTCGGCTTCGGTGACCCGGTGACGTTCACTGCGCCCGAGGACGTGCCGGCGATCGACGCCCTGCTCGCGCGCTACCAGCTCCCTGCGATCGTCCCCGGCGGCGACGTCGAGACCTTGGTCATGCGCGTGCCCGACGGCATCGTCGGCTGCGTCAGCCTGCAGGTCGCCGGTGACGATGGCTTCCTCTTCGGCCTCGCGGTCCACCCAGAGCGCCGCGGCACCGGCCTTGGCTGGGTGCTCGGCGACGGGGTCTTGCGCCGCGCGCGGAGCCTCGGCCTGCGGCGGATCTACCTGCTCACGAACACCGCCGCCGACTTCTTCGGGGCCAAGCTCGGGTTCTCGCCGATCGAGCCCGCGACCGTCGATGCCGCGATCCGCGAGTCGCCGAACTTCACCGCGGCCGCGGCCCAGCCCAACGCCGTGTGCATGGAATTGGCGCTCCCCGGCGGGTGACCACGCCGGCGGACGGCCGCCCTGGCCCCCCGGGATCCCCCTGCCCGGGGCGCTGCCTGCGGTTGTGGGGTCGGGTGGCGATGGACGGCGCGGGCCCATTGACGAAAATGCAGCGCCATCCTAGCTTCCGGGCGCGAAAAGCCGTGCCTGGCAAAGAACTTTCCCCTCAGGAACTCTCTCCTCAAATAGAGGCGCGGATCCAGCAGCTGTGGCCGCGCTTCCCCGAGGGGCGTGCGGGACAGGCCCTGTGTCTGCCCGTGCTCTACCTCGCCCAGGAGCAGTTCGGATACGTCGACACCGCCGTCGTCGACCTCGTGGCCGCGCGGCTCGGCCTCACGCCCGCGCACGTCACGGGTGTCGCCACCTTCTACTTCATGATCAACAAGGCCCGCCCGGGCCGCTACCACCTCCAGGTCTGCACCAACATCGGCTGCCAGCTGATGGGGGCGTACGACGTGTTCGAGCGGTGCAAGAAGCGGCTGGGCGTGGAGAACAAGGGAACCTCGGCGGACGGTAACGTCACGCTGACCGAGGTCGAGTGCCTCGCGGCCTGTGGCTTCGGGCCGGTGGCGCAGATCGCCGAGCGCGAGAAGCCAGAGATCCCCCTGTACTTCGAGAACCTCGACGCCAAGCGGATCGACGCGATCCTCGACGCACTCGCCGAGGGGCGCGTGCCGACCGAGCTGGGCAACTGAACGGCGGGAGCGCAACGATGGGCCTGTTCGACGTCAAAATCATCAGCGAGCACTTCGGCGTCCCCGAGGCCAAGCGCCTCGAGTACTACGAGCGCAAGGGTGGCTACCGCAACGCCCGCAAGGCCTGCGGCATGGCGCCCGAGAGCATCGCGGCCGAGGTCCAGGCGAGCAACCTGCGGGGCCGCGGCGGCGCCGGCTTCCCCACGGCGATGAAGTGGAGCTTCGTCCCCAAGGATGCGGACACGGTCTATCTCGTCGTCAACGCCGACGAGAGCGAGCCGGGCACGTTCAAGGATCGCCACATCCTGTTCTGGAACCCGCACATGTTGGTCGAGGGGATGATCATCGCCTCGGTCGCGCTCAAGGTCCGCAACGCATACATCTACATCCGCGGCGAGATGGCCCGCGAGTACCAGGTGCTGCAGGCCGCGATCGACGAGGCCTACGCGAAGGGCTACCTCGGCGAGCGCATCTTCGGCTCCGGCGCCTCGCTCGACATCACCGTGTACCGCGGCCTCGGGGCGTACATCTGCGGCGAGGAGACGGCGCTGCTGTCGAGCCTCGAGGGCGGCCGCGGCTGGCCCCGGCTCAAGCCGCCGTTCCCGGCGGTCAAGGGCCTGTGGGGCAAGCCGACGATCGTCAACAACGTCGAGACGATCGCCAACCTGCCGTGGATCCTCGAGCACGGCGGCAAGGCCTTCGCCGACCTCGGCACGGGGCGCTCCGGCGGCCTGCGACTGGTCTCGGTGTGCGGCCACGTCAACAAGCCCGGCGTCTACGAGCTGCCGCTGACGGTGACCGGTCGCCAGCTCATCGACGAGGTCTGCGGCGGCATCAAGGGCGGCCGCAAGGTCAAGGGCGTCATCCCCGGCGGCGTGTCGATGCCGGTGCTCGCGCCCGACGAGCTCGACGTGCCGTTCGAGTTCGACGCGCTGCAGAAGGACGAGCGCATCCGCGAGGTCGAGGTCCGTCCCGGGCAGAAGTTCGACCTGGGCGGCAACCGGACCCTGCGCACGATGGCGGGCTCGGGCGGCGTCGTCGTGATGGACGACAGCACCGACATCACCCAGGCGGCGTGGCGCATCGTTCACTTCTTCGCCGAAGAGAGCTGCGGTCAGTGCACGCCGTGCCGCGAGGGTACGGGCTGGCTGGCCCAGGTCGCCCACCGCATCGCGTTCGATCACGGGCGCGCCGGTGACGTCGACCTGCTGGCGTCGATCGCCGATGGCATCGCCGGCAACACGATCTGTGCGCTCGGCGACGCGGCCGCCTGGCCGACGCTCGCGTTCCTCACCAAGTACCGCGACGAGTTCGAGGCCAAGGTGCGCAACGCACATCGGCCCAAGGGGGCCGCGTGACCGGGCAACAACTGGTGTTCTATGCGTTCGCAGCCCTCGCGGTGGTGAGCGCCCTGGCCACGGTCACCCGCCGCAACCCGGTGGTCGCCGCGGTGTGGCTGGTGTCGACGTTCTTCGCCGTCGCCGTCTGCTACCTGATGCTGTCGGCGACGTTCCTCGCCGCGATCCAGATCCTCGTCTACGCCGGCGCCATGATGGTGCTGTTCGTGTTCGTGATCATGGTCCTCGACGTCGACGAGAAGGGCCGCGAGGAGCACCGCCGACCGAGTCGCATCGCCAAGTTCGGCTACTACGGCTCGCTCGTGGCCTCCGGCGGCTTCCTCGCATGGGTGCTCGTCGGGACGCTCGCGCGGCAGTACCTCAAGCCCGGCGTCGACATCACCAGCCGGCCGGAGTTCGGCTCGGCCGAGGACGTCGGGCACCTGCTGTTCACGAAGTACCTGTTCGCCTTCGAGTCGATCTCGCTGCTGCTGCTCGCCGCGGTGATCGGCGCCGTGGTCGTCGCCCGCAGCCACCGCGAGCGGGTCAAGGAAGCCGCGCAGAGCGGGATGTCGACCGAGGCGCGGCACGCCGCGGGCCTCGGCGACGGCGATCAGGCCGGTGAGATCGCCCCCGGCGGTCCCACGCCGGTCATGGACTTCGGCGCGCCCTCGGCGACCGGACACGACGGAGGCACCTGATCATGCTGCCCATCACCCACTTCCTCTACCTCGCGTTCGCGCTGTTCCTCATCGGTGCCGCGGGCGTGCTGCTGCGCCGCAACGTGCTGATCGTCCTCATGGGCGTGGAGCTGATGCTCAACGCGGCGAACCTGGTGCTGGTCGCGTTCTCCCGCATGTGGGGCAACACCGACGGCCAGGTCCTCGCGATGTTCACGATCGCCGTGGCCGCGGCCGAAGCTGCGGTCGGCCTCGCCATCGTGGTCAGCATCTTCCGCGCGCGGACCGGCACGGACATCGACGACCTCTCTCTACTCCGCGACTAGCGGGCTCTACTCCGCGACTAGCGGGCCCCGCTCCGCGACCAGCGGGCCCACGCTCCACCTCTCCTCGACCTCCGTCCTCCGCCTCCCGCTTGGGGCCTGTCCATGAACGAAGCCAATCTCACCCTCGGTTGGATCCCGCTGTTCCCACTCATGGGGGCGCTGTTCAACCTCGTCTTCGGGCGCTGGATCATGCGCTCCCTCGGCGACCGCATCGGCCGCGAGGTCGTGCACCTCGTCGCCATCGGGGCCGTCGCGTTCTCCTGCTTCTACACGTTCTCGATCGTGTTCGAGGCCCTGGTCGACGGCGGCTACGACCGCGTCGTGCACCGCGTCTACCCGTGGATCGTCTCGGGCGAGCTCGTCGTCGGCTTCGACCTGATGATCGATCACCTCTCGGCGGTGATGTGCATGGTGGTCACGGGCGTCGGCCTGCTGATCCACATCTTCAGCGTCGGGTACATGGCCAAGGACCCGTCGTACTGGCGCTACTTCGCGTACCTCAACCTGTTCATGGCCGCGATGCTCATCCTGGTGATGGGCAAGTCGCTGGTGATGACGTTCGTCGGTTGGGAGGGCGTGGGTCTCTGCTCGTACCTGCTCATCGGCTACTACTACGACGAGAGCGAGAAGGCGACGGCCGGCCGCAAGGCGTTCATCGTCAACCGCATCGGTGACTTCGGCGTCATCCTGGCGATGCTGCTGATCTACGCGGTCACGCACAGCCTCGACTACGACGCCATCCGGGCCGCCTGCGTCGCGGGTCCCGACTCGCCGCTGGTCACCCAGACGCTCTTCGGCGTCAGCATCGCGACCGCGGCGACGATGCTGCTGTTCCTCGGCTGCACCGGCAAGAGCGCCCAGCTGCCCCTGTACACCTGGCTGCCCGACGCGATGGCGGGCCCGACCCCGGTGTCGGCGCTCATCCACGCCGCGACGATGGTCACCGCCGGCGTGTACCTCATCGTGCGGCTGAACCCGATGTTCGCCCTGGCGCCCGACACCATGGCGACGGTCGCCCTGGTCGGCGCCATCACGGCGCTGTTCGCCGCGACCATCGGCCTCACGCAGACCGACATCAAGAAGGTCCTCGCGTACTCGACGGTCTCGCAGCTCGGCTACATGTTCCTCGCCGCGGGCATGGGCGCGTGGGTCGCCGCGATCTTCCACCTCGTGACGCACGCGTTCTTCAAGGCGTGTCTGTTCCTCGGCTCGGGCTCGGTCATCGAGGCCTGCCACCACAACCAGGACATCCGCACGATGGGTGGCCTGCGCGAGAAGATGCCGTGGACGGCCGGCACGTTCCTCATCTCGTGCCTGGCGATCGCCGGCATCCCGATCTTCGCCGGCTTCTTCTCGAAGGACGAGATCCTGCTGCACGCGTACACGAACGCGTCGGCGTGGTCGCCCGCGCTCAACTACGTGGCGTACGGCCTGGGCCTCGCGGCGGCGATCTGCACCGCGTTCTACATGTTCCGCCTCTACTACCTCACGTTCGAGGGCGAGTTCCGCGGCGACCACCACACCTGGGAGCACCACGTCCACGAGCAGTGGATCATGTCGTTCCCGCTGATCGTGCTGGCGATCCTCGCCACGTTCGGCGGCTTCTTGGGTGTGCCGCACGTGCTCCCGGGCCACCTGCCACACGTCCTCGACGGCTGGCTCGAGCCCATCACCGCGCTGTCGTCGACGTTCAGCGGTGAGTACTACGTCGGCGTCCGCGAGGGCTTCGCCGACGAACACGGCCACGTCCTGGCCAGCGTCGAGCTCGGCATGATGGGACTGTCGGTCGGCATCGCCGTCATCGGCATCCTGTTCGCCCGCAAGCTCTACCTGAAGGGCCCGTCGGCGGAGGCGAAGTCGTGGGCCGACAAGCTCGGCGGCCTCTACCGCGCGAGCCTCCACAAGTACTGGGTCGACGAGATCTACGACGCGTCGGTGGTCCGGCCGCTGCGCGTCACCGGTGGCGTCTGCTACCAGGTCGGCGACCAGCTGCTCATCGACGGCCTCGGCGTCGGCGGTGTCTCGAGCACCGTCGGTGCGGTCGGCAACCGCGTCCGGGTCTGGCACAACGGCAACGTCCGCCGCTACCTCGCGGTGCTCATGCTCGGCGTGGGGCTCGTGCTCGCGTCGGTCTACGCCAACCCGACGGTGTCGCAGTTCGGCGGCTCGCCGGTGCACCCCGTCGACCTCGGCGGTCTGCGACCGACCTTGGGCGCGCAGCCGATCCGCATCGAAGGCCCGACCTTGTTCAGCGACACGCCCTGGTTCTCGTTCGAGGCCGGCCCCGCCTCGGTCCAGCGCCCGGCCCCGGCCGCGCCCGGTGCCGCGAACGCCGTGGTCGCGCCCCCGAGCGCGCCGCCGCGGGATCCGCTGCCCAACCGCGTCGAGGGCAAGGCCCCGGCGCCACCCCAGAAACGGCCGCCGCCACCCGACGGCAGGGCCCCTGAAGCCAAGGTGGACGCCAAGGCGCCCGATGCCAAGGCTGCGCGTCCGGCCGGAGGTGCACCGTGACCGACATCGTCACGCTTCTCATCGCGCTGCCGATCCTCGGCGCCATCGTCGTCGCCACGCTCCCGCAGGCCGAGACCCGGCTCGCGCAGGGCGTCGGCCTGGCCTTCGCAACCCTCGTGTTCCTGATCTCGATTCCCCTCGGCACCGGCTTCGAGGTCGGCAAGGCCGGGATGCAGTTCGAGACCAACGTCCCGTGGATCGAGTCCTTCGGCATCCACTACCACGTGGGCGTCGACGGCTTCAGCCTCTGGATCGTCCTGCTGACGACGCTGCTGACCCCGCTGTGCATCTGGGGCGCGTGGCGCTCGATCGAGAAGCGCGGCGGCGAGTTCGTCGTCGCGATGCTCGTCCTCGAGGCCGGCATGATCGGCACGCTGGTGTCCCTCGACCTCGTGCTGTTCTTCACCTTCTGGGAGCTGATGCTGGTGCCGATGGCGCTGATCATCGGCATCTGGGGCAGCGAGCAGCGGGTCGCCGCGGCGATCAAGTTCTTCCTCTACACGATGGTTGGCTCGGCGCTGATGCTGGCCGCGATCATCTACCTCGCGGTCGAGCACCACACGGCGAGCAAGGGTGTGTGGAGCTTCGACATCGCCGACCTCTCGCAGGTCGTGCTCACCCCCGAGGCGCAGTTCTGGTGCTTCTGGGCGTTCGTGCTGAGCTTCGCGATCAAGGTCCCGCTGTTCCCGGTCCACACCTGGTTGCCCGACGCGCACACCCAGGCGCCGACGCCCGGCTCGGTGATCCTGGCCGGCGTGATGCTGAAGCTCGGCACCTACGGGCTCATCCGCTTCGCGTTCCCGCTGTTCCCGCTCGCGGCCGGTGAAGGCGCGCAGCTCCTCGCCATCCTCGCGGTCATCGGCATCGTCTACGGCGCCCTGGTTGCGTGGGTGCAGAGCGACGCCAAGCGGCTCGTCGCGTACTCCTCGGTCAGCCACATGGGCTTCATCGTCCTGGGCATCGCCAGCTGGAGCACGCAGGGCCTGACCGGCGCGACCTTCCAGAGCCTCGCGCACGGCCTCACGACCGGCGCGCTGTTCATGGGCATCGGCGTCCTCTACGAGCGCCGGCACACGCGGTTGCTCTCCGAGTTCGGCGGCGTCGCCAAGGTGATGCCGATCTTCGCGGCGATGTTCCTCATCGCGCTGCTCGGCTCGGCCGGCGTGCCGGGTCTCGTCGGGTTCGTCGGCGAGTTCCTCATCATGGTCGGCACGTTCACCCACGGCGGCACCACGCTGTTCGCGGTGCCCGTGCTCATGGCGGTCGCGGCGACCGGCGTCATCCTCGGCGTCGTCTACCTGCTGCACCTCTACCAGCGGCTGATGTTCGGCCCGCTCTCGAACCCGAAGAACGCCGAGTTGCAGGACTTGAACCTGCGCGAGTTCCTGGTGTTCGTGCCGTTCGTCGTGCTCATCGTCGGCATGGGGCTCTACCCCAAGCCGTTCACCGAGCGCATCGACGCGACGTCGCAGGCCGCGGTCGCCGAGTTCAACCTCAAGCGCTGCGCCTCGATCGCCAACGCCAACGGCACCGGTCCGGTGATGATGGCGACGGTCGTCGACCGCTGCGCCGATCCGCTCGGTCGCATCGTCGAGGTCTACGGCGACGAGCGGCCGGCCAGCGCGGCCAAGGCCGCGGCGGCGAAGCGCGAGGCCGAGGCCAAGGCCGCGGCGGCGCCCAAGCCCGAGGCGAAGGCGGACGCGAAGGTCGACGCGAAGGCGGACGGCAAGGCTGCGCCCGCGCCCGACGCGAAGCGCCCCGACACGAAGGCCCCCGACGCCAAGCGTCCGGCCGATCGCGTGGAGATGAAGGCGGCGCCGACCCGCCCGGGTGTCGCGCCCGCCGAGGGCAAGGCGCAACCGCGACCCGCTGCGGACGCAAAGGCGGGAGGAACCCCATGATCGCGCTTGCACCCGAGGTCGCTGCTGCGGCCGCCACTGCCACCGCCGGCGCCACCGCGCTGGCCGACCTCTCTCACCTCGGCCCGATGCTCGTGGTCGCCGTGTGGTCGCTACTGCTGCTCGTCGCCGACGCCTTCGCGGGGCCCGGCTTCCGCGGCTTCCAGCGCCGCGTCGCGCTCGTCGGCCTCGGCATCGCCGGCGCGCTCGCAGCGACGCAGTTCGGCAGCCTCGAGTACGACGCCGGCGTCTCCGTGTTCTCCGGGTTCCTGTCCGTCGACCACTTCTCGGTGCTGCTGGACCTCGGCGTCATCGCGATCTGTGCCGGCGTCATCGGTTTCGCCGGGGACTACGCCCGCTCGCACCGCTTCGAGTACGGCGAGCAAGAGACGCTGGTGCTCATCGGTGGCTTCGGGATGATGATCCTGAACCACTCCACCGATCTCGTCGCCGTGTTCCTCGGCATCGAGACCATGAGCATCGCGATCTACGTGCTGGTCGGCGCCCGGTGGAACTCGCGGGCCTCGTCGGAGGCGGCGCTCAAGTACTTCATCATGGGCGCGTTCTCCTCGGGGATCCTGCTCATGGGCATCGCGCTCATCTACGGAGCGACGGGGACCACCAACCTGGATCAGCTCGCCTCGGCGATCGCCCAGGTGTTCACGCAGTGGGGTTCGGCGCAGCCGTACGTCGAGTTGGTGATGCAGTCGGACGCGGCGAGACTTGCCGGCGAGGCTCTGCCGCCCGCCGAGGCGGTTCGCGCGGCGGTCGACAAGTCTGTCATCGGCATGGCCCCGGCTGCGCTGTTCATCCCCGGGATGTTCCTGCTGCTCGCCGCGATGCTCTTCAAGGTCAGCGCGGTGCCGTTCCACATGTGGACGCCCGACGCGTACGACGGCGCTCCGACCCCGACGACCGCGTTCATGGCCGCGGGCGTGAAGATCGGTGGCTTCGCCGCGCTGCTCAAGGTGTTCGTGGGCTCGCTCGCGACCCAGCGCCTCGCGACAGCGCCCTACGGCTGGACCTCGGTGGTCGCGGTCATCGCCCTGTTGACGATGACGGTCGGCAACTTCGCGGCGGTGCGGCAGACCAACGTGAAGCGACTGCTCGCCTACAGCTCGATCGCCCATGTCGGCTACATCCTGGTCGGCGTCGTTGCGGCGGCGAACTTCTACGGCCACGCCTTCGCGATCGGCTCCCTGCGCCCGGCGGACCAGATCGAGTGGTCGCGGGTCACCGGTGATTTCTCCGTCGCCGCGGTGGTGTTCTACGTCCTCACCTACGCGGTCGCGACGTTGGGCGCCTTCGCCTGCGTCAGCTGGTACGGCGCGAACAAGACCGAGGGCACCACGGCCCACGAGTGGTCGGGGCTGGCGCAGCGCCACCCGGCGATGGCGCTGGGCCTCACCATCTGCCTGCTTTCGCTGATGGGCATGCCGCCCACGGTCGGGTTCTTCGGCAAGGTCGGCCTGTTCCGCGCCGCGCTCGAGAACGACAACGTGATGATGCGGGTGTTGGTCATCGCCGCCCTGCTGAACTCGGTCGTCGGCGCCTACTACTACCTGCGGCTCATCGTGAGCATGTACTTCCGCCCGCCCGCCAGCACCGAGGCGCCGACGCTGCCCGGTCGTGGTGCCCGCGTGGTGGTGGGTCTGTGCGCTGGAACGGCGCTCGCGCTCGGCCTGCTCGCCGACCCGGCCTTCCGTCGGGCCGAGCTCGCGGCTGCGGGCTTCCCGTATGCCGCGGGCTCTGAGCAGCGAGCGAGCTGGGTCGACAAGCTCCGGACGCGCTGGGAGGACCAGGAGCTCGCCGCGGAGGAGAAGGCCAAGGCGGCGGACGGCAAGGCTGAGGCGAAGGCGGACGACGCGAAGGCGCCGACCGATGCGAAGGCGCCAGCCGACGCGAAGGCGCCGACCGACGCGAAGGCGCCGACCGACGCGAAGGCGCCGACCGACGCGAAGGCCCCGCCGGCTCGCCCCGCGCCCAGCGACGCGAAGGCGCCGACCGACGCGAAGGCACCGACCGACGCGAAGGCCCCGCCGGCTCGGCCCACGCCGACCGACGCGAAGGCACCGACCGACGCGAAGGCGCCGACCGACGCGAAGGCGCCGACCGACGCGAAGGCCGCGGACGCCAAGGCGCCCGCGAAGCCCAACCCCTGAGGGCCTACTCGCCGCCCAACAGGCGCGCGAGCTCGGCGGCACCACCCTGCAGGGTGGTGCGCTGCAGGTAGAACGCCAGGCCCGAGCGTCCGCCCAGCTCGCCGCCGTCGCCGGCGCGGCCCGGCCCGCCGTGGTTGGCGACCGGGAACACGCAGCCGGGGGCGAGGGACGCACCGGCGATCTTCTCCGAGGCGAGCACCAGGCGGCCCAAGGTCGGTGCGAGGGCCAGGGTCGCGCGGGCGGTGAAGTCCCGATCGTCGGCGTACACCGTGCCCACGAGGGAGCCCTGACCGGCGCCGACGATGCGGGCCGCGGCCTCGACCGTGCCGTCGTAGGGGAGCAGGGTCGCGACGGGCCCGAAGACCTCGTGGTGGTGGAACGGGGCGGCGGGATCGAGGGCGGCGTCGGGCTTGGCCTCGAACAGGATCGGCTCCAAGAAGTAGCCGACGCCGTCGGCGACACCGCCGAACTGGCTGCGCTCGGGGTTGCCGAGCACTCGCGTCGCGGCGGTGGCCAGGCGCGCGACGCCGGCCCGCGCGTCGCGGAGCTGCGCGGCGCTCGAGAGCGGACCCATGCGGTGGTTGTCGTCCGCGGGGTCGCCGGTCTTCGCCGCGATGGCGCCGAGGCGATCGACCAGCGCGTCCTTGAGGTCGCCGAGCAGCGCCGTCGGCACGAGGATGCGTCGCGTCGCCGTGCACTTCTGCCCAGCCTTCTGCGTGAGCTCGATGGTGCAGTCGCGGACGACGAGGTCGAAGAGCTCGGAGCCCGGCTCGACGTCGGGTCCGATGATGACGGCGTTGAGGCTGTCGGCCTCGATGTTCACACGGGCGTTGGTCGCGAGCATCTTCGCGTGGCCGCGGATCTTCGCGCCGGTGTCGGCCGAGCCGGTGAACGCGACGACGTCCTGCGGGCCGACGTGGTCGAGGAGGTCGCCGGCGGGGCCCAGCAGCAAGCTGAACGCGCCCTCGGGCAGCACACCGGGAGCGAGCATGAGCTCGGCGATGCGGGCGGCGAGCATCGACGTCGACGTCGCTGGCTTCGACAACACCGGCACACCGGCGAGGAAGGCGACGGCGAACTTGCCGACCATGCCCCACGCGGGGAAGTTGAACGCGTTGATGTGGATCGCGACGCCGAGCCGCGGCGTCAGCACGTGCTGGGCCCGCAGCTTGCTGCCCTTGTGCAGCGGGACCGCCTCGCCGTCGAGCAGGTGCCCGTGGCCCTCGGGCAGCTCGGCGGCCAGGGCCGCGTAGCCAGCAAGGACGCCGATCGCCCCGTCGATGTCGAACTTGGCGTCGCCGCGGGTGTTGCCGCCGTTGGCGACCGCGATGCCGATCAGCTCCTCGCGCGCGCCGTGGAGCAGTTTGGCGAGGCTGCCGAGGATCTCGCCGCGTGCCCGCCAGCCGAGGGCGCGCAGGTTGGCGCCGCCGGTGCTGCGTGACCACTGCAGCGCCTCGCCGAGCCCACCGCACTGGGCCACCTCGGCCAGCTCGGCTCCGGTCGCCGGATTCACCAGCACCGCCGTCTGCCCTTGGCCCTGTTGCCACGCACCGCCGAGGTAGCTCGAGAGTCGTTTCATCGCGGACGGACGCTAGTGCACCCCACGCGAGATGTCATCACTCGCCGCGTCGGTGCCCGTGTGACGTTCACGTCATCGCGCGCCGTGGCTCCGCGGCGCGAAGGTCCTCACGGGGCCTTGCGCGGCGTCGAATCGGTCGGTGGCTCGTGGGCCTCGATCGGCGCAAACGGGTTGCGCAGGGGTCGGTCGATCGGCGCACAGCCGTTGGCCTCCTGCGTCGGTTCGAGTCGTCGCGGGCGTTGCAGCGGGACGCCGCCCTGCGTCGTCGGGCATCGCGCTGCCTCGACGAACGGGTCGCGCAGGTCCGTCGAGGGCGTCGGGCGCGTCGATGGGGCAGGGCGCGCGAACGGATCGAGGAGGTCGGGCGACGACGGTGCCCGGTAGCGCAGCGCCGGGCTCGGGGTCTCGAACGGATCCCGCAGCGCGAGTCGAGTGGGGCTCGGGGCCTTCGCCGTGCGATCCGGCGCCGTCGGCTCCGGTGGCGGCGTGACGCTCGGCGCGTGGACCGGCTCGGGCGCGGGCGGGGGCGGGGGCGGCACGGACGCGTCCGGCGACGTGAGTCGCAGGACGAGTAGCCATGGCGCGCACAGGGGCCCCACGCCTCGAAGGGTACCACGTGGGGGGCGAGTCGGCGGTCGTCGTCGGTGTCTAGGCGGGCGGGCGGCCGATCACGGCCGACCGATCACACCGGGGCGAGCGCGCGCGGATCCGTGAGCCGACCGGTCACCGCCGAGGCCGCCGCAACGGCCGGCGAGACCAGGTACACGGGCCCCGGACCGCCCATGCGGCGGTCGAAGTTGCGGTTGGTCGTGCTCGCCGTGGTCTCCCCCGCGTGGGGGATCCCCGGGCCGTTGCCGATGCACGAGCCACAGCCCGGAGGAGTGATCACCGCGCCGAGGTGCGCGAGTCGATCGAGGATCCCCTCTTCCTTCGCCGCGGCGAACACTTCGGCCGACGAGGGCGTCACCGTCACGCGCACGCCGCCCTTGAACGCGCGGCCGCGCAGCACCGCGTCGGCGGCGCGGAGGTCCGCGAGCGAGCCCCCGGTGCAGCTGGCGATCACGATGTTGTGGATCTCGACCGAGGTGACCTCGGAGAGCGGCTGACGGTTGCGCGAGTCGCCCGGCGTCGCGACGGTGAGCGGCACCTCGTCGAGGTGCACCCGGATGGTGCGCACGTACTCGGCGTCGGCGTCGGGCTCGACCCACAGCGGCGCGAGGTCGACGCCCGGCCGGCGACCGTCGAGGAACTCGCGCAGCGCCCGGCACGGCTCGACGATGCCGGTCATCAGGCCGCCCTCGACGGTCATGTTCGTGAGCACCGAGAGCTCGTCGACGTTCCACTGATCGAGGCCGGGGCCGCCGAGCTGGATCACGCAGGTGTCGGTCGGCGAGGCGCGCCACTGCTCCTCGCGGAAGTACGGATCGCCGATGAGGTGGAGGATCAGATCCTTGGGCGAGAGCAGACCCTTCGCGTCACCCTCGACCCACACGCGCACGGTCTTGGGGACCGTCACCGGGATCATGCCCGTACGTAGCGCGAAGGCCATTGCGGTCGACCCGACACCGAAGGCGAAGGCGTTGAGCACCCCGGCGGTCGGTGTGTGGCTGTCGGTGAGCACGATGATGTCCCCGGGCAGCGCGTACTCCTCGACGACGAGGCGATGACACACCCCGGCGGCGTGGGCCCGGCCGGGGCCGTGCAGGCGGATGCCGTTGCGCTCGCATGCCTCGACCATCTCGTCGCGCAGCTGGCGGGCGGGCTGCAGTCGGGCGCGCTTGACGACGTCGGGCACGGTCGGCTCGTCGATCAGCACGAAGTGATCCTCGAACGCGGCGACCTGATCGGGCCGCGTCACCGGGGCGCCGGGCCACTGCTCGCCGTAGAGCGCCATGACCATGCCACCGGTGTACTCGTGCACGCCGCGGAAGCCGGCCTCGCAGAGCACCTGGTCGCCGGGTCGCACCGCGCCGATGCCCAGCGGCTTGCCCGAACCGACCCAGGCCCGCCGCGCGACGATTTTCTCGATGCAGTTCATCGGTCGGACCGGGACGTCGACCGGGTAGCAGGGCTCCAGCGTGCCCGCGAGCAGCTGGCTGCCATACGGCAGCAACCCGCCGGCCTCGGCCACCGCGCGGAAGAACGGGGGCAGCTCCGCGGCGAGCGTCGCGAGGTCGACGTCTTCGCCCGCGCGGAGCCGGTCGAGCACGCCGAAGTCGGTGGTGAACGGCAGGCCGCTGTACACCATGTTCTCCTGGAAGATGCGCTGGAAGCTCTTCGCGACGACGAGCTCCACGCCCGCGCCGGTGTGCGCGACGACGGCGACCTCGCGGCTCGAGCCGCTCCCATACGCGTCGCCGCCGACGACCACCTGGAAGCGGCCGGTGCGGATGTCGTCCTTGTGCACGACCTCCTTGAAGTTCTCGAGGAAGTACGGGCCGAGGATGTCGCCGGTGTAGCCCAGCGTGCACGCGGCCCCGCTGATCATCGCGTCGGTGTTGACCCCGAAGTGATAGGCGGCGGTGGGATCGGGCGTGATGTCACGGCCGTCGAGCTGCGCGCGGACTTCGCCTGCGTCGTCGACGAGCGACAGGATGCGGCCGGAGAGCTTCATGGTCCAAGGCGTAGCAGCCTGGGGATATGTTCACAAGATGAGCACCATTGGCGCATAGTATGATTCGAATACGAGTCATTCGAGCGCGGCTCGCTCGAGGGGGAAAGCGCATGGGGAAGGCGACCAAGGCACGGGACCTCGCGGACGCGGCGGCGGGCAACCTCGCGATCGAGCTCGAGGATCTCCGCGGATTCGTGGAGATCGCGGAGCACCGATCGATCCAGGGGGCCGCGCGGCGCCGCGGTCGCTCGCGCGCGACCTACGTGCGGCTCCTCGCGCGACTCGAGCGCGTGTTCGAGGTCGACGCGCTGCTCGAGCGGGCGCCGGGGCAGCGCCACGGGCTGCTGACGCCCTCGGGGGCCGAGCTGTTGCGGCGCGCCCGCGCCGTGCTGCGCACGTGGGACGAGTGGCGGGTTGCGACGCGCGACGCCCTCGCGGGGCGGCGCGGCGCGCTGCGGATCGGCGCGCTGCCGGGCTCGTTCGATCTCATCGCGGAGGCTCTCACCGATCTGCGTGCAGCCCATCCATCGCTCGTGCTGCGCGTGGCCGAGTACGACGACGAGCACCTCGTCGAGGCCATCCGCGATGGCGAGGTCGACCTCGGCTTCGGCACCGTCGAGCGGGTACCGCCCGGGCTCGCGGCCGTCGAGCTCGGCGAGCTGTCGTGGGCGGTGATCCTGCCGCGTTCCCAGGCGACGCGCCTGCGCCCGCAGGTGCGGCTGGCCGAGCTCTCCGGCGTGCCGCTGGTGATGCTGCGCTCGGGCCCGGTCCGGGAGCACATCGAGCGCAGCTTCGCGGAGTACCCCGGGGGGCCGCTGGCGTTCGACGCGGCGTTCGAGGTCGGCGCGACGCCGAGGATCGTCGAGCTCGTCGCCCGCGGGTTCGGATCCGCGATCGTCTCGCGCTTCCGTTTGGCGTTCCTGCCCCGACAGGTCGTCGTGCGTCCCCTGCTCGACGGGCCTGCGCCGGTTCGTGCCGCGGTGCTGCATCGCCGCGGCGCGCCGCTGTCGTCGGAGGCGCAGGAGCTGCTCGCGGCCTCACGGCGGCGCTTCGCGGAGCTCTCGGCGCCGCTCGATCGGGTCGCGGCGGGGCGCAAGACGACGAAACCCCCGCGACCGTGAGGTGGCGGGGGTCTCGGGCGGCGCGGGGTCGCGTCGCTTCGGGTCAGTCGCGGCTCGAGCCGAACAGGCGCAGCAGCGACAGGAACAGGTTGATGAAGTTGACGTACAGGGCGAGCGCGCCGTTGATGGCGAGGTTCCCCCCGGCGCCGTGCATCATGTACATCTGCTTGAGCGCCTGGTTGTAGTAGGCGGTCAGGCCAGCGGACGTCACCGCGACCACGGCCGAGATGAGGAAGCCCATCATGCTCGAGTGCAGGAAGATCACGTTGATGAGCGAGCCGATCACCGCGCCGGTGATCGCCATGATCATGAACTGACCCATGCCAGAGAGGTCCTTCTTCGTGGTGAAGCCCAGGACGGCCATCACGCCGAAGATGCCGACCGTACCGCCGAGCGCGCCGGCGATGCTGCCCCCACTGTAGATGAACGCGATCGGACTGATCGACGCGCCCATGAGCGCCGAGAACACGAGGAACAGGCCGCCCGCGACAGGGCGGTCCATCGACTCGATCCGCGCGGGCAGGAACCACGCCATCCCGAGCACGCCGAGCAGGAAAACCCACCGCAGCGGGGTCGTCGCGATGAGCAGCACGGTGTTGGGGGAGAAGCTGAGCCCGTACACCACCGCTGCGGTGATGCCGAGGCCGATCGCCATCCAGGCGTAGACGCCCGTCATGAACTGCTGGACGCCCGTGTGGAGCTCGCCCCGCGGCGACATTCGCCGGGCGCTCTGGGCTTCTTGGTGGTACCCCTGCATGCCGCAAGTGTTACCACGCGAGCCCATGCGATCAACCTCCCATGGCATTGCCGCCGTGGCGACCGTCCTGGTGGTGCTCGGCGCGCTCGGGCTCGGCGTCGGCTGCCGCACCACCCCGACGCGGTTCACGTGGGGACGGACCCCCGCAGCCGGCGCGACCTCGACGTGCCCGGACGACGCGGTCGATCTCACGGGCGATCGTCGCCTGCCCACCGGCGACCACGTGCGGTGCTCCTACGAGGACGCGGCGCGCGGGCAGGCACGTGTCAGCGGCACCGTGCTCGACGGCACGGGCCCCCTGGGCAACCCCATCGAGGGGACGGAGGTGGCCCTGGTCCCGATCGACGGTGCGGGCCGGCCCGGGGCGGCTGCGGCCACGACCCGCAGCGACCCGCAGGGGGGCTTCACCCTGCGGGCGCGCGTGACCCCGGGCCGCTGGGCCGTTGCGGCGGGCGGTGCGCTCAGCCCCCCGTGGACGTGGGACGGGCGCGGACCGTGGTCCCTCGAGGACGTGCACGTGCGGGTGCCGGCTCCGGGCAAGTGACGCGCGCGTGGGCGGAAGCCCGGCGTCGGGCGCCTCGGCCGCCCGCTGAAGTGACGCCGAACGCCGTTTGCCCCCGGTTCCCGCTGTTTCTTCCCCGCGCGACCCGCTATCGTTCCCAACGTGCCCCCCACAACCCATCTGCCCTCGTGGGGCCTGGTCACGCCGGTGCGCGACGAGGGGGAGCTGATCGATGAACTCGCGTCGGTGGTGCGCGCCCAGGAGCTCCGACCGAAGCGGTGGGTGATCGTCGACGACGGCAGCCGGGATCGCACGCGCGACGTGCTCTCGCGGCTCGCCGCTCGCGACCCGTCGATCGTCGTGGTGACGCTGCCGCAACGCGGTGGTTCCGCGGACGTCTCTGCCCGCTACGCGCAGGCGCTCGTCCATGGGTTCCGCGCCCTGCTCGAGCTCGCCGAAGCCGACCGGCTCGAGCTCGACTACGTGGCGAACCTCGACGCGGACGTTCGACCCGGACCGTCGCTGTTCGCCGAGCTCATCGATCGCAGCGAGCGTGATCGCGGGATCGGCATCGCGTCCTGTCGGCTCGGCACCACCGCCGACGACGGAGGCTGGATCCAGCACCTCGAGCACCCCTGTGGGGCGCCGCGCTCGGGCCTGCGGCTGTGGCGACGCGAGTGCCTCGAGCAGGCCGCGTTCTACCCGGCGCCGCACTGGGGCAGCATCACGGGGTTGCGCGCCCGCAACCGCGGGTGGCGAACGGTCGCGCACGCCGACCTCTTCGCCGAGGTCGTGCGCAGCGACGCGTCGCGCCAGGGCTGGTGGGCGGGCTTCCGCCGCATCGGTCAAGGCGCGTGGTTCGTGGGCGCCCATCCGCTCACCGTCGCGATGGAGGCCGTGGTCGTCAGCGCCCACGAGCGCGACCTGAAGGGCCTCGCGCTGCTCGCCGGGTACGTCGAGAGCGCGGTCCGGGGGCACCGACGCTCGTCGGATCCAGAGCTCCTCGAGTTCTACGGCTCGGACCTGCCGCGGCGGCAGTGGGACGAGGCGCTCTCGAAGCTGATGCGACCGCTGCGTCGCGGGCTGTAGCTCCGCGCGGGGCTGCTCGGCAGCGCGGGGCGCGTGGTACAACCGCGGGCCATGGCCGAGCGCGGCATCTTCCCCCGTTGGGTCGTCGCGATCGCCGTGCTCGCGGCGGTGGGCGGTCTGCTCTACGCGTTGCGCGGCGTGCTGACGCCGGTGTTCTTCGCGTTCTTGATCGCGTACATGCTCGACCCGCTCGTCGACCGGCTCGAGCAGCGCCGGATCCCGCGCGCCGTCGGCATCGTGATCCTGCTGTCGGTCGTGCTCGGCGCGCTGGGTCTGTTCCTGGTGTTCGCCGTGCCGTCGATCGCCCGCGACCTCAGCGGCTTCGTCACCGACCTGCCCCAGGCGCTGCAGCGCCTGGTCACGCGCCTCGAGCCGCAGCTGACCGCGCTCGGAATCCCCGTCCCGCGAAGCCTCGACGAGGCCTTCGTCCAGTTCGACCTCGACAAGGGCGACGTCGCGGGCAAAGCCGTCGGCCCTGCGACCAAGGTGCTCAGCTGGCTGCTCGGCGGCACGATGTCGCTGCTCGGCGCCCTCGCGAGCCTGGTCATCATCCCGGTCTTCGCGTTCTACCTGCTGCACGACTTCGATCGGATGACGGCGGCGATCCGCGACTTGGTGCCGCCGCACTGGCGCCCCTTCGTCGTCGACGTTGCCCACGAGGTCGACGTGGTGCTCGGCGAGTTCGTCCGCGGCCAGCTCATCGTCATGCTGCTCCTCGCGATCCTGTACGCGGTCGCGTACGCGATCGTCGGGGTCCGGCTCGCGGTCGTGATCGGCGTCGTCGCCGGCCTGCTCTCGTTCATCCCGTACGTCGGCGGCGCGACGGCGCTGGGGCTCGCGCTGTTGATGTGCCTCATCGACTGGCACGGCCCGATGCGGCTGGTGTGGGTCGGCACCGCGTACGGGGTGATCCAGCTGCTCGAGGGCTTCGTGATCACGCCGCGGGTCGTCGGCGAGAAGGTCGGCCTGTCGCCGATCTGGGTGCTCTTCGCGTTGATGGTCGGCAGCGAGCTGTTCGGCTTCCTCGGGGTGCTGTTGGCGCTGCCCGCCGCCGCGGTGGCGAAGATCTTCGCGGTCCGGGGCATCGCCCAGTATCGCAAGTCCGAGTTCTTCGCGACGGCGGGCTCCAACCAGGCGGCGTCGGGCTTCGGGGCCCTGCTCCGCGAGGAGGGCCTGCCGGACGGCGCCGAGCTGGCCAGCCGCAAGGGCGCGGCGATCGACGCCGATCCCGGCACCGATCCGAACGGTTGACCGGACTTCGACTCCACGGTCCGGACTGCGTGCGCGTGGCCGCCGCCGCTGCCGGCCGTGTAAGCGGCGCACGGTGGGCCCGTTTGGCCCCCACGTGCAGACCGCCATCGAACTCCGAATCCCGACCGCCGTGGGGTTTCCGGCGCGGCTCCTGTTCCGGGATGCGGGACGAACCCTCGGCGTCGACGTCGACGAAATCGACTGGATCGAAGCCGCCGGAAACTACGTGCAGATCTATACCCCCCGGCGGACCCACCTGGTCCGCCACACGGTGAAGGCGATGCTCGAGAAGCTCGACCCTTGCCGCTTCGTGCGGGTCCGCCCGTCCGCCATCGTCGCGGTCGCGCGGGTCTCGGGAGTCGTCCACCGACCCGGTGGCGAGTATGTGATCACCCTCGGAGACGGGACGCAGATCCCGACCAGCCGTGGGTTCCGTCCCGAGGTCGAGCGGGCCTTCGGTGCCCGGGCCGAGCGACGCGGCTGACCCGGGTTCCGCGCCGCCGCTCAGCCCGCCTTGGCCTTCGACTTGCTTTTCGGCGTGGTCTTCGTCGCGGGTGCCGCCTCCGGCTTGGCGGCCGCCGGGGCCTCGGGCGCCGCGGGGACGAACTTCGCGTCGTCGATCTCGACGTTGGCGTCGAACTTGGTCAGCGTCGTCGTCGCCGTGAAGATCGCCATGCGCATCTCGGTCTTCGCCGCCTGCTGCAGGCCCGCGTAGGGCTTGTACTCGACGACCGCGACCTCGACCGGCATGGCGCCCATGGGGCTCGCCTGCAGGAAGCTCTGCGAGCGGAGCAGGCCGGTGGCCTCGTCGAACGACAGCGTCACTTCGACGTCGTCGGCGCCGGTGAGCTTG
Source organism: Nannocystaceae bacterium (assembly GCA_044344875.1). Taxonomy (GTDB): domain Bacteria; phylum Myxococcota_A; class Polyangia; order Nannocystales; family Nannocystaceae; genus Xiheibacterium. The sequence continues at coordinate 27,608 of JBIJCC010000027.1, forward strand.
ACGTCGACGACCGGCTTGTCCTCGTTGTAGCGGCGGCCCACGGTCGTCGCCTTGGTGAAGTATTGGGTCCACTCATGGGGGAGCGAGACGCTCGCGGCCCACCGCGACTGCGTGGCCTCGCGACCCTCGAGCGTGCGGCGGCCGTTGACCGGATCCTCGCTGATGACGGTCTTGCCGTCGCACCACACCCGCGACAGGCCGACGCCGGGCATGTCGATCTCCATGTAGAACTTGCCCTTCTTCCACCACAGCTTCGAGTCGGCGGAGAGGCCCTGGCTCGGGATCTCCATCCGCGATTCGCTGTAGTAACTGCCCAGCGCGTCGTGGGCCGCGGCACCGCCAGCGGCCTCCACGGCCTTGGCGAGGATGGCGTCAGCGGTCGGGAGCGTGGCCTCGGCGTCGGGCGTGGTCGCGGGCGCGTCCGGGGTCGTCGTCGGCGCGGCGGCGGGTGGCTTGCTGCAGGCGCCGAGGCCCACGGCGGTGACGAGCGTGAGGGTCGAGATCAGGCGGCGGTTCATTTCGAGTCTCCTTGCGGGGTGGGGGCGGCGAAACCGGCGATCGCGGCGGCAAGCACCGGATCGCGTCCGGCGGCGAGGTCGTCGCGGGTGATGGCGACGCGGAGATCGGGCTCGACGCCCTTGCCCTCCACGGCGATGCCACCGGGGCTCGTGTAGTCGGCGACGACGTACTGGAGCAGCGCGCCGCCGTCGAGGCGCTCGATCAGCGAGGGCAGGGCGGCGCCCTGGCTCTCGGTGGCGCCGAAGATCCGCGCGCGGCCGAGATCCTTCAGCGACTGGGCGAAGATCTCCGAGGTGCTCGCGGTGCCGGCGTCGATCAACACCGCGACCGCGCCGGTGAACGGATCGGCGCCGCGCTTGACCGCGAAGCGCTGCTCTGCGCCGCGCATGCGCATCACGCCGAGGTCCGCGTCGCGCTCGAGCAGCAGGCGTCCGACGGGCACGACCATCGCCCCGATGCCGCCGGGGTTGCCGCGCAGATCGAGCACGAGCGACGTCATGCCCTGGGCGCGCAGCTCGGCGATCCCGCGCTCGATGTCGGGGCTGAGGTCCATCAGCCAGATGTTGAACCGCAGGTAGCCGATGCCGGGGGCGAGGAGCTTGGTCTCGACCTCGACGGGCACGTCGCGGAGGTTGCCGAAGGTCGCGGTGCGGCGCTCGGGGGCGTGGCAGCGCACGGCCTTGGTCGTGGGCTTGGTGCGACCCGGCGCGACCCAGCGCAGCGTATGCGACTGCCCCGCGTCGCACGACAGCAGCGCGGCGGCGCTACGGATCACGTGGAAGTCGCGCTCGACCCTGCGGTTCGGCCAGCGGGCGCTCGCAGCGGTGACGTGCGGGGCGAGCTCGTGCCCGTCGATCGACAGCAGCGTCGCGCCGGCCGGCACGGGGGCGGTCTTTCCCAGCCACTCGTTGCGTGCGACCACGACCTCGTCGCCGAGCATCGTCACGGTGACGGGCACCTGGCCGCGGCCCATGGGGCGGGTCTCCGCCGGCTCGGCGGCGGCCTCGCGGGCGGGAGGCACGAGGCCGAGGTGGCTCTGCTCGAGCTCGCCGAGCAGCTCGCCGATGGCCGCGAAGGCGTCCGCGTCGGTCTTCGCGGCGGCGACCTTCGCCCCGTAGCTCGTGCGCAGCGCCGGCCAGTCGAGGCAGCCGAGCGTCGGGTCGTAGTGCCGCTGCAGCACCGTCGTCCACACCTGCTCGAACAGCGGCGTGTGCGGGCTGGCCGGCAACGCGGGCAGCGTCGCGACATCGAGTTTCGACCAGTCGCGGCACGCGGGCTTCGCTGGTGTCGTGGGGGTGGGCGTGGGCGTCGCAGACGTCGACGCCGTTGCGCTGTCGGCCGGCGTCGTGCTCGGGCCGCGTTCGCAGTGGGCGGTGGCGAGGAGGAGGGGGAGGAGGACGGAGCTCGGACGGGGCATGGGCGTGCGCGGGGCGGCGGCGGGCCGGGTCTAGCAGATCGGGCGCCCGCGGGGGGCGGGCGCCGCTTCGACCCGGGGGATCGGGCCGCTGATTCGGACGCCCGCCGTGAGTCGCGTCGCGTGCCGCCGGTTGCGCGTTCGGATCGCGCCGCAGGCGCATGTTGCGGAGCATTCATCCACAGAATGGACTATGGACAGCAGTATGTTCTGCGTTATCTTCCCGCCGTGGACACCAACCCCACGCCGGATCCCGCCCTCCTCGACGACGTCGACCGCGAGGTCGTGCGGCTGCTCCAGGGCAACGGCCGCATGACCAACACCGCGTTGGCCGAGGCCGTCGGTCTGACGCCGACGCCGATGCTGGCGCGCATCAAGAAGCTCGAGCAGCGCGGCGTCATCACCAAGTACGTCGCGATCGCCGACGCGGCCGCGCTCGGGCGCTCGACGATGGCGTTCGTCTCGGTGAAGTTGACCGCGCACAAGCTCGCGACCCACGAGGCGTTCCTCGCCGCGGTGACGCAGCTGACCGAGGTGCTGGAGTGCCACCACATCGCGGGCGAGGACGACTTCCTGCTCAAGGTGGTGCTCCGCGACATCCGCGAGTACGAGCGGTTCCTGCTCCACCGACTCTCCCGCATCGCCGGCATCGACCGGGTGCGGACCACGTTCGTGCTGTCGACCGCCAAGAGCGAGACGGCGATTCCGATCGAGTGAGGACCCCATGGGTGTGTTGACCTTCGCGTTGCTCTGCGCCTCGTCGCTGCTGACGATCATCGATCCGATCGCGGCTGCGCCGTTGTTCGTGGCGATGACCACCGGACAGGACGACGTCGCGCGCCGGCGCACGGCCCTGCGCGCGTGCATCGTCGCCGGCGGTCTGCTGATGGTCTTCGCCGCCGCGGGCGGGGCGATCTTCGGGCTGTTCGGCATCACGATCGACGCGTTCCGCATCGCCGGCGGGATCCTCTTCTTCACGATGGCGATGCCGATGCTCACCGGTCGCGGGGGGACCCACGCGCCGCCGGATCTGCACGCGGGTCACGATCCCGCCATCGTGCCCCTTGGCATGCCGATCATCGCGGGCCCGGGGGCGATCAGCACCGTGATGGTCCTGATGGGGCAGGCCGACGGCCTCGGGCAGGTCGTCGCGCTGCACGTCGCCATCATCGTCACGATCGCCGTGACCGCGAGCGTGCTGTGGCTCGCGCCGGTCTTGTTGCGCCGCCTGGGCCCCGCCGGGATCGCGCTCATCACCCGCGTGCTCGGGCTGATCATGTGCGTGCTCGGGATCCAGTTCGTGATCGACGGCGTGCGACCGGTGGCGATCGAGCTCATCCGCGCGTCGAGGGGGTGAGGTCGCGGACGCGAGCCGTTGCCGGCTCAGCCGGTACCGGTCGAGTCGGTGCCGGTGCCGGTCGTGCCGGTCGTGCCGGTGCCGGTCGTGTCGTCCCCCGTCGTCGCGGCCGTGGTGTCGGCGGGCCCCGTCTCGCTCGACGTCTGCGGCGCGACGTCGAGGCACGGCATCGGCGCGCCGCTGCTGCTCGAGTCGGTGACGGTGGTTGTGCCCGTCGCGGTGGTGGTCGAGGTGCCGGCCTCGGCGCTGCCCGACTCCGTCTGCGGCGCGACGTCGAGACAGGGCTGGGGTCCGCCGCTGCCGTCGCCGCACGCGGCCCCGAGGCCAGACAGCGCCAGCGCGATGAACCGCTGTCGCCGCGCCAGGATGGCGGCCCGGTCGAGTGCGTCGTCGGCCCCTGCGTCGTCTACCATGGGGACAGCATACGGCAGTCGCGGCGGCCGTGGCGGTGACACCACCGTGGGCCTACCATGGGCCATGGTGATCACCCTGCGCCTGCGCAACCTCGAGGACGGCCAACTCCTGCTCGGCGACTTCGAGAGCGTCGAGCAGGCCCGGAGCTGGCTCGTCGATCGGCCCGAGAACATGGAGGTCGTCGGGGTGGCCACCGCGATCGACGAGGACGTCGCGGCGTCGCTCCGGGCGTCGATGCGCGCGCTCGACCCCGAGGAGCGTCGCCGCGCCGACGCCTTCGACGAGGCGCGGCTGCAGCACCTGCGCGATGAGATCACGCGGGCCCAGGCGACGTTCGAGGCCGAGGCCGCGGCGGCGCGCGCGGCGATGGCCGACGGTGATCCCAATCGACCGATGACGGTCGAGTACGATCGTCGCGCCGGGCTGCGCCTCGCCGACCCCGATCCCCGCGACATCCCGCCGGTCGTCCGCGACGCGGTCCTGGCGTGGGTCGCCGAGCGCAACACGTGGGTGCACGCGCGGCGAGCCCGGGTCGCCCGCGCGACCGTGACGGTGTGGCCGGGCGCGGTGCCGGGCGGCGACGAGGCCGACCGCTGCCAGGCCGGCGGTCAGTTCGAGGTCGAGCCCGGCCTCGATTGACCCCTTCGATTGAGCCCACGCGCGGTTTCCGGCGGGTCCGAACGACCCGCGCGTCCGCGGTCCAACCCACGGCGGTTGCACCCCGGCGGCAATCGGCCCACGCTGGCGTCATGGTGTCCCTCGGCGTGCTCGCGCTGTGGATGTCGGTCACGCCCCCGTGGCGACCGGCGGGGCACCCACCGGCCGAGGGCGACACCGCCGGTCGCCTGCGCCTGTTCATCGATCTCGAGGCGGGTCACTGGGTCGGCGCCCTCGTGCCCTCGCCGCAGGGCGTCGCGATCAAGCACGAGGCCGTGGGGGTGTTCGGGCGCAGCCGCGAGGCGATCGGCTTCGGCCTCGGCTGGGGCCTGCGCGAGCGCTGGGTGTTCGGTGCGCGAGGCGACGTCGTGGTGTTCCCCGATCGCACCGCGTCGGGCGATCCGACGCTGTCGCGCGGCGGGTCGTTCTCCCCGTACGTCGAGCTGTTGTTCGCCCGCGCCCGCGGGCTGCGGCCGTTCGTGATGGCGCGCGCGGGCATCGGCGCCTTCACCAGTTTCCGCCACGAGAACGGCGCGTGGGATCAGAAGCCGTCGCGCGTGATCGTTCCGTCGGTCGGGCTCGGACTCGGCGCGCACGCGTTCATCACCGAGGATCTCGCCTTCGACCTCGCGCTCACGCTCGATCACCGCTTCAACGTGCGACCGCGGCAGGACGCGTCGGGCTTCCACGGCTTCACGTTGTCGGACGGCAAGCTCATCGCTGCGTTGGTCGTCGGCTTCTCGCGGTGGTTCTGACGCGCCCGAAGCCGCGGTCGCGCGCGCGTTTGCCCTGGGAGCGACTCCCGCACGCGCCTGACGATCGCGCCGTCGCTGGTGGCGATCGCAGTCGCGCCACCGCGTCGCGGCGTCGCTCGGACCGTCCGCGAGGGCCGCGTTCGCGCGCCGTGGCGTCAGTTCAAGTTGCGGGAATCAAAAGGTATTGTCCCAGTCCGCGCAGCTCGCCCAAGGGCGCTGGGGGTTGTCGCCGACGCGCTCGGTCCGCGACGCAACACTTGCCCGCATGGGGCCCATCTCGTGTATGGTGGTTACCCCAAGCCGTCACCGCGCGGCGAATCGTCCCAACTGTTCCGCTCGAAGGAGTTCCGGACCCAATGCAGAAGTTCATCCGCACCAGTGCCCTCATGTTTGTCTTCGGCCTCGCTGCTTGCAAGAGCGACGTCGACGAAGCGGTCGGCAAGATGAAGAAGTTCGCCGACGACATGTGCGCCTGCAAGGACAAGGCATGTGCCGAGAAGATCAGCGCCGAGATGACCAAGTACGGCGAAGAGATGTCGAAGAAGCACGAGGGCAAGGCCGAGCCCGCCATCAGCGACGCCCAGAAGAAGGAAATGGAAGAGGCGACCAAGAAGCTGATGGAGTGCACCACGAAGGCGATGGGCGGCTGAGCTCCTCGCTGTCCGCCGATTCGCTGCGGCTGACCTCGTGCGCCCTCGGATGCCAACGCGTCCGAGGGCGTTCGACGTCGTGCTCCGGACGAGTCAGCCGCCGAATCAGCCCCGAATCAGCTGCCGATCTGGGCGACGCGGACGCTTCGCTGCGTGGGCTCCGTTCGGAGGTCTGGGTCCGTGGGCGCGGTAGGGTTCGAACCTACGACTTCCACCGTGTGAAGGTGGCACTCTACCGCTGAGTTACGCGCCCGGGACCGACTCGACGAATCGGCGAGCCGCGTTTTTAGCCGCAGTCGGGGCGCGTTGCAAGGCCCTCGAGGTGCATCGACGCGGTGCCTTGCGCTCGGGCCCCGCTCGGGCACCCTAGCGGCCCATGCGACGACAGATCGTGCAGACCCCAGGGGCGCCGGCGGCCATCGGGCCCTACAGCCAGGCGGTGTTGGTCGAGGGCGGGCGGACGCTCTACGTGTCCGGACAGATCGCGCTCGACCCCGCGACCGGGGCGATCGTCGGCCCCGGCGACGTGCGGGCGCAGACCCTCCGCGTGCTCGACAACCTCGAGGCGATCCTCGTTGCGGCGGGCATGGGCTTCGGCAACATCGCGAAGGCCGGCATCTTCCTCACGGACATGGCCGACTTCGCCGTCGTCAACGAGCTCTACGGCGCGAGGTTCGCTGCGGATCCGCCCGCGCGCGCGACCATCCAGGTCGCGGGTCTGCCCAAGGGCGTGCTCGTGGAGATCGACGCCATCGCCGTGGGCAAGTGACCCGTGCGGGCCCCACTTGCACGGCCGTGCAAGTGTCCGCGGGCCAGGCCCGTGATTGCCGCTTGATTCGCCCACGCCGGCCACTAAGCTCGCCCGCCGTGGCTGCCTCCTCCACCGCCCGCGCGCGTCGCTTCGATCTCGACCGACTCGGGTTCGTGGTGTCGCTGGCCTGCGCGATCCACTGCGCCGTGATGCCGATCGCCGTGATCGCGGTGCCGGTGCTGCTGTCGGTCGCGGGGATCGAGCGCTCCGCCGAGCGCGTGGTCGTCGGCATCGCGATCGTGCTCGCGTCGTTCTCCGCGTGGCAGCAGGCGCGCGTCGGTCGTTGGGGCGTGGTCGCTGGGTTCGTCGGCGGGGCCGCGGTGCTGCTCGCGTCGCGGTTCGTCGGCCACGGACGCGCCGGCGAGCTGATCGCCGTCGCGGGCTCCCTCGCGGTGGCGTTCGCCCACGCGCGGGCCCTGTCGCTCGCTCGCCAGGGCGCCGCGTAGGCCTTAGCCTCGACGCCACCGTGGACGAAGACCCACGCCCGGCGTCGACGGATGCGCCCGAGCCCCCGACGCCGGTTCCATGGCTGCGCGGTCGAGCGCTCGCGCTCGCGCTCGCGCTCGCGCTCGGCGCGGTGCTCGTGGCTGTGCTCGGCGTCGTCGTGGCGCCGCGCTGCGGCGGCGATGCGGGGGATGCTCCCGGCGACGGCGCTGCGGCAGCGGAGACCGGCGATGCGGCGGTGCCGATCGCCGCGGCGCCGATCCGCGTCCGCGGTCGCATCCGGATCGAGGTGCCGACCGAGACCCCCGCGCCGGTCGTGATCGTCGACGCGGACACGGCCCACGCCGGGACCGACGGCGGCACCGAGGGCGTCGCAACCGAGGACGTCGCCGACGACACGGGCGAGGCATTCACGCCACCGGCCGAGGTCGCCACCGTGACGCCCGCGGCGGGGAGCTGTCGCGTGCGCGCATGGCAGGCCGGCGTCGCCGTCGCGCCGACGACGAGCTGCGACGACGAGGGTGGCTTCGAGGTCGAGCTCGTCGCCGGCACCACGGGGCTGGTGGCGTTCGACCTCGAGGTCCCCGGCCACCTGCGCGCGGTGGTCGAGGCGGCGGCGCCCGAGTCGGGGATCGGACGGCTCCCCGACGTCGCGCTCGGTGTCGGCGAGTCGGTCGAGGGCACGGTGACCGACTCGCGCGGCATCGTGGTCGCGGACCTCGAGATCACCGCGCGTCCCGATCCCGATCTCGGCGAGCCCGAGCCCTGGCGCGTGCGCAGCGACGCCACCGGCGGTTTCCGCTTCGACACGCTGCCGCCCGGGCCCGTGATCCTCCGCGTCGACGCGCCCGGCTTCGCGCCGACGGTGCTCGAGGTCATCGCGCCGGAGTCCGCGGTGCAGCTCGTACTCGATCGCATGTACGAGCTGGAGGGCGACGTCATCGGGCCGCCCGACGTGCTCGCCCGCACGCGCGCCCGCGTCGAGGGCTCTGGCGTGTGGCCGGCCCGCGAGGCGGCGCTCGTCGACGGCGTCTTCCGCTTCCCGGCGATCCCCGAGGGGGTCTATGCGCTCGTCGCCGTGGCCGCGGCGGTCAACCCCGGCGATCCCGAGTTTGCGTCGATCCCCCTCGAGGACGTCGCGCCCGATGGCCACGTCACGCTCGCGCTCGTGCCGGCGCACCGCGTCGCGGTCCGGGTCGTCGACGCCGACGATGCGCCGGTCGTCGACGCGCGCGTGACCCTCGGCGCGGCCCACCTCGGGCTCCTGCAACACCACGGGCGCACCGACGCGATGGGGCAGGTCGCGCTCGGTCCGCTCCCCAACGGTCTGTACGTCGTGCGCGCCGACGCCGATGGGTTCCTCGCGGCGCCGGGCGTCGAGGTCGCGGTCGTCGACGCCGCCCCGGAGACGCTGGTGCTGCGACTGGCGCGGCCCGGGGGCATCCGCGGCATCGTCGTCGACGAGGCCGATGGCCGCGTCGCCGAGGCGACCATCGAGGTCCGCAGCGACACCGCGTTCTCCGTCGGCGAGTCGAGCGTGCGACGCACGACCTTCGAGCGATCGCTGCTCGCCCAGGGCGACGCCGCCGCGACCGGCGGCTCGCTGGGGGTCACGACCGGCCCGGTGCCCGCCGTCCCCGATTTCGTGCCCGATCACGCCCAGGGCGAGGACGCGACGCTGAGTGATTCCGACGGCGCCTTCCGCCTCGACGAGCTCCCGCCGGGCACGTACACGCTGCGCGCGGTCCATGGTCGCTTCGCCGCCAGCGATACGGTCGAGGTCCGCGTACGCGCCGGCGCGACCGTCGAGGGCGTGCGCCTGCGGCTGCGCGGTGGCTTCCCCCTGACGGGTCGGCTGCTCGACGACAATGCCCGCCCGATCGCCGACGGTTGGGTCGAGCTCGACGACGGCAGCGTCTACGGCACCGACGATCGCGGGGTGTTCGATGCCGGCCTGCGCCGCGGCGACGTGGTGCTCGTCGCCCGCGCCCCGGGCAAGGCACCGCTGCGCCGCGCGCTCGAGGTCCGCGCCGCGCTCGACGTCGAGCTCGAGCTCGCGACTGCGGATGCGTGGGCGCGGGGCCGCGTCGTCGATGACAACCTCCGCCCGCTCGACGGCGTGCAGGTCACCTTGCGCGCCGCATCACCGCTGGTGCCGACGGAGGTCACGTGGACCGACGCGCGCGGCAGCTTCGAGTTCGGCGGGATCCCGACGGGCGAGGTGTCGCTGTCCTTCGATCACGCCGAGTACGCGCCCGCGGTCGCCGAGGCCACCGCGGCGCTGCGCGGCCGCGAGCGCGCGATCGAGGTGGTGATGGTCCGCGGATGGACGCTCGTCGTCGACGTCCGCGATCGCGACACCGGCGTGGCGATCCCCGACGCGCGCGTCGTCGTGGACGGCCGGGTGTCGACCACCGATCGCGGCGGCCTCGCCGAGTTCGCCGGCCTCGGCGACGATGCGCTCGACGTCGAGGTGACCTCGACGCAGTGGGGCCGACGCAGCGCCCGTGCCCGTCGCGACGGCGATCGCACGACGCTCGTCGTCGAGCTCGCCGAGGGCGGCGCGGTCGAGGGCATCGTCACCGACTGGGCGGGCGATCCGGTCGCGGGGGCGGAGGTCGTGATCAAGGCGGGTGACGCGGTCGTCGCCGAGGTCCGGTCCGATGCCCGCGGTGCCTTCGACGCGGTGGGGATCCCGGAGGGTGACATCGTCCTCGAGGCGTTCCCGCCCGCCGATCGCGAGGACGACCTGGCGCCCGTGGCGGTCTCCAGCGACGTCCTGCGTGGTCGGACGACCCGCGGCCTCGATCTGCGGTTCGATCGTCGCTGACGCGCCGGGCCCGGGCGTTGCGCGCCCGAGGCATTGGCGGGATAACATCGGGCGCCATGTCGAGCCTACGTCCGACTGCTTCGCCCTCGCCGTTCGCCGCCGTGCTCGCCGCCCTGTTGGCGTCGGCCTGCGGCGCCGACACCAAGCCCGCCGCCGCGCCGACCGGGGGCACCGCCTCGCCTGCCAAGAGCGGCGAGACCGGCAAGCCCGTCGCCGACGCCAAGCCCGCCGATGGCGCGACCGCCGACGGCGCGAAGGTGAAGAAGGTCGACGGCCCGCCGCCGGGTGGCGACGAGCGCTACGCCCTGCAGATCGACACGCCCGAGGCCAAGGCCGGGCAAGAGAGCAGCGTCACCGTGCGCGTGGTGCCCAAGGCGCCCTGGCACATGAACCTCGACTTCCCGACCTCGCTCAAGCTCGCGGCGCCCGAGGGCGTCACGCTGGTGAACGCCGACCTGAAGAAGGCCGATGCCAAGCTCGACGAGAGCACCTGTGCCTTCGACGTGAAGTTCACCGCCCCGGCGGCGGGTGAGCACGCCTTCTCGGGCAAGTTCAAGTTCGCCGTGTGCCAGGACGAGGCGTGCTCGCCGGTCACCGAAGAGGTCGAGTTCAAGGTGGCGGTCAAGTAACGTGGCCAACGACGAATCGGCCACCGAGTCCACCGCCGCGGACGTCGGCAGTCCGCAGGGGCGCATCCAATCGCTGGCCGAGGCCGTCGCCGAGGAGTTCCAGGCGACGCGCCGGATCCTCAGCTTCGACGAGTGGTTCGACCTGCTGTGCAAGGATCCCACCGTCCATGCCCGCAGCGCCGCGCAGTTCGTGGTCGACGCCTTCGATCACTTCGGTCGCCGCGACGTCCGCACGCCGCAGGGCCAGGTGTCGCGCCACCGCCTGTTCGACACCGAGTTCGACGGCTGGCACCGCCTGGTCGGCCAAGAAGAGGCGCAGAACGAGCTGTACGACGTCCTCGCCGGCTTCGTCCGACTCGGCCGCGTGAACAAGACGATCCTCTTGCACGGGCCCAACGGCAGCGCCAAGAGCACGATGCTCGAGTCGCTGCAGCGCGCGCTCGAGGTCTACTGCCGCACCGATCGCGGCGCGCTGTACCGCTTCGCGTGGGTGTTCCCCAACCGGCGGCAGCAGAGCGGCGGCATCGGCTTCGGCCAGGCCGCCGCGCTGCGCGACGCCCTGGGCGAGGAGACCTTCGCCCGCCTGGCCTCGACCGAGGTCGACGCGCGCCTGGTCGACGAGACCAAGGACCACCCCATCTACTTGATCCCGCTCGCCGCGCGTCGCCGGCTGCTCGAGGACATCTGTGCCTCGCACCCCGAGTTCGTGATCAGCGACGCGATCCTCTACGGCGAGCTGTCGCATCGCAATCGCAAGATCGCCGACGCGCTGCTCACCGCCTACCAGGGTGACCTGCGCAAGGTCCTGCAGCACGTGCAGATCGAGCGGTTCTTCGTCAGCCGGCAGTACCGCTCGGGGCTCGTCACCGTCGAGCCCAAGCAGACGGTCGACGCGCGCAGCTATCCGGTCACGGGTGACGCCGCGTTCGCGCACCTGCCCCCGACCATCGGCGGCCAGGCGCTCTACGCCGTGCAGGGCGATCTGGTCGACGCCAACCGCGGCGTGATGAACTTCGCCGACCTGCTGAAGCGGCCCTACGAGCACTACAAGTACCTGCTGACGGCCACCGAGACCGGCAGGGTCGCGCTCGATCACGTCGTGCTCGGCCTCGACATGGTGCTGTGCGGCAGCGCGAACGACCTCGACCTGCTCGAGTTCCGGGCGCTGCGATCCGGCGAGTACCAGAGCTTCCGCGCGCGGCTCGAGCAGATCCGCGTGCCGTTCCTGCTGGATTACCGCGTCGAGCGGAAGATCTACCAGGAGCAGGTGGGCGACATCCTGCGCGGCGTCCACGTCGCGCCGCACGTCACGAAGCTGCTCGCGCTGTGGGGTGTGATGACGCGCCTGCGGCGGCCGCGGCCCGAGGGCTACTCGGGCAAGCTGCGCCGCGTGCTCGAGAAGCTGAGCCCGGTCGAGAAGGCCGACCTCTACGCGTACGGCCGCGTGCCGCGGGGGCTGTCCTCCGAGGAGGCCCGCGAGCTGCTCGCCGCGGTGCCCGGCATGTACCTCGAGAAGTTCCCGCCGGCGATCGTCCGCGCCGAGGGCAGCGACCACTACCTCGGCGACTACGAGGGCAGCTTCGGCGCCAGCGTGCGCGACCTGAAGGCCGTGTTGCTCGCGGCCGCGGGTGATCCGGGGACCACCTGCGTCACCCCGCCGCGGCTGTTCAAGGAGCTGCGCGCCTTCATGGGCGACGCGAACAACCACCGGTGGATGCTCCTCAACCAGGACGGCAACGGCTTCCACCACCTCGACGGCGACGAGCGCAGCATCACGCAGGTGTGCTGGGAGCGCTGGCTCGATCTGTCGGACTGGGAGATCCGCGAGGCCCTCGGCTTGGTCGACGAGGCCCGCTACATGGAGTTGTTCCGCAAGTACGTCGTGCACGTGTCGCACGCGCTCAAGAAGGAGCGCCTGTTCGACCCGGTCACCGGCGAGCTCACGGACGCCGACGAGAAGTTCATGCGCCAGCTCGAGAAGACGATGGCGCCGGACGCCGGGCCAAACTTCCGCGCCGACGTCCTGTCGCGGATCGGCGCTTGGGCGCTGAGCCATCCCAACGAGGACCCCGCGTACCACGAGATCTTCCCCGACAACTTCGCGTTGCTGCGGGAGGACTACTACAAGAAGCAGAAGGACGCCGTGCGCAAGAGCGTCGTCCGCATGCTCGAGCTGCTCGCCGATCGCGGCGAGCAGGCCGTCGACGTCGAGCGCGTCAGCCTCACCGCCGTGGAGGAGCAGAACGCCCGCCACGCGATGGAGGTGCTGCTCGGCGAGCACGACAAGGGCACGCGTCGCGAGCGGCACACCCGCGAGACGCTGCGCGAGACGTTGGTGCACCTCATCAAGGCGCGCTACTGATCCCCGGGGCGACTCACCGACGGGCGGCGAGGCGGCGCGCGAGCTCCCAGCGCGCCGCTCGCTCGTGCGACGCGTGGTACCCGAGGCCGTAGTAGAGGAACGTCTCGCCCAGGGCGACCGGTCGCGCTCCGCCGGCGGTGATCCGATAGGCGCGGGTGCGGGCGCGCAGGGCCCCGGCGAGCAGCACGTCGCCCCAGCCGCGGCGGCCCTCGACGACCTCCCACAGCAGCGAGCCGGCGATCTGGTTGATGGCGTCCCAGTCGTCCTCGGCGCGGGCCTCGAGCCGCACGCCGTGGTCGTCGGCGAGGATCGTGTGCCACGCGGTCGCGTCGGGCCAGACGATCTCGATCGCCAGCGCCAGCGGACCCATCCGAGCGACGCCGGCCGGCGCGAGCCCGCGGCAGAGATCGTCGTGCAACCACCGGTCGACGCGGGCGCGCATGCTCGGCACGTCGCCGCCGCTCGGGTTCGGATCGACGAGCGCGGGCAGGTCGAGCGGGTGGAAGCGCCGGGGATCGGCGCCGGCGTGGACGGTCACCAGCGCGTCCGCGGAGCCCTCGCAAAGCGCCACGCCGTTCGGGTCGACGCGCCACGTCGCGCCGGTGCGGCCGGGGAACACCGCGGCCTCGGGGCACAGCGCCGCGATGTCGCGGAGGAACCGCGGCTCCGCGACCGGGAACACCACGCGATCGAGCCACGCCCAGGGACCCACGTGCGAGCCACCGGCGGCCGCGGGGACGATCGCGGCGGCGCCCGTGGCCGCGATCTCGCGGAGGCGTCCGTCGTAGGCGGCCAGCGGGAAGCGGGTCGACTCCCCGAGCTGCGCCGCGATCTCGAGCATCGGTTGCCACCGCACCGCGGCGAAGTCGACGGTGCGGGCGCCGAGCGCCGCCAGGGCGACGTCACGGATCCGGACGACGTCCGCGGGCCCGTCGAACACGGCGTCGACCTGGTTCCAGCCGACCGCGCCGTCGCACGCGATCATCAGGCCCCACTCGGCCGGGTCGACCGACGGCGTGGTCACGGCGCGCACGCCGTCGAGGTCGATCGCGACGCCGGGCGCGACCTGTCGCACCGTGCGGAAGCCGAGGCCGCGCGCGACCTCGACGACGAGCGGGTCGGGCGTGACGACCACCGCCTCGGGATCGAGCTGCGCGAGGCGGTCGAGGCTCGCGATGTCGAAGTGGTCGGGGTGGCGGTGCGAGACGAACACGAAGTCCGGGCGCAGCGCCGCGGCGTCGACGACCCGGTGGGGGACCACCTCGAACACGCCGCAGTGGTGCGTGGCGTCGAGCAGCGGGTCGCACAGCAGGCGCAGGCCCGCGGCCTCGATCGACCACATCGCGTGGCCCAGGTACGTCCAATCCATGGGGCGGGGTGAGAGTGTAGCGTTGTGCTCACTGGGGCATCGGGGGATACTCGGGGCGTGGACGAACGACCGCGCCGCTACGCCCTGGCCGTCGAGCTGACGAGCCACTGCAACCAGCGCTGCACGTACTGCTACAACGCGTGGCGCGAGGACAACGGCCGCAGCGTCGGGGCCCTGGCCAGCGACGATTTGTGCGCGCTGCTCGATCGGGCGCTCGCCGAGGTCGAGTTCGACCACGTCACGTTGACCGGCGGCGAGCCGTTCGTGCGGCCCGACATCTGGCGGGTCCTCGACGTCTGCCGCGATCGCGGCGTCGGGATCCAGATGATCTCCAACGGCGGGCTCATCGACGACGCCGTCGCCGCGCGCCTGGCCCCGTACAGGATCCGCTGCATCCAGGTCACGCTCGACGGGCCGAACGCCGCGCTGCACCACGAGCACGTCGGGGGCGACGATCACTGGGACGCGACGATCGCCGGCATCCGTGCCCTGGTCGCCCACGGCGTCCGGGTGGTCGGCTGCATCGTCGTCACCCGCCGCAACGCCGCGGTCGTTGGCGAGACCCTCGATCTGTTCCGCTCACTCGGCGTCGAGATCGTCGCGCTCTCGCGGTTCTCGCCCGCCGGCTACGCAGCGAACCACGCGGCGACGCTGCTGCCGTCGCGCTCCGACATCCTCGTGGCGCTCGGCCAGGGCGAGCAGCGCGGCCGCGAGCACGGCATGGATCTGCAGGTGACGATGCCGGTGCCGCCGTGCGTCGTCGACCACGCCGACTTCCCCCACGTGCGCTTCGGCTCGTGCCCGATCGGCACGGAGATGCAGGAGTTCGCCCTGGGGCCCAAGGGCGAGCTGCGCTCGTGCACGCTGCACACCGAGACGCTGGGCGACGCGCGGACGACCTCGTTCGCGGCGCTCGTGCAGTCGCCCAAGCTCGCGGCGTACCGCGACGTCACGCCGGAGTTCTGCGCGCCGTGCCTGCACCGCAGCAGCTGCATGGGCGGCTGCGGGGCAGCGGCGGCGACGATGTTGGGCGATGCCCGCGGGCTCGATCCGTTCGTCGCGCAGCACGTCGACGACGCGTTCGCGGCCCGGCTCGCCGAGCTGCGCGCCGATCCCCGGCGCGTCCGCCTGCCGGTGACGGTGTGAGCCGCCCGATCCGCGTGCTGCTGCTGTGGCCCGGCAGCGACGGGGCCGCGGCGGGCAACTTCGGCGTGCCGCAGCTGGTCCTGCTCGGCACGTACCTGCGGGTGCACGCCGATGCGACGGTCGACATCCGCGATCTGGCGGTCGAGCGGTACTTCGGGCCGATCGACTTCTCGGCGCTGCTCGCCGGCGACGGCCGCGGCTACGACGTCATCGCGTTCTCGGTCTACTCGTCGTTCGACTGGCTCAAGTGCCGGGCGCTCGCCGAGATGGCCCGCGCGCAGTGGCCCGACGCCGTGCTGGTCGCGGGGGGTTACCACGCCAGCGCGCGCCCGCTCGAGATGATCGCCGAGGACGCGCCGTTCGACGTCGCCGTGGTCGGGGAGGGCGAGAAGCCCCTGGTGACGATCGTCGAGTCGGTGCGGGGCGGCGCGCCGCTGCGCAAGGTCGTGCTCGGACCGGAGGCGATCGACGACCTCGACAGCCTGCCGCCGTCGGACTGGTCGCTGCTGGCGCGCTACCGCAGCGTCGCCCGGCGGACGGCGTCCCAGGCCCAGGTCTACCTGTCGCGCGGCTGCCCGTTCGACTGCGCCTTCTGCATGGAGCGGGCGAAGCGCGAGACCTCGTGGCGGGCGATGTCCGTCGAGCGGGCCGTCGGCGAGATCGAGTCGCTGCACCGTTTCCTCGATCTGCGGACGTGGACGCTCTACTTCGGCGACGCGCTGTTCGGCATGCGCAAGTCGTGGCGCCGCGCCTTCCTCGAGGAGCTCGCCCGGCGCGACATCCCGGTCGAGAAGTACTGGCTGCTCATCCGCGTCGACCTCATCGAGGACGAGGACCTGAGGCTGTTCGGCAAGGCCAACTGCGGACTGGGCTTCGGGCTCGAGTCCGGCGACCCGAGCCAGCTGGCGACGATCCGCAAGAGCGGTCGCCTCGACGACTACCTCGATCGCATGGAGCACATCGCCGAGCGCGCCCGCGAGCTCGACGTACCGTGGGGCGCCAACGTCATCTGCGGCCATCCCGGCGAGACCGAGGCGACGATGCGGACGTCGGCGGCGTACCTGTCGCGGCTGTTCCTGCGGCCGCGCGGCACCACCGGGTTCCTGTCGGTCGATCCGTTCCGGCTGTACCCGGGTTCGCCGATCGACGCCGATCGCGGGTACTACGAGCGGACGTTCGGCACGCGGTTCCACTATCCGCAGTGGTGGGACGAGGGCGATCCGGAGTTCCTCTCCGAGTGGGTCGATCCGTCGGCGGAGCTGACGTGGGGGGATCGCGAGCGGCTGCAGCACGAGCTGCTGACGCCGGTCCTCGCCGGGATCGAGGAACACTTCGTGTACCGCGGGCCGGCGCGCCCCTACTTCCTCCGGGCGGTCCGCGATCAGCTCGAGTCGACGGCGTCGTCGCGGCGCATGCACGACTTCGGGCGGTACTACGCGTGGATGAAGTACACCGGGCGCCGCCACCAGGGCCTCGCCGAGCGCCGCCGGGACGTCGCGCTCGGCCAGTGCAGCCAGGACGTCCGCCGCGCGGCGGTGGGGCGCATCGGCGAGCTCGTCGGGCTCGCCGTCGACAGCCCGATCCTCGAGGCGATCGCGGTCGTGCCGCGCGAGCGCTTCGTGCCGCTGCCCGAGGTCGCGACGGCCGTGCGCGACGTGCCCGTGGCCCTCGACGAAGACGGCCACGCGACGGTGAGCGCGATGCATGCCTACGCGCGGACGTTCGCGCTGCTGGAGGTCGCGCCGGGCGATCGGGTGCTCGATCTGGGGGCCGGGTCGGGTTACGGCACGGCCCTGCTCGCGCACCTGGTCGGCGCGTCGGGGCGAGCCGTCGGTGTCGAGATCGATCCGGCGCTGGTCGAAGCGGCCGCGCTGGCGCTCGACGACGTCGACAACGCCGAGGTGAGCGAGGGCGACGCGATCGAGCCCGCGGCGTGGCCCGAGGCGGCGCGGCGGTGCACGAAGGTCGCGGTGGGCTTCGCCCTCGCGACGATCCCGGACGCGTGGTTCGACGCGCTCGAGCCCGACGCGGTCATCGTCGCGCCGGTGGGTACGGCCGACGATCAGCACCTCGTGCGGGCGCGCCGATCGGGGGACGCGATCACGCTCGAGACCTTCGACGCGGTGCGCTACGTGCCGACGCGGCGCAGCGTCGCACGGCCGGCCCCCGATGCGGCGCGCGGCGACGTCGTCCGTAATGCGGCGCGGCATCTGCCGGTCGTTGACTAGCGCAGCAGCGCCGCGCGCCCGTCGGGATCGGCGAGCACGCGGGCCGCGAGCGCCGCATCGATCGCGCCGCGCTCGCGGAGGCTCGCGACGAGCCCCGACAGATCGAGCCGCGCGAGCCAGCGCGCATGGGCGAGCGCGAGCTCGTCGTCTCCAACGAGCCATGCGGCGACGCGGCGCAGCGCCCACCACTCGACGTCGGCCCAGTCGCCGACGCCGGCGAGGTCGCGCACCGCGTGCTCGTGCAACGCGAGCGCGACGCTCCTCGCCGCGTCGCCGTCGGTCCACGCCGCGGGCGCGCCGACGACGATGCGATCGACGTAGGCTCGTCCGCGGGGCCCGAGCACCCACGACAGCTCGATGCGCACGCTGGCCAGCGAAGGTACGCGGGCGCAGGCGCGCGCGAGTAGGGGCTGCGCGGCGCCGCACGCCGCCTCGAGTGGTGCGGCGATCCGCATCGCGTGGATCCTCGACCACGCCGGCGCCGCGAGGGAGAGCATCGTGTGCACGAGCTCGAGGGCCGGCTCGTCGGCGGCCTGCAGCGCGTGGAGAAGTTCGGGATCGTCGACCTCACGGTCGATCAACTCGGCGATCGCCCGCGTGCGGCTCGCATCGAAGCCCGCCAGCGAGGTGTGGAGCTGCGGCCAGCGGTGGAGCAGCGCGCGGCTCGAGGGCCGCAGGCACGCCGCGACCCGGGTCCCGTCGTCGCACGCCTGCCGATCCGTGGCGCCGACGGCGATCGCCCACGCGAGGTAGTCGGGTGCGAACGACGAGCCCGCGTCACCGAGGGGCAGATGGGCGAGGACGTGCAGGCAGAGCTCGGCGAAGGCGCCCTGCGGCCGGAGCTCGACGGACACGCGCGCCTACTTCGGCGCGATCTTGAGGCACGGCGTCGGCTTCGGCGCGGGCTCGGGATCCGGCTGCGCGACCTTCAAGCACGGCCGCGGCGCGGCCGGATCGTCCTTGGGTGGCGCGACATTTAGGCAGGGTCTCGGGGCGGCGGGATCGTCCTTGGGCGGCACGACCTCGAGGCACGGCTGCGGCGGGGTCTCGGGCGGAGGCGGGTCCTCGGGCGGCGCGACCTTCAGGCACGGCTGCGGTGGGGTCTCGGGCGTCGCCGTGTCCGCCGGCGTCGTCGGATCGGGCGTCGCGTTGCTGTCGTTCGGCTGCGCGACGTTGAGACACGGCTGCGGGGCCGTGCACGCCGCCCCCGAGGCCAGGCCCGACAGCGCGATCGCGATGAACCGCTGACGTCGGGCGAGGATGGCGGCGCGATCGCTGTCGTCGTCGGACGGCGGAGTCATCGCGACGATCGTACCACGCGCCCGACCCCCGTCGGCAACGGACGCGGCGTCACTCGGCCTCGCCGCCGGATTCGCCGGCTGCGGGCACGCCCGGCGTCTCGATCACCAGGGGCTGGCCTGCGGCGTGGCGGGCCAGCAGCTCGGCGATGCGGTTGTGCGTCGCCCGGGCGCTGCCGGCATCGGCCTTGCGCAGCCCGTTGAACAGGATCGAAAAGGCGATCGGGGCCCGGCCCGGCGCGCCGGCGTAGCCCGACAGGCAGTACACGCCGTCCAGCGTCCCGGTCTTGGCGCGGACGAAGCCGCGGCGATCGCTGTGCTCCAGCCGCGAGCGCGTCGTGCCATCGACGCCCATGATCGCGAGCGACGCGACGTAGTCGGCGCTGATCCGATAGTCCTGGTGGACGGCCGCGAGCATCGTGGTGAACTGCGCGGCGGAGATCCGGTTGGTGTCGTAGAGCCCCGAGCCGTTGCCGAGCCGCAGGCCGTCGGCGGCCACCCCGAGCTCGCCGAGGAATTCGCGGACGCGCGCCAGGGCCCCGGAGAAGGTCGCCGGCGCCCCCGGGGCAGCGAGGCCCTTCAGGATCTGCTCGGCCATGAAGTTGTTCGATTGCTTGTTGACGGATCGGATCAGCACCGACAGCGGCTCGCTGTAGTGCACGCCCACGAGCGACGCGTCGTCGGGGACCGGGGCGAGCTTGGGCTTGCTGCGCCCGAGCTTGATGCCGTTCTGCTTGAGCACGAACGCGAGCACCTCACCCGCGTGCCGCGACGGATCGGCGACCGGGTAGCGGTACGACTGCGAGCCGGCCGCGACCCCGAGGGTGCCGCGCAGGGTGATCTTGGTGATCTTCTTCTCGACCTCGACGCTCACGCTCAGGCGGTCGAGGCCGCCGGGGCCGGTCTTGGCCTCGTTGACGAGGACCATGCTCGGCACCGGGGGCGAGAGCGCGGCGAACGGCGCGGCATCCGGCTCGCTCGCCGGTCGCACCCGCAGCTCGAAGGTGTTGAAGTTCACCGACGCCGCGCCGCTCGGGGCGCGGTACGACGCGAGCTCGTCCTTTTGATCGAAGCCGGGCGGGAGCTCGTCGCGGTCGAACTGTGTGGCGTCGACGACGACGCCGCCGGTGATCCGCTGGATCCCGCGGGCGCGGAGGTCGGCGGCCATGCCCCACAGATCTTCGGTCACGAGCGCCGGGTCGCCGCCGCCGCGCAGGTAGACGTCGCCCTCGATCGTCGCGCCGTCGAGGGCCTCGCGATCGTGGTACAGGCGCGTCGAATAGCGGTGCGCGGGCCCGAGCAGCCCGAGCGCGGCCGCAGTCGTGACGAGCTTGACGTTGCTCGCGGGGTTGAGGCCGAGGCTCCCGTTGCGCTGGTAGAGCGTCTCGCCGCTGGCGAGGTCGACCGCGACGACCCCGACCTGCGCGGTGGCGAGGAACGGATCGGCGAGCGCCGCGTCGATCTGCCCCTCGAGCGTGGCGGGAAAGACGATGGGTGGGGTCGCCGCGGGCGCCACGTCGGCGGGCGCGGGCCGGGCCCACGCGTCGGGGCCCGGGGACGACGCGGTGATCAGGCCCATCGCGAGCGTCCAGGCCCACGGTCCGCGCGAGCGCGAGCGCGAGAGCAATGCGAGGGGCGAACGCGAGCGGCGAGGGGAGGGCGCGGACATCGGGGTCTCGATCAAAGCTACTCAAACCGCGGCGACACGCCAGTTTGGCACGAACCGGGGCCACCTCCGGCACCCGGCACGAATGCGGACGCCCGAGGGTGGCCGCTCCATGCCCGCGTCCTCGCGCAAAGCTTCTGGCGGCGCTGCTGCCCGGGTATCATGGTCGGCGCCACGGTGGGCTGGGCGCTGGGCGCTGGGCGCCGGGTGATGGGAACGATGACGATGCGAACGCTCGATCGGAGACGGACCTCGGTGCTCGGGCTGCTCGCGTGCGCGGTGGGGTGCAACGCTGGAGGGAAGAACGACCCCCCGCCGATCCAGGGCGCGACGGAATCTGCGACCGTCACGGACGGCGGCCCCTCGACGGGCGCAACCGAGGCCAGCGCCGGCACGGCCACGGGCGCGGACACGACGATGGGTGGGAACGCCAACTGCGGCGACATGGTCTGCTCGGGCCACGGCAGCTGTGAGCTCGGCGAGAACGACGTGCCGTACTGCGCCTGCGACGCGGGCTACACGCCCGACGAATCGGGCCAGGACTGTATCGTCGACGAGAGCTGTGTCCAGCTTCGCATCCTCGAGGACCACTGCCGCCAGATCTACAACGGGGCGCCCGCCGTCTCGCTGTTCTTCGCGGTCGACTTCTGCGCCGGAACCGCGGTCCGCCCGGAGAAGTTCGAGGAACTCGGTCTCCAGTTCCAGGTGCTCGAGAACGGCGTCGACATCCAGGAGAACGTCGAGAGCTTCTCGACCGTCATCCCCAAGCCGGTCGAGTCGTATGTCGATCTCGTGGTCGACGTCTCCGATTCGATCACGATGAGCGAGGATCTCCCCACGCTCATCACCGAGCTCCGGTCGCTGGTCGCGTCGCTCGAGCCCGGGGTCGGGGATCCGGATGTCTACGTGGCGATCCACGTCTTCGCGCGGCAATCCGTCGAGTACGTTGGGTTCACCCGCGATCTCGCCGCGGTCGATGCTGCCCTCGCCGCGATCGTGGAGAACCCTGCCGCGGTGGTGGCGCTCGCCGGCAACGGGATGGGTACGGACCTCTACGACGCGGTCGAGCTCGGCATCAACCGCACGCAGCGCATCCGTGACCTCCGCGAGGCGGTGACGTGGGGCGGCGTTCTCAGCACTGGCACGGTCGTGGTCGTGACCGACGGCAAGGACACCTCGGGCGGGATGCTCGACTCCACGTTGGTCCTCAAGTCGACGAACAACATCGTCTCCATCGGCATCAGCGCGGAGATCGACGACGAGACGCTTCGCGAGTTCGGTCGCGACGGCTCGTTCCTCGCCCCTTCTCCCGCCGACTGGCCTGGTGCGTTCGCCGAGATCCAGCAGCGAGTGAAGGAGTACCCGCAGCGCTCGTACCTGCTCGCGTACTGCTCGTCTGCCACGGAGGGCACGCCGCTGGTCGAGATCTCGATCGCCGGCGACGGCGTCACGGTGGCGGCGACGACGGCCTGCCAGTTCGAAGCGGATCTCTTCAGCGTGAATGCGGGCGAGGTCTGCAACGCAGACCTGTTCGCCAGCGAATGCGATGTGCGGGAGTGCGGAGGTTTGACTGGGTGCGGGGCGTGTGCCGACGCCGAGTGCTGCGACGGCTCGCAGCCGTCGCCCGTCCGCGTCAGAAGAACCCGCGGGCCCCCTCGATGTCGTCGTGCACCGGGGGCGGCGCGAGGTCCTGCAGCCCGTCGACGGTCGCGTCCTCGCCGTCCGTGCCGCTACCCGCGTCGCGCGATGGCGGCGGCGGGAGGCACTCTCCGGTCTCGAGCAGGTGGATCGCGTGGGCGAGGGCGCCCTCGCCCACGTCGCCGACGGGTCGCGTGAGGTCGTCGTCCGCGGCGCAGTCGGGGATGATGCCGTCGAAGTAGTCGCCCTCGCCGTCGGCGTTCAGCAACCGGAACGTGATCGGCTGCGCGATCTTGTCGCAGAACTCCCACTGGTGCGAGCCGACCGGCTTGCCGCCGGTGACGTCGCCGACCACGAGGGTCTTCAGGTGCGGGCGCACGGCGTTGATGACCAGCTCGCTCGCCGACAGCGTGCTGCCGCTGGTGATGAACACGACCGACTTCGGCGAGCGGATCGAGCCGTCGAGGCGCGAGATGCCGCGGTCGACGTCCTGATCGTCGAGGCCCGGGCCGTAGCGCGCCGCGTAGTTGACCTCGCCGTCGGCGACGTCGCCGACGAGCAGGTCGACGAGCTGGCGCGCGATCGAGACCCGCCCTCCACTGTTGTAGCGGAGATCGACGATCACGCGGTCGACGTCGGCGTCGACGAACTCCTCGAACACGGCGTCGAGCCGCTCGGGCGCGGTGTCGACGAAGGTGTTGAACATCAAGTAGCCGACCGGGCGACCATCGATGGGCAGCACCTGGTGGACCGGCACCGTCTCGATCTCCAGCCACTCCTTCACCAGCGTGGCGCGCTGGCTCGCGGCGCCCGGCGGCGAGAACTCGACGTTCACCGTGACGCCGGGCTCGTCGTCGCCGTAGACGTCGTCCCATCGATCGTCGAGATCGATCTGGGCGATGGTGAAGCCACCGATGGCGCGCACCGTGTCACCGCGCGCCATGCCAGCGGCCTCGGCCGACGAGTTCGGCGAGACCCACGACACCGTCAGCGTGCCGTCTGGGGCGCGTCTCGTGCGGAAGCCGAGGCTGATGATCTTGCCCTCCTCGAAGAGCTTCTCGGTCTTGGCCTTGTCCGCGACGCGGCTCCACCGATCCGGGTCGACGCGCAGCGCGGCGATCGTCTCCGACGGGGACTCGTAGTCCGCGGGATCGATCTCCGGCAGCTCAGGCGCCCAGAGATAGGCGTCCTGCATCAGCCCGTAGACCCACGCGTTCTGGTCGGCAATCTCACACGAGCGCGGATCGCCGAAGTCGAAGGGGTCCTCCGCACACGCGGTCCCCGCCAACCCCACCACCAACAACCCCCGGATGGACGATCGAAGTTGCCACATCATCGGAGCTTTGAAAGCTATCATGGATTCGTGGTGCCCCAACGCCGCTGGGATGATCGGAGACCGGTACGCGCGAGGCGTCGGCTCGGATGGTTCGGCGCCGCCATCGCCGTCGCCCTCGGGACGGGCGTGGGGACCCGCGCTCGGGCGAGCGCGGGCCCAGTCGCGGCGCCGCAGATCGACGTTCACGCCGCGGTCGCGATGTCGCGGGAGCTCGCGGGTGGTCGCATCGAGGTCCGTCGCTTCGCGATCGAGGGGATCCCCCTCATCGGCGCCTTCGAGGTCGTGCACGAGGACGACGCGGGGCGGTCCCGCACGCTCGCGGCCCGTCGGCCGACGGCGCCCGCCGAGCTCGGGATCGCCGACGTGCGCGTCGACGGGGCCTCGGCGGCACGCGTGGCGATGGCCGCCGGACCCGCGTCGACCCGCGACGCGGCGCCCGAGGGGCCGGCGCGCCTGGTGTATCGGATGATCCTCGGCACGCCGGTCCTCGCGTGGGAGGTGCAGCTGCCGCTGTCGCTGCGGCCCGAGCCGAGCCGACGGATGCTGTGGATCTCGGCGAGCAGCGGTGTCGTGCTCGACGAGCGCGAGAACGTATTCGCCTCGCGGGCCCGCGTCTTCGCCGAGAACCCCTCGGTGACCCCGGAGCCGATCGAGGTCGCGCTGACCGACATCGACGCGACCGGGCCCGGCGTGCCGCTGGTCGGCGATCGCGTGCGCTCGTTCAACTGCGTCACCACGCCACCCGTCGAGGTGCAGCCGTGGCACGACGAGGGCGATTGCTGGGCCGTGAGCCGCACGTTCTCGGACGCGGCCGGCGACTTCTTCGTGCCGCTGCCCGACCCGATCGATCCCGCGACCGGCGTCGACGGCGACGATCTCTACGCCGAGCTGTCGATGTACGTGCACGCCGAGCGCTTCATGAACGTGATGGCCGAGCGCGGGGTCACGCCGTATCGCTGCGAGCAATCGACGATGCTCGCCAACGTCCGGTTCCTCCCCGAGGATGATGCGGAGCCCTACGAGCCGCTGAACAACGCCTACTACACCGACCAGTGCGACCCCGAGAAGGGCGTCACGATGATGTTCGGGCAGGGCAGCGAGGTCGACTTCGCCTTCGACGCCGACGTCATCTACCACGAGCTCGGCCACGGCATCGTGGCGTTGCTCGCCCCCGAGGGCCTGGTGGCAGCGCGGCGCCGGGCCGACGGCCTCGTCGTCGACGCGACCGCGATCAACGAGGCGATGGCCGACTATGTCACGGTGATGTTCCAGGAGGACCCGGATCTCGCGGAGTACGTGGGTCGGTTCTGGGAGTCCCTGACCACGCCGTACATCCGCACGGCGCTCAACACCAAGCGCTGCCCCGACGACACGATCGGGCAGTCGCACAACGACGGCGAGCCGCTCATGGCGGCGCTGTGGGCCACGCGGGTCCACGTCGGGCGCGCGCTCGACGACGTCGTGCTCGGGGCGCTGCCGCGCCTGCCCGACGACGCGACCCTCGAGGAGGCCTCGGCCGCGCTGCTCGAGGTCGCCGGCGAGCGGGTCGACGCCGGCGCGCTCGGGGCCGACGACGTCGCGCTGCTCGAGCGTCAGCTGAACACGCGCGGGCTCCTCGACTGCCCGCGGGTCATCACCGATCCCGACCAGGTGATCGCCGGCCGCACGATGCACCTGCGCAAGGTGAGCGCGTCGGTGCAGCCGTTCTGGCCGGGCCCCATGCAGCTGCGCTACCAGGTGCCCGACGATGCCCACGGCCTGACGGTCACGTTCGAGCTCTCGGGCCGCGGCTCCGAGGATCCGCCGCAGGCGGCCGTGCTGCTCAAGCGCGGCGCGACCCCGATCGCGTTCACCTACGACCTCGTCGCGCGCGACGACGCCGGCGATCCGACGGGGGCGAGCGGCAAGGTCCGGGAGCTCACGCTGGTCGGCGGCGACTGGGAGCGACGCATCGACGCCACGCGCACCGTCGGCGATGCCCACGAGGTCGCGATCGGCGGGCTGCAGCCGGGCGAGGTCGTGCACCTGTCCGTGGTCGCGACCGCGGCAGTCGACGCCGTCGCCACCGACGTGCGCGTCGTCGACGACCGCAGCGACGACGCGGGCTCGAGCTCGGGGGAAACCGCGGACCACGGAGGTGCCAGCGGCGGTGCGGGCCGCGAGGACGTCCACGGCGAGGGCGCGACGGCGAGCTGCGCGTGCGCGTCCGCGTCCGATCCTGTCGCCGCACCGTGGGTGGCGCTGCTGGTGCTTCCGGCCCTGCGACGGAGGCGACGCCGGTGACGCTGCTGCGCCTCTTGCACGCCCTGGTGCCGACGGCGCTCGCGGTCGCCATCGTCGCGCCAGTGCTACCGTCGGCACACTTCGGCCCGGTGCCGGGCGCGGTTGCCAAGGCGCTGCTGCAGATCTCGATCAAGCAGACCTGGGGCATGTACGCGCCGGATCCCCAGCGCGCGCAGACGTACATGGAGCTCGAGGCGCTCTACGACGACGGCACGACCGCGATGCTGGCCGAGAGCGCGGACGTCGAGCACGGCTGGGGCACGACGTGGGCGTGGCGCAAGACCCGGATGGACATCTGGAAGTTCTACGCGAACTTCCACCCCGAGCGGCGCAACGATCACCGCACCTGGTACCTGCGATCGGTGTGCGTGCGCGAGGCTCGGACCGGCCACGTTCCGCGCAAGATCACGATGCACCACGTCAAGCGGCGCTTCACGCCGCCGGCCAAGGTCGCCGCGGGGGCTCCGGGACTCGGCGCGCCCGACCGCCGGCTGATCACGGTGGCGTACTGCAACACCTCGCCGGCGCGCGAGATGATCGCGGCCGATCGCCGACTCCACCCGGATCTGTACCCCGCGGAGGCAACGGAGCCGGCGGCCGCGGCGATCCCGGAGGAGACCCCCGAGGTGGTCGCGCCCGAGGTGAGCCCGAGCGAGACGCCCGAGCTGAGCCCGAGCGAGAGCCCCGAGGTGAGCCCGGATGAGTAGCCTCGATCGGCTGCTCGGCCGGATCTGGCTCGATCCCGAGGATCCGACCGCGCTCGGACTCGTGCGCATCGCCGTGGTCACCGTGCTCACCGCCAGCCTGCTCACGCACGTGGGCGCCGTCGCGGAGTACTTCTCGAACCTCGCGCCGCTGCAGGGCGAGTGGGCCCGCCAGGCGTTCCCGTCGCGGACCTCGCTGTTCTTCTGGATCGACGATCCGTGGGCGGTGCGGGCGATCTTCGCCGTCGGCGTGGTCGCCCACGTCCTGTGGCTCGTCGGCCGGTTCACGACCGCCGCGTCGATCGTCGCGTGGATCGTCTGGATGAGCATGGCGGGGCGCAGCCCGCTGCTGTACTCGCTGCCCGACCAGCTGCAGATGGTCATGTGCACGCTGCTCGTGCTCATGCCCACGGGCCGCGGCCTGAGCCTCGACGCGCGACGCCACGGGCCCAGGCCGGTGCCGGTGTGGTGCCGGCGGATCCTGATGATCCAGATCGCCACGCTGTACACCGCGACGGGCTTCCTCAAGTCGGGGCCGACGTGGCACCGGGACTTCACTGCGCTCTACTTCACGCTGGTGAACCCGTACAACCGGCACTTCGACGCGGCGCCGTTCTTCGCCGCGCTGCAGCCGTGGGTGCTGCGGCCGATCACGATCGTCGTGCTGTGGTGGGAGATCCTGTTCGCGGCGTTCGTGCTGCTGCACGCGCTGCGGAGCGTGCTCGGCCGCCCGCGGTGGTTCGTCGACTTGCGGTGGCCGATGCTGGGCTTCGGCGTGATGATGCACGTCGGGATCCAGATCGCGCTGTACGTCGCGTGGTTCAGCCCGCTGGTGCTCTCCGGGTACCTGGCGTTCTTGACCCCGGACGAGGCCAAGGGCCTGGTCGCGCGCGTCACCGGGCGCATCCGACGGCAGACCTCGGGGGGCTGACCATCGACGCGACGCACGCCCGGCGGCTACCATCGGCCGCGCCCGTGTCCACCCCGCGATCGAGCCGCGCGCGCCTGGGCTTCACCGTCGCGGTGGTGATTCTCCTCGCGCTGCACCTGTGGCCGCCGCACGGCGGTCCGGCGCCGATCGTGCTCGGCGTGTTCCCGTGGGATCTGGCGTGGCACCTGCTGTGGATGGCCGCCGCGACGGCGGCCGTGTTCGCGATGACCTCGACGCGTCTGTGGCCCGACGACGACGGGACGGAGGGCCCCGGCGATGGGTGAGCTCGGTGTCATCGCGGCGGTGTGCATCGCGTACTTCGTGATCGTGCTCGTCATCGGCGCGGTCGCGGCCCGGCGCACCACGACCGACGCCGCCGACTACTTCCTCGGCGGCCGGCAGGCGCGGACGTTGGTGCTGTTCATGGCGCTGTTCGGGACCAACGTGACGCCGTTCGTGCTGCTCGGCGTGCCGGGGCTCGCGTACCACGAGGGGGTCGGGGTCTTCGGCCTGAACGCGGCGATCGTCGCCCTCGGGATCCCGCTGACGTTCTGGCTCATCGGTCGCCCGGCGTGGCACGCCGCCCGCGCGTGCGGGGCGATCACGCCGGCGGAGCTCTACGCCCGGCGCCTCGACAGCGGCGCGCTCGGGGTGGTGCTCTTCGTCGCATACACCGTCTACACGCTGCCGTACCTGGTGACCTCGGTGCTCGGCGTGGCGGTCGCGACCGAGACGTTCACCGCGGGCGCCATCGACGGGGAGCTGGCCGCGGCGGTGCTGCTCGTCGTCACGGTGGTCTACACGACGGCCGGGGGCATGCGCGCGACGATGTGGACCAACGTCCTGCAGGGGGCGGTGTTCATGGTCTTCATCGTGGTCGCCGCAGTGGCGATCGCCGACGGCCTGGGCGGCGCGGCGGCGGCGACGGCCGCGGTGCAGCGGCTCGCCCCCGAGCTGCTGGTGGTGGGCGACCGGCCGCGGTTCGCGTTCGCGTCGTGGGGCTCGTGGTCGCTCGCGATCTCGCTGACCGTGATCGCGTTCCCCCACATGCTCGTGCGCGTGTTCGCGGCGCGCGATCAAGCGGCGCTACGCAATACGTGTCGGCTGTATCCGCCGGCCCTGCTGGCGCTGTGGCTGCCCGCGGTGCTGATCGGCGTGTGGGGGGCCGCGGCGATCCCCGGGCTCGAGGGCCGCGCGTCGGATCGCATCTTCCCGCTGATGGTCACCGCGCACACCGGCCCGTGGATGCAGGGCCTGGGCTTGGCGGCGATCCTCGCGGCGGTGATGTCGACCTTGGACGCGCAGTTCCTGACGCTGTCGTCGATGCTCGGCCGCGACGCGCTGCGCCGCGTGTGGCCGGCGATGTCGGAGCGCGCGGAGATCCGGGCGGGGCAGGGGTTCTCGCTGGTGCTCGCGGTGGTGACATTCGTGGTGGTGCTGTGGCCGCCGGATTCGATCTTCGGGATCGCGACGTTCTCGTTCTCCGGGTACGTGATGCTGGTGCCGACGCTGTACCTCGGGCTGTGCTGGCGGCGGTTCACGGCGGCGGCGGCGATGGGGTCGATCGTGGTGGGGAACGTCGTGCTGTTGGGGGCGTTCGCGATGGGGGCACCGCCGTGGGGCGTGTTGCCGGTGGCGTGGGGGTTGGCCGCGGCGATCGTGGTCGCGGTCGGGGTAGCATGGTGGCGGCCGCGACAGGGCGGGCGTCCGCGACTCGTCGCGGGTGAAACTGTTGCTTCCGACACATCCTCGACACTGTAGCGACGAGGCGACGATGGGTCGCTCGACGCGCACGTCGTCACCGGCTTGGGCGACTGCGTTGCATTGGCCGTCCGCGCCGTCCGCGGCATCCGCGGTCGCCGCCAGTCAACGTCTCACGATGATCTTTGGGGGCGAGCAAACGTTGTTCCGAGAGTTCCCCGGCGTACGCGTGATCGAAGGATCACTCCTTCTTGAGCGACCCGAGATCGGCTGCGAAAATTCTTGTGAGCGGAGCCTTGTCAGGCATCCGGCCGGTGCTGTACGTCTCCTCGTCCGTGATCGCTCTCTCCATTTTCGGAGTAGCGTGTGCGGTGTTTCTTTCTCTCTTCAAAACGCAATGCGAAGCCTTGTCCGAATCGTCGGTCGAGAGCGAATAGGAGGCATGAATGATCAGGCAGAGCGGTATCGAGAAGCAGGTGAGTCGTCGGCTGAGGCTCACTATCATCGGAGTCGTTTCTCTGGTGTCAGTTGCGGCGGTCGTCGGTGCATGCGATCCGCAGAGGGATCCCGAGGGCTTTCGTGAGGACCTCGAAGCGACCGACGACGCGGATGAGCCAGATGACGGAACGACTCCGGCTGCGAAGCGAGTGGAAGCGGCCGGAGATGCCGGAGATGCGGATGAGTCGCAGACTCCCGACCCGGCTCCGGATCTCGATCTGACGGATCGGCCGCGTCCGACGTTCGGGTTCTCAACGTGTGAATGGGACGTCGAAACTAGCGCGGCGAACCAGGCGACCCACATCGCGATCTGTGACGGGGGGAGAGACGTCGTCTCTGGTGGCTGCAAGATGACGAACAACAACGCTGCGCGTTTGCTTCACTCGACGGCGGTGGAGTCCAACGGGACCGACCTCGAGGACGGCGACACGCAGAACTCCGGGGACCGCTGGCGATGCACGTACGCGGACGGCACGGGTGTGATCCAGGTTACGATGTTGTGCTGTAGCCCATAGCCCTTGGGCGGGCGCCTCACGTGGCGCGCCCGGGCCCGCCCCGCATAGCACCCGCACCTCCAGATGACGGCGGGGGGCGCGCGTTCTCTGCCGAGGAGCGGCGCGCTTTCTCGCTCCGGTCGCAGAGTTGGGCTCTGCGGGGGGGGGGGCCGGCCAGTTCCTCCGCCTTGGAGCCCGCCCCTTCTTGGTGGGGTGCCGCGGGAGTAAGCTGGCGGCCCACAGGTCTTGCGACCCGTGCCTACGCCGGACTGCAACGTGCTGTACCTCTCCTCGTTCTTTCTTCCCGTGTTGCTCGCGGCCGGTGTGATCACCGCCGGTTGCGGCTACGTCTGCCGAGATGATTCCGCCTGCCCAGTCACGGGGGCAGAAGGCGATCTTCCGCGGGCGCTCGAGCGAGCGGCACACTACCTTTCCCGCAAGCCGCTTCGCGGCGACCATGCATGGTTCGCCTATCAGGGCGGGCTCCTCGTCGGAGATGCGTTTGATTCCTGGGCCGACAGCCTCTACATCGACCCGCGGCATGCGAAGGGCGGAGATGGGCACCTCGCAGCGCTCGGTCGAGTCGAGGATCTTCCGGTTGCCCCCACCTGGGATGGTATCAATCCGCAGCCACACGTCGTTTCCTATGTGGGGGCGCAGATTTCCCGCGAGGACAGGGAGAGCAGCTTCAACCTCATGGGCTTGGCGGCCGGTTGTGACCGGCTCGACGACGCCGAGGAGGTGGAGTTTCGCGACCTCCTGCGCCTGCGATCGACCGGGTACTATGCGACCGCGCAACTCTGGTCTGCCGTGACTTCGTTTCGACTCGGTTGTATCGATCACGATGCGTTGATGCGCCACGAGGCGCGTCTCATCCCTCGCATCGCGGCTGAGCAGGAGGCCGATCCCGGGGTGCACGACCTCTCGGTCGAGCGGAGCGCTGTGCTGGCGTACGCTGGCTGGGAGTCGGGCCTCGCCCCGGAGACCGTGGCGGCAGTCGCCGCGGAACAACATCCAGTGGGCGGTTGGCTCGATCCATACTTCGACGGAGGGGCGTATGCGCGGCCAACGCCGTTGCACATGTCTGCTGTCGCGTTCTACCTCCTCGCCTCGGCATGGGCGGCGGAGCGTGCATGAGCGGTGCATCAGCCGAGGGCCTGGATGCGCGTATTGGGTGGTCGATCTTCCTGGTGTTCGCCGGAGCGTATTTGGCGCTGACGTCGAGGGAGCCGCCGTGGGGAGATGCTCAGATCATGTTCGCGGTCGCCGAGGCGATCGTTGAACGGGGCGAGTTTGCACTCGAGTATCTCTGGCCCCCGATGAGTCATCGCGGGGTCGGCGGGGTCGTCTACTCGCAGTACTCGCTGCTCCCGTCGATCGTCCACTTGCCCGGCGCGTTCGCGCTCGAGATCGTGGGGCCAAGGCACCACGCAATGCTGTTGCCGCTTGCTGCGCAGTTCGGCCCGAGCGCGTGCGCAGCCGCGGGCTGCTCCTTCTTTTTCTTGCTCTGTCGGCGGCTGGAGATTCGCCGACCGGCGGCCGTGGTGGGCGCGGTCGTCCTCGGCACAGCGACCATGGTCGCCGTGTATGCGCGGCGACCGTTCTCGGAGGCCTGCCAAGTCGCGTCGATTCTTCTCTACGTACTGATGGTGGTCCGGTTCGATGCGGACCGAACCCGGCGCGGCGCCATTTGGGTGGGCGTCACGGCCGGGCTCCTGATCAACGCCAAGCTGGTCTACGTTCTCACCGTCGCCGGGACGGCACTCGTGGTCCTCTCGCGTGGTCCCGATCGCCTCCGATGGGCTGGCTGGGCAGGCCTCGGAGCGACGCCGATGCTCGTCGCTCTGCTGGGCTACAACTGGATCCGTTGGGGAAGCCCCCTCGACACCGGATACGCAGAGACGCTGGAACTCCAAGGCGAGTCGCCTTTCTGGGGGGTGTTTGGGCTCGCGTTGTCGACCGGCAAGAGCATCTTTCTCTACAACCCCCCCTTGGTTCTCTCTGTGATCGTCGTCGGGGGGTTCGCGCGAAACAGGCCTCGGGCCGTCCTCGTGCTCGGCGCTGCAGTGCTGCCGGCGATGATTTACTACGGTTCGTTCCTCAACTGGGGAGGCGGGTGGTGCTGGGGCCCGCGCTACTGGACGTTTGCCGTTCCGTTCCTGCTCCTGCCGAGTGTGTGGTGGATCGATGCCGCCCTGTCCGCGACCCGACCGCGCCGACGTCGCGCGCTCGTTGCGTTCGTCGGGCTCGCGCTCCTCGGCTCCGGCGTGCAGTTCCTGGGCAGCGTGTTCTACTGGGACCACTTCATCCGGATCGGACGGCGTATCCAGGCGGCGTGGCTTGGCGAGCCCGACCGTTCGGGGGCAGTCATCGACGAGGCTGGCCGCGGTCACTGCGACTCGTGCATCGAGGACACATACTCGCTGCTGTGGCTGCCTCAGATGCAGCCGATCGTCGGCCACGCGTGGCTGCTCCGGCACGCCGTGCTCGATGACTCCTGGACCGAGGCGAGGGAGGACGCGCCGTGGCGTCGACACACCCGGATCGACTTCCAGCTGGAGAAGAGTTACGGTCGTGCGAAGCTCGACTGGTGGCCGCTCGATCTGCAGCGCGGGGACCGTCGGTTGGCGTTCGGGTGTGTCGGGGTGTTCGCACTCATCGCGCTCGCGGGGGGTGGGCTCGGTGTCCGAGAGCTGCGGCGTGTCCGCCGGCGTGGGGGAGACGAGCTCAGTTCGCAGCGGGCGGACGAGCCAGCCGGGTAGCCGCTCGAGCGCGCGCCGTTCCTCCGGGATGCCTGCGGTATCCTGGGCTAGGCCGCGACCGGCACCACGCCCGCATGCGTACCTCTGAGTCGACCTCCCTCTGCATCGACGCATGGCCCGACGACGCCGATCCCCGCTGGCGTGCCGCCGTCGCCGCCTTCACCCACCACCACGCCGCCGATCCGCGGCCGATCACCCGCGACGGCGTCACCACCACCGTCTCGCTCGACTACCACGCCCGCGTGTCGCTCTGGATCCGCCGCCTCGATCCCGAAGCGCCGATCCCCGCGCGGCTCGGCGCGCTCGCGCAGCACGTGCGGCGGTTCGAGTTCCCGCGCGACGCGTACCCGGCCGGCGGACCCGGCTACAAGCGGTGGCGCGCCGCGGCGGGTCTGCGGCAGGCCGAGCTCGCGCGGGTCGAGCTCGCGGCGGCGGGCTACGACGAGGCGACGATCACCGCCACCACCGACGTGATGCTGAAGAAGCGCCTCGCGCACGACCCGGTCGCGGCGCTGCTCGAGGACGCGGTGTGCGTCCGCTTCGTCCAGGACGAGCTCGCCCTGTTCGCCGCCGGCCGCGAGCCCGAGGCCGTGCGCACCATCGTGGCCAAGACCTGGGCGAAGATGTCCGAGGCCGGACACCGGGCCGCGGTGGGGATCCTCGGCGAGCTGCCGCCCGATCTCGTCGCGCTGGTGAGCGCCGCGGTGGCCGGGTAACATTTCGATCCACGATGTCCAAGCTGCTCGAGTACAACGCCACGCTGGTTGCGCGCGAGGACCTCGAACCGACGCTGTCGGTCTTCCGGCTGCGGCCCGACACCATCGAGCGCCCCGAGTCGGGGCCGTGGTTCGAGCCGGGGCAGTACGTCACCATCGGCATGAACCGCGCCGTCGTCGAGGGCGTCGAGGATCCACGGCCGCTCTCGGTGCGGCGGCCGATGTCGATCTCGTCGCCGCCCGAGGATCGCGACGAGTTCGAGTTCTACATCCGCCGCGTCGGCGAGCCCGAGTCGGATCTGCCCCTGACGCACCTGATGTGGCCGATCGCGGTGGGCGATCGCATGTACTGCCGCGCCGTGCCCACGGGGCACTTCACCGTCGAGCACACCGTCGGACTCGAGGACCGCCGGCTCAAGCTCTGCGTCGCCGCGGGCACCGGCCTCGCGCCGTTCGTCAGCATCGCGCGCTCGCGCGTGCGCAAGGATCCCAAGGCCCGCCTCGACGACCTCGCGATCGTCCACGGGGCCAGCCACGCCACGGGGCTCGGCTACCGGGCGGAGCTCGAGGAACTCGCCCGCACCAACGGCCTGCGCTACATCCCCGCGGTCAGTCGCCCCACGGCGGACTGGGCCGGCTGGCGCGGCCGCGCCGAGTCGATCTGCGAGGTGGCGCGGCGCGAGGACGCCGAGGACGCCCTCGGGCTCGGCCGCGGTGAGCTGCGCCCCGATCGCGTCGCCGTGCTCATCTGCGGGCTCAACGGCACCATCGCCAACACCGTCACCGGCCTGCTCGATCGCGGGTTCATCCCCGAGAACCGCAAGCTGCGGCGCGTCCTCGAGATCGAGGACGAGCGCCCGGCCACCGTGTTCTGGGAGCAGTACGACAACACGCCGGTCATCGACGTGAAGGACGCGGAGCTCGTCGCGGGCCTCCGCCGCACGCTGCATACCGCGCTCGGGAAGTGATCGCCGTGGGCACCCGCATCGCGCTCGTCTCCGACGTGTTCTTCGGGCCCGGCGCCGAGCCGCGACTGGTGGACACGCTGGTCGCCGCCCGCGATCGCGACGCGTCGCTCGTCGTGCTCCCCGAGCTCGCCCTCGATCCATGGGTGCCGTGCACGCGCACGCCCCAGCACGACGACGCCGAGGCCGAGGGCGGTCCACGCGAGCACCTGCTATGCCGGGTCGCCGATGCGGTCGGCATCGCGGTGGTCGGCGGCGCGATCGTCCGTGACGCCGCGGGCACGCGCCACAACACCGCGCTGTTCGTCGACGCCGACGGCCGCGTGATCCACCGCTACGCCAAGACCCACGTGCCGCAGGAGCCCGGGTTCTGGGAGCGCGACCACTACGCCGATGGCCCCGTCGCGGCGATGCCCTTCGAGCACGGGGGCCTGCGATACGGCCTGCAGATCTGCTCGGATGTCATGCGGCCCCACGGCATCGCGACGCTCGCGGCCCACGGCGCCCACGTCGTGCTGCACCCCCGCGCGACCGAGCCCGACACGTGGTCGTCGTGGCGGTGCGTGCTGCAGGCCGCGGCGATCACCTCGGGCTGCTGGATCCTGTCGGTCAACCGGCCGCGATCGGAGGGCGGCACGCCGCTCGGTGGACCCAGCTGCGCGATCGCACCCGATGGAACGATCGTGATCGAGGGCACCGAGCCGATCACGATCGCGACCGTCGACGCCGAGGCTGTGACCGCGGCGAGACGGGGATACCCCGGCTATCTGCCCCTGCGCACCGAGATGTACGCCGAGGCGTGGCGCACCGCGCCGAGCAAGCCCTCGGGCGCCTGACGATTCCGCGCGCACGTTCGCCTTTGCGGTCGCGACGAACCGTGCGAATTTCGTGGGCTATGGATCGCCTTGCCTTGCGCGCGCGCCTCGGTGTCCTGCTCGCCTCCGCCATCGGCGTCGCCGTCGGCTGCGGTGGATCCGACGCGGTGATCGGCACCGCCGGCGGCACGAACACGGGCGGCTCGAGCGGGAGTTCGAGCGGCGGATCGAGCGGCGCCGTCGCGGACACAAGTGCGGGGACCGGCACGGCGACCAGCGGAGGATCGACCGATACCACCGCGGCCCCCGTCGACAGCAGCGGTGAGGCGTCGACCGGCGCCGAGAGTTGTCGCATCGACGAGGACTGCGTCGACACGAACCCGTGCACCGAGGATTCCTGCAGCGCCGAAGGCTGCGTGCACGAAGAGCTCCACCAACAGCCGGCGCCGGGGATCCAGGTGGACGGCGACTGCGAGGTGATCCTCTGCGTGCTCGGCGAGCCGGTGCCGACCAACAACGACGACGATCTCCCCGTCGACATGAACGTCTGCACCGAGGACGTCTGCGCCAGCGGCGGCCCGTCGAACCCGCCGTCCGACGCGGGCACGCCGTGCAACGACGACGGCACGTGTGATGGCAACGGCACGTGCAGCCAGTGCCTCAGCCCCGACGACTGCGATCAGCTTCCCGTCGACGACGACTGCCAGACGCGCACGTGCGAGGACAATACCTGCGGCCAGACGTTCACGGCCCCCGACACGCCGGTCGATCCGCAGGTCCCCGGCGACTGCGAGCTCGTGGTCTGCGACGGCGCCGGCGCCCAGGTCGGGCAGCCCGACGACACCGACATCCTCGACGACGGCCTCGAATGCACGATCGACACCTGCGACGCGGGAGTGCCCGAGAGCACGCCGGTCGCCGCGGGCACGCCGTGCAGCGCGGGGGTGTGCGACGGCGCGGGCACCTGCGTCGGCTGCCTGGTGCCCGCCGATTGCGGCGGCGAGGACAGCTTCTGCCGCACGATCACCTGCATCGCGGGGATGTGCGGCGTCGACGACGAGCCGGCCGGCACACCGCTGCCGGGCCTCGATCAGTCGTCGGGCGACTGCCTCGAGCGGCAGTGCGATGGCAGCGGCAACGTCGTCGAGCTCCGCGACGACGAAGATCTGCCGCCCGACGACGGCAACGACTGCACCGACGAGGTCTGCGAGGCCGGCAACCCCGCGCACCCCGACCTTCCCATCGACACGGACTGCTCGAGCAACGGCGGCCTGGTGTGCGACGGCGCGGGGCAGTGCGTCGGGTGCAACGACGACAGCCAGTGCCCGGCGGCGCCGCAGTGCTTCGTGGCGAGCTGCGAGGCGAATGTCTGCGTCGAGGTGGTCTCGCCCGGCGTCGCCTGCGAGGACGGCCTGTTCTGCACCGCGGGCGACACCTGCAGCGCCGGCGGCGTGTGCCAGGGCGGCACCGACCCGTGCGCCGGCCCCGACGGCGACAGCAACTGCGCCGAGACGTGCGACGAGGCCGCCAACTCCTGCGGCGGCAACGATCCCGCGGGCTCGGCCTGCGAGGACGGCCTGTTCTGCACCACGGGCGACGTGTGCAACGGCACCGGCACGTGCAGCGGCGGCGGCGATCCATGCGCCGCCAACGTCGGCGATGCCGACAGCAACTGCGGCGAGAGCTGCAACGAGGGCACCGACAGCTGCACCGCCCCCGACCCCAACGGCTCGAGCTGCAACGACGGTCAGTTCTGCACGCTCACGGACGCGTGCACGAACGGCGTATGCGGCGGGACGGGCAGCCCGTGCTCGGGCTTCCTCGGCGACGCCGACACCGACTGCTCGGAGAGCTGCAACGAGCTCACCGACAACTGCACCAGCAACGACCCCAACGGCTCGGCGTGCAACGACGGGTTGTTCTGCACGGTGACGGACTCGTGCACGAACGGGGTGTGCGGTGGCACGGGCAACCCGTGCTCGGGCTTCGTCGGCGACGCCGATACGGACTGCTCGGAGAGCTGCAACGAGGGCACCAACAACTGCACCAGCAACGATCCCAACGGCTCGGGGTGCAACGATGGCCTCTTCTGTACGCTCACCGACTCGTGCACGAACGGTGTGTGCGGCGGCGTGGGCAGCCCGTGCGCGGCCTTCGTCGGCGACGCGGACACCGACTGCAGCGAGAGCTGCAACGAGGGCACCAACAACTGCACCAGCAACGACCCCAACGGCTCGGCGTGCAACGACGCGCTGTTCTGCACGGCGACGGACACCTGCACGAACGGGGTGTGCGGCGGCGCGGGCAACCCATGCAGCGGCAACCTCGGCGACGCGGACAGCGACTGCTCGGAGAGCTGCAACGAGGTCAGCAACAACTGCTCGAGCAACGACCCCAACGGCTCGACCTGCAGCGACGGGCTGTTCTGCACCGCGACGGACACCTGCACGGGCGGCGTCTGTGGCGGCGTCGGCAACCCGTGCCCGGGCGCCGACGGCGACAACAACTGCAGCGAGTCGTGCAACGAGGCGACGAACAACTGCACGAG
This sequence comes from Nannocystaceae bacterium, assembly GCA_044344875.1. Taxonomy (GTDB): domain Bacteria; phylum Myxococcota_A; class Polyangia; order Nannocystales; family Nannocystaceae; genus Xiheibacterium. The sequence continues at coordinate 65,548 of JBIJCC010000027.1, forward strand.
CAACGACCCGAACAACTCGGTGTGCTCGGACGGGCTGTTCTGCACGAGCAACGATCGGTGTCAGGCCGGCACGTGCGTCGGCGGGGCGAACCCGTGCCCCGGCCCCGACGGCGACACCGATTGCAGCGAGGTCTGCAACGAGAACTCGAACAACTGCTCGAACGACGACCCGAACGGGTCGCTCTGCGACGAGAGCTGCTTCGTCCCCGGCATCTGCACGAACGGGGGCTGCATCACCGTGTGCCCGTAGCTCGGGGGCGCGGCGCTACTCCGCCGCGGGTTCGGCCGCCGGCGCGGCGGGCTCGGCCGCCGGCGCCGCGGGGGTGGCTGCTGGCGCCGGGTCCTTCTCGCCCCAGCCCATCAGGATCGGCAGGCGATGCACCGGCGGCGCGCCGTGGGCCAGGGCCGCGTCGTGGAACGCGGCCATGTCGAAGTCGGTGCCGGCGTCGCGCGCCCGGACCTCGGCCCGCTTGCGCAGCCGCAGCCACGCCTGCGCGCCGACGAAGTACGTCGAGAGCTGCGTCGAGGTGACCTGCGCGCGGGTCCACTTGCCGCGGGCCTCGCCCTCCTGCTGGAAGGAGCGCCCGACCATCAGGTCGAGGGCCTCCTCCTCGGTCATCGATCCGGCGTGGATGCCCTGATCGAGGATCGCGTTGGTCACCGAGCGCAGGTAGAACTTGAGGCCGTGCAGCGCGATGGCCTTGGCCCGCAGCGCCGGGTCCTGGGCGACGCGCCACGCCCCCTTGCTGACGCCGCGCGGCCGCTTGGCGCTGGCGTCGGGGCCCGCACCGGCGTAGCCCGCGTCGACCATCAGCTTCTCGGCGTACACGGCCCAGCCCTCGACGAACGCCCCGTTGCCCAGGACGCGACGGACCTTCGACGGCTCGCGCTTGGCGACGTACAGCTGCACGAAGTGCCCGGGGATCGCCTCGTGGATCGAGAGGATCTCGAGCATGAAGTCGTTGTACTCGCGCAGGAACGACTCGCGGACCTCCGCCGACCAGCCCTCGGGGATCGGCTGCACGAGGTAGAAGCTCGGCAGGCCGGCGGCCTGGGTCTCGAGCGGGCCGGGAGCCGCGAGCCCGGCGATGAACACCCCGCGCTGGTGCGGCGGCGTCCAGATGACCTGCAGCACCTCGGCGTCGTCCATCGTGAGCACGCGGTTGGACTTCACGAAGTCGGTGAGGCGCGCGAGCTTGGCCTCGATCGCGTCGCGGAGCTCGTCGGGCTCGACGTGGATCGCCGCGAGCTCCTGCAACACGGCGCGGATGACCTCGGTGTCCGGATCGCCCGCGGCGCGCGACTTGATTCGTGCGACCTTGGCGTTGCCCAGCAGGTCGCCGGCGAGATCGTAGGCGAGCTCGGCCATGCGCTTGCGGACCCGGCCGTGCTCGACCACCGCGACGCGGCGCAGCTCGTCGGCCGAGATGCCGCTCTGCAGCGTGAGCGCCAGCTTGCGCTCGAAGTTCGCGGCGCCGAGGCGCCACTCGCCCTTGGCCTGGGGCAGGACCTCGTCGCGCAGCTTGGTTTGCAGCGCCCGCACCGCGGCGATTGCCCCCGGCGTCGCCGCGACGATGCGGCCCTTCACCTCGGGCGACGCGCCCTCGATGCGCTCGGGGAGCACCTGCTCGATGAGGGCGACGACGCCCTCGATCTGCCCGATCGCGACGTTGGTCTGGGGCTCGAGCGCCTCGGCGGCGACGAGCATCGCGGCGGCCTGCTCGCACAGCTTGGGCAGCCCCTCGAGGCGCGCGGCGACGTTGGTCGCCCGCTCGTCGAGCGGCGCGAACTCCCGCGATACGAGATCCTCGATGCCGCCGCCGATCGTCGCCGTGTACCACGACGGATCGCGGCGCCACGGCTGCTCGACCTCGTGGCCGAACTTCTGCAGCTCGAGCTCGGCGCGCAGCACGTCGAGGTCGATGCGCTCGTCGGGGCCGAGCGCGCCGCCTGCGAGGGACTGCACCGTCGCCAGGCCCTCGTCGATGCGGCGCAGATCCGCTGCGATCGCCTCGGCGCTGACGTCCGGCCAGGCGCCGTCGTGGCTGTGATCGCCCAGGGAGGTCGCGGTCACCGGCCGCGCGGCGAACCACGCGGCGAGGATGGTGTCGACCGCCGCGGCGAACTCGACCTTGGGCTTGGTCTGCTCGGTCGGCGGCTTGGTCGCCGGCTCCTTCTTGCAGGCGGTCAGGCCGAGCGATCCGGTGAGGCCGAGGGCAGAACACAGCGCGAGGACGATCGAGCGGGACATGGCGGACCTCATGCGGTGGCGGTCATGGTGCGGAGCAATCGAGACATCGTGGGTCCTCAAGCCGTCGTGATCATCGACGGCGGCAGGTGCCCGGTCTCGTTGAAGCTGATGAGGGCCTCGAAGCCGCTGGCGTAGATCCGGATCTCCGTGATCCCGCTGTGGGCGATGTCCATCATCGCCCAGGCCTCGTACGGCAGCCGCAGCGTGCGGCTGACCATGAAGCGGATCAGGTTGCCGTGGGTGAACAGCAGCACCAGCGACGACTTGCGCGGCGGCTTGCAGAAGCGGTCACGCACGCGCTCGATCTGCTGGTGGGCGAGCTCCCGCTCCTCGGGCGGCGTGCGCTCGAGGCCGAGCGGTAGGGGCCCGAAGTCGACGCGCGCCGGATCGACGACCGGCACGACCTCGTGGAGGTACGGCTTGATCTTCACCGTGCCGAGGTCGAGCTCGTGCGCCGAGATCTCGGCGGTCTGCGCCGCGCGGGGCCACGGGCTGGCGTAGATGCCCTCGAACCGCGCGCCCGAGGCCGCGACGAGCTGCGCGAGGCGGCGACCGAGTCGCGCGGCCTGCCGGCGACCGAGCGGCGAGAGCCCCCACGAGGTGTCGCCCTGTCCGGGAGTGCGGTCGTAGTGACCGTGGCGCAGCATGACGATGCGGCGGCACGGGATTTCGTCGTCGGCCATGGGCGAGTGCAGGGCCGCCCGGGGGGACGGCCGCCCTGTCATAGCACGGGGCGGTTCGGGGGATCAGCGGGGGATTTGCGGCGGGCTGTGGGAGGGGCCCTCGGGCCGGACGTGCGCGGAGCAGCGCCGCACGGGCGTCGGTGGGGGTACCAAGCGTCGACGCGCCGGCCCTGGATCGCTGCCCTCATCGTCGCGTCGTCGATCGCGTGCGACGACCGGAGCGGTGGCCACGGCAAGGGGGCGGCGCCGCTGACCGACGCGGGGCGAGGATGAGGCCGCCCCGCGTGTGACCCACGCTCGCTATACTGTTTTCGTGGCAGCGACGCTCCGCGACCTCCAGAACATGCGCTGGTCGGCGCTGGTGATCGATGCTCCGCTCTTGCATCGCTTCGCGCAGCGACACAACTGGGACGAGGGCTACGCTCTGCTCGAGCGCTGCGTCCGTCATCCCGAGTGCTCGCTCGCCACGGCGCTGCTGCTCTACTGGTTGGGGCGACCGAACTACTTTCGTCAGTACAGCAAGCGGGTCCAGGTCCCGACGTTCGAGCGCAAGAACTTCGACTTTCTCGCGTTGATCGAGCGCAGGACGGCGGCGGGTGAATACGAGCACGTCGGCATCGCGTTCGACCCGCGGAAGTACAAGGGCACGGACCTGACCGGCGGCGTGTTCGGCTACGACGATCTGCCGAAGAAGCGGAGCCTCCCGGCCGACGTCTGCGTCGCGCTCACCAAGACCAGGGTCGTTCCGTTCGAGCTCTCGCTCTGAGTGCCCGTCTCGAGCCCGTCTCAGTGAAAGCTGCGCACCGTGGTGCCCTCCGTGCGCAGCCGCAGATCCGGATCCCACAGCGTGTCCGCGACCAGGTGCACGACCCCCTCTTGGACCTGCAGCTTGCCCGCGACGCCGAGCAGCAGGGCGCTCTTGGCCAGCAGCGCGTGCTGCTCGAACACCCGCTGCCACACGACGACGTTGACGAAGCCGGTCTCGTCCTCGAGCGTGTAGAAGGTGACGCCGCTGGCGGTGCCGGGGCGCTGGCGGCAGATGACGAGGCCGACGTAGTCGACCGCCTTGCCGTCGGGCAGGCGCAGGACCTGCTCGGCGGTGGGCAGGCGGCGGCGCTGCAGCTCGGCGCGCAGGCACGACAGCGGGTGGCCGCGCGTGCTGTGCATGCTGGTGCGGTAATCCCAGAGGATCGCCTCGCCGGGGGCGACCGGCGCGAAGCGGGGCTGGTCCTCGGGCGGGGCGACGTCCGGCGGCAGTGGGAGACGATCGCCCAGGGTGGCGAGGGCGCCGCGCATCGTCCACAGCGCGTCGCGGCGATCGATCCCGAAGCCCTCGAAGGCGCCGGCCTCGGCGAGGGTATGCAGGGCCTTGCGCGACAGGCCCGAGCGCGTGACGAAGTCGACCAGGTCGATCCACCTCGCGCCCCCGGGCTGGGGCCCCGGTGACACCGCGAGGGCCGCCCGCTCGCGCTCACCGAAGCCCTTCACGTAGCGCAGGCCCATGCGGACCGCGAACGTGTCGTCCACGGCCTCGAGCGTGCAGTCCCACGCGCTGTGCTGCACGTCGATCGGGCGGATCTCGACGCCGTGGTGCTTGGCGTCCTCGACGATCGTCGACGGCGCATAGAAGCCCATCGGCTGGGCGTTGAGCAGGGCGGCGGTGAAGGCCGGTAGGTGGTGGCAGCGCAGCCACGCGGTGATGTAGGCGATGAGCGCGAACGAGGCCGCGTGGCTCTCGGGGAAGCCGTACTCGCCGAAGCCGCGGATCTGCGAGAACACCCGCTCGGCGAAGTCCTCCGGGATGCCGTTGGCGACCATGCGCCCGACGAGGCGCGCGTGGTGCTGCTCGATGCGCCCCGAGCTCCGCCACGCGGCCATGTCGCGCCGCAGCTGATCGGCCTCGCCCGGCGTGTAGTCGGCGACGAGGATCGCCAGCTTCATGACCTGCTCCTGGAAGATCGGGACGCCGAGGGTCTTCGACAGCGCCCGCTCGAGGCTCTTGTGCGGGAACAACACCGCCTCCTTGCCCTGTCGCCGGCGCAGGTAGGGGTGGACCATGTCGCCCTGGATCGGCCCGGGTCGCACGATCGCGACCTCGATGACCAGATCATAGAAGGTCCGCGGCTGCAGGCGCGGGAGCATCGACATCTGCGCGCGGCTCTCGATCTGGAACACGCCGACGGTGTCGGCCCCCGAGATCATCGCGTAGGTCGGCGCGTCCTCGGCCGGCACCGTGGCCATCTCGAGGTCGATGCCCTCGTGCTCGCGGATCAGCGCGAAGGCCTTGCGCGTCATCGTGAGGGTGCCGAGCCCGAGCAGATCGACCTTGAACAGCCCGAGGTCCTCGACGTCGTACTTGTCCCACTGGATGACGGTGCGGTCCTCCATGGTCGCGGGCTCGATCGGCACCAGCGTATCGACGGGCTCGTGCCCGAGCAGGAATCCGCCGGGGTGGATCGACAGGTGCCGCGGGAAGTCGGCGATCTCGTGGACGAGGCGCAGCAGGTGGGTCAGCGCCGGGACCTCGGGATCGAGGCCGACCTGGCGCATGGCCTCGGGATCGAGCGCGCTGTCGTAGTGGCCGAGGAGCTTGGCGAGGCGATCGAGCGCGGTCTGGGGGATCGCGAGGGCCTTGCCGACGTCGCGCACGGCCGAGCGCGCGCGGTAGCGGATCACGTTGGCGACCATCGCCGCGTGGCGTCGGCCGTGGCGGCGGTAGACCCACTGGATGACCTCCTCGCGGCGCTCGTGCTCGATGTCGAGATCGATGTCGGGCGGCTCGGCGCGCTCGCGACTCAGGAAGCGCTCGAACAGCAGATCCATGCGCACCGGATCGATCGCGGTGATGCCGAGGCAGTAGCAGACCGCGCTGTTGGCCGCGCTGCCGCGGCCCTGGCAGAGGATCTGCTCGCGGCGGCAGAACTGGACGATCTCCCACATCGTCAGGAAGTAGCCGCCGTAGTCGAGCTCGCGGATGAGCGAGAGCTCGCGCTCGAGCTGGGCGTGCACGTCGCGGGGGATCGACTCGCCGCCGTAGCGGAGCGCGGCGCCCTCGAAGGTCTTGGCCCGCAGCCAGTCGATCTCGGTGAGGCCGTCGGGGATCTGTTCGCCGGGGTAGCGGTAGCGCAGGGTGTCGAGGTTGAAGCGGCAGTCCTGGGCGATCTCGCAGGTGCGCGCGAGCGCGGCGGGATCGTCGGCGAACAGCTCGGTCATCGCGGCGATCGTGCGCAGCTCGTGCTCGGCGTTGCCGCGGATCACCGTGCCGGCCTGCGACAGCGAGGTGCCGGCACGGATGCACGCGAGCACGTCCTGCAGCGGCCGCCGGGCCACGGTGTGGTAGAGGACCTCGACGGAGGCAACGCTCGGCATTGCGACGGTTTTCGCCGCGTCGCGCAGGTGCTGCTCGTGGGTGCGCTCGGCGGCGCTGCGGTGCCGCGCGACCAGGGCGAAGGCGCGGTCGCCGAAGCTCTCGTGCAGCGCGGGCAGCAGCCGCGGCGCGTCGGACAGCACGACGACGCCGGACCCGAGCGCGCAGAGATCGTCGAGGCCCACGAGCGACTCGCCCTTGGGCCGGCACGCGCGACCCAACGAGAGCAGTCGACACAGCGCGCCGTAGCCCTCGCGATCGCGGGTGAGCACGACGACGCGCTCGGTCGCGGAGGGATCCTCGCCGACGGTGACCTGCGCGCCGAGGACGAGCGGGAGTCCCAGCTCGCGCGCGCGGACGTGGGCGCGGACGATGCCGTACACGCCGTCGCGATCGGTGATCGCGAGCGCGGGCAGGCCGAGTTGGTGGGCTCGATCGACGAGCTCGTGGGGGTGACTCGCGCCTTCGAGGAACGAGTAGTTGCTCTTGACCCACAGGGGGACGTAGGCCATGCGGGGAGGATACTGCGCGGATGTGCAGGGTGGTGGAAAGGGGCTTGGAGGGGGCGTGGGAGGGGGTTTGGGGGGAGGGCTCACGTGGGCTCGACGCCGCGCTCGCTCCCCGCCTACGATCGCCATCGGGTCGCGGCACTTGGGCCGCGACCGAGATCGTTGGAGGTGGTGCCATGGATGTACGGCGTTGGGTGGTGGGAACGATCGTGTCCTGCGGTTGTGGTGTCGATGATGTCGGCGTCGCCGAAGCGACCTCGGGCGACGCGGGAATCTCGAGCGACGCGGACGGTGCGAGCACGGGCGAAGAGCCCGATCCGGATCCCGATCCCGATCCCGATCCCGATCCCGAGCCCGAGCCCGAGCCGCACCCGGACGCCGCAGCGTCCTGCGACTCGATCGCGCGCCCGCCGAGTCAACCCGCCGTGGTGCTCGACGTCGAGGTCGCGTGCACGCATACCCGCTTCGCCGACTACGGAGCGCGCGTGGCCCTCGGCGATGACGCGGCGCACCTCGCCGTCGGATCGTTCTACGACAGTTTCCTGTTCGACGTGACCGCGGCAGGGGCGACCCGCGACGACGACGCGCCGTCGCTGTCGAACACCCGGCCGCTGCTCGTCCTCGACGCGTCGCAGCGACTGGTGCTCGGCGGCACGGCGGGCAGCCTGCTCGAGGACACGATCGTCGTGGCGACGCGCGACCCGACGCGCGACCCGAGGTGGTCCGTCAGCGAGTTCCCGTCGGAGCTGTCCGTCTACGCGACGGATCTCGACGCGGCCACGGACGGCTCCGCGATGCTCGGCGGCACGGGTTCGCAGGACTGGCGGCTGGTGCGGGACGTCGAGGGGACGTGGACCCTCCAAGCGGTGCCGAGGCACCTCGACACGCTCCAGACCCGCCGCGCGCTGACCCCGTCGGGTTCGCCGTTCACCCTCCTGCAAAGCGTCGCGGAGGACTATTCCGCGTGGGGAACCGATCTCGTGATCTCCGACGCACCGGCGCGCGCCTTCGGTGGGACGCGGACGCGCGAGCCGGCCGCCGTCGTGCCCGCGTTGGCCGGCACGCTCGCGCTCCCGGAGTCCGCCCCAATCGTCGTCGTCGCGGGCGGCCACGCCGACGGCATCGCGATCGACTGGCTCGACGCGGACGGCGATCACCACCTCGTCGTGCCCGAGACCGCGGAGCGCGTCGATGCGTGCCCGCCGCTGCAGGACCCCTTCAACACGTGCCCCGAGCCGTGCGAGGACCGCTCGCGCGGCCTCGAGCCGGGCACGTTCGCGGTCGCCCGCGCCGCGGACGGCGGCCTCTGGCTCGCGACGATCGACGCGGACGTCGATCGCACGGTCGAGTCCGCGTGGCTGTGCGACGAGACCAAGGGCAGCTGCACGTGCACGCAGGAGGATATCGATCACGGATCGCAGCAGTGGCTACGCCTGTTCGCGATTGGAATTCATGGGGCGGAGGTCGCCGTGGAGCCGCGCTTCGAGCACGCGCTGGGCAGCTGGTGGGCGCAGGGCGATGGCGACATCGCCCTGGACGTGGACGGGACGCGGGTCGCGATCGCGGTGGTGGTCGAGACGGAGCTGCTCGGGCAGGGCGCCGGCGGCGTGCGCACGCTGGTCGTCGAGACCGCGCCGTGATCCGCGGCCCGTCTGGGCGTCGTACCCTGACATCGATCGTGGAGCCCGACGCCCACGCGCCCCCGCGGACCCTCGCCGGCGGGCGCTATCGCGTCGACGCGCTCCTCGGCGAAGGCGGGATGGGCCGGGTGTTCGCCGGTCACGACGCGCAGCTGCGCCGCGCGGTGGCGATCAAGGCGATCCGCAGCGGGACCGCGTACGCGCAGCTGCGCGACGAGGCGCGCGCCATGGCGCGACTGCACCACCCCAACGTGGTCGATGTGTTCGACGTGGTGCTCGACGACACCACGGTCTACGTGGTGATGGAGCGGGTCCACGGCCGGGATCTCCGGCGCTGGCTCGCGAGTGAGCGCCCCGGGGCGGATGCGGTGCTCCGGGCGTTCGTCGACGCCGGCCGTGGGCTGGCGGCAGCCCACGCACGCGGCCTGGTGCACCGCGACTTCAAGCCGGCCAACGTGCTGCGCGCCGACGACGGCACGGTCAAGGTCGTCGACTTCGGCCTGGCGATCGTGCAGGACGACCTCGATACCCCCGAGTCGACCCGCGCTGCGCTGCGCGACACCGCGACGATCCTGGGCACGCCCAAGTACATGGCGCCCGAGCAGTTCACCACGGCGACCGCCGATGCGCGCGCCGATCAGTACGCGTTCTGCGTCGCGGTGTACCAGGCGCTGTGGGGGCGCTTCCCCTTCGACGGCGATCTGCCCGAGACGATCTATCGCGCGAAGCGTCGCGATCGCGTGCGGGCACCGCCCGCGGGCGCCCCCGCGGTGTGGGTGTGGCCGCTGTTGCGTCGCGGGCTGCTCGCGGATCGCGACGCGCGGTGGCCGAGCATGGATGGTCTGCTCGCGGCGCTGGTCTCGGCTCGGGACGCGCGCCGAGCTCGTCGCCGCGGCGTCCTCGTCGGGGCCGCGCTGCTCGCAGGTTCGATCGCGGCCGTCGCGTGGCGCCCGACGCCGGTCGACGTCGACGGATGCGACGCGACGCGGCAACGCCTCGCGGGCGTCGAGGTCGCGACCCTCGAGCCGCGCTTCTCGGCCGCCGGCCTCGACGACGCGGTGGTCGGATGGCGTGCAGCGCTGGCCGAGCTGGCCCGAGTGCAGCAGAACCTCGGCGCCGAGCTCGAGGCGACGTGTGCCGTGGACGCGCCGGCGCGCCGCGTCTGCCTCGAACGGCGGGTCGACGCGCTGGCGGCCGCGCACGCCCTGCTGCGCGATGGAGCCCCCGGTGCGCTGGGCAACGCCGCCGAGGTGGTGCGCGTGGTCGCCTCGGCGCCGCGCTGCGTCGACACGCCCGAGGCGGTCGTGTTGCCGCCGGCGATCGCCATCGAGCTCGACCGCATCCGCCTCCTCGAGGCGTCGGGGGACTACGCGCGCGCGGTCGCGGCCGCCGAGATCCTCGCCGCGCAGCAGCCCGCCGATCCGACCGCACGCGCCGCGATTGCCCTGCGCGTGGGCTCGGCCCGCGAGCGTCTCGGCGAGGCCGACGTCGCCGCTGTCCAGTGGCGGGAGGCGTACTTCGACGCCAGCGCCGCGGGGGCGCAGGAGCTCGCGGCGGAGGCCGCGGTGGATCTGGTGTTCCTCCACGGCCTGCGCACCGGTGACCTCGACCAGGCCCGCGAGTGGGCGCGCAACGCCGAGATCGCGATGGCGCGGGCCGAGCTCGGCGATCGCATGCGCGCCCAGCTCGCCCGTCACATGGGCACCGCGCTGCGATCGACGGGCGACCGCGAGGCCGCGCTCGAGCAGCACCAACGCGCGGTCGAGCTCGCGGAGGGCTTGGACCCCGGCGACGCGGATCTGCTGGCGATGGCGTACGAGGATCTCGGGACCACGCTGGCGAGCCTCGCCCGCTACGACGACGCGCTGGCGCGGCTCGACGCGGCGGCGCGCCTGACCGATCGCGCGCTGCCGGCACGCCATCCCGATCGCACGATCCTCGGGCTGAACCTCGGCATCGTGTCCAAGAACGCCGAGCGCTTCGCCGAGGCCGAGCGCCACCTGTCGGCCGCGCGCGCGCTGGCGGCCGCGGTGCTGCCGGCGTCCCACCCGCGACGGGGATCGATCGCGCTCGCGCTGGCCGAGGTGCGACGCCGCGCCGGGGCGCTCGATGAGGCCGAGGCGCTGCTGCGCGAGGCGCAGGGCGCCGCCGACCGCGAGAGCGCGCCGTCGAATCCGGTGATCGAGCTCGCGCTGGCCGAGGTCGATCTGGCCCGCGGTCGCCCCGAGGCCGCGCTCACCGTCGTCGAGCGCGTCCGGGGCCAGCTGCCCGCGTCGCCGAACGCGATGGTGGAGTTGGTGCACGCAGCGGCGTTCGCGGGCCTCGGCGAGCACGCCCAGGCCGACGCCGCCTTCGCCCGCGCACGGGCGGCCAGCGTGCTGGGCGATCGCCTGTGGCTCGGCGCGGCGGTGGCGGCGATCCGTCAGCGCGCCGCCGTCGATCGCGGCGCCGCGCGACAGCTGCTCGGCGCCGTGCGCTCGGAGCTCGGCGAGCGCGACCTCCCGCCGCACAGCGCCGCCGAGGTCGCGCTCCTCGACGCGGTGCTCGCCGAGCCCCACGAACTCGACGCCGCCCGCGAGCGCCTGCGCCGGGCGGACGAGCGCCTCGGGCCGGAGGATCCATGGAACTCCGAGTTGCGCCGACGGATCGCGGCGATGCGCGTCCGATAGCGAATTTTCGCGTCGGTCGGCAACCCAAACCGGGTTCGTCGGGTCTATGGGGGTCGATGTCACGCGCCGCGTCGAGCCTCTGCCTGTTGCTGTCCCTGTCCGCCTGCGGGTCCGACGAGACGCCGTCCGCGTCCGAGTCGAGCTCCGGAGGCTCCTCGGGGTCGTCCAGCGGTGCGACGTCGGTCGAGACGCTGGACCCGACCACGTCCGGCGTCGCCGACTCGACCGGCACGACGGCCGATCCGACGATGGCGACCGACCCGACGGAGATCACGTACACCGTGTCGAGCGACGGCGGCTCCTCGAGCGAGACCTCCGCGGAGTCGAGCACGACCGGAGGCCCGATCGCCTGCCCCGAGCTCGTCCTGCCCTCCGAGGTGCCGGCGCTGCTCGACGGCGACAACGTCGGCAACGGCGACGCCCAGGTCGGATCGTGCGGTGGCGCCGGTGCGCCCGACGTCGTGGTCGAGTGGGTCGCGCCTGCGGCGGGTCGCTACCGCGTGGCGACGTTCGGCAGCACCTACGACACGGTGCTGTACGCCCGCGACACCTGCGAGGGCGCCGAGCTGGCGTGCAACGACGACGCAGGCGGCCAGCAGTCGGCGATCGATCTCGACCTCGTCGCCGACCAGAGCATCGTGATCATCGTCGATGGCTTCGACGGCGACGCGCTCGGCGAGTGGGAGCTCCGCGTCAGCCCCGTCGCCTGTGAGCCCGTCGACCTCGGGGGCGAGGTCCCCGTGACCGACATGGGGTCGACGACCGAGGCTGGCGACGATCTCTTCAGCGTGTGCGGGGGCGGCGGCGCCCCGGACAGCGAGTTCCTGTGGACCGCGCCGGCGACCTCGAACTACTCGGTGTCGACGCTCGGCAGCACCTTCGACACGGTCGTCTCCGTGCGCGACGGGGCGAGCTGCGATGGGCCCGAGCTGGCGTGCAACGACGAGGGCACGCTCACCGAGTTCGGGCCCTCCGAGGCCGTCGTCGCGCTCGAAGAGGGGCAGCAGGTCCTCATCGGCGTCGATGGATATGCGTCGTTCGAAGACGGCGACTTCGTCCTCGCGATCTCGGATCTCGGCGCGTTCGCGGGGGACTGCTGCGCCGCGCACGGCGACAACGGCTGCGACGACGATGCGACGTGGCAGTGCGTCTGCGGGTTCGTGCCGGAGTGCTGCTCCGGCACCTGGAATCAGCTCTGCGTCGGGTTGAACAACGCCGCCTGCGGTGGCAGCTGCGCGCTCATCCCCGGCGGAACGTGCTGCGCGGCGACCGGGGAGCCGGGCTGCGACTCCGCGCCGATCGCCGAGTGCGTCTGCGGGGTCGTCCCCGAGTGTTGCGACGACGAGTGGACCGCCGAGTGCGCCCAGCTGGCGGGCCTCTGCGCGGCGGAGTGCTGACTCCCCGCACGCGCGCGTGCCGTCCGGTCAGTCGGTGCTGCGGACGGCCGCGGGCTGCTCGGCCCGCGCCGCGATCTCGCGGTGCAGCCCGGCCACCACCCGCGCGGCGACCTCCGCCGCCTGCACGCGCAGCTCGGGCACCGCGGTGCTCTCCCACACCGCGAACTTCCGCAGCGTCCCCACGACGAACAGATCCGCCGCGGCCCCGCCGTGCGCGTCGACGACCTCGCCGTCGTCCGTCGTGTCCAGCCCGAGCGACAGCGCGTCCGGTCGCACCCAGCCGTGGACGAGCAGCGAGCCGATCGCGGGGTTCGACTCGGCGCTGTTCGACGCGGCGGGCCCGGTGCAGTTGATCACCACGCCGGCGCGCAGCTCCACCAGCCGATCTGCCCCGCGCTCGCGGACGTAGAGCCGCACGCCGTCGTCGTCGGCCTGCGCCGCGGCGACGCTGCCGGCGACGACCCGGACGCGGCCGTCCTGCACGAGCGCGCCGAAGCGCTGGGCGACGCCGGGGGCCATGCGGTGGCGGTGCACCTCCCAGTACGGGCGCACGCTGCCGAGGAAGCGCCGACGATCCGCCAGCGACAGCGCGCCCCAGATCGCCGCGGTGTGCGGGCGGAGGCCGTCGACGACGCCGCGCCAGTCGCCGCCTGCGGCCCGGACCTCGCGGAGCGTCGCCCGCATCGCCCGGAGCAGCGCGTCGAGGCGCAGGCCCCCGGGCGCACCGAGCAGCGACGCGATCATCGGCCGCAGATCGACCGGCGCCACCGGCGTGCTCGCGTGGGTCTGCGGCACGAGCCCGCGGCGCGACACCAACCAGATCGGGGCGCGACGCGGCTGCCGCGACAGCGACAGTACGGTGTCGACCGCGGTGAGGCCACTGCCGAGGATGACGACGGCCTCGTCGGGCGCCGCGGTGTTGCCCGCGAACGCGCGCCACGGATCGAGGACGAAGCGCGTCCGCGGTCCGCTCCACAGGCGTCCGATCGGATCGGGCGGCGCGCGGTGGCCGATCGCCAGCACCACCGCGTCGGCCGGCGTCGATTCCCCGCGGGCGAAGTGCACCATCCAGCCCGGGCAGCCGCCACCGGGGCGCCGCGCGATCCGACGCACCTCGTCGAACTCGATGTCGAGCGTCGCGCCTGGCGTCGCGTCGACGGGCCCTCGCGCCGTCGCGAGCAGCGACTCGCGGACGTACTCGCCGTACCACGGCCGCGGCAGGAAGTCGGACGCCGCGACGGCGCCGTGGCGTCGACTCGCCCACTGCACGAAGTCGTCGGGGCGATCGGGCCACGCGCTCATCCGGCCCGCCGGCACGTTGAGCAGGTGCGCGGTGTCGCGGGTGCCGTAGGCGAGGCCGTCGCCGACCACGCCCTGGCGCTCGACGAGGACGACGCGCACCGGTGTGCCCGCGGCGTCGGCCTGCCGGAGGATCTGCGCGGCGGTCATCGAGCCGCTGAAGCCACCGCCGACGACGACCACGGTCGGGCGCTGCGGCGCGCTCGGCTGCGGTGCGGCGGCGGGCTCGGGCCGGGCCGCGAACCGTCGGAACGCCCGCAGCGGCGGCGCGTAGACGTGCACCGACACCACAGGCGCAGTCGCGGTCTCGGGGTTGCGCACCGTGTGCACGCCCGCGTCCTGCCACGCGGTCAGCTCGCCCTCGCGGACCGCGGTCTCGTCGGCGAGATCGACGTAGCCATCGGCCGCGATGCGCCACGTGCCTTCCTGGGCCTCGCCCTGCAACACGAGCATCGCGGAGACCGAGCCGGCGTGATCGTGCGGCGCGCTGCCTTGGCCGGGGAGCCAGGTGAGCACCAGGAGCTCATAGTGGTCGCGTCGCACGACGGACGCGCGGTGGTACCCGATCGGTGTCGGGGTCACGTAGGCCGCGACGTCGTCGATGCGGAGCTTCGCGGCCACCAGCGCGTCGGCGAGCTGCGTCAGCGTCGGCTCGGCGCGCAGCTCGTCGAGGGCCCGCACCAAGTCCGCGAGGCGTCCGTGGGGATCGGGCAGCGCAGGCGTCGTCCCCATGGGTGCCTCGCGTCGCGATCAGTCGGCGAGGGTCGTGGGGCCGGAGGGCCGCAGCTCGCGGGGTTCGCGGACCAGGACGTGCTGGATCTTGGTCGGCACGTAGCCGAGCTCGCGGTAGAACGCGAACGCCGACTCGCGGTGGGTCTGGCTGCGCACGAGCACGCGGTAGCTGCCGCGCTGGGCGGCCCACGACTCGACCCCGCGCACCAGCACGCGACCGACCCCGCTGCGGCGCGCCGCGCCGCCGACGATCAGCGCCGAGATCTCGACGAACGCGCCGTTGGTGAGGTCGAAGTGCAGCGATGCGTGGACCGCCCCGAGCACGTGGTGATCGGCGTCGATCGCCAGACGCAGGAAATGATCCGAGTGGGCCAACACCATGTCGACGCGGCGTCCGAGCTCGACCGACTCGGTGTCGTAGCCGAGCTCGAGCAACAGACGCGCCAGCGTCGGCACGTCGGCCTTGGTGGCGGGGCGCAGAACCGGTTCGGACAGCACGCAGGATCGAGGCTATGACGGGGCCTGGGCGCGGGCAACCTCGAGCCCGAACGCCGCGTGCAGCGGGTGCCGCGGGGCGGGCGCGCGTGAGGGTCCGCGCGGACGCCCCGCGGCGAGGTCCGCTAGCGTTGCCGCGGTGGTCGACCGCAGGCTCGAGATCATGAACGTCGCGTTCGCGGCGAACGTGCCGCACAACGCGGCCCTCGGCCTCGAGTTCGTGGCCGCGGCGGCGGGCGACGTCGAGATGCGGCTGCCGTGGGCGCCCGAGCTCGTCGGCAATCCGGACACCGGCGTGCTGCACGGCGGCGCGGTGACCAGCCTGGTCGACGCGGCCTGCGGCGCCGCGGTGTTCCTCGCGATCGTGCCGCCGCGACCGATCGCGACCCTGGATCTGCGCATCGATCACCTGCGTCAGGCCCGGCCCCGCGTCGACGTGTGGTGCCGCGCGACGTGCGAGCGCGTCACCACGCACATCGCGTTCGTCCGGGCGATCGCCCACCAGGGGGATCCGACCGAGCCGGTCGCGATGGTCTCGGCGACGTTCATGATCTTCCGCGAGGGCCAGGTGCGGCCGGACACGGCGCGGCCCGACGCCGCGGAGCCCACGGCGTGAGCGACCCCGAGTTCACCGCCCGGATCGCCGCGGCCAAGCGCGACGGCAGCTTCGCGTCCCTCGCCGAGGGCATCCCGTACGCGCGGTTCCTCGGCTTCTCGCTGCGGACCGAGGGCGGGCCCGATGGACCCGATGGTCGCGGCGCGCTGCTCGGTGTGCTCGCCTACGCGCCGCGCAACATCGGCAACGCGGCCCTGCCGGCGCTGCACGGCGGCACGCTCGGCGCGCTGCTCGAGCTCACCGCGATGTTCGAGCTGCTGTGGCGCACCGACACCCCGAAGCTGCCCAAGGTCATCGGCTGCACCATCGACTACCTGCGCAGCGCCAGGCCCCAGGACACCTTCGCGGCCGCGCAGCTGGTCCGGCAGGGCCGCCGCGTCGCGCCGCTGCGCGTGCTGGCGTGGCAGGACGATCGCAGCCGACCGGTCGCGTCGGCGACGGTGCAGTTCCTCGTCGGGTGATGCCGCCCGTGATCGCGGGCCATCGCGGGGATCAGAACGACACCCGCACCGTGCTGACCAGGCGGAGATCGGTGCGCTCCACGGCGGTCGGCGGCGCCGTGTCGTGGAAGACGTCGAAGGTCGCCCCGAGTCCGAAATGCGGCGCGACGTTGGCCAGCACCTCGAACTCCTCGAGCACGCGCAGATCGGCGAGGCGATCGAAGCGCGGCTGGACGTACAGCGTGTTCTGCAGCAGCAGCCGTTCCTCGAACACCGCGACGCGCATCGTCACGTAGTTGGTCCAGCGCCACGCCGAAGACGTCGGGGCGTCGCTCGCCCCGGGCGCCACGTCGATGCGCTCGTGCTCGAACATCGGCCCGCTGCCGCCCCAGAGCATGAACACCGGCCGGTGGACCGCGACGACGCGGACCCCGACGCCGGCGATCGCCCGCCACTGCAGACGCAGGAATTCGTTGAGCTGGTGCTGCGCGAACACGTCGCTGCCGACGCGTCGGTGCCACATCGCCGTCCAGCGCGCGTGGGAGAACGCTTGGCTGACGAAGGGCGTCCCCCGGTTCTCGGCGAAGCGGCCGCTGGTCGTGACGAACACCCGCTGGGCGAGGAACGGCAGCGGCGGCGGCGGACGATCCGGCCGCGCGGCGTGCAGCGTCTGGAACTGGACCCGGCCCGCGCCGCCGACGTCGAGGTTGCGGAGGTTGCCGCGGGCGATGGCGAAGCTGCCGTCGAGCCCGCCGCTCCAGCCGGGGCGCAGGGGATCGGGGCGCAGCACCTCGGCGTTGACGGGGCTCGCGACGGCCACGGGGGCCGAGAGCGCGGCGACGAGGCCGAGGCCGAGGGCGAGCAGGGGGCGGAGCAGGGCGGTCATCGCGGCCCATCCTGGGGTCCGTTCAGACCTCAGCAATTGCAATGCATGCGGTGTAATGTTGCACACGATGGAACAGCTCGACCTCGGCTCGCTCGCCACCCTCGACGCCCTGCTGCAGGAGGGCAGCGTCACCGGGGCCGCCCGGCGCGTCGGCCTGTCGACGCCGGCGATGAGCCATGCCCTGGCGCGCATCCGCGAGCGGATCGGGGATCCGCTGCTCGTGCGTGCGGGCCGGGTCATGGTGCTCACGCCGCGGGCCGAGGCCCTCAAGCCGCGGATCCACACGCTGGTCAGCGAGGCCCGTCAGGCGCTCGCGCCCGAGCGGCCGTTCGTCGCCGCCGAGCTCGACCGCACGTTCGTGATCCACGCGTCGGACTACGTGCTCACCGTGCTCGGCGGCGTGATCGATCGGATGGTGCGCGAGCAGGCGCCGGGGGCCGCGCTGCGGTTCCTGCCCAACACGTCGGACGATCCACGCCGGCTGCGCGAGGGCGGCTCGGAGCTGGCGGTCGGCATCTACGGCGACCTGCCCCAGGAGATGCGCACGCGCCAGCTGCTGACCGATCGCTTCGTCTGCGTGGTGCGCCGCGATCACCCTGGCGTGACGGGTGCGGGCAAGCGCCTCGGGCTCGAGCAGTTCGTCCGGCTCGCGCACATCCAGGTCGCCCCGCGCGGCCGGCCCGGCGGCTACATCGACGACGTCCTGCACGAGCGCGGCGCGGTGCGCCACGTCGCCCGCGCGGTGCCGTTCTTCATGACCGCGCTGCAGCTCGCCGCCCAGACCGACTACGTCCTCACGATCCCGGAGCGCGTCGCCACCCGGATGGCCGAGGCCCTGGGCCTGCGCGTGCTCGAGGCGCCGATCGAGCTGCGGCCCTACGCCCTGGGGTTGGTCTGGCACCCGCGCTTCGACGGCGACGCGGGACATCGCTGGCTGCGCGAGGTGTTCACCGCCGCGGCGCGCGAGGCCGCGGGCGACGTCCACGAGCGGCCGCGCACCCGCCTGGGCCCGGCCGGCGACGCTCGCCGCAAGACATTGCACCGGACGAAATCGTGATGTGCATCCCGTGACGTTGCTGGGGGTCCGAACGCGGCCGATAGTGGCCGCCGCGATGAGCCAGCCAGTCACGGTGGTGGTGGTGCGACGGGTCCGGCCGGGGCGCGAGGCGGCGTACGAGGCCTGGCTCTCGCGGCTCATCGCCGAGGCCGCGGGCATGCCCGGCTACCTCGGCACCGACGTCCATCGCCCGCCGCCGTCGGGGCCGCGCGAGTACACCAGCGTGTTCCGCTTCGACTCGGTCGAGCACCTGCGCGCGTTCGAGGCCAGCGACGTCCGCGCCCGGGCGCTCGCGGAGGTCGGCGAGTACGTCGAGGCCGACGCGGTGTGGCAGCGCCTCACGGGCCTCGAGTTCTGGTTCACGCCGCCGGCCGGCACCGTCGTGCCGCAGCCCTCGCGCTGGCGCATGGCCCTCGTGATGATCGCGGTGGTCTACGGCCTCGTGTTCTCGATCGGCGGCGTCGTCGCGATGGTCCTCGAAGGCGTCCCCATGCCCGTGCGACTGTTGGTCACGATCACGATCGAGGTGTTCTTGATGACCTACGTCTTGATGCCCCGCCTGACCCGCGCGCTCGCGCGGTGGATCTACCCCCGCGCCACGTGATCCCGCAACGTCCTGCCCACGACTCGCAACGAAGGAACCCCCCATGAAAGTCGCGATCCTCGGCGCCGGCAATGTCGGCCGCACCCTCGGCACCGGCCTCGCCGCTGCCGGTCACGAGATCCTCTACGCGGTGCGCGAGCCCGACGCGCCCAAGAACGCCGCGCTGGCCGGCGAGCGCAGCCGGGCGCTGCCGGTCCGCGACGCGGTCGCAGCCGCCGACGTGGTCGTGCTCGCGACGCCGTGGAGCGCCACCGAGGCCGCGCTGGCGTCGGCGGGCGACTTC
This sequence comes from Nannocystaceae bacterium, assembly GCA_044344875.1. Classification (GTDB taxonomy): domain Bacteria; phylum Myxococcota_A; class Polyangia; order Nannocystales; family Nannocystaceae; genus Xiheibacterium. Next base: position 84,476 of record JBIJCC010000027.1, read on the forward strand.
GGCGGCAAGCCGCTGCTCGACGCGACCAACCCGATCGGCCCCGGCTTCGTGCTCACCCACGGCCACACCGACTCCGGCGGTGAGCAGGTCCAGCGCTGGGCGCCCAGCGCGAAGGTGGTGAAGGCGTTCAACACCACCGGCCTCGAGAACATGGCCGACCCGCGCTACGGCGACGCGAGGGCGGCGATGTTCGTGTGCGGCGACGATGCCGACGCGTGCGCCGTGGCGCTGCGGCTCGCGGGTGAGCTCGGATTCGAGGCGGTCCGTGTCGGCGGCCTCGACCGCGCGCGGGTGCTCGAGCCGGCGGCGGTGCTGTGGATCTCCCTGGCGATGTCGCCGGCCAACGGTCGCAACATCGCCTTCGGTCTGCTTCGACGGGGGGTGCGGTCATGACGACACCGACGACGATCGCGATCGTGGGTAGCGGCCACATCGGCATGGGGCTGGGACGTGCATGGGCGAGGGCAGGGCACGCGGTGGTGTTCGGCGCCCGCGATCCGCAGGACGCCGAGCTCGTCGCGGCCTGCCGCGAGATCGGGGCGCGGGCGACGGGCGTCGCCGAGGCGGCGCAGGACGCCGACGTGGTCGTGCTCGCGGTCCCGTACGCGGCGTTGGACGCAGTGCTCGAGGCCACAGGCGCGCTCGCGGGGAAGATCGTGATCGACTGCACCAACGCGGTCGGGCGCGGCATGGCCCTGGCCCACGGCCACACCACCTCGGCGGCCGAGGAGCTGCAGAAACAGATCCCCGCGGCGCGCGTGTTCAAGTCGTTCAACGCCCAGGGCGCCGAGAACCTGGCGAACCCGCGCTACGACGGCGTCGCGGCCACGAACTTCTTCTGCGGCGGCGGCGGTGGCGGAGCCGACGACGCCGCGGCGCGGACGATCGTCGCCGAGTTGGTCGCCGACGTCGGCTTCGATCCCGTCGACGCCGGGCCGCTGAAGCAGGCGCGACTGCTCGAGCCGATGATGCTGCTGTGGGTGGCCGCGGCGCAGGCGTACTCGACCCGCGACCTGGCGTTCAAGCTGCTGCGCCGGTAGTCCAGCGGCAAGCGTCAGTCGACGATGCCGTGGAGGAACCACCGCCCCCGCGGGCGGTCGAAGTAGATCCACAGCAGCTCGCCGTGCTGCGTCTGCGCGTAGTAGTAGTCGCGCTCGACGGTGCGGACCCACCAGCCGCCGCTGATGCGGTACGGCCCCCACAGCTTGGTGATCGCGCCGCGTCGGCCGAGCCACGCCTCGGGCTCGTGCCGCGGCTTGGGCGGCAGCGGCACCGGCTTGGCGAACACGCGGCGCTGCAGCGGCGGCGGTGCGCTCGGATCGGCGGGGGTGACCGCGGCGGGGAAGCGCAGCACGGCCGTCGGCGCCCAGCCGGCGCGGGCCTCGGGGAGGTGCGCGGCGCGGAGCACCGGGCGGGTGACGGCGGCGTCGCCGAAGGCCGCGCGCAGGCGGGCCAGCGCGCGGTTGCCCGCGTCGAGGTCGCGGCGCTGCTTGCTCTGGAACAGCGCGAGCTGGGCGGCCGTGGTCCGCACGCCCTCGCACTCGAGGCGGCACGTGGCGATTGCAGCGGGCAGTCGCAGCGCCTCGAGCCGCAGCCGCACCAGATCGACGAGCAGCGTGCTGTCGAGCGAGGGCGTGGCCGGGGCGACGTGGACCTCGACCGACGCGGCGTGATCGAGCTCGAGCACCAGCCGCAGCGCCGACAGGGCCTGGCCGCGCGCGACCAGGCGACCCAGGGCGCGGTGGAGGATCCCGCGCAGACCGAACAGCAACCGGGTGTGATCGTCGTCGGGCGGATCGAGTTCGAGCGCCTCGACGATCGGATCCACCAAGGGGCGGGCGTCGAGCAGCACCTGGGTGTCGCTGGCGGCCGCGTGGAGGTTCGCGGCCTCCTCGCCGAAGCGGGCCCGCAGCTCGGCGGCCGGCAGTCGCAGCAGATCGCCGAGCGTGCGCACGCCGAGCACCCACAGCTCGTCGCGGAGGCGGGGCGTGAGGCTCAGCTGCTGCAGCGCGACGGCGTCGGACAGCGCCCGCTCGTGGCGCGCGTCGGCGAGCAGGTGCACGCCGGATCGCGTGCGCGCGAGCGCCAACGTGCGGAAGCGATGGAACCCGACCACGCACGTCGCGACGAGGTCGCGGCCGCGCAGCGCGTCGGTGACCGCGGTCGCCCACGCGCCGAGATCACCGAACAAAGAGGTGAGCCCCGAGGGATCGAGCCAGAAGCCGCCGGGGTCGCCCTTGACCGGCTCGACCCGCGGCGAGAAGCCGCACAGCGCGACGAACAGCCGGCCGGTCGCGTCCTCGATCACGTCGCGTCCCACCGTGCCCGCGCGGAGATCGGCGACGAGGTTGCGGGCCGCCGCATAGGTCATGCCGGGCAGGATCCGCGCCCGCCTCGCGAGCACGTTGGCCCAGAGGATCGGCGCCTGCGGACGATCGTCCTGGACGACGACGACGGGCGCGTCGCGCCACTGCGGTTGCTCGCGCAGCAGCAACTGCAGCGGCAACGCCGGCACGACCACGCTCGCGATGCGATCCACGGGGTGTGATCGAGACTGAACAAGTGTACAGTGTCAATGGATCGGCCGGAACAGGCCACCAGGGTGTGAAATTTCGATGAGAAGGCCGGCCCGTCGGTGCGCGGTGCCGCCGCAGCGTTCACACTGCCCAGCAGCGATGAACGACGCGCGACCCGAGGGCCCGAGCGAGGGCCGACCAAGAGCGCGCTTTGGGCTGCGACGATCGGGTCGTCGGCGCCGCGCGCTGCTGGCGAAACCGCCGTGGGTCGACGCGCTCGAGCGGCGCATCGCCCGGTGGATGCCGGTGCATCCCAACGTGCTCTCGTCGCTGAAGCTCGTGCTCGTGCTGCCGCCGCTGGTGCTCGCGCTGCGGCAGGTCGACGTGCTCCCGTTCTCGACCGCGCTCACGGTGGCGCTGGTCATCGCGTTCTTCGCCCTCGACGCCCTCGACGGCATCGTCGCCCGCCACCGCGGGCTCGCGACGCCGTTCGGTCGCATCTTCGATCGCCTGACCGACTACCCGCTGTTGGTGGTGGTCTCGTACCTCAACGCCGACGTGCTGCCGGCGTGGCTGTTGGTCACGAAGGTCGGCCTCGATCTGATGCTTCTCGCGTTGTACGCGACCGGCCGCGGCTCGACCGAGAATCGCCTTCGCACCGCGCTGTCGTACTCGACGCTGCTGGCGCTGCTGCTGCTCAGCCAGGGCTGGGCCCCGCGGATCCTGACGCCGCGCTCGGTCGAGGCCCTGCTCGGGATCAACATCGCGTTCTCGACCGCGATCGCGCTGCACGGCGTCGGGCTGCTGCGCAAGCGGTTCATCGCCGACGTGCTGTCGGCGTGCAACCTGCTGTGCGGCGTCGGTGCGATCGCGTTCGCGACCCAGGGCCGGTTCGAGACCAGCCTGCTGCTCGTGGTGCTCGGCGCCGCGTTCGACGGCTTCGACGGCGCCGCCGCGCGCCGCTTCGGCGGCACCCGCTTCGGGGTCTACTCCGACGACATCGCCGACGGCATGAACTACGGCATCGCCCCCGGCGTCGCGCTGTACTTCGCGCTGGGCGGCGGCCTGGCCGGCCTGGTGATCGGCATCTTCTACGCGACGTTCACCCTGGCGCGGCTGGTGTTCTTCACCCTCGACAAGGCGACGAGCGATCCGAACTACTTCAGCGGCGTGCCGAGCCCGGCGGGTGGGCTCATCACGATGTCGTCGATCCTCGTCTTCGCCGGCGAGCCCGCGCTCATCGGCCTGATGGTCGGCATCGCGTGCGCGCAGATGGTGTCGTTCTCGACCCACTACCGGCACCTCGGCCGCGCGCTCGCCCACAACCGCCGCGCGCTGGTCGGCGCGCCGGTGTACGCGGTCGCGCTGCTCATCGGCCTGCGGGTGTGGGGCCCGCGGGCGGCCGCAGCGACCATCCTGGTGCCGATCCTCGTGTACGGCTTCCTGCCCACGGTGCTGATGTTCCGGCGCGTGCTCGCGGTGCGTCGCGCGGCGCGGTCGCGGCAGCCCGAGGAGACGGGCGCCGACGAGCTCGACGACGACGACGAGGCGGTCTCCGACCCGGCGGCCGTCGAGGACGTGGTCCCCGGCGCGGCCGGTCCGCGGGCGTGACGTTCACTCCGAGGGAGCCGTCACGGGCGGCGGCGTGGGACCGAGCGGCGCGTCCTCGACGGGCGCCGCGGGCACGACGTAGGGCTCGAAGCGGACCCGCGAGCGTCGGCGTCCGTTCATGTCCGTGAGCTCGGCGGGCGTGAACGCGTCCTTGCCGTCGACGGGCACGTTGGCGCGGATCCACGACTCGATGCGGCGGCGCGCACGATCGCCGGCCCGGCCGCGCGCCCGCTCCTCGGCGCTCACATCGGCGCCCCCACCAGAACCCAGTGGCACCTCCGCGCAGTCATCCCAGCGCTGGAAGATCTTCTCGCGCCGCACCGACGCCGGAGTGTCGGCGGCGGTCCAGATCGTCCGCAGATCCGACTCGAGCGAGACCAGCGCGGCGCGCTCGGTGCTGCGGCGGTACTCGGCGGCGAGCTTGGCCCGCAGCGTCGCGGTCGCGTCGAGGAAGCGCTGCTTCGCGCCGGCGCGGCGCGACACCGCCGCGAGATCGGCGACGCCCGCCATGCGGCCGCCGGCGTGCAGCAGGATCGGCGCCGGGCCGTAGGGCCCGTTCTTCACCAGCGGATCGTCGCCGAGGCTGCCCAGATCCTGCGGTCGCACCAGCGTGTTCGACGGCATCGTCGGATCGGGCACGTTCGGCGTCTTGCCCGTGAGGTCGAAGCCGAACAGCTCGATCGATCCGCCGCCCACGACGTGATCGCGGAAGGTCACGCGGCCATCGGCGTGGATCGTCGCGCTGAAGCCCGCGCGACGGTTGGTGTGCTCGTAGCCGCCGTCTCCGCGGCGGATGAGCTGCTGCATCACGCCGCCCGGGGATTTGCCGGCGCCGGTGTCGAGGCGCGGCGCGGGCGGCCCGAGCACGACCCAAGCGAGCAGCCACGGCGCGGACCAGGGCGCGATCATCGACGCTCCATCGTAGACCGGCCGTGGCATCGCGCCAGTGGGGTTGCGCAACGTGGCGAACTTTGCCGGCGCCGCGGCCCTTGGCGTGGGGATCGCGAGCCTGTAGAACCTCCCGACGCCGTGCCGACCCCTCCTCCCGCGCAAGCGCCCAAGCGGCGTCAGGCCCTGTCGCAGACCTCCGGCGCGATCAAGACCCGCGGGGACGCGGAGGTCGCCGCCGATCTCGCGGCGGTGATGGCCGAGGCCGCGCAAGAGGCACCCGATCGCTGGACCCACGGCTTCCACGTCTATCCCGCGCGCATGCACCCGGCGATCGCCCGCGCAGCGTGTGCGCGCTGGGTCCAGCCCGGCATGACGGTGCTCGATCCGTTCTGCGGCAGCGGGACGGTCACGCTCGAGGCCATGGCCCGGGGCGCGCGCGTGATCGGGGCCGACCTCAACCCGCTGGCGATCCGCCTGGCGAAGCTGAAGTGCACGCGCCTCGACGCGGCGCGCCGCGAGTCCCTCGGCCAGCGGGTCGATGCGCTGACCACCGAGGTGCTCGCGTCGGTGCGCGCGCGGGTCGAGGTCCTCGCCCCACTGACGGCGCCCGAGCGGTCGTTCTACGAGCCCCACGTGCTGCGCGAGCTCGCGGTGCTCCACCGCGACATCATGGCGATCCAGCACAAGGGCGATCGCGAGGTGCTGACGATGGTGTTCTCCGCGATCGTCGGCAAGTTCTCGCGCCAGCGCGCCGACACCCGCGAGGAGGCCGTCGAGAAGCACATCGGCAAGGGCGTGCCGACGCGCTTCTTCGGCCGCAAGGCCCACGAGCTCATCGAGCGGTTCGCCGCGCTCGACACCGAGCTGCCGTACAAGGTGAAGAACCCCAAGTGGCTCGAGTGCGACGTCCGCGAGCTCGACCGCTACGTCGAGCCGGGCTCGGTCGACCTCGTGCTGACGTCGCCGCCGTACGTCGGGACCTACGACTACGTCGATCACCACGCGCGGCGCTGGGCGTGGCTCGGGCTGCAGCCGCGGCGGCTGCGTCGGGGCGAGCTCGGGGCCCGCCGCGACTACGCGGCCGAGGGCTCGCGCGCCCGGTGGGATCGCGAACTCGGCGGCGTGCTCGCGGCGCTCGGCAAGATGCTCGCGTCCGGGGCGTGGATGCTGTGGCTCGTCGGCGACGGCGAGATCGCGGGGCGCCGGCTCGATGCGGCCACGCATCTCGCCGAGCTCGCGCCGGCGGCCGGACTCAAGGTGATCGCCAGCGCGGCGCAGGGCCGCACCGACTGGCGTGGCGGTCCGTCGCGGGCCGAGCACCTGGTCGCGATGCGCCGGATCTGACGCGTCGGCCTCGGGGCTTGGCGCGTCACACCAGCTCGAGCAGCCAGCGGCGGCGCTTGGCGTCGTGCTGGGCCAGCCGCACGCCGACGACGTCGCCCAGGGCGCAGTCGATCGTGCGATCGCCGACGCGCACACAGGCGATCGGGCTGCCGCCGGAGAACGCGTCGTCGTAGACCTTCACGTCGACCGCGGGCTGATCGAGCCGCACGTACAGGCGCCGATCGGCGACCCCCATCACCGTGCCGCGGCGCACCGGTCGGGCGTCGCGGGGCAGGGTGGCGTCGCGGGCGAACATGCGATCGAGCACCAGCAGGTTGGCGCCGTGGGTCAGCGATCGCTGGCGCTCCTTGGCGCGGTTGGCCGCCTCGATCACCTGCGCGCGCAGGTGGTCGTCGTTGGCGCCCGCGGGCGCGCGGCGCAGGGCCTCCCACGCCTCCTTGTGCACGTACACGCCGACGATCTCCCGCATCGGCGCAGAGAACCGCGCGTAGACGTCGGCCCCGATCCCGAAGTGCGGCCCGGGCTCGGCGCTGAACGTCGAGCGGACGTTGATGATCATCGCCTGACGCGACAGGGCCCGGCCGATCGCGCCCTGGTCGCCCTGGCGTGGCAGTCGGGCCAGGTAGTCGGCGAGGCTCTCGCGCTCGTGGTCCCAGCGCAGCGCCGGTGCGCCGTGGTGCGCGACGACGGCGTCGATGATCGCGACCAGCTCCGCGATGCGCTCGGGCTGCGGCGAGGCGTGGACGCGGTAGACCGGCTGCACGAGGTCGCGATCGCGGGCCCCTTCGCGCAGCAGTCGGGCGCCCTCGATGTTGCACATCAACGAGAGCTGCTCGCCGTAGCGCTCGACCTCGTCGCGCAGCTCGGACAACACGATGAAGTCCATGCCCTCGCCGCCGTCGAGGGTGACGCGGATCTCCTCGTGGTGATGGCGCACGAGGTCGCGCTCGGCGTCGGCGCGGATGCGGGCGTCGCCGACGGCGTGCAGGCTCCTCAGGCTGGTCGCGACCTCGCCGTCGGTGATGCCGTGGCCGTCGCGACCGTCGAGCAGCGCCTGCACCTGCGCGAACGTCAGCTGGGCGCGGCTGCGGATCTTCACCCGCTCGAAGTCGGTGTGCGTGCACTCGCCGGCGGGGTTGACCCGCATCGAGAACAGCAGCGCTCGCCGATCGACGCGCGGGTTGAGCGAGACCACGCCCTCGCTGAGCGTGCGCGGCAGCATCGGCACCGACAGGCCCGGCAGGTAGAAGCTCGCGCCGCGGCGCAGGGCCTCGTCGAACAGCGCGGTGCCCGGTCGCACGTACCAGGCTGCGTCGGCGATCGCGTAGTGCACGATGAAGTCGTCGCCGTCGGCGGCGACGTACAGCGCCTGATCGAGGTCGCGGGTGCCCGGGCCGTCGACGGTGACGAACGGCCACGCCGTGCGGTCGACGAGCTCGGGATCGTCGAGGCCCGGATCGTCGAGGATGGCCCGGGTCTCGCGCTCGACGTCCTCGGGGTGGGCCGGATCGAGGCCCTGCTCGCGCACCAGCGCCAGCAGGGACGCGCGCGCGCTGCCGGGTGCGGCGATGACCTCGAGTCGCGGCGGCGCTGCACCCTCGGGGTCGCACCAGCACTCGACCCACGTGCCGGCGGCGAGCGGAGTGACCAGGGGCACGACGCTCGCGTCGCCCTCGGCGAAGGCGTCGCGCAGCACGCGATCGCCGTCCTGGACCTCACCGACGAAGTGGGTGCGTGCACCCATCGCGTCAGCCCGCGCGCTGCAGCTCGGCCTCGATCGCGGCGGCGAGCTGGCCGGGGCCGCCCTCGAACGCACGACCGTTGATGAAGAAGTTCGGCGTGCCGCTCACGCCGGCCTCGGTGGCAACGCGCATGTCGGCGTCGACCTCCTTGGCGGCCTTGCCCGACTTCATGCACGCGTCGAGGGCGTCCAGATCCATGCCCGCGGTCTCGGCCGCGGCGCGCAGGGCCTCGGGCCCCAGGCCGCTGGTCGACGCGAACACGGCGTCGTGGAAGCCCCAGAACTTGTCCTGGGCCACGGCGCACTGCGCCATCTCGGCGGCCGGTCGCGCGCTCGGGTGGAAGCTGAGCGGGAAGTGCCGATAGCTGAAGCGCACGCGATCGCCGTAGCGCTCCTTGAGCCCGGTGACCGCCGTCGCGGCCCGCGAGCAGTAGGGGCACTCGAAGTCCGAGAACTCGACGACGTGGACCTTGGCGTCGCGCGGACCGAAGCCCGCGGTGGTGTCCTCGTCGTGCAGATCGAGCGGCGGCGCGGCGACGTCCGGCAGCAGGCTCTGGATCGCGGCGCCCTCGCGCAAGCCGCCGATGAGCGCCCCGATCGCCCGCTGCGTCGGCTCCTCGACCATCGCGTTGATCACCTGGTCGCGGACCTTGTCGAGCGGCGGCGCGGCGTCGGTCTTGTTGGCGTCGTAGAACGCCTGGATCTCCTCGTCGGTCGGCGGCTTCACCTGCTTGGCGATCTCGGCCTGCAGCCACGCGCTGCCGCCCCCCTCGAAGCCGGCCTTCGCGGCCGCGGCGTCGAGCAGGCGATCGTCGATCGCGTTGTCGAGGGCCTGCTTGCGGAGGTTCGCCACCTGATCGCAGTAGGTGCGCAGGGCGGCGGCCTCGGACTTGGCGAGATCGGGGCCGAGGTCCGAGGCGAGGACATCCTTGTCGCCGAGCTTCGCGACGACGGCTCCTGGCTCGAGGACGAAGCGCGCGGCCTCGCAGTTGGTCGCGCCGGCACCCGCGGCCGCGGGCGTGGTCGGGGTGGCCGGCTTCGGCGCGGCGGCGACCGGCGGCGGCGTCACGGGCTCGGGCGCGGCATCGAAGGCTGGCTTTCCGCCCTCGGCGTTGCCCCGGCCCGGCGGAGGCGTCGCAGCCTGCGACGTGCACGCGAGGGGGGACAGGCACACGGCCAGGGCGACGAGCAGGAACGAGCTTCTTCGCGACATCGGTTTGGCCGCAAGCATGCGCTGGGCCGCCGCGTCCATCAAGCGCGATTCACCCCACGGGCGTGTAGGGCTGGCACATCGTCTCGTCGATCGCGCCGTTGATCGCGGCCGACAGCGACAGCTGCCCCGCCAGCACGAGATCGAGGTCGAATACGCTGCCGTCGGTCGCCTCGGGGATCGGCGTCTTGCCCTGGTAGGGCGTCGACCAGCCCGGCGTCACGTCCTCGCACTCGCAGCTGCCGCCGATCTGCGACGCGAACGAGAACGTGCGGATGCTCCCCTGCTGGAGTGCGTCGACCACCTCGTCGTAGCCGTGGGCAATCGCGACCCCGTTGGCGTCGGTCGGGCCGTCCCAGAAGGTGTCGTCGGTCGTGTGGATGATCATCCGCAGGGTGTCGTCGCCCGCGGCGCGCCACTGGAATCCGGCGCCGGCGATGTACAGCGCGTCGAGGCTGTTCTCGGGCCAGGTGCTGTTGTCGTTGCCGCCGCCGACCTGCTGGTTGGTCGAGGTGAACGAGCTCCACTGCATGAAGTCGGCGCGCAGCGTCTCGACGTCGGGGTAGGGGGCGCCGCTGTTGAGGATCACGGCGTCGTCGACGAACACGACCAGGCCGTAGTGCGGCGGGTTCGGCAGACCGAGCGCCGCGATGGTCTCGTCGACGACGAGGATGTCGTCGGCGAGCGTCGACAGGATCGGGCCCATCGACGTCGAGACGTCCATGACGAACACGATGTCGATGTCCTGCTGGCAATCGTCGGTGCCGTCGACGTCGCCCTCGGTGGCGTTGGTGCCCACGCCGATGTCGAGCTTGTTCGTTCCGCCCGAGCCGTCGGCGACGCCGGTGTCGGTGCCGTCGGTCGCGCTGGCGCTCGCGTCGGTCACCGTGATCGTGGTCGCGCTGTCGTCCGCGTCGCGCTGCTCACCGCACGCGGCGAGCCCCGGGACGAGGCACCACGACCATCCACCCCATCGATCGATCCATCGTTGCACGCGCTGCATGTGCCCACACCCCCGCGAGGAGTGTACGCAAAGCCGAGCCGCGGGAGATGCTGGCGGAATCTCACGGCCCGACGCCGTCGGGGTGCCGATAGGGATCGGGCACCACATCGAACGGCGCGCCGGACTTGTTCTTGATCACGTGATGATCGACGACGAAGGCGCCGCGAGGGTCACGCCGTCGCCGAGGCTCGATGCGCATGCCCACCAGGGTGCCCAGGGAATCGGCGTGGGCCGGCTTCTCGGTGAGCAGGACGACGCGGGCGTCGTGTTGGCGGGCGAGCCCGAGCATGCGCCCGAGCCACGCGGAGATCGCCGGTGTCCCCGTGGCGTCGTCTTCGAGATCGAGGACGACCAGGCCGAAGGCGCCGGAGCGCAGCAGCAGCTCGGCGGCCTTGCACATGCCCGCGCGCGCGGGGGCGGTCGCGATGTGCACGACCACGAGGGCGTCGAGATCGATGCCGGCCTCGTGGAGATCGGGGGGGAACAGCGGGCCGCCGGCGCGTTGGATCCAGGCGGCGGTGTCGCCCTGGGCCTGCACGTGGCGCAGCAGTCGGACCGCCGTGCTGGTGCGCGCCGAGCCGACCTCGGGCGAGCCCGAGCACTCGACGATGCGACCCGGGAGCAGGCGCTCGACCAAGGTCTCGTTCGGGGTCTCGTTCGGGGGCTCGTGCGGAGCGACGGGCTCGAGCGTGTGCAGCCGCAGGGGGGTGCTGGAGCGCAGCGCGACCATCTCCCCGAGGGTGACTGAACATTAGAGCAGTGTCAAGGCGTGGCCATGCGCTCGGCGAGCACGGCGACCACGACCGCGTGCACGGCGGGTCGCTCCAGGTGACGCAGCAGACCGAGCAGCGTGTTGCTGACGTCCTGCAGTCCGTGACCGGCCAGACCGGACGGCGTCAGCGGGCACGGCAGCGTCTCGCGGTGGATGCCACGCAGCAGCGTGCGCAGTTGCTCGGTGGTCACCTTCACGAGGCCGAGGTCGATGGCGTTGGTGGTCACGCGCGCGACACTAGCAGTACGATGGTCCCCCCGCGTGCACGATGCCGAAGACGAACCACGTGACGTCACGCTCACGTCCGCGGACGCGTCGCACGGTGGCGATCGCGTCCGCGTGTTCGGCCGCGGCGAGGTCGTCGGGCGCTACGTCGTCATCGATCGCGTCGGCGAGGGCGGGATGGGGGTCGTGTACTCTGCTTACGATCCCGAGCTCGATCGCAAGCTGGCCCTGAAGCTGCTGCACCACGCCACGGGCGAACGTGCGACGGCGCGGCGGCTCCGCCTGGTGCGCGAGGCGCAGGCGATGGCGCGCCTGTCGCATCGCAACGTGATCGTCGTGCACGACGTCGGCACGATCGACGATCAGGTCTTCGTCGCGATGGAGTTCATCGACGGTCGCAGCCTCGCGGTGTGGCTGCAGGAGACGGGACCGACCGGACGCCCCACCTGGGACCGCGCGCTCGCGGTGCTCGTCGACGCGGGCAGGGGCCTCGCGGCGGCCCACGACGCAGGCCTCGTGCACCGCGACTTCAAGCCCGACAACGTCATGATCTCGCACGACGGTCGCGTGGTCGTGACCGACTTCGGGCTGGCCCGTGCCGCCGGCAACGCCGACGACTCGGGGCCGATGCCGGCAGCGGTGGGCTCGGGTCGCGGCAAGCTCGCGGCGACCGTCACGGCGGCCGGGGCGATCATGGGCACGCCGGCGTACATGGCCCCCGAGCAGCACCTCGGCCAGCCCGCCGACGCGCGCAGCGATCAGTTCTCGTTCGCGGTCGCGACCTGGGAGGCGGTGTACGGGCAGCGGCCGTTCCCCGGCGACGACGTCGCGTCGCTCGCCTACCACGTGACCAGCGGCAACCTGCGCGAGCCGCCGAGCAAGGCCGGCGCGCCCGCGTGGCTCGGTCGCGTGCTCGCGCGGGCGCTCGCGCTCGAGCCCCATCGCCGCTACGGGAGCATGCACGTCCTGCTCACCGAGCTCACCCGCGATCGCACGTGGCGACCGCGGTGGTGGGCGATCGCCACCGGCCTCGGCGCCGCGGCGGCGACGGGCGTGTACGCGGGCTTCATGCTCGACCGCGAGCCGGCGCCGTGCGCCGCGGGCCGCAAGCACGTCGCGCGGGTGTGGAACGAGGACCGCGAGTCGCGGCTGCGCGACCGCCTGCTCGGATCGGGCCTCAGCTACGCCGAGGAGCAGTGGCCGACGCTGCGCTCGGAGCTGCAGGCCTACGTCAAGGACTGGAACGCGGCGTACGTCGATGCCTGCGAGGCGACCCACGTGCGCGGCGATCAGTCCGAGACGCTGCTCGACGCGCGCATGTCGTGCCTCGCCGGTCGCCTCGGCGAGTTCTCGGCGCTCGTCGACGTGCTCGAGCGCGGGGATCCGGCGGTGGTCGAGCGCTCGCTCGAGGCCGTGCAGGGCCTTCCGCGGCTTCGAGCGTGCTCACACCTCGAGACGCTCCTCGATCCGGTACCGCCGCCGGCGGATCCGGAGACCGCCGCCGCGGTCGAGGAGCTGCGCCCCGAGCTCGCGCGCGCCGTGGCGCTGCACCGCGCGGGCCTCGACGACGTCGGCATCGGCACGGCGCGCGACCTGGCCGCGCGCGCGGCCGAGCTGCACTACGACCCGCTGCACGCGGAGACCCTCGCGACCCTCGCCGACTACGAGTGGGCCCGCCGCACGGGGGACGACGCCGAGCGACACCTGCGGCAGGCGGTGACCCTCGCGCTGCGCGGGCGGGCGGATCGCATCGCGGCCCACGCCGCGGTGAAGCTGGTCGAGGTGCTGGGCTCGGACCCGGCGCGCGAACACGAGGCCGAGGGCTGGGCCGAGATGGCCGACGCCCTGCTCACGCGCACCGGCGGCGATCCGGAGCTCGAGGTGGCGTTGGCGGGCCGACGCGCCGAGGTCGCGCGCACCCGCGGCGATCTCGACGGTGCGCGGGCCCAGCTCGAGCGCGTGCTCGCGGTGCAGGAGCGCACGTGGGGCGCCGACGATGCGCGCGTGGCCGACACCGCGGTCGCGCTCGCCGACGTGCTCGCGGCCGCCGGGGACGGCGCGGGGGCGAACGCGCTGCTCGAGCGCGCGCTCGAGATCCACGAGTACGCCGTCGGCCTCGATCACCCGCGCACGGCGGTGGTCCTCGCCCGGCTCGGGGCGCTCGCGCGGCGCCGCGGCGACCTCGAGGCGGCGATCGAGTACCTCGATCGCGCGCTGGCCTCGGGCGAGCTCGCCTACGGGCGCGACGGCTCCGAGCTCATCGGTCCGCTGATCGACGAGGGCACGGTGCTCAGCGAGCTCGGACGTCACGCGGACGCGGCTCGATCGCTCGAGCGCGCCCAGGCCCTCGCCGACGCGCGTCGCCACGTCGGCGTCGGAATCGGTGCCGACGTCGAGGCCGCGATCGCGCTCGCCCAGGCCGACGCGGCGATGGCCCGCGGCGATCCGGCCCAGGCCCTCGAGCACGCCGCGCGCGTTGCGAGCGAGGACGCCGGCGAGGTCGCGGCGCACACCGCCGTCATCACGGCCGAGGCCCTGCTCGAGTTCGATCGCGTCGAGGAGGCCCTCGCGCGCGCTCGTCAGGCCCAACGCATCGTCGACGTCCCCGGCGCGCGACCGAACACCCTCGCCGTGCGGATGCTCGTTGCGATCGGCCGCGCGGAGCTGCGTCTCGGCGCGTCGACGCTCGCGGCGGAGGCCCTCGGTCGCGCGGTCACGGAGCTCGAGGGCGTCGGCGGTGTGGCCCCGGCCCTGCGGGCGCGGGCCCGCTTCGAGCTCGCGCGGGCGCTCGCGGGCGAGGGCGCCCGCGACGAGGCGATCGACGAGCTCGTGCATGCCGCCCAGCGCGATCTCAGCGGATCCGATCCGCGGGTGCTGCTGCTGCGCGGCGAGCTGGCGACCTGGCTCGCCGCCCGCCCGCCCGCGCGCGCTACTCCTCGATGATCTCGACGGGGGGCGTGCGGACGGTCGAGCCGCCGCTGCGAAGCCCTCGACCGACGAGGTACTGCTCGCGGCTACCCGCGCGCGTGGCCTCGGCGTGGACCGCCCGCGCCTCGGAGAACGACTGGCGCAGCTCGGTCAGCAGCCCCGGGAATCCGCCGCCCTGGAACACCTTCGCGGTGAAGTGGCCGCCGCGTCGCAGCACCCCCTTGGCGATCGTCAGCGCGCGGCCACACAGCTGCTCGCTGTGGTACTGGTCGCTCAGTCGATCGCCAGTGGTGTGCGGCGCCATGTCGCTGAGCACCACGTCGAAGTGACCGAACTCGGCGACGAGCGCCGCGGGATCGATCTCGTTCACGTCGCCCAGGCGCGGGTGCACCCAGCTCGGCAGCGCCAGCTCGCACGGCCGCAGGTCGTAGCCCACGACGAGACCACCGGCGCCGACGCGCTCGGCGGCGTACTGCATCCACGACCCCGGCCAGCAGCCCAGGTCGAGCACGCGTCGGCCCGGCGCGAGGAGTCGATACTTCTGATCGATTTCTTGGAGCTTGAAGACCGCGCGGGCGACGAAGCCCTGGGCCTTGGCCCGACGATACGCGTCGTCGTGCCGCGCGGACCGGTCATCGAGCTTGCCGCGCCGTCCCGCCATCATCGTCCTACCTTCGATCGAGCGCCGGGCTCGCGGACCCGAGGGTCCGCGAACCGATCGCAGATCGTCAGTTCTTCTCGCGCTTCTCGGTGCCCTGACCCTTGCGGGTCGCCACCTTGGTGGCGGCACGGACGACCACGTACTCATTCGCGGCGCCGGGGACGGGGCCCCACACCAGCAGCACGCCCTGCTCGCCGAGGATCTTGGCGACGCGGAGGTTCTGCGTGGTCTGGCGGACCGAGCCCATGTGGCCGGGCATGCGCTTGCCGGGGTGCACGCGACCGGGCGTCAGGCGACAGCCGATCGATCCGCCGTGGCGGAAGTACTCGTGCGTGCCGTGGGTGTTCGGCTTGCCGCCGAGCTTGTGGCGGCGCATCGAGCCGTGGAAGCCCTTGCCCTTGGTCGTGCCCATCACGTCGATGAACTGACCCTCGGCGAACAACTCGGGGGCGATGTCGCTGCCCACCGGGTACTTCGCGAGCGTGTCCGCCTCGACGCGGAACTCGCGGACGAAGCGACGCGGCGTGGCGCCGGCGGCCTTGAAACGACCGAGGTCGGCCTTGGTGAGACGCGAGGGCTTCTGCTCGTCGAAGCCGACTTGCAGCGCGGTGTAGCCATCGCGCTCCACGGTGCGGTGAGCGATCACGGTGTTGCCGCGCACGGAGAGCACGGTGACCGGAACGCGCGTTCCATCCTCGAGGAAGATCTGCGTCATCCCGAGTTTCTTCGCGAGCATGCCAGGTTGGAGATTCATGACGATCACTCTTCCCGCGCGCCCTTGGGGGCGCCTTTGAGGGTGGCGGGGCGGCAGACTATGGTGGAGGCGAGCGCGGCCCGTCAAGTGCCCGGCGGGCATCCGCGACCGCCTCGCGGACGGCGGCCCGGGGGTGGTAGGCCCAGCGCCCCAACGCCCGGAGGGCCCGGGCGTGGGCCTGGGAGCCCGCCGGGGCGATCCGGGCCAGCGCGTAGGCCGCCCGGACCCGCGTGATGGGAGGATTCCACCACCGCCGCAGGACCCCCTCGGCGGGGGCGATCGCGGCGGCCGCCGCGGGGCCGAGGTCCCCGAGGGCCTCGAGCGCGGTGTCCCGCTCGTGGCGGCGACCGACCGCGGTGACCAGGCGGGCAACCGACTCGGCGCGCCCGTGGGCGGCCAGCGTCGTGGCCGCGGTCATGCCGGCGTCGCCGTGGCCGTGCTCCGATCGCAGCAGCGTCACGAGTGCGTCGAGCGACGCAGGCTCGAGCCGTGGCAGCAACGCGAGCGCGGCGACGAATTGTTCGCGGACCTCCGCGGAGTCCTCGTCGCCGAGCGCGGTGACGATGTCGTGCTCGGCCTCGGGATCGTCGACCTCGACCCGCGCCAGCGCGACCTGGAATCGCACGTCATCGTGGGGGCTCGTCCACGCCGCGCGCAGCTGATCGACGACGCGGTCGTGCAGCGCTGCGTCGCGACCCCGCGCGGCGACGCCGACGTACGACGTCGCGATGATCGCCGTCTGGTGCAGCCAGCGCGTGTCGTCGTCGGTGCGATCGATCGCGACCCACACCGCGGCGCGGTCGAGGACTTCCGCGCGCCCGAGCGCGCCGAGCCCGATCGCCGCCTGACCGGCGATCTCGACCACGCCGTCGTCGAGCGCGGTGAAGAGCCGTGCGCGCGCTGCTGCGACGTCGACATGGTCGGCGTCGTCGCAGTACGCGGGGCCGGGCCGGCCCAGGGCGGCGAGCAGCGCTGGGGCGAGGTTGCGGACGCCCGCGGCGCGCACGGCCGCGTCGCCGTGGGCCGCGTCGCGCAGCGCCGCTGCGAGCGTCATCTCAGGCGCCAGCACGGTCGTCGCTCCACAGCTCGAGCAGCGCGGCCTCGAAGGCGAGGCGCGCGTTGGCGTTGCGCTCGAGGCGGGTCTGCAGCTCGAGCAGCGTGTCGGTGGCGCGGGTCCACTGCTGTCGATCGCCTGCGAGCGCGGCGATCTCGGGGATGCCGTCGCGGCCACGCAGACGCTTCCGCAGATCGAGCAGCCACAGCTCCGCGGTGCGCATGACCGCTTGGCGCTCGCGTGCGGGTTTGCCCGTCGGCGGGCCTGCGGTCGCGGTGGCCCAAGCGACGGACAGCGGCGAGGCCTCGCCGGCGAAGATCGCCGCGGGTCCTCGCGTCGCCGCCGCTGCGGCCTCGCGGAGCAGGGCGTGCGTCGCGTCGAGCGTCGGGTCGAGCGCGAGGTCGCACGCGGCGCCCGGGCTGCCGTCGGCGAGGCGGATCGCGAGCAGTCGTCGCGCGGCGGGGATCTCCGCGGTGTCCGTGCGCTGCGCGAGCGCGGCGTCGAGGGCCGCCGCCACGTCGTCGTCCTGCAAGCGACCGAAGCGCACGGTGGCGCAGCGCGAGAGGATCGTCGGCAGCAGCCCATCGAGCGCGCTCGCGACGAGCACGAAGTACACGCCGGGGCGCGGCTCCTCGAGAGTCTTGAGCATCGCGTTGAAGGCCTGGTCGGTCAGCGCCTCGGCGGGATCGAACACGACCACATGGGCGTCGCCCTCGAACGGCGCGAGCAGCAGCCGCGTCGCCAGCTCACGGGCGGCCTCGACCTTGATCTTGCCGCCTGGCGCCTCGGGCACGATCCACTCGAGGCCGGCGTGGCGATCGGTGTCGATGCGGTGGCACGTGGGGCACGCACCGCAGCCGCGGCCCGGCGCGACCGGGCAGTGCAGCGCGCGGGCGAGGGCGCGGGCGACGGTCGCCTTGCCCACGCCCTTGGGCCCCACGAACAGCATCGCGTGGTGCAGTGTTCCGCGCTCGAGGGCACGCGCGAGCTGTGCGAGGGCCACCGCGTGGCCACGCACGCCATCGAACCCCGTCGCAGTCGCTTCGATTCCCACCGGCGGCGCGCGAGGATACACCGAAGCTCGCCCGGGGGTCGCGCGGCCACTGGCGGGGCGGCTGCGAGTTGGTACGCTAGCGCGATGGTGCGTCGTGACGAACGGATGCCGAGCCGCGCGCGAGCGCGGGTCGGGAGCCGTTCAAGCTGCGCTTCTCCAGCGGGGGAAGGTCCCGTCCCGGTAATCGCCGGAGAGCCGGGTAGCAGG
>JBIJCC010000237.1:0-2908 GCA_044344875.1 Nannocystaceae bacterium
TCAGGAACCTCGATCATGATCGCTGCCACGGGACATCCTCCGAAGGGGTGTGTAGACAGCAACTTGACGGTCAGGCTCTGTCCCGAATTCACTTCAAACTTCAGCTCAGGCAGAGATCCAGACCCCGGCCGCCCCTCGGGGACGCAGAGATCGGTGACGCGCTCACCGAAGTACAGCGCGTCGCCGTCGAGCGCGACGATGTCGTACTCCTGCGGGCACTCGTCGATGGGGTGCGCGACGCCGATGCAACCGGTCATCGCGACGTCCTGCGGAACCTCGAGCTCCCACGGCGCGTCGCCGCAACCCGAGTCGGTGAAGAGCTGCGCCATGAACGGCTGGTGTGCAGTCCACACATTGGTGGTGATGCCGAACTGGCCCTCGGTCGCCCCCTCCACCGCCGCGGTTCCTCCGAGTTCGTAGGGACCGTCGATCACCGAGGAGAACAGCGGTGTGGTGCACGCGGCGTCCATGAACAGCCCCAGATCGAGGTGCCAGGTGTCCGTCGTCAGCGTGAAGTGCCGGGTCAGGTAGTTGGTCCCCCCGTTGCCGTCGGGGTAGGCCTCGCAGGCCGTGCTCGTGAAGCTCCCGACGAGGGCGTCCGGGGTCAGCGGCGCCTCGCCGGTGCTGGTGGTGGGGTTGGTGTCCCCACTGCTGCTCGGATCATCGTCGGTGGTGGTCGCCGCGGTCGTGTCCGTCCCTCCGGCGCTGGGGTCGTCGTCGCCACAGGCGACGACGAGCACGGCGAGCAGGACGGACGTGAAGGCTGTGGTGTTGCGCATGGGGTCGTGTCTCCGCCGCTCGTTCTAGGCCCGACCCACCATGCCGCCAAGTGATAGGATGGCATAGACAACATGCACACGCCGCATGAACTCCCCATCGATGCGAACCTGCTCTCGGTGCTCTCGGCCCTGCTCGACACAGCGAGTGTGAGCGCCGCAGCGCTGCGGCTGGGTCGCACCCAGCCAGGGGTCAGCCACGCGCTGGCACGGCTGCGAACGCAGCTCGGCGACGCGTTGCTCGTGCGGGTCGGGACGAAGATGGTGCTGACCCCCCGTGCTTCTGCCCTGCGCGAGCCGCTGCAGACCGCGCTCGCGCAGCTGTGCGAGCACCTCGCGCCCGCGCGCGGCTTCCAGCCCGCCACGGCGGCACGCAGCTTCAGTCTGCTGGCGACCGACTACATCGCCGCGCTGCTCCTCCCGGTCCTGCTGCCCCGGCTGCGTCGCGAAGCACCGGGGGTCGACCTCACCTTCCGCGCCCCGGTGTCGACCGTGGGCACGGAGCTCGCCGAGGGCCGCTGCGATGTGGGATTCCTGGTGCGCATCAAGGCCGAAGCCGGTCTACGCCGGCGACGCCTCTTCACCGACGACTTCGTGTGCCTGGTCCATCGCCACCACCCGTGGGCGAAGCGGGCGCCCGATCTCGACGACTACCTCGCGGCCGCGCACGCGCTCGTCGCCCCCTTCGGCAGCGCCGGCGGCTTCGTCGACGATCGCCTCACGGAGCGTGGGCTGCAGCGTCGCGTCGTGCTGCGACTCGGCCACTTCGGATTGGTGCCGCAGGCGTTGATGGGGACCGACTTGGTGACGACCCTGCCGCGACGCCTCGCGCAGACGATGGTCGATCGATCGGCGCTGACGATCGTTCCGCTGCCAGTCGAAGTGCCTGCGTTCTCGGTGTCGCTGGCGTGGCACGACCGCGTGCATGACGACAACGGCGTGAAGTGGTTGCGGGAACGGATCATTGCGCTGGCGTCCGAGCGACTGGGATGAGGTGCCGCGCGGGGGTCGTCGACATCGGCCGGTCTCGCTCAATCGGGCGTTCGGCATGCTTCACCCCAGGCTGGCACCGACCTTCCAGACCCACATCTCATCGGCGTTCTCGGTGCCGCCAGCGCCGTGCAGACTCACGAGCGCAGCTTTCTCGGCGATGGTCGTGATGCCCTGATTGACGGTTCCGTAGATCGGATTCGCTGCGCCGCGGTCGTCGTAGGTGTCAGTGGCGAATTCGTAGGTGTAGACCTCGAGATCTTCGCGGCTGATGATGACGGCCGCGGCTCTGGTCGGGTGCGGCGTGATGAGGCCGTAGCTCGGGATGACGGACACGCCAGCCGGGCAGTTGTTGGCTGTCCAGTAGGGAGTAGCGCCACCGCTCGGCACGATGAGTAGTTGGCTCGGGGCCGCCAGCGTCGAGTGGCCGAAGATGCCTGCCGAGGCTGCGGGGACGTAGCAGCCGGCCGGGTGATCGTCTGACCACGTAGAGGCCGCGGGGCCAGCGAGATAGACCGGGCTCTGCCAGACCCACGACGAGCCGGCCCGCTCGCAGCGGCCGACAATGATCCCGTTCGCATCGACGTCGCGGCCCACGACCACAATCGAGCCTTGCGGGCCCCAGTCCGGGAACCACGCCCAGGCGGGGTTCTCCCCCATCCGAGCGCCGCTGGTGTCTGGCGAGAACACGCCCGCCGAGGTTTCATTGTCGATGTCCCAGAGCAACAGCTCGCCAGTGTTGAAGCTGCGGAACAACAAGAAGCGAAACTCAGGCACGACGCACAGACCTTGGTAGATGTGGCCGGTCCCTACGCCCCACGGGTCCACGAACGAATAGGCTTCGTCCGCCACCGCGTCGAACACCATCACCTTGGTGGCAGCTGCATTCGCCGCCGCGCGCCCGCCCGCGAGGATGATCCGCTTCGTGGTCGGGTCATACGGCATATGGCAGAGCCAGTCGAACGGGCCTGCGCTTGCCGATGGGGACGGGCCGAACGGGGTGCCAAGGCCAGGCATGATCGACGTCAACTACTTTTGCCGGTCGCGTTGCCTCACCTGACTTGCTACCCGGGCGGGGGCGTTGCCTCATCGACTCTGCTACCCGTGCCCGGGTGGCGAAGGGTGCCGATGACCACGACGAT
>JBIJCC010000184.1:0-11005 GCA_044344875.1 Nannocystaceae bacterium
CACCGGAAGTTCGTTCCTGTACGTTCGAGAGGCTGGTCGGGAAACCGCTTCTCAGACCGTCCCAGGCGGCGTTCTTCCGGCTTTTCACGTTCTAGATCCGCGTGTGGCTACGCAACTCGGGGGTACATCGTCGATGTACCAGCGCAGAGTGTCCAGGTCGCCGTTCGGATCGGCGACATTCGCTGCAATCGTCGTTGGCGAACTGCACGACACCGTCGACGGAACACTGATGCTCACTGTCGGGGGCTTCCCGAGTGCGGTTCCATTACCCGGGTCGGTGATCGTGTACCTCACGATCACCGTGGACGTACTCCTGTTGCAGGGCACCTCCACGGCGACATCCAAGTTCGATGCGCTGAAGGTCGGACCGCTCGCGTTCATGATCACGGGTGATGTATTGGGTCGGCGGGTTGTGTAGTGACTGCCTCCAATGTCGAACGCGCTCTCAAGCAGTAGCGCTCCCGGGGCGAACCCTTTGCGCACCGCCGCCGTGCCTTGCTCGGCGATGCCGAACGCGGGTTGCGCGAGTTTCGTGACTATGTTGCTGAGCGTCTTGCGCGACGTCGTCCCGTCGGCGCATCGCATCGTGGCTGTGATGCTCGATGACGCGAGCGCGTCGAACGAACCGAGGTAGAACGGACACGGCGCGGCGGCGTTCCCGGCAGTGCACTGCGAGTAACCGATGCTTCCCGTCAGGCGGCTGGTGTACGTCCCCACGCTCGTGATCACCTGAACTCGACTCATGGAAGACCCAAGGCTCACCCGGTATTCTTCGCCGCTGCCGAGCGGTTCGTCCGCTGGGGTGGTGCGCGCGGGCGACGAGCCGCAGACACTCTCGTCG
This sequence comes from Nannocystaceae bacterium, assembly GCA_044344875.1. GTDB lineage: Bacteria > Myxococcota_A > Polyangia > Nannocystales > Nannocystaceae > Xiheibacterium. Next base: position 842 of record JBIJCC010000184.1, read on the forward strand.
AACGCTTCGCAGCAATCGACTCCAGGATCGCACTCGAGCTTCTGGCCGGGGAAGATGCCGGCTGCGTCGCGTTGCGTGGGCAGCACGAGGTCGAGAGCCGGATAAGAGCCTTCCACGAAGAACTCGGGCGGAGCGAATGCTCCGGGTGCATCGCAGTTCGCAGCGGTCTCCGGCGAGTTGGCCCAGTGTGCTTCGCACGCATCGATGCAGCGCGCGGTCACCGCCGCGAGGTCTTCGATCCCCGGTTGGCTGCCGCGCGCGACACTGGAGATCAGGCCCGCCGGCACGAGCACGTTCCATCCCTCCACCGCGCCGCTCGGGCCGTCGGCGAGCGGGAGTTCGAGCGAGTTCTGCTGGTATGCCCAGGAGGGGCACGCGCCTGCGTGCGGCTCGACGAGGCACGAAGTCTCTACGGCCTCGAGCATGCCGGTCGCGGGACACGTCCAGACGTTCGACGTCGCTGGCGGCCCGACGTGGACGTACTGACCCACCGAGGGCGTGCCGTCGCCCCAGACGAAGAGCATGTAGAAGCCGGGTGGGGCGATGGCCGACGAGAACTGGTCGTCCCCGAACGCAGGCGGCCCGGTCAAGGTCATCGTCGGCGCGTCAGGGGCGTGGTCGAAGGACTCCAACTCGATGAAGGTCTGCCCCATGTCGAACTGGTGGGTGACAGACCCCAGGCGAACCCGCGTCACGCGGTCGACCCGACGCGCGACGTCGTTCTGGAGCTCGATGTCGACGGTGCCCGGCGCGTACGGGATGTGAACCACGTAGTCCTCGCTGTTCGGGATGTCGTCGTCAGCGACCTCGATGATGGGGCGTGGACCCGCACCATCCCCATACACCGGCTCGAAGAACTCGGCGTTTGTCTGATCGACCTGGTTGCGTTCGTGTCCACCGCCCGCCGACATCACCCGTCCATCCGGTAGCAGCAGGGCGACCGAGTGATACATCCGGGGTCGCTCTTGCTCACCAAACTCGGTCCAGATCCGAGTCTCGGAGCCTGGGGTCATGCAATCCGGTCCCCAGATTTCAGCGGACTGGGTGGCGAAGCAAGCGTTCTTCTTGGGATCGCACCGCGAGATCGGCGTCTCGTCGCAGACCTCCGTGTCTTCGTCCGATGGACAGCTCAGCTCGGTCCAACATACATCCGTGTTCACGACATCGGGACAGTCAGCGTCGAGTGCGCAGGCTTTTCGGCAGGTACCCCTCACGTCGTTTTGCAGGTCCTCACCGACGCACTCGCCGCTCCCAGGGCACTGGGCGTCGGTCAAGCAGGTGACCCCCGCGTAGATGGAGCAGAACCCGTCGCTGCGGCAAGTGCTGGGGCATCCCTGCGCGCAGGGCATCAGCAGGATCTCCTCATCCTCGTCGTCACCACCGAAGCAGGGATTGTCGATGTTCTCGCCAGGGTTATCGTTGCCGCGCATGTTGCCGCCGGTGGCGAGCACTCGACCGTCTGGGAGCAGGGTGAGGGTGTGGAAGTGCCGAGGGTGGTGCATCGCCTCGGCGCCGGTCGCGGCTCGAGTGAAGTTGGTGGGCGCGGTAGCGTAGTTGCCGGAGGTGAACTCGCTCAGATCGAGCGTCTCGGTGACATTGGTGGCGACTTCGAACACCCCAGAGATTCCCCCGGATTTCATCACTTTTCCGGGCTCGTACATTACGGCTGACCCGCCGTTGATCGTGCTCCCCGCGAGGTATTCTGCCCACCGCCAACCGGACAGGTCAGACCGAGTGGAGTAGTCCGGCACCAGCACGCGACCGTCATGCGCCGGTGCGGCTGCGCCCTCGCCTCCAGCGTAGAGAACGTCACCGTTCGGTAGCAAGAACATGAACGGGTACCATGGCATGTTCTCCGTCGGATTCGGCAGCTGGAGGTTGAAGTCCAGCTCCGACGGGAGCGCCGTGATCTGCTGCCCCGCGACCGCCGTAGGATCGTAGACCTCGAACTTGTTCTGGCCGAAGGCGACCCGAGACGCCCCACCCGAGATCAGGATCCGTCCGTCGGCGAGGGTCGTGAGCGTCGGGTACCAGCGATCGACCTCCATGTCCTCGGGGACTAGCGCCCACCCATAGGGCTGCTCGCTGTCGCTGGCGTTGCGCGGGTCGAACAGGAAGGCCTCGTACAGCCCTCCTCCGGCCGGCCCTCCGGTGACGTTGCCGCCCGCGACGAACACGTCGCCGGTGGACAACAGGGCGTGGCCCGAGCAGAAGATGTCCGGGTACCCGAGCACGTCGATCTCACCGTTCATCCACGGTACGCACTGCGGAATCGGATGCCGTCGCATCTCACTCGCGTCGCTCCCGATCGGCCAGACCCGCTCCTCGCTCTGCCCGTGGAACATCAGGAACTCGCCGTTGGGCGGAGTCGGCATGTGCACCGCGTGGACCGGACTCAGCGACGGATGGTGCGGCTGGATCACCGTCGGCTCATCGTTCTCGACACATTCCCCGTAGAGCACCGGGTCCGGACCCACCGGCCCTGGATCCACCCAGTCGACGAGGTCGGGGTCCCACGCGCCCGCCACCGCGGCGCCGTCGGTGTCGCAGACGGCGTTGGTGCCGCCACCGCCGCCGTTGTCGCCGCCGTCATCGCGGCAGCCCATCGGTAGTCCGGCCACGAGCACGAGTCCCGCGGCGAGGCGAAGAGTCGAGCGCTCCGTGAGGTGTGGTCTCTGTTGCATCGTCCGTCCTGGTCAGGTCCAACCGCGCCCCCCGAGGGGCTCGCTCCCCAAACTGACCGCCTTCGCGGAGCGCGTCAAGTGGCCGAAAGGGCCAGTACCCTGCTTCGAGTCACGCACCCTCGCCCCGCTCGATCGCCCCCCGCTCACCCCGCGCCACCACCAGATACACGATCCACCCCACCATCGCGCAGCTCAACGCCATCGGCAGCGGCAACCCCAGCGGATCCACCACCGGCGACAGGAACGTCTCCCATCCGATCGCGAAGTGCACGACCCAGCACGCGGTGCCGACGATCATCGACGACAGCGCCGCGCGCTCACCCCCGATGCCCGTGCGCAGCCCCATCACGAGCGGCACGAGCAGCGACACCAGGCCCAGCTCGTACGCGCTCTCGAGCAACGAATAGGCGCTCTCGCCGAGGTACGCGGTCGCGATCGACACCACCGTCACCGCGACCACGCTGCCGCGATTCAACCTCAGCTTGTCCGCGTCCGGGTAGCGCGGCGACAGGAGGTTCTGCGCCAGCACGCTGGCCGGCGAGAGGATCGCGCTGTCGATCGTCGAGAGCACCGCGGACATCACCGCGAGTACGAACAATGCGGCGGCCCACGGCGACAGGAACATCCCCGCGAGCATCGCCATCGTCGACTTCTCGGCGGCGCCGGGGGCGACGAGCTCGGCGGACAGCCCCAGCACCAGCGTGCACAGCCCCAGGCCGAAGTAGACGATGCCCGCGATGTGGCAGGCCCACACGGCAGTCTTCGCCGAGTTCGAGGCGAAGATCCGCTGCGTGAGATCCTGACCGGGAAGATTGCCGAGCGCGCCCACGGCGACGATGCCGAACCACGTCACGAACTTCTCGAGGTCGCCGGTGGGGATCACGACCAGGCGCTCGTCGGGGGTCTGCTCGCCGAGGCTCCGCAGGCCGTCCATCGCCGAGCCGTCGCCGAGATCGCCGAGCACCGTGATCGTCAGGATCGCCAGGCCCAGCGCGACCACGGCGATCTGTGCGGCGTCGGTGATCGTCACCGACCACATCCCGCCGAGCAGCGTGTACGCCATGCCGACGACGGCGACGATCAGGATCCCCCACGTCGGGTCGAGGCCGAACACCAGCTCGAGCAGGTGCGCGAGCGCGACGAACTGCGCCGCGATCCACCCGAAGTACGTCGGGATCATCAGCACCGCGGACAGCCGCTCGGCCCGCGTGCCGAAGCGCCGCGCGTAGTAGTCCGGCAGCGTCAACAGCCGCATCTCCCAAAGCGGCCGCGCGAGCAGCCAGCCGGCGAGGAACAGGCACAGCCCCGCGCCGACCGGATCGAGCGCCGCGCCGACCAGCCCCTGGGCGCGCACCGTGTCCGTCGACGTGAGCATGGCCCCCGCGCCGAACCACGTCGCCACGATCGTCGCCCACGCCAGGTGCAGCGGCAGCCGCCGCCCCGCGACCATGAAGTCCTCGTGGTCGTGGATGCGGCTGCGCGTCCACCACCCGAGCGCGAGCATCAGGACCGTGTAGCCGATGACGGTCGCGCCCAGGATGCTCGAGAGCGACGACGACATCGGCGCGGGCATGGTAGCGCAGGGCCGGGGGTGGGCGGCGATGACCACTCGGATCGCCGCGTGCTAGCGTGCGCCCCATGATCACCGTCGGCGTCATCGATCGCGCGGAGGTCCCCGAGGTCGTGGAGCACGTCGCGCGCGTGCTCGCCGAGTTCGGCCTCGACTTCGGGGTGGGCAGCGAGACCGACGAGGCGGTGCGCGGACTGCCGTCGTCGTACCTCGATCACGGCGGCGCGTTCTGGGCGGCGCACGACGTCGACGGAACTCGGCGCACGCTGGTCGGCACGTGCGGGGTCTTCCCGGTCGGACCGGGGACGTTCGAGCTGCGCAAGATGTACCTCGCGGCGGCCGCACGCGGGCTCGGCGTCGGCAAGCGCCTGCTCGAGGAGGCGATCGCGTGGACGAAGGCCCACGGGGGCGAGCGCATGGTGCTCGACACGACCGAGGCGATGGGCGCCGCGATCGAGTTCTACGAGCGGCACGGGTTCGTGCGCGACGATGCGCAGATCCGCGGTGCCCGGTGCACGCGCGGGTATGTTCGACGGCTGTGAACGACGTGGCGCCCGTTCACCCGCACGCGCCGCAGTCCACCGTCGCCTCGCCCACGCACGTCGCGTCCCACTCCGCCGAGCAGCACGCCGCGTCGACCTCACACACGCACGCCGCGATCCCATCGTCCGTACAACCACCGCGTCCGTGCGCGCTGCAGCAGTTGTCCCCGGTCGGCACGCCGAACACCACGTAGCTGCGGCCCGACGCGTCCCCGGCGGGGTCGGCCGCCGCGGCGCCGATGATGAGGTCGTCCAGGCCGTCGCCATCGACATCGCCCGCGCCGTTCACGGTGCCCGAGCGGTCGCCCGCGGCCTCGCCGTCGAGCACGTAGCCGGCGTCGCCCAGCGTCGAGAGCACCACCGTCGTCGAGTCGGCCTTCCCGAACACGACGTAGCTGCGGCCCGACTCCGCGCCGGTCGAGGCGTTCCTCCACGCCCCGACGATGACGTCGTCGAGGCCGTTGCCGTCGACGTCGCCCGCCCCGCTCACCCGGCCGCCCGAGAAGTCCTCGGCCACTTCGCCGTCGATCGCGAAGCCGCCGTCGCCGAGCAAGTCAAGCGCGACCGTCGTGCTGTCGGCCTTGCCGAACACCACGTAGCTGCGGCCCGATCGCTCGCCGTTCGGATCGGCGCCCGGGGCCCCGACGATCACATCGTCCAGCCCGTCGCCGTCGACATCGCCGGCGCCGCTCACGGAGCTGCCCGAGAAATCCCACGCCACCTCGCCGTCGATCGCGAAGCCGGCCTCGCCGAGCGTCGCCAACGCCACCGTCTCGGTGTCGGCCTTGCCGAACACCACGTAGCTGCGGCCCGAGTACGCCGCGCCGTTGGGGTGACCGTAGGGCGCGCCGATGACGACGTCGGCCAATCCGTCGCCGTCGACATCGCCGGCCCCGCTCACGGAGTTGCCCGCGTGCTGGAAGGCGCCCTCGCCGTGGATCGCGAAGCCGCCGTCGCCGAGCGTCGACAGATCCACCGCGGCCGAGTCCGCCTTGCCGAACACCACGTAGGCGCTGCCCGAGTAGGTGCCGGTCGGCTCGGAGCGGTAGGCCCCGATGATGATGTCGTCGAGTCCGTCCCCGTCGACGTCCCCAGCGGCGGCCACCGAGACCCCCGCGCGGTCACTCTCCGTCTCGCCGTCGATCACGAAGCCGCCGTCGCCGAGCGCCGACAGGTCCACGGCGGTCGAGTCCGCCTTGCCGAACACGACATAGCTGCGGCCCGAGTTCATGCCGTTGGCGTCGGCGCCCATGGCCCCGATGACGATGTCGTCGAGTCCGTCGCCGTTGAGGTCGCCCGCACCGCTCACCGCCTGGCCCGAGAAATCGTAGGCGGCCTCGCCGAGCAGCGCGAACCCACCTGCGCCGAGCATCGACAGATCCACCGCCGTCGTGTCGGCCTTGCCGAACACGACGTAGCTCCGACCCGCGTAGGAACCCTCGCCGTCGGCGGCCCGCGCCCCGACGATCACATCGTCGAGTCCGTCGCCGTTGACGTCGCCCGCGCCGCTCACCGCCGTGCCCGATTGATCGCCGGCCAACTCGCCGTCGAGGACGAAGCCACCCGCACCCGAGGCGACGTCGGCGAGCGGGATCTGCCGCGGGGCCACGAACACCGTCGCGGTCGCCGAGTCCGTCGCGCCGAGCCCGTCCTCGACGGTGTAGCCGAAGCTGTCGCGGCCCCAGAAGCCCGCCGCGGGCGTGTACGTGAAGCTGCCGTCCGCAGTGACGTCCACCGCGCCGCCGCCGATCGAGATCGCATCGAACGCGGTCACCTGCAGCGTGCCGCCCTCGCCCGTCGCGTCGTTCGCGGAGAGCCCGGCGCCCGCGGCGACGGGCGACGCGGCGTCCTGCGCCGTGAAGTAGGTGTCGTCGACCGCGTCGAGCACGGCGGGGCCACCGGAGGTGGAGCTGTCGCTCGAGCTGCCACTCGAGCCGCCACTCGAACTCGAGCTACCGGTCGAGCTGTCGCTCGACGTCCCCGCCGACGTCGACGAGCTGGTGTCGCCCATCGACGTCGACGTCTCGCCGGAGTTCCCCCCGGTCGTCGAACTCTCCGCACTCCCATCGTCGCCGCAGCCCACCAGCAGCGACACGAGCCACGGCATCTGGGATCGAGTGGTCGTGAACTTCATGCGTGAAGTCTATCGACGGCGCGCGGCGGAGCCGTGTGTCGCGCAGCGCAACGATTGCCCGCCCGACCGGTGACTGGCCGAGAATTTCGCCACCGCGACGAGGCTCGCCTCGCGCCGCGCACCCGCACGCGTTACCCTTCGCCCGCGTTGTCGCGGAGTTCCCCATCGGCGAAGGCCTCCGTGATGACGTGGATCGCCCTCGCGGTCGTCCTGGCGTGTGGTGCCTACGCCGCGCTGAACCTGCGCGTCCACAGCGGCATCACGCAATTCGCGATCGAGCCCGGCGACGCGCGGCTCGGGCCGTGGATCGGGCGGCTCGCGGTGACCGAGCCGGCGCGCACGATGGTCGTCGCGATCGCAGGCCCGATCGACGACGCCCGCGCGGCCGCCCGGCGCTTCGCCGACGATCTCGCGGCGCACCCCGAGGTCGAGGCGATCCGCACCGGCCCCGATCCGGCCCTCGGCGAGCGGCTGTTCACCGCGCTGCACCCCCGCCGCTTCCGCTTCGTCGATCGCGACCCCGCGGCGGTCGCCGGTCACTTCACGCCTGCGGGCCTCGCCGCCGCTGCGACGCGGCTGCAGGCCGAGCTCGCCCGACCCACCGGCGCAGGAATCAAGCGCCTGGCGCCCACCGATCCGTGGCTGCTCTTCCTCGATCGCACCGCGGCCCTGCGCGCGGGCCTGGGCGACGCGGTGCGTGTCGAGGGCGGTCAGTTCGTCACCGCCGATGCTACCCACGCGATCGTGCTGCTCACCACGCGCCACGGGCCCTTCGAGGGCGCGCACCAGGGGCCGCTCGACGACGCGATCGAGGCCGAGGTCGCGGCGCTGCAGCGCGAGCTCGGCGTGGTCGTCGAGCGCAGCGCGCTGCACCGGATCGCCGTGCGTTCGGAGCGGACGATCCGCGCCGAGGTCCAGGTGCTGTCGATCGCCTCGAGCCTCGGCGTCGTGGTCATGCTGCTCGTCGCGTTCGCGCGCCTGCGGGTGCTGCTGCTCGCGATGGTGCCGATGCTCGCGGGCGTCGTGGTCGCGACGGCGGTGACGTTGGCGATCTCCGGCCGCATCCACGGCCTCACCCTGGCCTTCGGCACCACGCTGGTCGGCGTGTGCGTCGACTACCCGGTGCACCTCGTCACCCACCACGTGCTCGGTCGCGATCGCGACCAGGCGCTCGCGATGGTCTGGCCCGCGCTCGTGCTCGGCGCGCTCACCACGGTCGCCGGCTTTGCGGCGCTGGCGGTCTTCGGCCTGCCGGGCGTGCGCGAGATGGGATTGTTCGCGGCGGTCGGCGTCGCTGTCGCGCTCATGGCCACGCGCTGGTTGGTCGCGCCGCTGCTGCCGACGCCCCGGCGCATCGGCCTCGCGCACGTGTCAGCGGCAGCCCTCGATCGCGCGCTCGACTGGCTCGCGGCGCACCGGCGACCGGTGGCGGCGATCTTCGGCGTCGCGATGCTCGCGGCGCTGTCGGGCTTGACTCGGCTGCAATGGGTCGACGACGCGCGCGCGCTCAACTCGGCGTTGCCGGAGATCTCCGAGGAGGACGCCCGGGTCCGCGCGCTCGTCGGTGGCAACGAGGTCGGGCGGGTGCTGATCGCCGAGGGCGCGACGATCGACGACGCGGCCGCGGTGCAGGACGCGGTGTGGCGGCGCACGCCGGGGACGACGGCGCGCTCGTCGGCGCCGATCCTGTGGTCGGTCGCGGCGCAGGACGCCAACCTCGCCGCGGTGCGGGCGATCCCCGAGCTCGCGGCGCGCACCCGCGATGCGCTCGTCGACGCGGGCTTCCGCGCCGAGGCCTTCGCCGCGCTCGATGCCCGCGGCGCGGACGATCCGGGCCCGCTCGATCGCGCGGCGATCATCGCGGCGGGCCTGGACGATCTCGTGCGGCCCTACGTGTTCGAGTCCAAGGACGGCGTCGCGCTGCTGTCGTTCGTCGGCGACGCCGATGCCGAGGCGCTCGCGGCCGCGGTCGAGGGCATCCCCGGCGCGGCGTACTTCGATCAGCGGGCGTTCACCGAGCGGCTCTACCGCGAGCACCGTCGCGGCAGCCTGTTCGCGGTGGCGCTCGGGCTCGTCGTCATCGTCGGGGTGCTCGCGATCCGCTACCGCAGGCCCGCGCTCGTCGCCGCGGCGCTCGTGCCCGCGGTGCTCGCCGCCGCCGCCACGCTCGGGATCCTCGCCCACGCCGGCGTGCAGCTGCAGCTGCTGCACCTCGTCGCGTGCATGCTCGTGCTCGCGATGGGCGTGGACTACGGCGTGTTCCTGGTCGAGACGCAGCACGTCCGGGCCGGGCGCGGCACTGCGGCGGCCGGCGTCGCGATCGCGTGCGCGACCACGGTGCTCGCGTTCGGGGTCCTCGGCACGTCGAGCAACCCGGCGCTGGCGGCCCTCGGCATCACGACCGCCCTCGGGGTCGCCCTCGCTGCCCTCGGCGCGCCGCTGTCGCTGGTGCTCGCGGGCGGGTCGCCGGGGCGCGGCGACAGTTGGCCAGAGGCTGGCCCGCGCGACGCGGCTGCGCCATGATCCCGTGCGACGGGCCGAGCTGTGCGATTCGCCGGGTGGGCCGATGGAGCTCGTGAAGGTCGTCGCGGCGGTGGGCGTCGGGACCGCCAGCACGTTCATCGGCCAACGCAGCAAGTGGACGAGAACAGCGTGGGATACCTCGCGAGTGATCTCGGCGCCCGCCGACGCCGACGAAGACCAACTCCGCGCGAACGGGCCTCGGGTCTTCCCCGAGCCGTGGCCGGCGGTCTCGACCCACGGTCGCCGCACAAGGCGCAACAGCCGTGCGACACTGCGGGCCGTGGTACCGATGCGAAGCGTGAAGATGTTGTCGAGCAGGCTCGTCGCGACCCTTGCCCTCGCGATCCCCGGGAGTGCCGCGGCGTCGGAACACGCGAGCCCGCACGATCCGCAGCATGCATTCGAGTACCCGGCGACGCCGTCGACGCTGTACATCCCGATCGAGTCCATCCCGCTCGTGCCGGCATCGCAGTGTCCGTTCCCGCAGGGTGGTGCTGACAACAGCGCGCTCGGCTGCGTCGGCGGGCTCGCCGATGCCGAAGACTACGAGCCACCGGCCAATCCGATGATGGTCGTCGATGGTCTACTCCAGCGTTGCATACCGAGGTGGCTCTCGCGTGACGGATCACGCGGCGAGTAGCTGGTCGAGGGCGCGCGAGATTTCGTGCTGAGCGCGACCATCTGCGGCGATGGTGACGGTGAGGCGGTTGC
>JBIJCC010000109.1:0-34455 GCA_044344875.1 Nannocystaceae bacterium
CCCTTCGTCTGGACCAAGACCGCCGACGAGATCCTCGACAAGCTCCGCGAGTTCGGCGACCGCACCCTCGCGGTGCACGGGGACGCGTGATCTTTTTGGTAGAAAACCCTGATCCGGGTGACTAGCGTAGCCGCGGTTTCGGGCCGGTGCGACCCATTGTCACCGCTGGGGTGACGATGTTTGGCGCCCGCGTCCCCTGGTCGTCGCGCGACGGCGCGGTCAGGTTGCAGGCCATGTCCGCGAACCACACGACCACGCTCGGCGTCGTCGCGCTGCTCGGCAGCGCCTGCGCCACCACCCACGCCGATGCCGCCCGCGCGCCCCAGGAACCGACCGCCATCGTCCGTGCCGCCCCCGGCTACGACTACCCCGTTCGCCACGCGCAGATCCATGGCCAATCGATGGCCTACGTCGACGTCGGCGAGGGCCCGCCCGTGGTGCTGCTGCACGGCATCCCGACGCGCGGGTTCATGTGGCGCAACGTGATTCCGCACCTGCTGCCGGGCCACCGCGTCATCGTCCCCGACCTGATGGGCTATGGCCGATCGTACGCCGGGCCCGCGCTGTCCTACGAGCCGCGTGCCCAGGTCGAGTACCTCGCCGAGTTCCTCGACGGGCTCGACCTGCGCGACGCAACGCTGGTGGTCACCGATCTCGGCGCCGTTCTCGGTCTGCACTGGGCGATGCGCCACGAGGATCGCCTGCGGGGCATCGTCGCCTTCGAGGCGCCGGTCCTGCGCGGCGAGGACTTCTGGCGCGCGTTGCCGCTGTCGATGCGGATGATGTTCGGCATCATGCGCGACCCCAAGCGCGCCGAGAAGTATGTCGTGCGCCGGAACATCATGGTCGAGATGATGCTCGCGAAGATGGGGACCGTGCGTCGGCTCGAGGACGCCGCGCTCACGGAGTACCGCGCAGCGCTCGTCGACGAGGACACGCGGCGACGCGTGCTCCTGCCGTTCGGGCCCGCAGCGATGCCCGCCAAGGGGCGCAGCCAGGACCCCTGGGACCCGCCGGGGATCATGGACAGCTACGCCCCGTGGCTGGCGGCGTCGAGCGTGCCCAAGCTGCTGCTCCACGCGCGACCTGGCATGTTGATCGGTCCCTCGACGGCGCGGCGGATCGGGCGGGAGTTCGCGAACACCACGGTGGTCGACGTGGGCCGGGGGCGGCACTTCCTCGCCGAGGACCAGCCCGCGGCGATCGGCCGAGCAATCGCGACCTTCGCCGCGTCCCCCGGCCGCGCGCGCTGACCCTCGGGAGCTTGCAACGGGCGCTCGGCCCGGGGATCCTGTCTCCGTGACCTCGAAGGCGACGCGGAGCGCCACCCTCGCGGAGTTCCTGGCGATCCCCGCGGAGCGGCGCTTCCACGAGCTGCTCGGCGGCGAGATCGTCGAGAAGGCCACGCCGACCGGCGAGCACGGTGCGGCGCAGGCCGGGGTCGCGAGCGCGATCGTACCCGCGTACCAACGCCGTGGCGGCGGCGGTGGTCCGGGCGGCTGGTGGATCGCGACCGAAGTGGAGGTTTCGCGCTCCCTGGAGGTCGTCCGCCCCGACGTCGTCGGGTGGCGACGCGAGCACGTGCCCGTGCGTCCGACGGGGTCTCCGGTGACCGATCGACCCGACTGGATCTGCGAGGTCGTCTCGCCGCGCAACGCGAACAACGACACGGTGAAGAAGCTTCGCCTGTACCACCGCGCGAACGTGCCCCACTACTGGCTCGTGGATCCGCGAGACGCGACGCTGACCGTCATGCGTTGGAGCGAGGCCGGCTACATCACGGTGCTGCGAGCCGAGCGCGGCGAGACCGTCCGCCCCGAGCCCTTCGACGCGATCGAGCTCCCCGTCGGCACCCTCTTCGGCGACGACCCACCGGAGTAGCGATGCAGGCTCGACCGCCCAGACCCCCAGGAAGGCCGGTTGGCGAGGCCCGCAGGCCCCAGCGCGGTGCTGCCGCGGCGGCGCAGAAAAAAATCTCGGGGTGCAGGAAACTCCCGGCTCGTCCGTTGGCTAACCCGCGGTCCCCGTCGGATCCGCCGTGCATGCCGTGAGCTCCACCCCCCGAGGGATCGAGGCCGCCCCCGCGGCCGCCGCCACGCGCGAGCAGATCGTCGCGCGGCTGTATCGCGAGCACGCACCGATGGCGTTCAAGCTCGCGCTGCGGTACGGCCGGGGCGATCGCCAGTGGGCCGAGGACCTCGTGCACGACGTCTACCTCGAGGTGCATCGCCACGCCGAGCGGCTGGCGGGTATGGACAACCCCGGGGGCTGGATCTACCGCGCGACCACGAGCCGGAGCCTCAACCGCCTGCGGCGCGAGCGTTGGCTCGGCCTGCCCGTGGTGCGGTGGCTGCTCGCGACGCCCGAGCGCAGCGCGGACGATCCGGAGCGGGCGCGGGTGGTCCGCGGCGAGCTCGGCGAGATCTTCGATGTCGTCAGCCGACTGCCCGACGCGCAGCGCGTGTGCTTCTGGATGCGTCACGTCGATGGGATGTCGCAGCCCGAGATCGCCGAGGCCCTGGGCTTCGGCAAGAGCTACGTGTGCAAGCTGCTGCAGCGGGCCGACGACGCGGTCGCGCGGGCGCGCGCCGCGGCCGACCCCCACCGGGAGCGCGACGCCACGCGGGAGCGCGACGATGGATGACCGCGAGCAGGCCCGGCTGCGCGAGCTCGATGCAGCCCTCGCCGCGGTGCCGCTGCCGACCGGGCTGCACGCGCGCATTGTCGCGAGCGCCGAGGCGCGCGCGGGCCGGCGACACCTCGGGATCGCGCTGGTGGTCGCGACCGCGGCGGTAGTGCTGGCGTTCGCGCTCGGGCGACGCTGGTCACCGGCGGAGACGGAGGATGCCGTCGCGCACGCGACCCCGACCGTGATCTCGGTCGTGCCCCCTGTGGCCCCGGAGCCTCCGATCGTCGCGCCCGCGCCGGCGATCGCGACGCGGTGGGACGGCCGCCTCGAGGTCGAGCCCGCATGTCCGCTCGACGGCGACGCCACGCTGTCGGTCCGCGGCGACTGCCGCCTGCACCTGCGCGAGCCGTCGCTGTCGATCGACGTGTGGGGCGCCGCGACGCTGACGTCGACCGGCCACGGCGTGCGGGTCGTCGACGGCGTGGCGCTGTTCCACGTCGATCGGGTTGCGGCCGGCGAGCCGCGGGTGCGGATCGAGGTCGCCGCGGGTGCGATCGAGGTGATCGGCACCCGCTTCGTGGTGACGCAGCGCGGCGACAAAGGCCACGTCGATCTGCTCGAGGGGGCCATCGCATTCGTCGATCGCGACGGTGCCGAGCACGCCGTGGCGCCGGGGCAGCGGCTGGGCTGGGACGCGACGCGCGTGCTCGCCGAGGCTGCGCCACGGCCCGCGCCGACGCCGGGTACGACGCGACCGTCGGCGAAGCCATCCCGTGCACCCGTCGACGTGGACGCCGCCCTCGAGCGCGTGGCCGGGCTGCGCCGCGCGGGCCGGTACGACGACGCGATCGCCGAGCTTGTCCGCGTGCGTCGGTCGGTCGACGATCCCGCGGTCGCCGAGGTGCTCTCGTTCGAGGAGGGCACGCTGCGGACGCGGGCGGATCGACCCGACGAGGTGTGCGCGTACTGGCGCGGCCACCTCGCGCGGTTCGGCGCGGGCGATCACGCCGCGTCGATCCGCGAGCACATGGCGAGCGCCCGCTGCACGGAGCCCTAGGCACGCGCGCCGCAGGAACGATCGATGCTCCGCAAGCTGCTCCTCGTGTCGCTCGCCCGCCCCGCGACGATCGACGTCCGCGTCGACGCGCTCGCGCTGCCCCACGCGCAGACCGAGCAGCTCCACGGCGAGCTGATGACGCGGCTCGTCGAGGAGGGTCACGCGGTCGGAACGACCGCCGCCGTCGTCGTGCGCCTGACCGGCGGCGGTGACGTGGTGCATGTCGAGGTCGCGCACGGCTCGACGATCCGCACGCGCGACGTCCGGGGGCAGGGCGCGGTGCTGCGGCTCGCCGTCATCCACGCCGCGATCGAGCTGCTCGCCGGCCTCGAGGAGATCCGCGTCGATCCCGATCCGGCCCTCGCCGCCGCGCCCGAGCGCGCGGTGGTCGTCGAGGTCGACGACGCGGCGCAGGTCCACGCTGCGCCGACGATCGCCGCGGTCGTCGACGCCGGCTGGGTCGTGACGCCGGCGGCCGAGGGCGCGACACGCAAGGTGTGCCTCGGCGAGCGGGATGGCCGACCGACGCTGGCGGTCGTCGCGATCGAGGCGACGTGCGGGGACGGTGCGCCGGTCGACGCCCTCGGGCCCGAGGTCGCGGTCGCGCTGCGCATGCCGTCGATCGAGTCTGCGCCCACGCCCGAGCCTGCGCCCGAGCCTGCGCCCGAGCCCGAGCCCGTGGCTGCCGCGCGCGTCGATGCTCCCGTCCCGAGCCGATCCGCGTCCCGCGGTGGTCCGGCGTGCTCGGCGTGGCCCTCGGTGCCCAGGGCCGCCTGCGCGCGGTCGAGCCGCTCGTGCTCCTGCACGGCGATGCGCGGCACGACAGCGGCGCCTGGATCACCGCACGGGTCGCGACCGCGCCGAGCGTCGCGACCGACGTCGGGGTGGCCGACACCTTCGTCACCGCGGGCGCCGGCTATGGCCGCGCCCTCGGGCGACGCGTCCGCCTCGAGGCCGCGCTCGCCGGCGGCGTCGTCGTGCACGGCTTTCGGGTCGCGGGCGATCGCGGCGCGCGGGTCGATCCGACGCTAGAGCTGCCGATCGCCGCATCGCTCGCGCTGGGCCGCCGCGTCGAGCTCGTGCTGGCGGCGCTGGGCGGCGTCAGCACGCGCGCGCGCAGCCATGTGCAGGGCGATCGCGTGCTGTGGTCCCGCGATCGCTGGCGCGTCGCGGGCACGCTCGGCGTGAACGTGAAGCTGGGCGGGAAACTCCGTCGCGCGTCGTCGGCTGGGGGAGCATGACGATGCGACGGACGGCGACGATGGTGACGGTGGCGACGATGGCGATCGCGTGCGGTCCGGATCGGATCTCGCACGGAGACGGCACGGGCAGCGGCGGTGATTCGACGACCACCGACGGCGGCACCGGCCCCGCGGACACGTCGAGCGGCGACGCGCCACCGCCGATGATCCCGGGCGAGGGTCCCTACGGCGCCGGCACGCGGCTGGTGCCCGTGGTGGAGCGCAGCGAGGACGGCGTCATGCAGTTCCGCTACTGGTACGACAGCGAGCTCGGGATCGACTGCGAGTTCGCCCGCGACTCGGTGGGGACGCAGCGCTGCCTGCCGCTCGCGGTCGCCGGCGGGGCGGTGGGGTTCGCGGACGAGGCGTGCACAGACCCCGTCGTCGGTGTCGCGGCGTGTGGCACGGTCGGGAGCCACGTCCGCGGGATCGTGCCGTGGGCCGCCGGTTGTAGCGAGGGTCCGCGGACCCAGGCGTACGTCCGCGGTGAGCCGATCGGGTCCGGCGACGTCGGTCGCTTCGATGCCAGCGCGG
Source organism: Nannocystaceae bacterium (assembly GCA_044344875.1). GTDB lineage: Bacteria > Myxococcota_A > Polyangia > Nannocystales > Nannocystaceae > Xiheibacterium. Next base: position 5,462 of record JBIJCC010000109.1, read on the forward strand.
AATCCTGCGCCCCGTACGGTGTGTCCTACGACGAGCGCTACGCGTTGAAGCCGGTCGAGGACGAGCTGTTCCTCGCGGGTACGGCGGTGGTCGAGACGCGGGGGAGCGTGCAGATCCGGGCGATCGTCGCCGATGACGGCGCGTTCATCCGCGACCGCATCGTGGACCCGCGCTCGGGCACGGTGTGTTCGCCGTGGGGATCCCTCGAGGACGAGGACGATTGGGTCGGCTGCAACGTGCCGTCTGCGGGCAACCGCGGGTTCTCGGATTCGGCGTGTACGAGCCCCGTCTTCGCCTTCTCCGACGACGGCACCTGCCAGCCCTCGTCGTTCAGCATCATTTGGGAGGCGGACGAGTGGTACCGCCTCGGTGAGCGTTGGGAGGGGCAGGCCTACGAGCTCGACTTCGACGGGGCCTGCGTCGCCGCCGAAGCCCCGGCCACGCCGACATACGCGTTGTACGAGCGCGGCGAGTCGATCGCGCCGGTCGAGTCGCTGCGGTTCGCAGGTGCCCCCGTCGCCGAGGATCCCGGCCGGCTGCGGCGCTTCGGGATCGTCGGCGACGACGAGACGCTGGTGCTACCCGGAGCGCTCCACAGCTTGCCCGAACCTGCGCCGCGCTGGTACGACGCCCTGCTCGAGCAGACCTGTGCCCCGGCTGCCGACGACGACGGCACGATTCGTTGCATGCCGCTACCGTTCGTTCCACCCACCCGAATCCGGTGGGGGGACCCCGACTGCACCGAGACGCCCGTGTACGTGACGATCAGCGCGGTGCCGCCCTCTCGGATCTCCCGCGCGACGCGGGACGACTGCGGCGGGGCGACGATCGAGAGCCTCCAGAACGTCGTCGGTCCCTGGGACGGGCCGGTGTATGACGAGAGCAACGGGGCTTGCGAGCCCGTGGAGATCGACGAGCTCGATAACTACTACCAGCTCGGGAACTACGCGCAGCTCGACGATGCGCCCGCGCTGGAGCTCGTCGCCGACGAGTGATCGCGTGAGTTGGGATGAACGCCGCGCGATGCGGGAAACTCGTGGCCCTGATCTCGGCTGGACATCCATGATGACGCGACGAACGACCGGGCTGACGATCGTCTTGGCGATGGCCTGCGGGCCGGAGCGGATCTCCCACGGCGACGGTGGGGCCTCCGACACCAGCGGCGATCCGACGGCAACGGACGACGGGAGCAGCGGCAACGCGGACACCTCGACCGGCGACGCGCCACCGACCGTGGTCCCCGGCGAGGGACCCTACGGCGCCGGAACGCGCCTGAAGCCGGTGGTCGAGCGCACCGCGGAGGGCGTGACGCAGCTCTTGCACTGGTACGACCGCGAGCTCGGGATCGATTGCGAGTTCGTGCGCGATTCGGTGGGCACGCCGCGGTGCCTGCCGCTCGACGTCGAAGGGGTGACGGTGGGATTCACCGCGCAGGATTGCGCCGAGCCTGCGCTGGGGGCCCAGGCGTGCGCGGACGTTCCGACGCGCGTGCGTGGCCAGGTGCCCGGGGCCGCCGATTGCAACGAAGGGGCTCGGCACCAGGCATACCTGCGCGGAGCGCCGATCGGCAGCGGTGACATGGGGGCGTTCAGTGCGTTCCAGGGTGAGTGCAGGGGCGGCCTGCACCCGGAGCGCTATGCGTTGACACCGATCGCCGACGAGGAGTTCGTCGCCGCGACCGTGGTCGAGGAGCCTCGCGGCAGCGTGCTGGTGCGGGCGCTGGTCGCCGACGACGGCGCGTTCCTCCGCGAGCGACTGGTCGATCCGCGGACGGGCACGGTCTGCCTACTCGGTGCCTCTTCGGTCCAGGGCGACGACGCGTGGGTCTGCCACCTGCCGTCGACGATGGCCCGCGGATTCGCCGACGAGGCCTGCTCCAACAGCCTGGTCGCGATCCCGGACGACGGCACCTGCGAGCAGCCGACCCTCCAGGCCTTCGCGGGCGCGGAGACCTGGCGAGCGGTCGGCGAGGCGTGGGAGGGGCCGATGTTCTCCACCGCGTACGGCGGCGTCTGCGAGCCGCTCACGCCGCTCTCCTTCGACACATACTCGTATCATCGGCTCGGCGAGGAGATCCCGCCGATCGAGAGCCCGCGCTTCGTCCGGGCCACTGCGGACGATCCCGGGCGTCTGCGACGGCGCGGAGTGATGGGCGACGATGAGTTCCTCGTCCTCCCCGGCATCGTCGGCGACGACTCGCGTTGGTTCGACGCGCTGTTGGAGCAGGGCTGTCAGGCTGCGCCCGATGACGAGGGCACGCTGCGGTGCTTTCCGCTGCCCTTCGCGAGTCCCTACTCCCTGGCGAAGTGGGGCGACCCCGCGTGCTCGGAGACGCCGCTGCTCGATGCGGTGACCTCGGAGACGACGTTCAGCCGCATCACGCGAATGGACTACGGGGACTGCGGCGCGGTCGCGGTCGAGAGCCTGCAGAACGTCGTCGGCCCGTGGGACGGGCCGGTGTACGGGCCGAGCGACGACGGCAGCGAACCGTGCGTACTGCAGGAGGTCGAGGAGTACGACCGGTTCTTCCAGCTCGGGAACCATGTGCAGCTGGACGACGCGCCGGTGCTGGAGCTGGTGACCGACGGGTGAAGGTGCGCCGCGCCTCACCCCCCGATCAACTCGAACTCGATCCGCCGGTTCTTCGCGCGCCCGTCCTTCGTCTTGTTCGACGCGACCGGCTCGTCGGGCCCCGCGCCGCGGGTTTCGAGCCGCGCGGCGTCGACGCCCGCGTCGACCAGGTACTTGCGGACCGCGGCGGCGCGGCGCTGCGAGAGGTCGACGTTGGCGGTGCGCTTGCCGACGTCGTCGGTGTGGCCGGCGATCCGCACGCGCACGGTGGGGAACTCCTTCAGCACCGCGATCGCGTGGTCGAGCGTCGGCTTGGAGCCGGGCGTGATCACGTCGCTGCCGGTGGCGAAGGCGATGCCCTCGATGACGCCGGCGAAGTCCGCGAGCGCCTTGGGCAGCTCGTCGGGGCAGCCGTCGGCGTCGTCGAAGCCGTTGGCGGTCTCGGGGGCGTCGACGCAGGCATCGCTCGCGTCGACGATCGTGTCGCCGTCGCGATCGGCGTTCGGGTCGGCCGGGGGTGTAGCGACGGGCTCGGGCGCTGCGACGACGGGCGTCGGCTCTGGCGTCGGTCCCGGCGCGGGCTCCGGCGCCGCGACGACCGGCGCCGGCTCGGCCACCGGCGTCACCGCGACCGGTCGACCCGCGGGCAGCCGTCCCTCGCTGTGCTTGCGGCCCAGCGTCACCGACAACCCCAGCAGCGCCTCGAACGAGCTGGTCAGCCCCGCCCGCACGCCGCGCTTCGCGGTCACCACGTCGCGGACGTCGAAGCGCACCGCCACGCGGCGGTGGGCGAAGATCTCGAGCCCGCCGCCGAAGTGCATCGCCGCGTCGACGTCGCGGCCCAGCGCCGCCCGATCGCCGGAGACGCCCACGACGCCGAGACCCGCGAGCAGGAACGGCGTGATGCTCGACAGCCCGAGCCGACCGATCACGTGCGCGCGCGCGGTGAACAGCGTCGCGCGGTCGTCCGACGCGGTGCGCGTCGGCATCGCGCCGCCCTCGACCTCGACGCCGAGCACCCGCAGCGGGAAGTAGCCGACGCGCGCGCCGAAGTCCGGGGCCACGCGGCGCAGGGGCTGGAAGCCCTGATCGACCAGCATCGGATCGGCCTCGAACAGCTCGAGGTTGCGCGACGGCACCATGACGCCGCCGTAGACCCCGAGCTCCCACATGTTGCGCTCGGGGGTCCAGCGCTCGATCCACCGCAGGCCCTCGCGCTTCGGCGTCGCGACCGGGGCCGTGACCACCGGCGCCGCGACCGTGTACGCGATGCGCTGCAGCTCGACGCCGGCCGGCGTGCGCAGCACGAGCTCGCCCGGGGGCGTCGCGGCGTCGGCGGTGAGCTGCACCCGCCAGCGGCCGTCGCCGAGGCTCACCGGCGTACCGACGCGGATCCCCGCGGGCGCCTCGATCTGCAGCGCCGCTGTCGAGTAGCTCGCCGACGCCAGGGAGAACTCGACGTCGCGCGGCTCCCCGACCACGAGCGGCACGGCCGCGGGCGCGCCCTCGGGCAGCGCGAGCGTCCACGGCAGGACGTCGACGTCGAGCTGGGCGATCGCGCCGCCCTCGGACTCGGTGCACGACACCGATGCGGTGCCGGGATCGACGAGCGTGACCTCGGCCGCAGGCGTCGCGTCGCCGAGCCGACACGTCAGGCCCGCGGGCGCACGGAGGATCGTGCCGCGCGGCACGTCGAGCGCCGCCGCGGTGGCGTCGGTATCCTCGTTCGGGGCCGGCAGCGCGAACGCGGTGCCGTCGGGCAGCACCATCGCGCCCTCGACTACCCGCAGCGCGAGCGCGTCGTTGGGGATGCCCTCGAACTTGTCGCCGTCGATCGACGCGACGCTCATCCAGTACTCGCCGGGCGGCAGGCCGTGCAGCTCGACGTTGGTCACGGTGCCGGGCGCCACCGCGTCGGCGACGACGTCGCGACCGTCGGGCTTGCGCGCCACCTCGACGCGGTACGACGCGGCCTTCGGCTCGGCCACCCACGCCGCCCTCACGCTCGCGCCCGCGGCGGGGATCGACACGAAGCGCGTGCGCTGCTCCGGCGCCCACGCGGGCGAAGGCGGCAGCGGACGCGGCGGCGTCGGGGTCTTACCGGACTCGACCTTCGAGCCCATGCCGCCGGCGACCTTCACCGTCTTGGGCTTCTTCTTCTTGACCTTGGGTCGGTCGGCGACGCTGGCCTTGCCCTTGCCGTGGTTGGCCAGGCGCGAGGTGCCCGCGTCGTCGACGGTGACCAACGCGCGGCCGCCCTCGAGTTCGGCCGACGCCGCCGGCATCTCGACCTTCAGGCTCGCGCCACCCGACAGCTCACCGAGCCGCGAGCGCAGGGCTCCGCGATCGAGCGACGCCTCGGTCGTCGTGCGCCGCGCGGCGGCCTGCGTGGATCCGAAGATGATGACCAGCGTGTTCTCGCGCAGCTCGAGCACCGAGGTGTCGCGGAACGTCAGCTCGGCCGACGCGCGCGGCAGGGTGTTCACCCGCCAGCCGCGGAACAGATCGAGCCCGATCGCCGCGAGCCGCCACGCGTCCTCGTTGGCCGCGCGCGCCTCGACCCGGCGCCTGGACGCGGTGACCTCGGCGTCGGGCCCCGAGTTCTTCGCGGTCGCAACCTTGGGCAGGATCAGGATCCGCCCCGCCTTCAGGTCGTGCGGCGTCGGGCCCATCCCCGGGTTGTACTGGTGGATGATGTCGTAGCGCTTCGCGTCGCCGAAGAAGCGCTTCGCGATCGCAGCGCACGTGTCGCCGTCTCGCACCGTGTACTCGAAGGTCTCGACCGTGCCGGCGGCGGGGGCCGGCGCGGCGGTGTCGGCATCGGCGGCGGCGGCCCGCAGCCACAGCGCCAGGGCGACCGCACTCACGGCGTCCCCCCGCGGTTCTGTCGCTCGAACAATCGTCGGACCTTGCGCGCCAGCTCGTCGATGCGGATGGGTAGCACTAGCACTTCACGGACTCCGAGGCGCAGCAGATGCGAGAGTTGTTCCACATCCTCGACGAGGCTGGTGGCGATGACCGGGACCCCGGTCGCGGTGAGCTCCTGCAGTCGCGCGGGCGACTGGCCCAGGGCCAGGACGACGTCCGCGAGCACCCCGCGCGGGTCGCCGTCCGCACCCACGTGCAGCGGTTCGATGCCGTTGCTCGCCAGCGACAGCGTCTCCTCCTGCGTCAGCTGGCCGTAGACGGCCAAGCGGATCCCCGGCTGCGACAGCTCGACGACCATCGGCACCTCGCCGTCGGTGAGCGTCGACATGCGGTTGGGCACCACCGAGACCATGCGGGCGGCGCGGCCCTGCAGCGGCAATCGATCGCGGCCGCGGTTGCGCTCGCCCGAGATCGTCCGCCGGACCAGGTCGAGGCGTTCGCGAACTTCTGCCGCAGTGGGGCGGTCCTCCGCGCGCTTGCCCATCATGTCGACGACGAGCTGATCCAGATCGCCGGGGATCGCCGCGTCGGGGGCCCGATCCCGCGGGCTCACCGGCGCGACGTACAGGTGCTGCGTGAGCACGTTCATCTGGCTGCCGCGGAACGGCGGCACCCCGGTGACGAGCTCGTAGAGCACGCAGCCGAAGGAGTAGATGTCCGCCGGCGTGCCGACGTGCAGCCCCTGGGCCTGCTCGGGCGCGAGGTAGGCCGGCGTCCCGACCACGAGCCCCTCGCGCGTGAGCCGACCGAGCTCGAGGCCACCTTCGATGAAGGCCAGGCCGAAGTCGACGACGCGCGTGCGCAGAGGGGTCTCGACGAACACGTTCTCGGGCTTGAGATCGCGGTGGACCAGCGAGATGCCGTGGGCGGTGACGAGCAGGTCCGCGAGCTGCCAGGCGATCTCGACCGCCTCGGGCAGATCGTAGGGCACGCCGTCGGTCATCAGGTTGCGCAGGACCTGGCCGCCGAGCAGCTCCATCGCGATGAAGACCAGGTCGCCGTCCTGGCCCATGTCGTAGACCTCGACGGCGCACGGGTGGCGGAGCGCCGCGGCGACCTTGGCCTCGCGCATGAATCGCTCGACACCGGTGTTGTCGAGCGCGCCGGGGATGAGGACCTTGAGCGCGACGGCGCGGCCGAGGTTGAGCTGCGTCGCCCGGTACACCCGGCCCATGCCACCCTCGCCGATGAGCTCCTCGATGCGGTAGCGCGCGGACACGATGTCGTGGGCGCGCAGGCTCTCGGCGTGCTTGGTCATCGGCGGCGCGGCATCCGGGGCCTTCTAGGGGACCAGCTCGAAGAGTACCAGGGGTTCGGCGCGGCCCGCGACCGTCCGTGCGCCGAGCTCCGCGTAGCGGAACCCGGCCCCGGCCATCGCGCGCGTGGTCTCGGTCAGCAGGACCTGCTGCGGCCGTGCGATCGCCTCGAGTCGGGCCGCGACGTTCACCACGTCGCCGATCGCCGTGTACTCCATCCGACGCTCTGATCCGATGTTGCCGACGACGGCCTCGCCGGAGTTGACCCCGATCGCGAGCTGCACGCGGACCCCGTACTTGCGCTGCCACGTCAGGTTGCCGGCCTCGAGCCAGGACAGGATCTCCTCGGCCGCCGCGAGCGCCCGCGCGGCGTGATCGGGCTGCGCAGTGGGCACGCCCCACAGCGCCATCACGCAGTCGCCGACGAACTTGTCGATCGTGCCGCCGTGGCGGAACACGATCTCGGTGATGATCGTGAACAGCTCGTTGAGCAGGGCCACGACCTCGGTCGGCGTCAGCTTCTCGGTGAGCGGCGTGAACGAGACCACGTCGGCGAACATCACCGTCAGCTCGCGCTTGGCCCCGCCGAGCGCCATGTCCTGCTCGCGCCGGACCACGAGATCCACGAGTTCGGCCGGGAGATACCGGCCGAGATCCGAGCGGATCGCGTGCTCGCGGGCGAGGCGCTGCTCGCCGATGCGCAGGTCATCGGCGGCACGGGACATCGCGTCGGCGAGCACCGACAGCTCGTCGCCGGTGCGGATGTCGATGCGGCTGTCGAACTCGCGGCGGGCGATCGCTCCGGCGTAGGCCGACAGCTGCTCGAGCGGCGAGGTGACGCGGCGGGCGAGCACGAGGCTGGCGCCGATCGCCAGCACGATCGCGCCGCCGATGGTCATCAGCACGATGTTGCGCATGCGCTCGACCGGCGCGTACGCCAGCGCGCGGGTGGTCTGCGCGACCACGGCCCACGGCCGATCCTCGAGCGTCACGATGGTGCCGACCATCGCGACCCCGCGGTCGTCGGTGAACTCGCGGGCCTGCATGAAGCGCGAGGGCAGGGCGATGCGCTCGAACCCGTCGAGGATGCCGGTGGCCGGGAGCTGCGTGAGCGTGTCGACGAGCTCGCGATCGGGGTGGGCGAGCACGCGCCGCTGCGCGTCGACGACGAAGAGGCCGCCGGGGACGTCGGTGAAGTGGGTGTCGGCCAGCGCCTCGACGCGGGCCGTGATCGCGGTGGTGGCCAGCATCGTCGCGGCGAAGCCGGTCACGCGGCCGGCAGCGCGCAGCGGCACGACCATCGGCACGCGCGGGCCCATCGCGGTGAGCTCGGCCTCGCCGACCGCGAGGTTCTCGGCGGTGGCCCGCTCGCGGAGCGCCGCGTCGAGGGTCTGCGCGTGGACGAGGGCAGAGGCGGCGGTCTCGGTGATCGGCGTGATGATCGCGCCGTCGGCCGCGTAGATCACCGCGTGATCGATGGCTTCGCTGGCCTCGATCGTCGTGACCGCCATGTCGATGCGGGCGTCCTCGTCGATCCCCGCGTCGGTGAGCGTGCGCCCGATCGCGTCGAGGTCGTCCTGGGCGTGGGCGAACTCGGCGGTGATGCCGTGCGCGACGTCCTCGAGGATCGCGATCTGCAGCTCGCGCTGCGAGGTCTGCACCGTGTCCGTCGTCAGGGCCATCGCGCCGAACCCAACGCCGACGATGCTGGCGACGAGCAGCGCCGCGGCGAAGAGGGTGAGCTTGAGGCTGAGCGGGAACCGGACCCGCACGTCGGGCGCGGTGCGCCGCTGCGAGTCGTTCTCGTCGCGGCGATCGACGCGACGTCCACCGGGTTCGCTCATGGGATCGGCTGCCCCAGATCGCGCAGGCGCCGGGCGAGCGGCTCGATCTCCCTGAGCAGCTTGCGGACACGGCCGATGCGCTCGTGGGCCGGGGCCGCGAGCGCGGCGTCGATGGCCTGGCCGCACGCGCGCAGCCGCGTCTGGGCCTCGCTGCCCTCGGGCATCGCGGCGGCGAGGATCATCGCGGCGCCGTGGGCGTCGGCCAGTGCGTCGTTCGACTCGGTGTCGGCGGCCTCGCGCAGGCGTGCCAGCAGCTCGTCGATCCGCGAGCCGCGGAACTCGGGCCGCGGCAGGCGGACGATCGGTCGGACCTCGGGGGTCTCGAGGTGATCGACCACGACGCGGCGCACCGGGGCGAGCTCCGGGGCCGGCTGGGCCACCAGCGGCAGCTCGAGCCAGAACACGGAGCCGACGCCGGGCTCGCTGCGCACGCCGATGCGGCCGCCCGACGCCTCGATGATGCGCTTGCAGATCACCAGCCCGAGGCCCGAGCCGCCCCGGGCGCGCGAGTCGGAGGCGTCGAGCTGCGAGAACTTCTGGAACAGGCGTCCGAGATCCTCGCGGGCGATGCCGGGGCCGTCGTCGTGGACCTCGACGCGGGCCGCGGCGCCGCGATTCGCCAGCACGAGGCGCACGCATGCGTCGGCGGGCGAGAACTTGATCGCGTTGGACAGCAGGTTGACGAGCACCTGCAGCACGCGATCGCGATCCGCGACGAGCGAAGGCAGCTCCGCCTCGCCTTCGCGGCGCAGGCTCACGCCGACGTGGGCCGCCAGTCCGGACATCTCACGGATCGACGCGTCGACGACCTCCACGAGCGACATCTCGGTCGGCTGGAGCTCGAGCATGCCCGCCTCCATCTTGTCGAGGTCGAGCATGTCGCTGATGAGCCGCACCAGGCGGTCGGTGTTGAGCCGCGCGATGCGGACCAACTCGAGCGCCTTGGGCGACAGCGGGCCGGTCACGCCGCCCTCGAGCAGGCCCAACGATCCGCGGACGGACGTCAGCGGCGTCCGCAGCTCGTGGCTGACGATCGAGATCAGCTCGTCCTTCATGCGCTGCAGGCGGACCCGCTCGCTGACGTCGGTGGCGATGCCGACGACGCCGTCGATGCCGTGGTCGACGCCCACGAGGGGCGAGCAGCGGATCTCGAAGGCGAGCCGACCGACGTGCACCGTGGTCACGCCGATCGAGCCCGCCAGCGCGCCCCTGACCACGTCGAGGAGCGCGGGCATGTGGGCGTAGGCCGAGAACACCGACGAGCCGACCTGCTCGGGTCCGGCGAATCCTCCGTCGCCCGCGCCCATGCCCTCGACCAGCGTGAAGACGCCCTGGCCGTCGAGCGAGAACAGCACGAGCGGCGCGCCGGTGAGGATCGTGCGCAGGCGGGCCTGGCTGCGCTTGAGCGCGGCCTCGGTGTTGCGCGGGCTGGTGACGTCCTCGTGCTGCACGAGCACGTGGCGCTCGGGCAGCACGCGCATCGTGGTGCGCCAGTGCGTGGGCGCCCGCGGATCGCCCACTGCGTACTCGCGGATGACGACGGTCCCCGGCTGCGCATCGGCGTGCGCCGCCGCGATCGCGTCGACGAGGGCCTGCGCGTCGTCGCGGAGCGCCGAGGCCCGCTGGCGCAGCGCGACGGCGTACTCGGACCCCCGCGGCGCGTTGGGCCCCGCCCACGGGTGCGCCGCCGCGTGCTCCCACGCCGTGTTCGCGTGCGCGACCCGTCCCTCGCCGTCGATGACGGCGACGAGGGCAGACAGGCCGTCGAGGGTGGCCTCCAGCAGGGCGAACGTTGCGTCCATGGGGGCCCCGAGGGCGCCGGGGTCAGATCAAGCGTACACCGATGAGCAGCGAGGTGATCGTGTCGAGCTTGACCACGCCTGCCAGCGGCTGGTTCTCGTAGCGCAGCGTGAACGTCGTGCCCATCGTGAAGCGATCCGACAGCTGCACGTTGAGCGCGTTCACCCAGTTCATGCGGAAGCGCTTGCCGACGACGAAGCTCTGCAGGTACTCGAAGCCGGTGTCGAAGGTGACGTACTTGCTGAGGTTGTTGGTGTAGCCGGCGAACAGTCGCGCGGCGTGGTTGACGAGGGTCCGGTCGGGTCGTTCCGCGCCGGTCGCCTCGGCGGCATCGAGTCCGCGCTGGCTGCGGAGGTCGAACTGGAAGTCATAGCCGGCCTCGAACCACAGCTTGTGGTTGTCCTCGGCCACGGCGTACATCGCGATGCCCGGGTCGATGTTGAGGCGCAGATCGAGGCCCTGGAACTTGTCGTAGCGGGCCGTCGACATCAAGAAGGCCGAGAACCGCGGGTGGAAGAAAACATCGTAGCGCAGCTGACCCTGCATGTTGGCCGTCGTGTCCGAGATCTTCCCCTCGTTCACGTCCGGGGTCGTGTCGTCGTCGCGGACCGCGAGGGCCGCGCGGCCGTAGTTGCCCGCCGCCGCCGCGGTGAACTGGTGGATCTTCCGCCGCAGGATGAACTTCGTCAGGCCGGTGACCGCGAGCGACCGCGCGTTGCCGGTGTTGAAGATGCCGCCGAACGAGAGGTTCAGGCTGGTGACGTCGGTCGTCTCCTTGGCGGCGACCGTCGCGAACTGTCCGGAGCCGCCGAGGTCCGTGGTGCCCGAGGTCGCCGGGTCCTTCTTCACGGTGCCGGCGGGGACCGCCGGATCCTCGATGGCGACGGACTGGGCGAGGGAGGCGGCGAGGGCGGCTGCGGCAACGAGGCTAGACATGGGGGCTCCTGAGTGGGGCGCGGCTGTGCACGACACGGGCCAACGGACGACATGTCCGCAGGCCATCGGTGCGATGGGGCGGTACAGGGCGGTGGGGCAGGCATCCCCGGGGCACTCGCCCGAGCGACGCGAGCGCACCCACGGCATCCCCGAAGCGACCCGTCATGGGCGATGCCCACTCCGGCATGGGCGATGCCCGCCCCGTCATGGGCGATGAGTAGTATACGTTCTCCGCCTTGGGCAAGGTCTTGGACAACTCTGGGTCGTGGTCGGGGCGCGTGCTCGTCGTCGAGGACGATGGGGACCTCTGCGACCTCCTGGTGGCGGGTCTCGGTGCGCAGGGTTTCGAGGTCACTGCGGTGCGCTCCGCGGAGTCCGGATTGCAGGCCTCCGCCGACGCCGAATTCCTCGCGGACGTCAACCTGCCCGGGATGAGCGGGCTCGAGTTCTGCGCCCGCCTGGTGCTCGACAGGCCCCAGCTCGCGGTGATCGTGATGACCGCCTTCGCCAGCATGAAGTCCGCGATCCAGGCGATTCATGCCGGGGCGTACGATTACATCGAGAAGCCGATCGACCTCGACGCGGTCGGCCTGCGCGTGGGTCGGATCGTGCGCGAGTGTCGGATCCGCGACGAGGCGCAGCGCCTGCGGGAGGCGGTCACGCCCGCGTCCGGGTTCGGCAGCCTGTCGGGGACCAGCCCGCCGATGCAGCGGGTCTACGACCTGCTGTCGCGCTCGGCGCAGACCGACGCCTCGGTGCTCATCACCGGCGAGAGCGGCACCGGCAAGGAGCTCGCCGCGCGGGCGCTGCACGACCACGGCCCGCGGCGCGAGGGGCCCTTCGTCGCGGTGAACTGCTCTGCGGTGCCGGAGCAGCTGCTCGAGAGCGAGTTGTTCGGCCACACCCGCGGCGCCTTCACGGACGCGCGCAACGATCGCACGGGGCTGTTCGTGCAGGCCCACGGTGGCACGCTGTTCCTCGACGAGATCGGCGAGGTCCCGCTGGCGATGCAGCCCAAGCTGCTGCGCGCCCTCGAGGAGCGACGGGTGCGTCCGGTCGGCGCCAACAAAGAGGTCGAGTTCGACGTCCGCGTGATCGCGGCGACCAACCGCGACCTCGAGGCCGCGGTCGAGGAGAACCGCTTCCGCGAGGATCTGTTCTTCCGCCTCAACGTCATCCACGTCGCGTTGCCGCCCCTGCGCAATCGCGGCTCCGACGTGCTCGTGCTCGCGCAGCAGCTCATCGTTCGCTTCGCCGCGACGTCGGGCAAGGACGTCCGCGGGTTGTCGGCGATGGCGGCCCAGCGCCTGTGCGACTACGATTGGCCGGGCAACGTCCGCGAGCTCCGCAACTGCATCGAGCGCGCGGTCGCTCTGGTGCGGACCAACGAGATCGACTTGGTCGACTTGCCCGAGCGCGTGCGGACATACCAGCGCTCGCACGTCGTCATCTCCGCCGATCCCGCCGCGCTGGTCCCCCTCGAAGAGGTCGAGCGGCGATACATCCAGCGGGTGATCGAGGCGGTCAACGGCAACAAGACCCTCGCGTCGAAGATCCTCGGCCTCGATCGAAAGACCCTGTATCGCAAACTCGAGCGGTACAAGGTCGAGGGTTCGATGTGATCGATGAGCCCCACGGTGGCCCGCAACGTGCACTAGCCGGCGGCACCGCGATGCCTGGACCCCGCGAAATCGACCCCGTGAAGAAGGTGATGCTGGTCGACGACGACGACGACGTCCGGCTCATCGCCCAGATGGCCCTGCGCGATGTCGGCGGTTGGCCGACGATCGCCGTCTCGAGTGGCCGACTGGCCGTCGCGCTCGCACCCACCGAGCGACCCGATGTGATCCTGCTCGACGTGATGATGCCGGACCTCGACGGCCCCAGCGTCCTGCGACAGATGCGGATGGATCCGGTCACGGCGACGATCCCGGTCATCTTCATGACCGCGAAGGCGCGGCCGAGCGAGGCCGAGCGGTTCATCGCGGTCGGGGCCGCGGGCGTCATCACCAAGCCCTTCGATCCGATGACGCTGGCCGCCCAGGTCCGCGAGATCGTTCGCCAGTACCACGCCACGCGGGCGGGCGCCCATGTCTGACGAGGCCCGGCTCGTCGCGGCCCTGCGCCTCGCGGAGCTGCGCGCGGGCTTCGGCGAGAAGCTCGTGGCCCGGCTCGACGAGCTCGCCGCCGCGTTGACGCGCGCGCGATCCGGCGACGGGACCGCGCGGGGCGAGGCGCGCATGCTCGCGCATCGGCTCGCCGGCACGGCCGGGTCGTATGGCTACGCCGGGGCGAGTCGCCACGCCACGGTCATCGAGCAGGCGCTCGACGGCGACGCCCCGGTGGCGGACGCCGCGTGGCCGGAGATCTTCGCGGCGCTCGACGCTGCGCGGATCAGTTCAGGACCTTGAACTCGATCCGGCGGTTCTGCGCCCGACCGGCCTTGGTCTTGTTGTCGGCGATCGGCGTATCCGGGCCGACGCCCGCGGTGGTGATGCGGGCCGCATCGACGCCCGCGCCGACGAGGTAGGCCTTCACCGCCTCGGCGCGCTTGGCCGACAGCGCGACGTTGCCCTCGCGGCTGCCCTGATCGTCGGTGTGCCCGGTGATCTCGAGGCGCACCGACGGGAACTCCTTCAGGGTTCCGGCGACGCCGTCGAGCACCGGGCGCGAGCTCTTCCGGATCGTCGCCTTCGCGCTGTCGAAGGTGATGCCCGCGATGACGCCGGTGAGCTTCTTGACCTTGTCGGGCGCGTCGTCGGGGCAGCCGTCGCCGTCGTCGAAGCCGTTGACCGTCTCGGGCTGATCCTCGCAGTTGTCCTTGCCGTCGAGGATGCCGTCGCCGTCCTTGTCGGGGATCGGGCAGCCCTTCGGATCGTCGCCGTACTCGTCGGGGCACAGGTCGCTCTTGTCGCGGACGCCGTCGCCGTCGCGGTCGCGGTTCGCGGGGCAGCCGTCGTCGGTGTCCGCGGGCTCGGTCGGGCACGCGTCGTCGCGGTCGTACAGGCCATCGTCGTCGCGATCGACCTTGCGCGGCTTCACCAGCCGACGCATGCGCAGGGTGAGGTCGACGCCGAACAGCAGCTCGCCGTAGTTGGCCCCGCCGCCCTCGGAGCCGCCGGGCGTCACGATGTGGCGGCCGTCCATGCGCACCGCGACCCACTGGTTGACGTGGATCTTGAGGCCCGCGCCCCAGTGGAACGCGCTGTCGAGCTCGTTGAGGATCCCCTCGGCCGACTTGATGGCGAGGAAACCACCGCCGACGACCAGCGTGGGCGTGACGCGGTAAGGCAGCTGTCCGATCACGTGCATGCGGAACGCAGACATCGTGACGTCGGCGAAGGCGCTGGTGCTGCGGCCGCCGGGCATCACGCCGGTCTCGAGGCCGACGCCGAGGAATGACAAGGGCATGTACGCCAGGCGGAAGCCGACGTCGAACACCGCGCGCGGCAGCGAGGGCCGCGGGCCGTCGCCGGCGTCGAACAGGCCGTGGTTCTTGGGCAAGAACAGCGCGCCGAGGTACAGCCCGATGTCGAGCATGTCGCGCTCGGGGGCCCACCGCTTGATCCACGGCTTCTTCAGCTCGAGGGCCTTGGCGCGCTTGCCCGAGGTGCGCTCGGGGGGCAGCCAAGCATCGTCGGTCTTGGCGTCGGCCTTGGCCGCCTTGGTTCGCTTGGTCTTGCCCTTCGATTCCTTGCCGCCGTCGTCGTCGGCGGGCTCGGCGGGCTCGGCGTCGTCGGTCGAGGGCGTCGGGCGCTCGACCTCGTCGCCGCTGGGGGCGGACTCCTCGTCGGTGGCCTCGTCGGGCTCGGCGCTGCGGTGGTCGAGGGCCGCGGCCGCGGGCGCGCTCACACCCGCCGCGACGAGGAACGCACCCAACGAGAGACGAGCGTGGCGACGGAGCATGGTGCGAGCGACCGGGAGCGTACGTCAGCGCCCGGGCGACCGTCAAAAAGCGGCGCGCTCACGCGGGGCCGCGCCCGCTCGCGTGCCGAGGATGCGCGGCCCTGCGTGTAACCGCCCGCACGGATCGCGCTGCGCTCGCTCCCGCGTCGGTGGGGACGCGCTCACTCGAGGGGCGTGCGCATGAGTGCGTCGTAGACCTCGGCCTTGGCGACGCCGCGGGCGACCGCGGCCGCGGCCCGCTCGAGCTCCTCTTCGATGATGAGCCGGAAGTGCAGATCCGGCAGCGCGCCCTCGACGGGGCGACCGTTCACGAAGTACGCCGGCGTGCCCGAGACCCCGAGCATCGCGCCCAGCGCGAGGTCGTCGTCGATCGCGGCGTCGAACGTCCCGCCCTGGATGTCGTCCTTGAAGCGCTTGACGTCGAGGCCGACCTGCTTGGCGATCGCGATGAGCTTGTCCTCGTCGAACTTGGCGCCGGTGGCGTACAGCGCGTCGTGGTAGGCCCAGAACTTGCCCTGGGCGGCCGCCGACATCGCGGCGCGGGCGGCGATGAACGCGTGGCTGTGGAAGGGCAGGGGGTTGCTCTTGTAGACCAGGCGGATCTTGTCACCGTATCGCGCGCGCAGCCGCGAGACGACCGCGTTGCCGCGGGCGCAGAACGGGCATTCGAAGTCGTTGAACGCGACGATGGTCACCGGCGCGTCGGCGGGCCCGAGCACCGGCGACTTGCCGATCGGCACCACGGCGACGGAGTCGGGATCGAGGCCGCGACGGCGGCCGCTGTACTCGATCGCCGAGAAGCCGTCCTTGATCGCGTGGGCGTAGATGTCGGCCGGGGCGACGCCGTCCGCCGCCCAGCCCTTGGCCAGCGCGAGCTCCTCGTCGACGACCGCCGACATCTCCTCCACCGGTTGGGCGCCGGAGAGCTGGCGGCCGTTGATGAAGAACGTCGGCGTGCTGCTCACGCCGAGCCGCCGCGCCTGTCGCATGTCGCGGCGGACCTCGGGTCCGAAGTCGAGGGAGTCGAGGTCGCGCGCGAGCAGCTTGGGATCGATGCCCGCGTCGGCGGCGTAGTCGAAGAGCCGATCGAGGTCGACCTCGCGCTGCGCGTAGACGCGGTCGTGGAATTCCCAGAACCGCCCCGCGGCCTGGGCCGTGCGCGCCGCGATCGCGGCCGGCAGCGCGCCGGAGTGGAAGTCGAGCGGGAACGCCTTGTACGCGATGCGGACCCGGCCCTCGTAGCGGCGCTCGAGCTCGCGGAGGTTGAGGTAACCCTCGCGGCAGTACGGGCACTCGAAGTCGCTGAACATCACCACCGTGACGGGGGCGTTCGCGCTGCCGCGGACCGGCGCGTCGCCGAGCTCGACCTTGTAGCGCTCGATCTCGGTCGACCCGGGGGCGCCGTCCTCGGGGGCGAAGCGCGGCAGACCAGCCGCATCCTCGCCGCGGGCGCCCTCGGGGGCCGCGGCGTCGGGCGCCCGGAGGCCGGCGCCGCCGGGGCCGTGACAGCCGAGCGGCGCGCCGACGGCGATCGAGAGCAGGGCCGCCAACGCGGGGGTACGGAGGCCTCGGGCGAACGACGCGGGCATCGGGGTCGTTGTACGCTGGGCGGGGTCGCTCCGCTAGCCGCCAGGCGGTCCTGTCCCGCCCGCATGGAACCTTCGGGGGGGTCCGTGCGTCACCACCCGCACGCCCGCGGGCGGCCGTCCCGGCGCCCCACCGGTTCCAAGACGCCATGCAACAGGTCGAATGCCGACAGATCCGCCACTCGTACGACGGCGTTCGCGACGCCGTCACCGAGCTGAACCTCACCATCCGCCGCGGCGAGGTCCTCGCGCTCATCGGCCCCAACGGCGCGGGCAAGAGCACGACGCTGCGGATCCTCGCCACGCTGCAGCGACCCGACGCGGGCAACGTGGCGTGGGACGGCAAGAACGCCTGGGAGGATCGCTTCGAGATCCGCCGCCGCATCGGCTTCCTCGGTGACGGCACCGCGCTGTACCCGACGATGACGGCCGCGGGTTACCTGCGGTTCTTCGCCGAGTGCTACGGCCAGGACGACGCCACCGCGCGCAAGCGCGTCGACGAGCTGCTGTCGATGTTCGACCTGTCGAGCAAGGCGTCGGCGTTCATCGGCGAGATGAGCAAGGGCATGCGTCAGCGCCTCGCGATCGCCCGCGCGATGATCCACGACCCCGAGCTGCTGCTGCTCGACGAGCCCGCCGACGGGTTGGATCCGCTCGCGCGACGCCAGCTGCGCGACATCCTGCGCAGCGTCGCCGAGCGCGGCGTCGGCATCGTGGTCAGCTCGCACATCCTGCGCGAGCTCGACGGCTTCGTCGACACGGTTGCGCTGATCCAGAAGGGCAAGCTCGAGGTCCACGGCAACGTCGAGGAGGTCATCGCGAAGTACGAGGTCGGGCGGCGGCTGCACGAGGTCCACATCACCCGCGGGCTGCAGCGCGCGATCGAGATCCTGCGTCAGCACGAGGGCCTGGTCGAGCGCGTCGAACCGCTGCACAAGGGCGAGCCGCTGCCCGATCCGGCGACCGCCGATCGCGGGCTGCTCAAGGTCCGGATCCACGGCAGCGAAGAACGTGCGGCCCACCTGCTCAAGCAGCTGGTGCTGGCGGACGTCGAGGTGATCGCGCTCGCGAAGGTCCGCAGCGACCTCGAGGACGTCTACCAGAGCATGGGTCGCGACGAGGTGAGCTGACACGCGCCGTCGGTGGGCTGGTTCCGCGGGTGCGCCGGGCCTGGTAGGCTTGGCGCGCATGGATACCTTCAAGACGATCCTCGTCCCCATCGACTTCGAGCCCGCCGACGACGAGGCGATCGAGCAGGGGCGTGCGGTGAAGGCGGGCGAGCACTTCGTCGAGTTCTCGCCGGCGTCCATGCGCGCCCTGACCCACGCGGCTTCGCTGGCGCGGAGCTCGGGCGGCAAGCTCGTGCTGGTCCACGTGACCCCGCCGATGCACTCCACCGCGATGTACACGGGGCCGGTGTCGCTGCCCGCCGGCATCATCGACGAGATCGAGAGCAAGGCCCGCAGCACCTCGCTGGCGGCGCTGCAGCACATCACCGCCTCCGTGTGCAGCGGCCTCGAGGTCGAGCACGCCGTCGGCCCCGGTCAGCCGGCGGACTCGGTGCTGCAGGAGGCGACCCGCGTCGGCGCCGATCTGATCGTCATGGCCGCGAGCGGCCGCAGTCGCGTGGCGCGGTTCTTCGTGGGCAGTACGGCGGATCGGATCATTCGCCAGTCGACGTGCCCGGTGCTGGTGATCCCGGCGAAGTGACGGCGGGGCCGAAGGGGCCGACGCGCCCGACGCGTCGTGCCTCGGGCGGTGGTAGGATCCCCGGGTGGATTGGATCGTCGCTGGGGCCCGGGGTGTGCATGGGCTGGCGCCGTGCGTGCTGGTGCTCGTCGGCGCTTGCCACGGGGGCGACTCGAGCGCTCGGGATCCCGGCGAGGACATCGACGTCGTCTCGGATCTGCCCCACGAGAACCAGGTCGACGGTTACGGAGGCCAGGCTGACTGCGCGCGGCTCGAGGCGTGCCTGGTCGGGCCGTCCGAGGGCAGCGTGACCATCGAGACGGCGGAGGACCTCGCCGGGCTCGCGGGGGTTCGCTGCATCCATTCGCTGACGGTGAGCGCGCCAGGGGTGATCGATCTCCGCGATCTGGCGAGCCTCGAGGTGGTGTGCTCTCACCAGCTCACCATCCGCGGGAACCCCGATCTCGTGGACACCGTCGGGATGACCGCGCTGGATCCGACGACGCGGATCTGGGTGCAGGACAATCCCCGGCTCACCCGGGTGAGCGTGCCCGAGGACTACACGGGCAACTTGGATCTCGAGGGCAATCCGAAGCTCGCCTCCATCGCCAGCCTCGCCGCGCTGACGCACTTCGACATCGCCGTGTCCGATTGCGCGTCGCTCGAGGTGTTCTCCTTGCCGAACCTCGAGTCGGGGAATGTCTACCTGGACAGCGACGCTGCACTGATGACGGTGGATCTGCCGGCGCTCGAGACGGGTCGCGTGACGCTCGTCGGCGCGCCGCTGTTGACCGCGCTGCGCCTCCCCAGCCTGCAGCAATCGGAGGACCTGGTCGTCCGGGGCGCACCGGGGATCACCGCGATCGAGACCCCCGCGCTCGTCGAGCTCGAGCACCTCCACCTGTCCGGCAACGCTGCGCTGACCTCGGTCCCCGCGCTGGGGCAGGTGACCAGCATCGGGCAGGTCGAGATCGAGGCAAACCCGCTGCTCGACGACGTGTCGTGGATCGCGTCGCTGACGGCGATCGAGCACCTGCGGATCGTGAACAACCCCGCGCTGGCGCAATCCGACGCCGAGACCGCCGCGCTCGGGCGGGCGTCGACGTCGAAGATCGCCGGCAACGCGGGCTGGGTGGTGCCGGCGATGTGCCCGTTCTCCGAGGATGGCGAGTGCGACGAAGTCGAGTGTCACGCGGGGCTCGGCGTCTGCGGATACGCGTCGGATCCGGGCGACTGCTGCCGGTTCGGGTGCTCGGTGGATTGTCCGCTGGGCGGCAGTTGAGCCGGTCGGTTCAGCCGCGGACGCGGGCGACCCAGACGTCGCAGACCTCGGTGAGCCCGGTCAGGTACACCGCACCGTCGGGCGCCTCTGCAACGTCGCTCGCGTGGCCGCCCTCGAGATCGGGCAGGGCCTGGATCGACGTCAGCGAGCCCGCGGACGTGAAGACGAGCACGATGGGCTCGCTGCGATTGGCCTGCGGGTCCCAGCCGTCCCCGACCACCACCGTGCGGCCGTCGGCCAGGGCCGTGACGCGGCGCGGATAGACGCGGTCGTACCCGGCGCCCTGGGTGGCCCACAGTCGTTCACCCGTCGCCGCCCAGCGACTGACATAGAGCTCCCGCGCGCCCGGATACGGGATCTGGATCGCGACGATGGAATCATCGGCCGCGAGTGCGAGGCGCGTGATCTCCCCGGCGGCATCGTCGGCGCCCAGCCACTGGAACGAGCGCGCGACGACCTCGCCGAACCCTCCGTTGTGGGTGGAGCCGTCGCGCAGCCGCAGCGAGGCCCAGGTTCGGCCGGAGTCGCTGACGACGACGTCGACGAACTGTGAATCGAGGGCATCGCCGAGCCACCAGGCGTCGCTCACCTCGCCGTCGTCGGTGAACCGCCGCAGCACGCCGCGCGCGTCGATGGTGGTCTGTGCCCCGCCGGCGACCAGGGCCCCGCCCTCGGGGGTGACCGCGACGCCGGAGAGGGTCTGCGGCATGGCCGTGGACTCGCGCCACGTCCACGCGACGTCCTGGTTCGGGAGGTAGCGGCGGACCCAGGGGGTGCCGAGGCGGTCGAAGTCCTGGCCGCCGCCCTCGACACCGACGGTGTAGTAGCCGACATCGGCCCTGCCCACGACGGCGCGGACCATGCTGAATCGTGCGAGGGGGCGTCCTTCACCGTCGCGGTCCTCCCAGAGCGCGCAGCCCTCGGCGTCCACGCCGGCGGTCCATGCTTGGTCGCCATCGACGTGCTCGGCCGTGCCGCCGACGACGATCCAGCCCGGGACGTCGGCCGCGAGCACGGGCGAGCGTACGCACGATCCCGTCGAGAGGGTGACGCTCCACTCGAGCTCGAGCGGGGTCCCGCAGGTGTCCGGACACGCGGGCGCATCGTCGCCGCCGCATTGGTCTCTGCAGGTCGCCGCCGCCGGTGCTGGCGCGTCGGTCACGTCGGTCGCGCACGGGAGCGACGGCTCGCTCGCGCAGGCGCAGACGACCAACCCAACCCACCACCTCGACACGCCTCCGAGGCTAGCACGCCATGCGGGGGAGGGCGCGGCAGGGGACGACCGCGCGGGAAGTCGTGCCAAGACCAACGGAAAACAGATTTTCGTTTGTCGTCGCCAAACGAAAATCTGTTTTCGTTTGGCTGCCGCCCGTGCGATGCTCTCGGGGGTGTTCCCGAGGTCACACTGGCTCGCCCGGATCGAGGAGGCTTGGCGCGAGCGGCCGATCGTGTGGCTTGCCGGCGTGCGCCGCACCGGCAAGTCCACCTTGGCGCGGGCGCTGCCGGACGCCGAGGTCCTCGACTGCGAGCTGCCGAGCGTGCGGCGGGCGGTGGCGGACCCCGAGTCGTTCCTGCGTGAGGTCGGGCGCGGACGCATCGTGCTCGACGAGGTCCATCGTCTCGACGCGCCCGCCGAGCTCCTCAAGCTCGCCGCCGATCACTTTCCGGAGGTGCGCGTGCTCGCCACCGGGTCGAGCACGCTGTTGGCCTCCGACAAGTTCCGCGACACGCTGACGGGTCGCAAGCGGACCGTGCGACTGACGCCGATGGATCACCGCGACCTCGCGGCCTTCGAGAGCACCGACGTCCGCCGTCGACTCCATCGTGGTGGATTGCCGCCGATGTTCCTCGCGTCGCGTTTCCCCGAGGCCGACTTCCAGGAGTGGTTCGACAGCTACTGGGCGAAGGACCTGCAGGAGCTCTTCCGGCTCGAGCGCCGCGCGAGCTTCCAGAAGCTGCTCGAGCTCACGTTTCGGCAGAGCGGCGGGATCTTCGAGGCCGCGCAGCTCGCCGCACCCGCGGGCATCTCGCGTCCCACGGTCCAGACCTACCTCGCTGCGATGGAGCAGACCCTGATCGTCGAGGTGCTGCGACCCTTCCACAGCGGCCGCAGCCAGGAACTCGTGCGCGCGCCCAAGGTGTACGGCTTCGACACAGGCTTCGTGTGCTTTCACCGCGGGTGGCTTCGGCTGCGAGACGATGACCTCGGCCTGCTCTGGGAGCACTATGTGCTGAACGAGCTGCGCTCGGTGCTGCAGGGGCGCGAGATCCACTACTGGCGCGACAAGGCCCGCCACGAGCTCGACTTCGTGGTGGCCCGGGATCCCGAGCGCCCGATCGCGATCGAAGCGAAGTGGTCGGAGGAGGCCTTCGACCCGAAGGCGCTCGTGGCCTTCCGCGCGCTCTACCCCGAGGGCGACAACCTCGTCGTCGCCCACGACGTCGGCCGTGCGCATGTTCGACGCTTCGGCGGCCTGTCGGTCCGCTTCGTGGGGATCGAGCACCTCGCCGGGCTGCGTGCGCTCGCGGGGATCCGTGATCACCCGCCAACTCGGTTGGCGGTGGCTTTCGCTGGACCGCGCTCGCGGGGTGCGGTGAGATGACGCCGTGCGAGGCCACCGCTGCGGCGTCGTCCTCGTCGCGCTCGCGCTCGCGTGCGGCCACGGTGATGACGCAGCGATACCAGGCACGGACGCGACCGGCGACCACGGACCATGCGGATCCGACGACGACGACGGAATCGCGTGCGTCTGGATCATGCCGGCGCGCGGCGTCGACCTCCTCTTCGTCGTCGATCGATCGGCGCGCATGGGCCCGGCGCAGGCGAAGCTCGCCCGGGCGATGCCGGCGCTGGTCGAGGCGCTCGGCGCATTGCCCGAGGACGTCGGCGTGCGCGTCGCGTTCACGGCCGCGGAGGACCCGGTGCCGCCGTGCCCCGAGGTCGCGCCGGCCGAGCTGTTGCTCGCGAGCTGTCGCGAGCACCTCGGTGACTTCGCGCTCGTCGACGGGGACGACGCGACGGCCACCGCGTGCACCGACGTCTGCGAGCTGGAGGCGATCGCGCGCGTGTCCGACGGGCGGCCCGACGGCGACGGCCCGTGGATCGAGTGGGATCGGTACGGCAGCAACCTGGGCGGGGTCGACGTCGCGGCGGCGCTCGCCTGCGCGGCGCCGCAGGGCATCGCGGGCTGTGGGTTCCCGGCGCCGATCGGCGCGAGCATTCGCGCGATCGAGCAGCTCTCGACCCCGTACCGACCGATGGTGGCCGTCCTCGTCAGCGACGCCGCGGACTGCACGTTGATGGACGACGACGGCGATCTCATCTTCGATCCCGACAGCAATCAGACGTTCTGGACCGACCCCGACGCGGATGCCCCCATGCCGGCGATCTGCTGGAACGCGGGCGTCACCTGCGAGGGACCGGCGGATGGCTACGACGCGTGCGTGCCCGCGGACAAGGACTTCGCCGGCGAGCCGGCGGGCTGGATGGCGCGCGTGCTCACCCACGCTGAGGCGGCGCTCTCGGCCGCGGCACCGGTCGAGCTCGTCGGGATCGTCGGCGTGCCCGAGGGGTGGCAGCGCGGCGACGCGATCCCGTTCGCCGACGCGGCGGACCCCGCGATCCAGCGCGAGTACGGGATCGGACCCGGCTGCGTCGCGGCGGACGGATCGTTCGGTCTCCCGCCGGCCCGCGTGCGCGCGTTCGTCGAGGCGAACCCCGTCGCGTCCGACGGCGACGCCGCGCTGTGGTCGATCTGCGCCGAGGACTGGGCGCCCGCGATGCGGGCCATCGCCGCACGTGCCCGGTCGATGATCCAGCCGTCGTGCGTCCCGGTGTGCGTGGCGGATCTCGACGCGGCGGACGGGCTGCAGCACGACTGCGCCGTGAGCCTGACGAGGCCCGTCGACGACGCGCTCGTGACCGAGGCGGTGCCGCGATGCGATGGTTCGCTCGACGCTGCGATCGTGCCGGACGGAGCGACTGCGTGCTGGTTGCCGCGCACGGGCGCGGCGAGGTCGGCCGAGTGCAGCGACGCAGGGTGGAACCTCGAGCTCGACGTGAACTGGCCGGGCTCGATCCCCGAGGGGGCGGAACTCTTCGCCTCGTGTACCGCGTCGCAGGATCGGGCGGTCGACTGCCCGGGACTTCCGTGACCGAGGGGTCGCGGGCGCGCCGCGGTTGCGGACGCGGTTTCCGCGTTGCATGCTGTTGGTGCGTTCGCCTGTGGCGCGTTGGTATGGGTTGGACGGGAGGTCGGTTCGGATGGACTCGAAGTGGATGATGATCGTCGTGTTGATCTGCGGATGCGCCGCCGATGCGGGGGGTGGGACCGACTCGATCGGTTCGGAATCGTCCACCACGGAGTCGGTGGGCACGACCGGGTCGGGTGCGACCATGGATCCCATCGCGGCATGCGGGCTCGCGGCGCCGTGCGAGCGCTTCCGCTGGCAGTGCTCGGCGTGGGATCCGGAAGCCTGCGAAGACGTGGCGTACGGCGACGCGTTGGTCTGCATGCTCGGGGCGCTGGCCGCGGGTGACGAGGCGCAGCTCAACATCAACTTCAACGGCCTGAGGGACGGCGAAGACGAGTGGTTGGACATCGCGTCGCCGGGCGGCGGAGCACCGGTGGTGCGGCAGTACGGGATCGACAACGCCGACGGCACGGGCGTGTACTACAAGGACCCGCAGGTCTGCACGCTGCGGCCTGCGGCGTTCTTCGAGGCGTGCCTCGCCGACGACGGCGGCGCGGCGCAGCACGCCGACTGCATGGATCCCTACGAGTGGTTCGAGGACGACTGCGTCGAGACCACAGCGTGCCCCTGAGCCGGGCGGCGCTCGAGCCGGTTGGCGACGCCGAGCACGCGGCGGAGAGCCGTGCCGGGCCCGTCGTCACGACTACTCGCAGGGGATGAAGTAGTTCGCGCCCGCGCAGTAGACCGCGTCGATCGTGCCCGAGAGCTGGAGGTCGGCGTCGGCAGACTCGATGGTGACGGAGAGCCGAGGCGGGGCGTCGTCGGTGGCGATCCCGAAGTCCGCTTCGCTCGGCGTCGCGACGACCGTCACCGACGTGGGGGCCGCGTCGACCGACTGTCCGGTCGCCGCGTGCGAGAACGTGACGGTCGTCTCGAACGCGGCGTCCGACGTATCGACCTCGAAGGTCAGCATCGGCGCGGTGGACTGCGACAGGTCTTCGGTGTCTTCCGGGGTGTCCTCGAAGACGTACACCGCGAGCGTCCGCAGCGATCCGCAGTCTCCGCAGGCCGCCGCGCCGAAGAACGAACGCGTGCCGACGAACGCGATGCCCTCGCCCTGCGCGAGGACGTTCGTCTCCTGGGCGGCCATCGTCCCGCAGGCGCCGCTGAGCATCGGCGTCGCGAGATCGACGCACGTGGTCCCCGAGGTGCTCTCGCTCGAGGTGTCGGTGCTCCCCTGCGTCCCGGGTCCGTGCGAGGTGCCGCCGCTCGTATCGCCCACGCCACTCGAGCTCGACGATGCGGAGGCCGTGCTGGTCGACGGGCTCGTCGAGGACGTGCCCGTCGTCTCCATCCCGGTGCCGGACGTGGAATCCGTGGTGGGATCGTCCGCAGTGCCGGGTCCGCAGGCGCACAGCGCAGCAACGAGCAGCACGGGTTTCACGGCGCCGTCTTGCCGCCCGTTCATGGCGCCGTCTTGCCGCCCGTTCACGGCGCCGTCTTGCCGCCCTTGATGATCGCGTCGTAGAGCTTCTTCGGCTTCACGCCCTTGCGGAGCATCGCGTCGGCCTTCTTGGCCTCCTCGTCGATGAGCGTGCGGAAGGACTCGATCGGCTGGGCGCCGCTCAGGTAGCGGCCGTTGATGAAGAACGACGGGGTGCCGCGGGCGCCCAGCGACATGCACTGCTGGGCCTGGGCCGAGATGCGCTCGGCGGTCTTGGGGTCGTTGCGATCGCGTTCGAACCGAGCGGCTTCGAGCCCCAGCTCGCTGGCCCAGCGGGCGAAGTTCTCGTCGGTGAGGTCCCGGGCGTTCTCGAACAGGCGATCGTGCATCGCCCAGAACTTGCCCTGCTTGCCGGCGGCCTCCGCGGCTGCCGCGGCGGCCGCGGCCCGATTGTGCATCGGCAGCGGGTTGTGCTTGTACGCGATCCGCAGGTCGTCGCCGTATTCCTTGGCGAGGTCGTCGAGCGTGGTCCGCACGCGCCCGCAGAACGGGCACTGGAAATCCGAGCACACCACGAGCGTGACCTTGGCGCCGGCGCTGCCGCGGGTCTGCGCGCCGTCGATCGGCATGCGATAGACCGCGGCGGGATCGGGCGAGCCGGGGCGAGGCGCCGGCGCGGCGCCGGGCGTCGGTCGATCGAGCTTGGCCTGGATCGCGTCGAGCCGCTGGTCGACGCCGGTGCGCCACTCCTGCTCGGGGGCGCCGGTCGCCGGCGATCGCTCCGCCAGCGCCGCGGTGACCTCCTCCTGGCGCGCGCGCAGGTTCATCTGCTCGGTCTCGATCTCCGCGAGCGTGGCTTGGATCGCCGCGAGCTGCTGACGCTGGGTCTCGAGCGCGGCCATGTGCTCGCCGTGCTGGGCGGCGAGCTGCTTCGACGCGCAGCCGAGCAGGAGCAGGGGGAGACAGAACCACGCGGAGACCGGGACCGCTCGCATCGGCGGCGACGCTACCACGGGCCGCCGAGGGGCGCGGCGGTGTCGTCGTCAGCGGCCGTGCTCGCGGTGCCAGGTCGCCAATGATCGATCCGGATAGCCCTCGAAGGCGCGATCGTCGGGCCCGAGCTCCGGCTCGATCCACGGCGCCCTCGAGCCCAACATCATGTGCGTGCGATCCGGCGGCACCGGCAGCGGCGTGTCGATGGCCCCCGCGACCGGGTGCACGAGCTCGGGCCAACGATCGTTGTACGCCCACAGGTGCGACCCACACAGCCCGCAGAAGTGCCGCTGGTGCTGGCTCTGCACCCGCGCTCCGGCGTGGTCGATCATCGCCCGGTACACGCGGGTGTGTTCGCGCCCCTCGACGACGAGCGTTGCCGCGTCGCCGCCGAGGTTGATCGCGAAGCCACCCGCGCCGCCCGCCTTGCGGCAGATGCTGCAGTAGCAGCGCTGGTACTGCACCGGCTCCCGCGACTCGAGGGAGAACCGCACCGCGCCGCAGGAACACGAGCCTTCGAGCTGCATGCGCGCCACGATACCGCGGCTGCCGGATCATCGACCGTTCGCGGCGCCAGCGGTCGAGCTCGCCGCGTCCCCCTGGCGCGCCAGCTCGAGCAGCGCGCGCTCGGCCGCGGTCCCGGGCGCCGCGTGGTAGACGAAGAGCATCTGGCCCGAGCCGCCGTTCACCGTGAGCGTCTCGTAGTCGAGCGCGATCTCGCCGAGGCTCGGGTGCATGAACCGCTTGATCCCGCTGGTCTTCTCGCGCACGTCGTGCCGCGCCCACCGGCGGCGGAACTCGTCGCTGCCCGCCGCTAGCTCGGCGACCAGCTCGTCGAGCCGCGGGTTGTCGGCCTCGCCGCCGGCCATCGATCGCAGCGCGCCGACGGTGTCATCGGCGACCTCGGGCCAGTCGACGTACAGCCCGCGCGCCGCCGTGTCGAGGAAGACCATGCGCACGAGGTTCGCCTCGAGCTGCACCCCGGCGTACAGCGCCGCGGCCAGCGGGTTGTGGGCGAGCACGTCCAGGCAGCGGCCGACGACCATCGCCGGCGTCGTCGACCACCGCTGCAGCAGGCGCGTGAGCCCTGGGGCCGCGCGCTCGGGGCGGGCGCGGCTCGGTCGGCGTGGGCCTGCGGGCCGCGAGAGCGCCCGCAGGTGTCGGATCGCGCCGTCGTCGAGGCGGAGCACCTTCGCGAGCGCGTCGATCACCGCGTCCGAGGGGTGCCGATCGCGACCTTGCTCGAGGCGGATGTAGTAGTCGGCGCTCACGCCCGCGAGCATCGCGAGCTCCTCGCGACGTAGGCCTTGGACGCGACGTCGACCCGCGGTCGCGGAGCTCGGCAGTCCGACGTCCCCGGGCTGCACCTGCTGACGGCGCGCCCGCAGGAACTCGCCGAGCCGATTGTCGTCGTCCATCGACGGCGATCGTACCCGCGTTCGCGCGCGATCCGACTGCGGGCCAAGGTGGTCCTCGCACTCCCAGGCTCGCGGGTCCCGGCCGCGGCGAAGCTCTTGTCGGCCCGGGGCGCGCGGCTAGCTTCCCGGCCATGACCACCGCAACGACCACCACCACTACCCCGGCCCACGAGCTGCTCCGCGGCCGCGTCGCCGTCGTCACCGGCGCCACGGCCGGGATCGGCGAGGCCACGGCGCGCCGCCTCGCCGCCGACGGGGCCGCCGTCGCACTCGTCGGCCGCCGCCGGGATCGCCTCGATCGTCTCGCCGCCCAGCTGCGCGAGCAGGGCGCCCACGCCCTCGCCGTCGCGGTCGATGTCGCAGACGGGCCGGCGTTCGCCGCTGCGGCGCGCACCATCCGGGCCGAACTCGGCCGCGTCGATCTCGTCGTCGCCAACGCGGGGGTCATGCTGGCGGCGCCCTTCGAGCGCGCCGACGAGGCCGAGTGGGATCGCATGATCGACCTCAACATCCGCGGCCTGCTCCGCACCGGTCGCGCGTTCATCGACGACCTGATCGCCACCGCCGCGGCCGGCGGTCGCGCGGACCTCGTCCACGTCGGGTCCATCGGGGGCCACGAGAGCTTCCCCAACTATGGGGTCTACTGCGCGACCAAGGCGGCCGTCGCCCACCTCACCCGCAACCTGCGGCGCGAGCTCGGCCCCCGCAATGTGCGGGTGAAGACCATCGAGCCCGGCCTCGTCCCCACCGAGCTCGGCGACGGCATGGCCGACGCCGAGCAGCGCGCGAACCTCGAGCAGTGGCGGAACTCGATCGTCGCCCTGCGACCGCAGGACATCGCCGATGCGATCGCCTTCGCGGTGGCGATGCCCCCGCATGTGAACGTGGCCGAGCTCGTCGTGGTGCCGACGCAGCAGGGGTGAGGCCCTGGCGCCGAGCCTCACAGGCAGACTTCGTACGGCGCGACCCAGCTACTGTTCGGGAACAGCGTCATCCCCTCGAAGCACATCGGCGCCGTGCCCCAGCCCTCGCGGTGACTGTCAAGATTGTTGCAGCCCATCATAGTTAGCTCGTCACTTGGTTGCGACGACGCGCGCGGTTTGAGGGTTCAGGCGCACGACGTCCGGCCGGTCCCAGCGTCGAGTGC
>JBIJCC010000110.1:0-34318 GCA_044344875.1 Nannocystaceae bacterium
TGCATCTCGTGTCGTCGCGCACTTGAACCGTGCGCGACGACGACGGACAATCATGTGGGGTGAATCGATGACGTCACGTCGGACTCGAGTGTCGCGCGCGGCGGTGGGCATCGTGGTGTTCGGCGCATCGGCGTGCGCGGACCCAGAGCTCCCGGAGCAGACGTTCTATTCGCAGCGCATCGCGCCGATCCTCCAAGAGAACTGCGTGCGCGGTACGGCCGACGGCCTGTGCCACACGGAGAGCGAGGAGAAGCCCGGCGAGGCGATGGGCAACCTCGATCTCAGCAGCTTCGAGTCGGTCCATCGCCGCCCGGAGCTGCTCGCCGCCTACGGCAGCTACCCCGAGCCGGTGATGCTGCTGAAGGCGGTCAAGCCGAGTGAGCTGACGCTGCTCTACGCCGGTGAGCCGTTCCCGAGCGAGATCTTCCACGCCGGCGGCGGCATCCTGTCGCTCTCGTCGGAGGCGTTCATCGAGCTGCAGCAGTGGTTGCGCGACGGCGCGACGGAGGACGGTGTGCCCGTCAATCAGACGGCGCCCGCGGGCCACGGTCCGTGCGCCACCGCGCTGCGCCCCGACGTCGAGCCGTTCCTCGCGACCGCGACCGGGCCCGCGTACGACGCCTTCGTCGCCGACGTGCAACCGATCCTCGCGGAGCGCTGCAGCTACGGCAGCTGCCACGGCTCGACGCAGAGCGACCTGTACCTGACCTGCGGCGACACCCCCGAGCAGCTGCAGCACAACTTCATCGTCAGCCAGTCGTTCGTCGCCGATCCGACCGATCGCAGCGAGTTCCTGCTGCGTCCGCTCGCGGTCACGGCCGGCGGCGTGAACCACTCGGGCGGTGACATCTGGAGCTCCGCCAACGATCCGGAGTTCGTCGCGCTGCGCGAGTGGAGCAAGCAGGTCGGTCCGCTGACCCTCACGGGGGAGACGCCCGCGTTCGAGTACTACGCCTCGCACGTGTTGCCGGTGCTGCTCAAGCGGGGCTGCGCCATGCCGCAGTGCCACAGCCCGCAGGGCTTCAACGACTTCCGGCTGCGGGCTGGCTCCCGCGGGTTCTTCAGCCCACTGGCCCTGCGGCGCAACTACGACACCACGCTGCACGAGTTCGTGAGCCTCGACGCCGCCGACCCCAACCAGTCGCGGATCCTGAAGAAGAACATCTCGACCGAGCGCGGCGGGATCCAGCACCGCGCCGGTGTCACGCTGCTCGATCAGCTCGGGGGCGACGGGGGCGGTAATCCGTCGCTGTGCCCAGCAGGAGACGACGAGCAGCCGACGTCGTACTGCACCGTGGTCGAGTGGATCCGCCGCGAGCGGGCCGCTGCGGTCGCGGACGGCCGCGTCACCGCGATGGCCGACGGCGACACGCTGCCGGTGATCTTCGTCGATCGGCCCGCCGATCCCGATCGCGTGATCGACTTCGCGACGTTCCGCGGCGGCGCGCGCCTGATGCGGACCGACGTCACTGTCGGCCCTGACGGCCGGATCTCCGCGGGCACCGGCGCCGCGACGGCGATCGATCTGTCCGACTGCGGCACGTTCGGCGACGTCGACGTGCGGCGCCCCGAGATCTCGTACGACGGCACGCGCATGGTCTTCGCCCTGCGCGACGGCGAGGCCGACGGCCTCGATCTGTTCGAGTCCAACCTCGACGGCTCCGACTGCCGGCAGCTCACCACGGACGGGCAGGGCAGCGCCGACGGCGTGGCGATCCACAACTTCGATCCGGTCTACGTCCCCGACGATCCGCTGCGGGCCCCCGGCGGCGCGGTGGTCTATGCGTCGACGCGCGCGGGCCGATCCGGGGTTGCCAACGTGTCGCCGCGCTTCCGGTTGCCGGCCAGCAACCTGTGGCGCATCGGGCTCGACGGCACCGACCTCGGGCAGATGACGTACCTCAACGGCTCCGAGCTGCATCCGGCGATGATGCACAACGGTCAGATCACGATGACGACCGAGAAGGCGACCGAGGACCTCTACCAGCTGGCCGGACGCCGCATCAACTGGGACCTCACCGACTACCACCCGCTGCTCGCCCAGCGCGACTCCATCGGCTTCGGTCAGGCGACGTTCATCCGCGAGGCGCCCGATCGCAACTTCGTCATGATCCTCTCGGACCCGGCGGCGCAGTTCTCCGGCGGTGCGCTCGCGACGTTCAACCGCAGCCTCGGGCCGTTCGAGTCCAACCGCGTGAACGAGCCCGGCTACGCGCCCGCGGTCACGTTCCTCGATCCGAGCGCGGCGGCGGCGGGGACGGGGCCCGCCACCGGTGCCTATCGCTCGCCGTTCCCGGCGCCCGACGGGCAGGTGCTGGTCAGCTACGCTGCGGGTTCCCTCGATCTCACCAACGCCTCGGCCGCGGTCGACTACGACCTCGTGCTGTTCGATCCGGTCACGCGCACGCGCACGACGATCGCTGGCGGCGCAGGCTTCCAGGTCGACGGCGTGATCGTCCAGGCGCGGGCGCTGCGGCGCCTGTTCGTGAACATCCCGCAGCTCGTCTTCGGCGGCACCAACGTCGGCGACGCCGCGGGCCCCAATGAGGCATGGGCGCACTTCCCCGACCTGCCGATGCTCGCGACCCTGCTGACCAGCAACCGCCGCAGTGGCCGGGACCTCGAGGCGCTGCAGTCGGGCGACACCCTGGCCGTCTATCGCGCGGCTGCGCCGACCGCGGGCGGTGCGGGCGACACCTTCCAGTCGTGGGAGCTCCTCGGGACCCACGCGCTGGCCGCCGATGGCTCGGCCTTCGTGCGCGTGCCCGCGGGCGAACCCCTGGTGCTCGAGCTGCGCCGCGGCGACACCCCGCTGCTGACGATGACGGAGGAGCACCAGTTCGGCCCCGGCGAGCAGACCAGCCTCGGGATCAGTCGCGACTTCTTCGACGGGGTGTGCGGTGGCTGCCACGGCTCGATCGAGGGCCCGGAGCTCGACGTCGTGGTCGACCCCGACGCGCTCACCGGCGCCAGCGTGTCGCTGTCCCGGCCCCAGCCCGGGGCCATGCCGAGCGATTTCTAGGCCCGGAGGCGGTTTACGGGCCCCACCGGCGTTGTGGTAATCTCCGGTCGCCGGAGGTGCGCCCCATGCGGTTCTCATCGTTGTTCGTGTCGCTCGCGCTCGTGTTGTCTTCGTCCGCCTGCAAGAAGGAGAAGGAGACCGAGGATCCTGAATCCGGGCGGGATTCGCTCCTGGGGCCCACCGTCGAGCGCGAGAGCGTCGACGACCTCGTCGGAGGCGACTCCGAGGACGGCGAGTCGGAGGACGCCGAGGCCGAGCTCGACGCCGAGGTCGCCGCCGCCGAGGCCACGGCCAAGACCGAGAAGGCCGTCAAGTGCAAGCAGCCGGCCAAGAGCACCGTGAAGAAGTGCTCGGGCAAGGGCAAGAAGAAGGTCTGCAAGGACGTGGACGCCAACCCCGGGGCCTCCGCCGCGTTCGGCGTGTGCACCCTGCTCACCCACTTCAAGTGGGGCCAGTCCCCCGACGAGGTCTTCAAGTTCGTGACGGCGGACATCGAGAAGGAGTACGAGGAGCGCCAGGCCAAGTCCAAGGACCCGATCGAGCAGGACAACAACCACAAGTGGCGGCGCGATCGCATCAAGGAGGCCAAGCAGAACCACGTCAAGTTCGCCAAGGCCACCAACCACCGCTGGGGTGTGTCGCTGATCCAGTACGAGTACGAGGACGACAGCAACGAAGAGATGATCTGGACGAAGAACGACAGCGGTCTTCGCAAGTTCTACTTCTTCAAGGACAACGAGCTGTGGAAGATCGTCTACGCGTACTCCACGGACAACTTCCCGGGGAAGACCTACGAGCAGGTCGTCGAGGAGAAGTTCAAGAAGTGGTTCGGCCCCTCGCCCGACGCCAAGGTCAAGCAGGACCCCAAGACCGCGGCCCCCATCGTCCGCTACAACCAGTGGACGGCCAGCAACGGTGAGTCGGTCCGCTCGTTCGACATGACCGCGGTCCACGGCGCCATCGTGCTCGCGGTCGTCGACGGCAAGGCCGAGAAGCGGATCGGCGAGCGCCTGCCCAACGTCGGCAGTGACGACAAGCTCACCGACGTGGTGAACGACGCCCTGGGCGGCAGCGACGTCTGCTACGACAAGTCCGGCAACATCGCCGAGTGCGCCGCGGCCAAGCCGTAGGGCCTGCGCGGGTGACCGCGAGACGACGCCCCGACGGTGCTCGGCACCCCGGGGCGTTCGCTTTGGTTCCGCCTCAGGTGCCCGAGTGGAAGTACAGCATGGCGTTGCGCATCGCGCCCTCGCCACCCTCCCACTGGACGACCCGCGGGCGGATGCCGTCGGGGCGCCGCACGGGGACCATGCGGTGGGGCATGCCGGCAGCGACGCGGCGCATGAAGTCGGTCCACATCGGCGTCGCCGTGGTGTAGCTGGCGTCCTCGTCGCCCAGCGAGCGCTCGTAGGTGTCGTCGCCCATCCACGCCGCGGTCACGTAGCGAGAGGTGAAGCCCACGAACCACGTGTCGGTCGTGTACGTGTTCTTCGACGCGGTGCCGCTCTTGCCGCCCGCCGGGATGCCGGCCTTGTTGGCGGTCTTGGCGATGCCGTTGGTGACGACGTCGCGCATCATCTTGGTGATGAGGAACGCGGTGCCGATGTCGACGACCTGCTTGGGGGGCGTGAGGGCGAGGCGCGCCATCGCGTCGAGGCGACCGCCGACGTCCATCGCCTCGTCGTAGGGGTGACGCTCGTCGATGACGACCTTGCCGTTCTTGTCGGTGGCGCGCCGGACGTAGACGGGGTCGACCCACTTGCCCTCGCGAACGAACACGCCGAACGCCCGCGAGAGCTCGTCGGTGCGGACGCAGGACGCGCCCAGCGACAGGGCCTTGTCGGCGATGAGCTCGGTGCTGAACCCCAGGCGCCTCGCCCAGCGCACGACGTTGTCGGCGCCGAGGCGGTTGAACAGCCGGATCGACGGCAGGTTCAGCGAGAAGATGAAGGCGTTGCGCAGCAGCACCTCGCCCGACAGCGTCCCGTGGATGTTCTGCGGGTTCCACTCCTCCCCGGGCTCGGGCTGGTACGGACGATCCTCGAGGATCGTGCCCATCGTGAAGTCCCGGGTGTCGAGGGCGAGGGAGTAGTAGATCGCCTTGAACACGCTCCCCGGCTGGCGGCAGCCCTGCGTGGTGCGGTTGTACTGCGAGCGATCGTAGTCGTGCCCGCCCTGCATCGCGTAGACGTAGCCGGTCTGGTGATCGAACGAGTAGATCGCCGCCTCGACCCGCGGGGTCTGGCCCAGCTCGACCTCGGGCAGCGTGATGTCCTCGTTGCCCGACTGCGGGCGCTTCGACGGCGGCGCGCGGCGGACCCAGACCACGTCGCCCGCCTCGAGCGCGTCACGGACGTCGTCGATGCGCTTGTCGTTGACGCCGGTGTTCCGGTCGTACCGCGATGCCCAGTTCATGTACCGCAGCGGCAGCAGGGCCTCGTAGCCGCCGACCGTCACCCAGGCGTTGTACTTGTTGACCTTCTCGACCAGCGCGAGCCGCCAGCGCGGCGTGCAGTCGGCGTGATCGGGGATCGGCTGCGCGGGCGGGTTGCACTGCGCGCCCTCCTCGTTGGGGCAGTCGAGCTCGATGCGCTCGTCCGGCGCCGCCGGGACGCACTCGTCGGCGGCCAAGGGATCCGCGCCGTACTCCGCGGTGAGGCGGGCGCGCAGCTCGGCCTGGGCGGCAGGCGCGTCGAGGTGGGCCAGTGGGCCGCGGAAGCCCTGCCGGCGATCCATGTCGCGCAGCGCGTTGTCGACGGCGCGGTCGGCCATCGCCTGGGCCGGGAGCTCGAGCGTCGTCTCGATGCGCAGGCCCGACTGCAGCAGGGCCTCCTCGCCGAGGCGCTCGACGAGGTCGCGGCGGACCTGCTCGGCGAAGAAGGGCGCGCGGGCGCGGAAAACCTCGGGGGTGCTCGCCAGCGCGATGGGCTCGGCGTCGGCGATGTCTCGCTCGGCGGCCGTGATCGCCCCGGCCTCGACCATGTCGTGCAGGACGACGCTGCGGCGGTTCTTCGCCCGGTCGAGGCTGACGAACGGGCTGTCGCGGCCCGGCGTGCGGGCGAGCCCCGCGATGAGGGCACACTCGGCCAGGGTCAGCTCGCCCAGCGACTTGCCGAAGTAGCGGCTCGCCGCCGAGGCGACGCCGTAGGCGTTGTGCCCGAAGAACGTCTTGTTCAGATAGATCTCGAGGATCTTCTCCTTGCTCAGGCGCGACTCGATGCGCACCGAGAGGATCGCCTCGCGGACCTTCCGCAGCAGCGTCTGCTCGTGGGTCAGGAAGCCCTTGGCGACCTGCTGCGTGATCGTGCTGCCGCCCTGGCTCACCGTGCCCGAGCGGAGGTTCGCGACGAGGGCGCGGGCGAGGCCCCGCAGGTCGAGCCCGGCGTGCTCGAAGAACCGTCGATCCTCGCTGGCGAGGATCGCCTTCACCAGCGCGGTCGGGATGTCGCCGTAGGCGGCGTAGGCCCGGTGCTCGCGGGCGAGTTCCGCGAGCAAGGAGCCGTCCTCGGCGTAGATGTGCGTGACGCCGGGGGCCGACGATGCGTACTCCTCGATGCTGTCGAGATCCGGCAGGTCGGCCGAGACCTGGCGATAGGCCCACACCCCGGCGACGACCGCGACGACCAACGCGACGGCGACCGCGTAGAGGTAGTAGCGCAGCAGCCACACCACGAAGTTGGTGCGGGCCGGGTTGGTGACCCACAGCCGACGAGAAACGCCTGCCGGTCCGCCCGTGGGCGCGGACTCGGCAGGCCGTGGCGGCAGGGGGCCGTCGCCCGCCTTCGCGACGGGCTTGTCGTCTCCGTCAGGGCTCGGGCTGCGGGTTCGAGCCATCGACGTCGGGGTTGTCGGAGTAGTTGCTCATCGCCTTGATGACGGTGGCCTCGGTCGTCGCGAGCTCGTCGACCGATTCCTTCACGCGCTTCCACATGAAGTCGCGGACCTTGGCGGCGTTCTTCGCCGGCTCGAGGCCGACGGCGTAGTTGTAGATCTGGCCGCTGGGCGCGAGGAACATGACCTGGTCCTGGGCGGTGCCGCGGACGAGGGTCTTCTCGGCGCCGCCGAGCGACTCCTGGACCTTGAACGCGACCGCCTTGCTCGGGTCCGGGCAGGCCGTGAGAGCCGCGAGATCGGTGGTGTTCTCGCCACACAGCGCTGCGGTCAGCGCGACCAGCTGTGCCTCGTCGGCGGTGAACTTCACCCCGAACGACACCGGTCCGCCGGAGGCCTTGAGCGCGTCGGCGTTCTCGGCGAGGAAGCCGGCGAGCGCCGCGAGCTCGATCTTCACGCGGTTCGACTTCTCGTAGAGCTCGAAGGTCTTGGCGATGCCGGTCTTGTGGATGCCGCCGAGCTGCCAGCCATAGAGGTTCTCGATGCGGGGGAACTTGTTGAAGCTCTCCTGCAGGAGCGCCACGATCGCCGCGGAGCCCGCGGCCGGATCCTCGAGCACGACCTTGCCGACATCGTCGAGCTTGACTGCGACGTCCTTGCGGGCGTTCGCCACCTCGTTGACCTCGGCGAGCATCTCCTTGCCCTTGGCCTTGGCGGCCTCCAGTCGCTCGCCGCCGCTCACGATCTTGTGACCGAGCCAGCCGACCCCGAGGCCGATGCCGAGGAAGATGATGCCGGCGAAGGCGATGACGCCGACGTTGCTGCGGCCCGGCACCTCGCCGCCGACGTCCGGACCCGAGTCGTACGTCGCGTTGCTCGGGCCCCCGAAGGGATCGTCGCTCGGCGCGGTGAAGCTCGGGGCGGCGACCGGAGGCGCGACCGCGGCGGCACGTTGGACCTCGGCGGGCGCGAACGCAGGCGCCGGCGGGGGCTCGTAGGCCTGCGGCTGTGGTTCGTAGTGTTGTTGGGCCGGCGCGCCGAAATCGGCGGGCGGTGGGGCCTGCTCCTCGGGCGGTGCTTCGGAGGCTGCCGGTGCAGCCGCCTCGTCGCCGTCCTTGGATTTCTTGGCCAGCCGCGCCTTGAGGGCGGCGAGATCGGTTCCCGGTTTCTTCGGAGTGTTCAAGGCCGAATCCCCTTGCTCGCGGCGAGCAAATCGAGCGCAGTGCACCTTGGGTCGCGACGTGCAGAACGGACGCCAGCGATGGTGCTCGGCGGCACAATAGGGACAACGTCAGGGGTGTGTCAACGTCGGTGCGCACGGTTGGCGCGGCGCCCCGGCGGCGATTCGTGGCCGGGGGCGGCGCCGTCGGTCGCAGGCGGGCCGGCCCGGTCGAGGCCCGCCGCGGGGACGGGCGTGCATGCACGGACGCGGCGACGTTGCCCGCCGGCCCGCACGGCGCGTGACGGGGCGGTCCGGCGGGATTCCCCGCCGGCGTCGGCGGCGACCGGGTCCGCGGCCTCCTCGTCCCCAACGTTGGCATGCGGCGCGAGTTCCCGCGACGGCGTCGCCACAGCCGTGATCTGCGACACGCTCGGGACGGTGCCCACGCGCGGGGATCGGGCCGGTTCTTCGGCGTCGCGCGGGACGATCTGCGGGGCGACGGCCGCGGCGAGGCACTGCAGCGCGCCCTCGGCGAGGGCGATCCCCAGCACGTGCGGCGCCGGATCGGAGAGCGGCGCGAGCACGCCGTGGAAGGTCCGCCCGCGGAGCGAGGGTTCGTCGTCGAGGGGAACGAGCGTCACCTCGAGGGGCGACGCGACCGCGAGCTCGGCCATCGCGGCCACCAACGTCCGCGCGCCGATGCAGACCGTCGAGAACCATAGGGGGGAAGCCTGCGCGCCGAGGCGCGTGCCGAGTCGTCGCCACGCGGCGAGCACGTCGAGTCGCGGGGCCTCGAGCGCGGCGTCGTGGGGATCGAGCGCACGCAGCAACACGCCGTGCGGCGAGCACGACAGGCCGGTCATCAGCGCCCAATGACCGCCGACGCCGACGGCGAAGGTCAAGGGCAACGGTCGGTGACTCGCGGCCGTGAATCCATCGACGACCGGCTCGGCGTCGCGGCGCCGCGGGCCACCGCGGCGATCGAGGCACGGCGGCGCGACCGGGCTCGACTCGCGCGGTGCGAGCGACAGCGGCGGCGGGAGCATCGACGCGGCGAGCAAGGGACGGACGGCGGCGAGCATGGATCCGGGGTGACACGGCCGCGCGGCGCGTCCAAGAAACCCGCGAGGACGCCGTCGTGCACAGGGAGCGTCATCGGCCGCGCATCACCCGATCGTCGCGCGCCATTGGCTTGGGGTTTCGCGGCGTTGACCACAGTCCTATCGTGCTCCGCGTGAACCTCGTGGCCCGCGTGAACCAACCCCGGGTGCTCGCCGTGTTCGGCGGCGCCTTCGATCCGCCCCACCTCGGACACACGCTGCTGCCCGGTTACCTGCGGGCGATCGCCGACGTCGATCGGCTGCTCGTCGCGCCCTGTGCCGATCACCCCCTGGGCAAGTCGATGCACCCGTTCGCGTCGCGGCTCGCGTGGTGTCGGATCGCGATGGCGGGCTTCGGCCCGTGGGTCGAGGTCACCGCGATCGAGCGCGAGCTCGCGGCGGCGCAGCCCGGGCCGAGCTACACGCTGCGCCTGCTCGAGGCGGTCGCCGATCGCCACCCGGACATGGCGGTGCGCCTCGTGGTCGGCTCCGACATCGTCCGCTCGGGCGAGACGGCGCGGTGGCACCGCTGGGACGAGATCGAGCGCCGCTTCGCGCCGATCGTGGTGCCGCGCGCCGGCTGGTCGGACGGGGCGTGCCCGCTGCCCGAGGTGAGCAGCACCGACGTCCGCGCGTGGATGGCCGAGGGGACCGACGCGGCCTGGGGTCGGGTCGCCGACGCGGTGCCGGCCGCGGTGTTGCGGATGCTCCGCGCCGCCGCACCGCCGATCTGGATCGTCGGTCGTGGCCACGTCGCGGCGCACCTCGAGCCGTGGCTCGCGGCCAAGGGCCACCCGGTGACGATCCTCGGCGGGCACGCGATCGTCGACGGCACCGGTGTGCTGCCCGAGACGCCGCCGAAGGCGGTGTGGATCGCCGTGCGTGATCCGGTGATCCCGGCGGTCGCCCAGGCCCTGGTCGGGCGACTCCCGCCGGAGACCATCGTCGTGCACGCCGCGGGGGCCCGGCGCAGCGAGGATGTCCTCGCGCCGCTGCGCGCGGCCGGGCACCCGGTGGGATCGCTGCACCCGGCCGCGAGCATGCGCGGTGCGTGGGTCGATCCGCGGATCCTCGAGGGCGCAGCCTTCGGGATCGAGGGCGACCCCGCCGCGGTCGCGTGGGCGCGGCAGCTCGTGGGCGCCGCGCCGGTCATCGATCTCGGCGGCCTCGATGCGCACCGCCGCACCGCCTACCACGCCGCGTGTGCGCTGGTCGCCAACCACCTGGCCGTGATCACCCTCGAGGCCGAGGCGGTCTGGCGATCGCTGGGCGCCGATCCGAGCGCGCGCACCGGCTTCGTCGCCAGCCTCCTGCGCAGCGCGGTCACCAATCTCCTCGCGCTCGGCGTACCTGCGGGCATCAGCGGTCCGGCGACGCGCGGCGACGCGGCGGGGATCGCCGCGCATCAGGGCGCGCTCCCGGACGGCGCGGCGGAGCTCTACGGGTTCCTCGGCGGGAAGCTGTTGGCGCTGCTGCGGGCCGGGTGAGTCACCGTCAGCGGGCCACGAGCTGTCCGTGCTCGACGTCGATCGACAGCGCGTCGCCGGCCCGCACGCGGCCGCGGAGCACCGCGTCGGCGACCAGCGGGTCGATCTCGCGGGCCACGAGGTGCCGCAGCGGTCGCGCGCCGAGGCCGGGGTCGTTGCCGGCGCGTGCGACCAAGAGCTCGCAGGCCGCGTCGGACAGCGCATAGCGGACGCCCCGCTCGTGGAGGAGGCGGTCGCTCGAGGTCTTCGCGATGCGGCGACAGATCTTCCGCAGCTCGTCCGGGGCGAGGGGCTGCATCACCAGCGGCGCCTCGATGCGGTTCCACAGCTCGACCGGGAAGGCGGCCCGCGCGATGTCGAGGACCTCGGCCTCGTTCATGCGCGCGCGGTGGCCCACGCGGCGCACGCACTGTGCCCCGAGGTTCGAGGTCATCACGATCGCCGCGTGACGGAAGTCGACGGTGCGCCCGCGGCCGTCGGTGAGGCGACCCTCGTCGAGGATCTGCAGCAGGAGCTGGTGCACGTCGCGGTGGGCCTTCTCGATCTCGTCGAGGAGCACCACGGTGTGGGGGTGGCGGAGCAGCGGCTCGGTGAGCGCGCCGCCCTGCTCGTAGCCGACGTAGCC
The DNA here is from genome assembly GCA_044344875.1 of Nannocystaceae bacterium. Lineage (GTDB taxonomy): Bacteria > Myxococcota_A > Polyangia > Nannocystales > Nannocystaceae > Xiheibacterium. The sequence continues at coordinate 11,228 of JBIJCC010000110.1, forward strand.
CGGCGGCGCGCCGACGATGCGCGCCACGGTGTGCGGCTCGGCGTACTCGCTCATGTCGAGGCGGACCAGCGCGTCCTCGCGCTCGAACAACGCCCACGCCAGGGCCTTGGCCAGCTCGGTCTTGCCGACGCCGCTGGGGCCGAGCAGCAGGGCCCCGAGCACCGGGCGCGCACCGCCGAGTCCGGCCCGGTTGCGGCGCACGAGCTGAGCGATGGCGGCGATCGCCTCGACGTGGCCGACCACCCGCGTCGCGAGCCGGGACTCGAGCTCGAGGACGTCCTGATCGCCGCGCGCCGAGATGCGTGCGACCGGCAGCTGGGCCCGCTCGGCCACGAGCTCGTGGAGCGCGGCGCGGGTGATCGTCGCGTCGCCGCGCCGTCGCGCCCGGGCGCCGGCGAGATCGAGGAGATCGAGCGCGCGACCCGGCTGCGCCAGGCCGACGAGGAAGCGATCGGCGAGGCGCACGAACTCGCCGGCCCGCAGATCGCCGCCGAGCGCCACGCCATGGCCCGCCAGGACCTCGGGCGCCGCCGCGGTCACGGCGTCGCCGAGCGCCGGGCCCTCGAGGGACTCGGCGCGCAGGACGTCGGCGATCTCCAGCACGCCGGGGATCCACTGCGCGAGCCGACCGAGGCCCTCGGCGGAGACGATCGGCAGCGTGCGCGGCTGATCGCGGACCCACGCCTGGGTGAGCTCGGCGAGCCACGCCGGCGAGGCCTCGAGGACGACGCGATCGAAGTCGTCGAAGATCGCCAGGCCCCCGGCCGACTCGACGGCGGCGAGATCCCGGCGCAGCGCGTGCTCGTCATCCTCCGCGTAGGCGAGGGCGGAGAGCACGAAGCAGGGTCGATGGACCGAGCCTGCGACGTGCGACGCCAGCAGCGTGCGGCCCGAGCCCGCGGGCGCGAGCAGCAACGCGGGTCGATGGGCGCGACGCGTCAGGGCGTCGCCGAGCGCGGCGAGCTCCCGCTCGCGGCCGAACAGCGCCGGCAGGGTCGCGGGATCGATCGGGCGCAGCTCGGGCCGCGCGGTGGGTCGCGTCGCCTCGGGCTCGAGCGCGGCCGCGGCCACCGGCGCGAGTTCTTCGACGGGCGGGCGCGAGTTGGCCCGGATCGCGGGGCGGGGCTCGACCGCGGCGCGCAGCCGCGGCGATCGGCCCGTCGTCCGCGGCGTCGGCGGCGTGGGGAATGGCCGAGTGTGCGCCGCCCGTGGACGATCGGCCCGGGGCGCACGGACGGTCGCCGTCCGCGGTCGGCGATCGACGACCTGCCGACGCAGGCTCGGGCAGTCGACGCCCGCCGCCTCGAGCAGGCGATAGCCATGGCAGTCGGCCGAGCGCACGATCGCCAGCAGTCGCTGGATCGGATCGTCGGCGCCGGTGCTGGGCAGCCGACCGCGCCAATCGCCGGGCTCCGAGTTCAGGCTCGCGTGCTGCTCCGGCCGCGCCGCCGCGAGCTTGCGCGCGTCGACCCCGTGGGGCTCGAGCAGCGCGGCGACCTCGGGCGAGCCTGCGATCTCGACCAGGACTTCGCACGAGCACGCATGGGCGTGCCGCGCCGAGGAACGCACGGGATGGTCCATGACCGCGGGACGCTAGCGTCCCGCCGCCCACGGAACAAGAAACCAGCCGTTCGGCAGGGGCAGCGGCACGCCGACGCCCGCGGGGCGGGTCACGGGATGAAGTTCATGCAACCCTCGGCGACCTTGCCGAGGGCATCGTCGAAGAAGGTGCCGTACGTCGGGCTGCAGACGCTGCCCTCGAAGTGGGTGTCGAACTGGTCGAAGAACTGCTCGAGCCGGGACGTCTGCTCGGCGCCCTTGCCGTCGGCCGACAGCGCCGCGCAGTCCTCGAAGCGGGGAGAGCCGCCGATGAGGCCGAGGCCGACGATGTTGGCGGACCGACCGTTCTTCGCCGCCACCACCGACGCGTACCAGTCCGCCGGCTCGCCGAGCGAGCCGCCCTGGGGCGCGGGCATGTCGGTGTTGTCGTCCTCTTCGTCGGTGATCATGAGGAAGACCAGCAGCGCGTCGTCGCGGAGGAAGCCCGCGTTGCAGGCCCCGTCTTCGCTCGCGGCCGGGTCGACGGCGCCGAGCAGCGCGCCGACCTGCTGCTCGACCGGGTTGCCGTCCGTGCCGACGATCGCCGCGCAGGCGAACTCGTCGGGGAACGACTCGGCGGCGCCCTCCATGAATGGACCGCCGCCGGCGAAGTTGCAGCTGCTCGCGGGGTCGACCGCCGACAGCGGCTTGTCGAGGAACGCGCCCAGCGAGTAGTCGCAGCTCGAGCAATCGACGCCCTCGGCCGGGCAGCCGTCGAGGGGGTTCTCGGTGCCGAGGCCAGGGTAGGCGTCGGTGTCGACGACGCCGACGCGGAAGGACTTGACCGTCGGTAGCGCGGTTCGCATCGAGTCGACGAAGCCCGGGACGGCGTCGACCAGGTTCTGCTGCTCGTCGGCCATCGACGACGAGTTGTCGATCACGAACACGAAGTCGATCTTGTCGCAGTTGAGCTGCGTCGGCTCGCCGGTGGTGGTGTCCGCACCGGCGGTGGACGAGCTGTCGTCGTCGTCGTTGTTGGTGACGGTGAAGATGCCGTCCATCGTCGCGGCAGTGGTCGAGCCCCCGCCCGAGCCCGGATCGTCCGAGCCGCAGGCGAGCGGGGGCGAGAGCAGCAGCGCCGCTGCGAGGAGGGGGGTCGGCCTTGGCATGGTCATCAGAAGTTCTCGTAGACGATGACGACGTTGTCGCCGACCACGGGGATGTTGGTGACGATCGTGAGCGTGCAGCTCGGCGCATCGTACATCCAGTCGGCGGCCGCCATCGGCACGCCGTTGACGAGCACCACGATGGTCGCGGGGTTGATGGCGAGGCACTGTCCGGCCGGGCTGCCATCGAGGATGTACGTGTCGTTGGGGATGTTGCTGACGATGTCGCTGGCCAAGCCGGAGAGGTCCCAGTCGGCCGCGCAGATGCTCGTCATGCTGTCCTGGGTGCCGGTGAACTCCGAGAGGTCCACGTACTGCACCCCGTTCGCGGCCCGGGTGTCGCAGCTGAACTCGTAGGCGTCGTCGGCCCCGGTCAGCGTCGCCGTGCCGGTGCCGCCGATGATCGAGTAGAACGTCCAGTCGTCCACCGGCGCGAACGTGGGGAACAGGTTGGTCATGAACGTCTTGAACCCGAAGTAGCCCACGACGACGTCGTTGGCGAGGGACGTGTAGTTGTTGGCCGAGTTGGGGTCGTTCCACCGGCAGCGGTTCTGCGAGGTGTTGTCGATCAGATCGCCGGCGACGCACTCGGCGTGCTGCCCACCGTTGGCCCCGAGCTGCACGGCGTCCTCCGTGAAGGAGGTGTCGTCACCGTTGTCGTCGGTCGTGACGATGAACGCGACGTGCGAGCCCACCTGCAGGCGCGGAATCCACGTCGGCGAGTGGTGCATGATGCGGCCCAGCGCGTTGTTGCTGTGCACGAACGGCGCGTTGTTGGTGCCGCCGTTGGTGTCGTACTGGTAGAACTGCGGCGCGTTGTCGGTGCAGTTGTTGCCGCCCAGCGGCGGGTTGACGCAGATCTCGAGGCTCTCGATGCCGCGGTCCGCGAGCAGGTGCAGGCGGGTCGAGCTGCCCGATCCGGCCAGCGTGGTCGCGAAATCGTTGATCTCGGTCTCGACCACCGCCATCTCGCTGGTCATCGATCCCGAAGAGTCCACGGCCCACACGATGTCGATCGGGCGGATGGCATTGTCGGTGCCGACGAGGAACGTCTCCACGCAGGCGGGGGCCTCGTTGTCGCAGTTGTTGTCGATGCCGTCGCCGCAGATCTCGTCACCGCCGGGCAGCGGCACGCAGGTCTCGGGGCCCTGCTCGACGCCGTTGATGCACGTCGGGACCGACACCTGGCAGTCGAACATGCCGCAGACCCAGTTGCCTTGGTCCTCGTCGGTGAGTCCGTCGCAGTCGTTGTCGATCGCGTCGCAGGTCTCGTTGGTCGCGCCGTCGAAGGGGTCGCAGACCTGGGGGATGCCGTTGATGCACGCCGGCAGCGAGTGCTCGCACTGGCCGACGCCGCACTGCAGGTCGTCGATGCCCTCGTCGGTGTCGCCGTCGCAGTCGTTGTCGATGCCGTCGCAGACCTCTTCGGAGGCGCCCTCCAACGGATCACACTCGGGCGGATCGCCGTCCTCGCAGGCCGTGACCTCGTGCTCGCAGGCCCCGAGACCACACTCGACGACCTGATCGCCGAGGCCGTCGTCGATGTCGCCGTCGCAGTCGTCGTCGAGGTCGTTGCAGACCTCCATCATGCCGCCGGCGTCGGGATCACACTCGTTGGGTTCGCCGTCGACGCAGTTGGGCTCGTCGTGGTTGCAGATGCCCTCGCCGCAGTTGGTCGAACCCAGATCCTCGTCGATCTCGCCGTCACAGTCGTTGTCGAGGCCGTCGCAGACCTCGACCTCGGGGAGCTGCTCGTCCTCGCACGGGCCCCACTCGCCGAGATCCAGATCGATCTGCACGCACTCCTGCACGCCGGGGCGGCAGATGCCGACGTTGTAGGTCGTGGGCGCGCCGCTGTAGCACCACTGCTCGAGGCCCGGGTCCTCGCACAGCCCGCCCAGGACGCCCGGCGGATCCGTCGGTGGATCGCCGGGGCCACCGGTGTCGCCGGTCGTGCCCGCATCGGTGCCGGCGGAGTCGGTGCCCGCGGAGTCGGTGCCGGCGGAGTCGGTGCCCGCGGAGTCGGTGCCCGCGGAGTCGGTGCCGGCAGAATCCGTGGCCGAGGCCGTCGCGGTCCCCGTCGCCGTGGTGTCGGCCGACTCGGAGCCCTGCGAGGCGCTCATGCTGCCGCCCGCGGTGGTGTCTGCGCTCGTCAACGAGCCGGCGGTCAACGAGCCCGCGCTCGTGTCCGCCGAGTCGCTCTCACCCGCCGAGGCCGTGGCGGTCGAGGAGGAGTCGCCTCCGCATGCGGCGACGGTGGCGGCGAAGGTCAGGCAAAGGCAGTGTCGTAGTGCGCGGCGATGCATGGCGAGGACCTCGGCTTCGTTCGACCGTTTCGAGGCGGTGATTTTACGGACTCGGTTCGACCCCCCGTCGACCCGAAGCTCGCGTTCATACTATGAAATAAGTGTGATGGATCGCGCAAGGGATTCGTAGGGCCCGCTCGCGCGCTTCTGACCCGTCCCGGGCCGGGCCGCGAATTCCGGTTCACAGGGCCAGCGCCGTGGGCGCGACGCCAAAACGGCCCGAGGATCGGCGCCATGCCCGCGTTGACGTTCGGCTGGAATGTTCGATGAAATATCGGTAATCATGGTCGCGCGGGTCGACCCGCGATCGTGCACACCGGAACGCCCGGGGGGACGTCCATGCGCCGCATAGCCTCGCTTGCCCAACACCACCGATCCCATGCCCTCGTCCTCGGCCTCGCCCTCGGGGGCGCCGCCTCTTGTGCCGACGAAGTCGTCGAGAGCGTCGACACGGGGACGAGCGCCGAAGGGGGCATCAACACCTTGTCGGCGTCGGACACGGCCGACACCACGATGTCGATGCCGACGGGGGACACGACCGCAGGATCGTCCGGTGACCCGGACTGCGCAGACACCGTGCAGAACGGCGACGAGACGGACGTCGACTGCGGTGGCAGCTGCGATCCGTGCGTCGACGGCCAGGGGTGTGCTGCGGGCGAGGACTGCCAGTCGCTGGTGTGCAGCGGCGGCGAGTGTCAGTCGCCGACCTGCTATGACGAGGTCCAGAACGGCAACGAAGACGGCATCGACTGCGGCACGACGTGCCCCAACCCGTGCGGCATGTCGGGCGATTGCACCGACGACGACGACTGCCGCCCGGGCGAGTACTGCACCCGTGGCGCGACGTGTGATCCCGCGGCCTGCGACAACGGCGTGCAGGAGACCCACGAGACGGACATCGACTGCGGCGGCGTCGACTGCCCCGACTGCGGGCCGGGGGGCGGCTGCAACGTCGCCGCGGACTGCGACTCGCACGTCTGCGATCCCGACACGAATACCTGCGCCGCGCCGGCGTGCGACGACTCCGAGCAGAACGGCGACGAGACCGATGAAGACTGCGGCGGTTCGTGCCCGCCGTGCCCCAACTCGGGCAGCTGCGAGCTCAATTCCGACTGCATGAGCGGCATCTGCGACGGTGGCAACTGCCAGGCGCCGGGCTGCAACGACGGCGTGCAGAACGGCGACGAGACGGCTGAGGACTGCGGCGGTTCGTGCGGCCCGTGCGACGACGGCGACGGCTGTGTCGACGGCGGCGACTGCAACAGCGGCGTGTGCACGGACATGGTCTGCGCGATGCCGACGTGCAGCGACGCGGTGCAGAACGGCGACGAGACCGACACCGATTGCGGCGGTCTGTGCGGCGCGACCTGCTCGACCGGCGACGACTGCTTCGACGGCGGTGACTGCATCCAGGGTGTCTGCGAGTTCGGTCAGTGCTCGGCGCCGGACTGCCTCGACGGGGTCGAGAACGGCGACGAGACCGATCTGGACTGCGGCGGCGCCTGCGGGGCCACCTGTCAGGAGGGCGAGGACTGCATCGACGGCGGCGACTGCGAGCCCGGCGTCTGCGAGCTCGGCGTGTGCTCGGTGCCGGACTGCTTCGACGGCATCGAGAACGGCGACGAGACCGACGTCGACTGCGGCTCGAGCTGCGGGATGACCTGCGACACCGGCGAGCAGTGCATCGACGACGACGACTGCATCAGCGGCGTGTGCACCGCGAACACCTGCCAGGCCCCGACCTGCACCGACGGGGTCACCAACGGCGACGAAGAGGGGCTCGACTGCGAGGGCAGCTGCCCCGATCCCTGCGACATCGGCGGGGAGATCCAGGTCAACACCTACGAACTCGACTCGCAGCTCGCACCGGCGATCGGGGCCGCCCCCGACGGCAGCTACTTCGTGGTCGCGTGGGTGAGCACGCCGATCGTGAACCCGGCGCAGGACGGCAACGGCTCGGGCGTGTACGCGCAGATGTACGACGGCACCGGGGCGCCCATCGGCGGCGAGTTCCTGGTCAACACGACCACCAACGGCGCCCAGGCCAACCCGTCGGTCGCCGTGTGGGACGCCGGGTTCATCGTCACGTGGGAGTCTCCCGACGCCGACGGCGGTGGGGTGTTCGCGAAGCGCTACGACGACACCGGGGCCGTGACGACCGCGGAGTTCCAGGTCAACAGCAGCGCGGTGGGCCTCCAGCGACGACCCGACGTCGCCGCGGACAACACCGGTGCGTTCGTCGTCTGCTTCGAGCACCGCCCGGTGATGACCTACGACGTGCTGTGCCGGCGCTACAACGCCGCAGCGGTGGCCCAGGGGGAGTTCACCGCGAACTCGACCGTGGTCGGCGATCAACAGCTCCCGTCGGTGGGGCGCGCGTCGAACGGCTCGTTCGTGGTGACGTGGCAGGCCGCGAACGACCAGGACGGCAGCGGCATCGGCGTGTACTTCCGTCGCTTCGATTCCGCGGGCGTGCAGCTCACCGCCGAGACCCTCGTCAACGGCACGACCAACGGCAACCAGAGCCAGCCGTCGGTCGCGATGAACGCCAGCGGCGAGTTCATCATCGGCTGGAGCAGCGACAACGTCGACGGCAACTCCACCGCCGTGGTCGCCCGCCGCTACGATGCCGCCGCGGTCGTGCAAGGCGCGGAATTCCAGGTGAACACGTTCGTCGCCGGCGCGCAGAACAACCCCGCGGTGACGCTGAACGCCGACGGCGACGCCCTGGTCGCGTGGGTGTCGGCCAACCAGGACGGCAACCTCACGGGCGTCTACGCGCAGCGCTACGACCAGGCGGGCGCGGTGTTCGAGGGCGAGTTCCGGATCAACACCGCGGTCACCGGCTTCCAGGAGGAGCCCGACCTCGCGATGCTGACCGCCGACGAGCCCGTCGCGGCCTACTCGAGCGGCAGCGCGAGCGACCGCGAGGTGTTCATGCGCCGCTTCACCGCGAACTTCCCTTAGTGGGAGGGCCGTAGCGGTCGGCGGTTCGTCGGGGCTCGCAGCGATTGCGGGCCCCGTGTCCGCGCCCGGGCCGCGCCCGGGCTCGGGCACACTCAAGTGCGGACGGCGCCCGTCGATGTTCCCCGGTGTGGGGACGCTCGGGCACATGAGACGGTTTCGAAGCGGCAGCGCAGGGTTGGTGATGGTCCTGGCCCTTGTCCTCGGAGGCGGCGCCGCAGAGGCCCGCGCCGCGGAGTCGAGCGTGGAGGACGTGACGACGCGGCTCGTGGCGCTCTACGCCGAGCCCGGGGCCGAGTCGGCCGCGGCGCTACGCGAGCGCGTCGACGCCGGGGTCCCCCCGGGCGCGCTGCTCGTGCTGCTCGACACCTTCCGCGCCGCGCCCCGCTCGGATCTCGCGGACGTCGTCCGCATGCTCGCGGGCTACCGAGGGCTCGAGGTGCGCGCGCGGGCCATCGCCGCCTGGGCGTCGCTCGGCGGCAGCGATGCGCTCGGCGCCATCCGGCTCGCGGCGGAGGACACCGACCCGCTGGTGCGTCGGCTCGCGGTCGCCCTCGCGGTCCTGCACCCGAGCGCGCCGGCCGACGAGATCGTCGCCGCACTGCTGCGCGACGACCCCGAGCTCGCGGCCCAGATCGCCGCCGACGAACAGCCGCTCGTGCCCGAGGATCCGCAATGACTCGGACCACGTGGTGGCCCACGCTCGCGGCCCTGACGCTGGTCGCGTGCGGCCACGCGCTGCCGTCCGCGGCTCCTGCCCACGGCAGCGTCGTGTCCGATGCCGACGGCGAGGTCGAGCGGGTCGATCGCCGCGCCGCGGAGTCGCCCGGCTTGGTCGTGCTCGTCGAGCAGGCACGCGTCCGCGCGATCGATCCGATCACCGCGCGCTCGCACTGGGTCCTGCCGCTCGAAGTGACCGGACACCCGGTGGCCAACGCGAGCACCGTCTACTTCCCCGTCCGTGGTCACCGACTGGTCGCGGTCGATCGCCTCCGCGGCACCGTGCGATTCTCGGTCGATCTGCCGGGCGAGGCGCTGACCGGCCTCGATGTCTCGGAGCAGTGGATCGTCGCGAGCGTGGTGGGTGGACGCAAGGACGCCCGCGCAGAGCTGGTCGCGATGGCGAGCCACGACGGTCACGTGCGCTGGCGCCACCGCGCCGAGCGTGCGCTCGGGATCCCTGCGGTCCACGGCGGCGTCGCCGTGGTGCCGGTGGGCGCCCAGGTCGTGTCGTTCCGCATCGCGACCGGCCGTGAACTCGCGCGCCAGGACGTGCCCGGCGACGCGGCCCTCGAGCGCGTCGTCCACCACGGCGACAAGTGGTTGGTCGGCGGCGGGGCGCAGTGGTTCGAGCTCGGCCAGGGCGGGCGCGCGCACGCGATCGCGGGCGCCCACGCGCCGGTCTTCCCCACGGTCGACGGGATCGATCCCGGGCACGACGACGGCGAACGGCTGCGACTGTGGCTCGGACTCTCCGAGCACGCGATCGCCCGCGATGCGATGTTGCTGTCGAGGCGTGCGGTGGTCGCGATGCGGCTCGACGCCGAGGGCCGCCCCAGCCGCGCCCGGTGGGTGCACGTCGAGGCCCGCGGCGAGTTCGTCGCGATGGAGGTCCTCGGTGACGACGTCGTGCTCGTCCGCGAGGATGGTGCGATCGTGGTGCTGCGCGCGACCACCGGGCAGGTCGTCGATCGCATCGCCGGTGGCGACGCGGTCCGCGGTGCGCTCGTGCTCGGCGGGGGCGCCTCGTCGGCGGCGCGTCGGCCCGAGACCCCCGATCCGATCGCAGGCCTGCACGCGCTGCTGCTGGATCCCGATCCGCGGCTGCTGCCGGCGCAGGAGCTCGCGGCCGAGCTGCTGTGGCGGGACGACAACGCCGACGTCCGCGCCGCCGTGCTCGCGCTCTCTTCGGGGGCCGTGCGCGCCGAGCAGACCGACGCCGCTGAGGCGCTGCGCGACCATGCCGCCGAACTCACCGCGGGGCGCTGGGGGCAGGGGAGCGCCGGCGACGTGCAGGCCGTCCTCGTCGCGCTCCGACGTCGGCCCCGCGGCGGCGCCGACGTCGACGACCTCGCGGGGGCGATCCGCGAGGCGGCGCGCAGCGGGACGCCCGAGGTGGTCGAGGAGCTCGCGGCGCTGCTGCTGCACCCGGGCACGCGGCCGGTCGAGCTGGTGGAGATCGTCGAGACGCTGAGCCGCCTGCGCGACCCCGCGGCGGTCGAGGCCCTGGCGACCTTCGTGCGCCGCTACCACGCCGACCAGGTCGTGGCGTACGAGTCGACGGCGTTGCGGTCCGCCGCCGAGCTGTTGCTCGTGCACGCCGCCAGCGATGCCCCGGACGCCCAGGCGGCCGCGCAGCGCGCACGCGCGGTGCTCCAGGCGGTCGCAGGCGACCCGTTGTGCGAGCCGGCCCTGCGTGCTTTCATCGCGCGCGGCCTGCATCGGTTGGCCGAACAGAGCCCCGATGACCGCGCCACGTCGCTACTGTCTACTCGTCTGTGACGGCCCGAGTTGCGGGGTCACGCACGACAGCGATCGCCTCCTCGAACTCGCGCGTCGGACCGCCGAGGCCGATCCCGCGCTGCGGGCCAAGGTCACGGTGCGCAACTACACCTGCTTCGGTCGCTGCGACGACGGACCCAACACGTTCGTCGTCCAGCTCGAGCCGGGGGCCGACCCCGATCGCGATCCCGACTTCGCCGTGCTCGAGAGCCAGCGCGGGTTCTACCCCGGCATGGATGCGGCGAAGATCGTCCGCGTGCTCGAGCAGCACTGCGGCAAGGACGAGGTCGTGGAGGACCTCGTCGATAGTTACTGAGCGCCCGCCGCGGCGTCGGGCCGCGACACGTGGCGCGCGAACGCGGCGGGGTCGAGGTTCGCGCCGCACACCAGCGCCACCACACACTTGCCGGCCAGCCGATCGCGCAGGGGGCCGAGCACGGCGGCGGTCGCCGCAGCGCCGGCCGGCTCGACCGCGAACTTGGCCTCGGCGAACAGCAACCGCATCGCGTCGCGCAGCATGTCGTCGTCCACGAGCACGAGCTCGTCGACGAAGCGGCGGCACAGGCCGAAGCTGTAGGGCGCCGCGTGGGGTGCTCCGAGGCTGTCGGCGATCGTGCGCACCGCCTCGATCGCCTGCGGGGATCCGGCGGCGAAGCTGCGGTGCATCGAATCGGCGCCCACCGGCTCGACGCCGTAGATGGCGACGTCGGGGCGGCGCTGCTTGATCGCCGCGGCGATGCCCGCACACAGGCCGCCGCCGCCGACCGGCACGACCACCGCGTCGAGCTCGGGGACGTCCTCGAGCATCTCGAGGCCGAGCGTGCCGGTGCCCAACGCGACCGTCGGGCCCTCGAAGGGGTGCACGAACACGCGGCCCTCGGCGGCGACGATGCGCTCGACCTCGGCGAAGGCGGCGTGGACGTCCGAGACCAACACGACCTCGCCGCCGAACTCGCGGCACCGGGCGACGCGCCAGGGATCGGCGGTGCGCGGCATGACGAGCGTCGCGGTGCTCCCGACCGTGCGCGCGGCGTGGGCGACCGCGATCGCGTGGTTGCCCGCGCTCACCCCCGTGAGGCCGCGGGCTCGGGCGTCGGCGTCGAGGCCGAGCGCGAAGAGCAGGGCGGCGCGGGCCTTGAAGCTGCCGGTGTGCTGCAGCAGCTCGAGCTTGAGGTGCAGCGCGAGCTCGGGCAGCCGCGCGCGGATCCCCGGCGTGCGCCAGTGCCAGCTCGGCGTGCGCACCACGGCGTCGCCGAGGCGTGCGCGCGCGGCTTCGATCTCGGCGAGGGTCGGGGCGACGACGTCGGTCAACGGCCCATCGTAGCCGGGCTCGTGGCCGGTCGGGCGCGCCGCGGAAAACACTGGCGCGCCGCGGGCAATGGTGGCATCGCACGGGGGGAGCGTCTGCTCCACCCGCGCGATGCAGCCCGATCGTCCCACGACGCCGCCGTTCTCCGGGGCCGAGCGCTTCTTCACCATCGGCACGACGGGCACCAACGGCAAGACCTCGACCACGTGGATGCACGCGGCGATCCTGCGGGCGTGGGGCAAGTCGACGCTGGTCATCAGCACGCTCGGCTACGCCATCGACGAGACGCCGATCACCGATCTCCCGCGGTCGCTGGCGGGGTTCTACGAGGCTTTCCGCCGCGCGCTGGCGCTGGGCATCGAGCACGCGGCGGTCGAGGTCACGAGCAAGGCGCTCGCCGACGGCTATGCGAAGCGCTGGCGGTTCGACCTCGGCGTGTTCACGAACCTCTCGCCCGATCACTTCTCGACCCACGGATCGTGGGAGCACTACCTGGCCTCCAAGGCCCAGCTGTTGGTCCACCTCGGGCCCGGGCGCACCGGGGTGCTCAACGCCGCCGACGAGCACGCCCTGCTGGTGCACCAGGCGATGCCGCCGGATCTCCGCCGTCGGTGGTTCCACGCGCCGACCCGCGGCGAGGCCCGCATCACGCCGGATCTGGCGGCGGCGTCGATCGACGTCGACGCGCACGGGACCCACGTGGCGCTCGCGCCATCGGCGTTGGCGGAGCGGCTCGGCCCCACGCTGCAGCTGCGCATGGTCGGGGATGTCTTCGCCGAGAACGCCCTCGCCGCGGCGCTGGCCGCCGATGCTGCGGGCGTGCCGGCCGACGCGATCGTTCGCGGGCTCGCGCAGTGCCGGCCGGTGCCCGGTCGCTTCGAGGTGCTCGGCACCGATCCGATCGTCGCGGTCGACTACGCCCACTCGGCCGACGCCCTGGCCCGCACGTGCGACGTTGCTCGGCGACTGGCCACCGGCCGCGTCCTCGTGGTGTTCGGCGCGGGCGGCGAGAGCACTCCCGGCAAGCGCGAGCCGATGGGGGAGGCCGTGGGCGCGCGGGCCGATCTCGTGTTCGTGACCAACGACAACCCGCGACGCGAGGACCCGGCCGTCATCGCCGCGGCGCTGCGCCGCGGGGTCGAGCGCGGTGGGAAGGCGATCGTCCACGTCGAGCTCGATCGGGCCCGGGCGATCGACGCGGCGATCGATGCGGCGCGCTCCGGCGATGTGGTCGTCGTCGCCGGCAAGGGCCACGAGCTCGGGCAGGTGGTGGGTGACGTGGAGCTCCCGTTCTGCGACGCCGACGAGGTGCTGCGCAGCCTCGGAAGGCCGCGATGACCCCGGTCGAGCGCGTGACCGCTGCGATCGCCGAGGTCCGCGCGACCGCGCTCTCCGAGTTCGGCTGGACCCACGTCGATCTCGCCGCCCACGATGGCGGGGAGGATCGCGTGGTCCTGCGCGGCGACGTCGCGGCACGGGGTCTGCTCGAGCGCGTGCGACGGGCGTGCTCGGGTGTTGCGATCCTCGACGACGACGTCCGCGTGCTCGCAACCGGGCAGTTCGTCGGGCTGCTGCCGGGTGGCGCGACGCTGCTGCGGCACCCGACCGGCCCGCTCGCCACGGAGCTCGACGCCGACGACGGGCCTGTCGAGGTGCTCGCCCGCCACGACGGCGCCGTCCTCGTGCGCGCCAGCGACGGCACGGTGGGGTGGACGCGCGATGCCCTCGGCGCCGCCGTTGAACCGCGGTCCTGCGCCTGCGCAGGGCCCGATCTCGCGGCGCTGGAGCGCGCGTGGCCGGCGTGGGTCGGCGCGCCGTATCGCCTCGGCGGTACCCGCAGGGGCGGCGTCGATTGTTCGGGGCTGGTGCAGCGCCTGCTCGGCGCGGCGGGCCTGCGGATGCCGCGGCACTCGAGCGATCAGCTCGCGGTCGGGCCTCACCCCGGGGCGGGGCGCGAGGTCGGCGACGTCGTCGCGATCTGGTCCGCCGCCGAGGCACCGTGCCACGTCGGGCTGGTCGTCGCCGACGAGCGCGTGGTCCAGGCCTCGCGATCGCGTTCGCAGGTGGTCGTCGAGCCGGTCGCGACGTTCGTCGCCGCTGCGAACCGCGTGGCCCATGTGCCGCTGCACGCCGTGCTCGCGCTGCAGCGACGCGCCGCGGGGCAGCACGATCTCCTGTCCGTGCTGCGCGCGGAGCTCCGCACGACGACGTAGCGTCGTCCTCAGGGCTCGACGCGCACGCGCGGTCGACCGGCCACGATCTCGCCGATCACCGCCGTCGGCACCCCGGCCGCGCCGAGTGCCGCCATCGCCCGGCCGACCGCGCGCGGGGCCACGGCGACCAACAGTCCCCCGGAGGTCTGCGCATCGGCGAGCAGGAGCGCGACGCTCGGATCGGCCTGCAGGTCGCGGTGCAGTCGCACGCGGCGGGCGACCGACGCGAGGTTCGCCCGCGTGCCGCCGGGAAAGCAGTCGAGCGCCGCGAGCCGCGTCGCCGCCGCGAGGATCGGTACGCTCGACCAGCGCAGCGTCGCCGCGACGCCGGAGCCGTCGAGCATCTCGAAGAGGTGGCCGAGCAGCCCGTAGCCGGTGACGTCCGTGACCGCGTGGATCGACGCGCCCATGGGCATCAGCGCCTCGGCGGCCGCGCGGTTGAGCGTCGCCATTACCTTCGTCGCCGCGCGGATCTCCGCGGGTCGGGCCAGCTTGCGCTTGATCGCGGTCGTGACGACGCCCAGCCCGAGTGGCTTGGTCAACAGCAGCACGTCTCCGGGGCGCGCGCCGACGTTGCGCCACACCTTCTTCGGCGTCGTCACGCCGATCACGGCGAGGCCGAACTTGGGCTCGGGATCGTCGATGGTGTGACCGCCCCCGACGGTGGCCCCGGCTTCACGGCAGGCATCGGCGCCGCCGGCCAGGATCCGATCGACGACGCGGCCGGGCAGCACCTTGCCCGGGAACGCCAGCAGGTTGAGGGCCAGGATCGGCCGCGCGCCCATGGCATAGACGTCCGACAGCGCGTTGGCGGCGGCGATGCGCCCGTAGTCGAACGGGTCGTCGACGACCGGTGCGAAGAAGTCCGCCGTGAACACCAGGGCGCGCGAACCCATCCGGTACACCGCCGCGTCGTCGCGGGTCTGGGTACCGACCAGGAGGTTCGCGTCGAGGCTGGGGGGCAAGTGGCGCAGGACCTGCGCCAACTCCGAAATCCGGAGCTTGCCCGCTCAACCCGCGGCGCGACTGAGTTCGGTGAGGCGGATCGTCATCGCCTTCGATGTACCACGCCCCAACCCCGACGGGCGCGCTGGGGTGGCCCCACTGGTGGTCGTCGGAGCCCTGGGCTAGCATGGGATCGGCCGCGCGCGCGCGGCGAGGAGCTGCGATGCCGCACGATCTCGACATGATCTTCACCGTGGTGCTGATGGTCGCCGCCGGTGGATTCGCGCTGGGCGCCCTGATGTGGATCGCCGCGCGTCTCGGCGGCCGGGCCGGCGGTCCCGCGGGGCTCGTGATGATCGCGTCGCTCGTGATCTACCTCGGCGGTGGTGTGGCCGGGGCAGCGGCGCGCGTCGAGATGGGCGCGCCGAAGGCCGACGCGCAATCGGCCGCGCCGAGCAAGGCCGACGCGAAGGTCGCCGCCGCGCCCGCGCCGGCCGAGCCGACGCCCGCGAAGGTCGAGCCTGCGCCGGCGAAGGTCGAGCCCGCGCCGGCACCCGCGGTCGCGCCGACGCCCGAGGTGGCACCGACGCCTGCCGCCGCACCGGCGGTGATCCCCGAGCCCGCTGCGGCCCCCGAGCCGGTCGCGGCTCCGGAGCCGGAGCCCGCCGCGGCGCCGGAGCCCGCCGCGGCGCCGGAGCCGGTCGCGGCGCCGAAGAAGAAGAAAGAGAAGAAGGAAAAGAAGAAGAAGCCCGCCGCCGCGGCAGCCGACCCCGCGGATGCCCCGGCGGAGCCCGCCGCGGATCCGAAGGCGGAGCCCGAGCCGAAGCCGGAGCCGAAGCCCGAGCCGAAGCCCGAGCCGAAGCCCGAAGAACCGAAGAAGCCCGAGCTGCTCGAGTAGCGCGGGCGCGAAGGCACGTCGAGGCGAGGCGGACTACCGACTCGACGCCGCCGCGAGCAGGAGCTGCGCCACGTAGTACGCCGGCAGGCCCCAGAGTCGGTTCACGAAGGCGCGGCGGACGAAGACGTCGCGGGCGACGGAGAGGTCCGACGCGTAGAACATCGTCGCGCCGATCCGGATCCCCCACGTGGCGTCGCCGCCGTCGCAGCTCCACGCGCAGGCGACCATCGCCGTGATGATGCCGATGTAGCCGAGCACCGGCAGGCGCATGTCGGCCGGCACGTGCGGCCCGAGCACGCGCCACACCACCCAGGCGGGCAGCACCAGCGCGATGCCCACGGGCACCGCGATGCCCACGTCGATGCCACGCTCGGCGAACGCGAGGGTGTAGCCGAGGTGCCCGAGGGCGAACGCGACCAGGCCCGCGAGGAACCACGGCCGCGCGCGCGACAGCAGGCACGCGTCACCCACGGCGCAGGCGAGGAGCGCCGCGAACATCGTGCGGCCGAAGTCATGATCGAGCGCGCCGCCGGCCCACGCGGTGGCGAGGAATCCGGTCGACGCGGCGAGCTTGCTGACCCGCTGCAGGCCCGCGAGGTCGCGCCGCTCGGCGAGCACCAGCGCGCCCAGGGCGACGAGCGTGAACGCGATCGCGGCGACCATGCGCGCGGGTCCTAGGGTTTGGCGGGCGGCGGCCCGTCGGCGGCGAACACGAAGGGGCAGGTCACCGACACCGTGCCGCCGTCCTCCGGCGGCGGGAACGACAGGCTCAGCATCGACTCCTTCATGCACTCGAGGAGATCGGGCTGCTTGATCTCGCTCGAGGGATCGGCGTCGGCCTCGTCGACGACGCCGCCGACGCTCGGGTCACCGACGATCGAGAAGCTCATCACGAGCTTGCCCCCGAGCTTGGGGTCATCCTCGAGCGCGGACTCGTAGCACTCCTGGGCGATGGGCACGAGGTCCTCGCGGATGCGGGCCTGGATGTACGCGGCGTCGAGCTTGCCCTCGGGCGCCGGCTCCTCGACCTGGCCCGCCGATGTCCGCGAGGCGCCGGCCCGGTGCATCGTCCGCAGCTGCTCCCGCAGGCGCTCGGTGTCTTTCCGATCGCGTCGCGTGGTCTTCGTCGGCTCGGCGGGCGCGGGTGTCGAGCTGCCCGCTGGCCTCACCGTCGGTGCCTTCGACGTCGAGCCCGGTGCGCCGCCGGGATCCCGCGCCGTGGTCGAATCGGTCGGCCGCGCTGCGGGAGGGGTCGACGGCGGCGCGGCGGTGGGGCCCGGCGCGTCCGCAGTGCCCCGCCAGAGCCAGTAGGCCGCGATCACGGCGAGTCCCACGACCGGCAGCGCGAACTGCTTCATCGACGACACCCGCGCAGCATGCCGCCGCCGCTGGCCCGCGGCCACCCCGGGGCTGGACGTCAGCCGCCGTAGCGCGAGCGCAGGGCGGCGAACACCGCCCGCACGCCGAGGATCTCACCGCCGGCGGGGCGGCCCGGCTTCGACGACACGTTCCACGCCATGGTGTCGATGTGCACGAAGCGTCGGCGCGGCCCGACGAACTCGCGCAGGAACAACGCCGCCGTGATCGCGCCGCCCTCGGAGACGGATCCGACGTTGTTGAGGTCGGCGATCGAGCTGTCGAGGTGCTTGCGGTACGGGGCGAACAGCGGCAGCGCCCACAGCGGATCGCCGCACGCCGTGCCCGCGGCGACGAACGCGTCGCGCACCGCGTCGTCGGTCGAGAACAGCGCCGGCAGATCGGTGCCGAGCGCGACCCGTGCGGCGCCGGTGAGCGTCGCGAAGTCGATGATGAGATCTGGATCTTCGGTCTCGGCCTCCGCGAGCGCGTCGCAGAGGATGAGCCGCCCCTCGGCGTCGGTGTTGCCGATCTCCACCGTGGTCCCCTTGCGGGTGCGGATGACGTCGCCGGGGCGGTAGGCGTTGCCGGCGACGCTGTTCTCGACGATCGGCACCAGCACGCGCAGGCGCACGGGGAGCTTCGCGCCCATCACGAGGTGGGCGAGCGCGAGCACCGAGGCCGCGCCGCCCATGTCCTTCTTCATCAGGCGCATGCCCGAGGCCGACTTGAGATCGAGCCCGCCGGAGTCGAAGCACACGCCCTTGCCGACCAACGTCAGGCGCGGGGCCGTGGGATCGCCCCAGCGCAGGTCGACCAGCCGAGGTGCGCGACTGCTCGCGCGACCCACCGCGTGGATCGTGGGGTAGTTGTTCGCGAGCAGTCCGTCGCCGATGGTGACCTGATGGATCGCGCCGAACTGCTTGGCGAGGTCGATCGCGGCCTGGGCGAGCTCGACGGGGCCCATGTCGGAGGCCGGCGTGTTCACCAGATCGCGGCCCGTGCACAGCGCGGCGATCATGCGGCTGGTCGCGGCGACGTCCGCCCCCGTCGGCCACACGAGGATCGCGGGCTTGCGACTGGCCTTCTTCTCGGCGTTCTTGTAGCGATCGAAGGCATACGACGCGAGCGCCCAGCCGAGCGCGGCATCGTTCGCCGAGGCACCGAGCGCGCCCTCGAAGCGGTAGCGACCCGGAGGCAGCTTGCCGACCGCCGCGGCGAAGTCCCACGCGTCCGGCTGCTCGGGGATCCCGAGCACGACCTCGGCGAGCTTGCCGTTCTTACCGGGGACGAGGGCGAGCTTGCCCCGCTCGCCGGCGAAGCCGATCGACTCGAGCCAGTTGCGCGTGGCGGCCGGCCGCTTCTTCACCCACTTCGCGAACGCCGCGCGGGTCAGCGCGTGGATCGGGGTCGCGGGGGGCTTGTCGCGCGTCGTGAGGCTATCGAGCATGCGGCGCGCACGTTAGCACGCCGCGCAGGCATCCATCGCGATGCCGACGCAGATGTCGTCCCACGGGTCGACGCAACACACGTAGTCCTGGTTGCAGACGCACTGCTCGACCTGGTCGTCGTCGCAGCCGGGGTTGCCGTGGGCCGCACAGCAATCCCCACCGCCGCCGATCCCGGGGCACGTCGTGCAGCCGAGCAGGACCGACTGCACCGTGCAGACGACGTCCCACTGCACGTCGCAGCAGAACGGCTCATCGGCGCAGACGCAGGCCTCGATGCTCGCGTCGCCGCAGCCGGCCCCGTCCTGCGCGTCGCAGCACGCCCCGCCGCCGTTGGTGTCGGACTCCCCGGTCGGGTCGACGCCGGAGCTCGACTCGGCGGCGGACGGATCGCCGCTCGAGTCGACCGCCCCCGTGGTCTCGCCGGTGCCCGGTGAGCCCGTCGTCGCGGTCGCGTCGGACGGATCGCTGGGGTCGCTCGCGCTCGCGTCCGTGGGATCGGTCGGATCGCTCGAGTTCGTGAACGTCATGCTCCCGAAGGTCGGATCGGTCGCGCTGTGTCCGACGCTCGACGCGGCGCCCCCGGTGACCTCGCCACTGCTGCCGCCGCCGTCATCGTCGTCGCCGCCCTTGCAGGAAGCGGTCGCGGCGATGGCCGCGGCGAGGAGCAGGGCGTAGGGGAGGCGGGGACGCTCGGGCAGGCTCATGAGACGGTCTTGCGCTGGGTGACGCCGAGGGCGGAGGCGACCTGCCGCCACAGCCGATCGGCGTCGAACGGCTTGTTGAGCATCGTCGTTCGTCCCGCCGCCATCAACCGTCGCTCGCGCTCCGCGTCCGAGTGCCCCGAGGCCACGATCACGTTGAGTTTCGGATCGCGGGCGCGCATCCGCGCGATGGCCTGCTCCCCGTCGAGGTTCGGCATGTCGAGATCGACGATCGCGACGTCGAACGAGTCCGTGGCGCTGGCGTGGACCTCGACGGCGTCGAGCCCGTCGACGGCGATGACCACCACCAGGCCGAAGCGCTCGAGGATCCGCCGCGTGGTGTTGCGCACCAGCGGCTCGTCGTCGACCAGGAGCACGCGGCCGGACAGGCGCGCGCGCTGGGGCGCCTCGATCGCGACGGGACCGGTCTCGCCGGCCTTCGCCGCGGGCAGGCTGACGATGAGCCGCGTACCGACGCCGACCTCGCTGGTCAACGTCACGTCGCCGCCGTGGGCCTGGACGATGCGATACGCGGTCGCGAGCCCGAGCCCGGTGCCCTCGCCCTTGGCCTTGGTGGTGAAGAACGGTTGGAACGCCGCGGCCAGGGTCGCGGCGTCCATGCCGACGCCGGTGTCTTCGATGACGATCCGCACCAGCGGCCCGCCGTTGGCCGGCCCGGGGAGGCTCGACGCTTCGATGCGCAGGATCCCGCCGGTGGGCATCGCCTGCTTGGCGTTCACGCAGCCGTTCATCAGCACCTGCAGCAGCTGGGCGGGATCGCCGACGACCGCGAGGTCCGGCGGGATGTTGGTGATGATCTCGAGCGAGCGCGGGATCGTGCGCCGCAACAGACCCACGACCTCGGCGACGAGCCGCTCCAGGACGACCGCCTCGCGCACCCGCCGTTGCGGCCGCGCGAACGACATGAGCTGGCCGGTGAGCTCGGCGGCGCGTCGGGCCGCCGCCTCGATCTCGTCGAGGCAATCGGCGAGCTCGGCCGCGGGCGCCGGCTTGTCCTTGAGATAGGTGACGTTGCCCAGGACCGTGACGATGAGGTTGTTGAAGTCGTGGGCGATGCCGCCGGCCAGCTGACCGAGCAGATGCAGTTTCTGCGCCTGCAGC
Organism: Nannocystaceae bacterium; assembly: GCA_044344875.1. Taxonomy (GTDB): domain Bacteria; phylum Myxococcota_A; class Polyangia; order Nannocystales; family Nannocystaceae; genus Xiheibacterium. The sequence continues at coordinate 31,700 of JBIJCC010000110.1, forward strand.
ACCTGCTCTTCGTAGCGATCGTGCCGCGTGAACAGCAGGATCGTCGTGCTGCCGATCGCGACCTTGTCGCCCGAGTGCAGCGGCGCGGTCCCGATGCGCACGCCGTTCACGAACGTGCCGTTGCGGCTGCCGAGATCCTCGATGATGAACTCCCCGCCGGCGTTGCGGCGGATCGCACTGTGGCGGCGCGAGACCCCATCGTCCTGCACGATCACCCCGACGTCGGCGTCGCGACCGATGACGATGTCGTCGTGGACCGGGAAGCGGTGACCGGCGTCGGGCCCGACGAGGATCACGAGCTGTGCGGCCGGATCGCCGCCGCCGGTCGCGCTGCCGTGGCCCAGCACGCCCAGCGTCATCGTCGATTCGACCTGTCGATCGTCGTCGGGCATTCGCTGGCGTCGTCCATCGTACCTGGACGACGGCCCGCGGTGGCGACCAGTCTCGCCACCGACCTGCCCGAGGTGGGCCACCCCGACGTGGCGGTTCACGGGGCGCGTTCCGCGATTCCGCGAACTTGCGCGGGTCGGCCCCGGGGCACGCCCCTTGCGAAGCGATGGGGCAGCCATGCACGACGACGATCCGATGGCCGAAGACGTCCTCGCGCGCGCGCTCGGGGTCGAGCGCAGCATCGAAGAGGCCTGGCGCTGGGCGATCGAGCCGGTCGTCGAGGCGCGCGTGTTGGGTCCCGAGCTCGCGGAGCTCGCGGTGCGGCGATCCCTTCCGCTGGGCGGGCTGCGGGCGCTGACGCAGCTCGCGTTGGGGGAGCCGGCGCGGCCCGCCGTGGTCGACCGCTGGCTCGAGGGCGACGCCGAGGTCGTCGCGTTGCTCGGCCGCGTCGGCGCGGTCTCGCGGCGTCTCGAGGGGCTCGCGTCGCGGACCCGGGTGGCCACGCGCAACGCCATGGGCCTCGCGCTCGCTGCCCCTCGGCTCGCGCGGCTCGCCGCCGCCGCGGTGTGGCAGCGCGGGCCTGCGCCGGATCGCGACGCCGTACTCCGGGCGCTCGAGGGGATGCCGCTCGCCGCCAAACGGCGCGCGGACGAGATCCGCGCGGAGGCGGTGCTCGCCGGCCCGTGGGCCCAGCGCGCCCGCGAAGGGATCCTCGCCGCGTTGCGCCTGCAGGCCCGCACCGCCCTCGTGCGGACCGATCGCCTCGTCCCGGTCTAGAACGCCTCGTCGGCCTCGAACGCCTCGTCGGCCTCGAACGCCTCGTCGGGCCTCGAACGCCTCGTCGGGCCTAGAACGCCTCGTCGGGCCTAGAACGCCTCGTCCGGATAGATCAGCACGAAGTGGCAGTCGCCGAGGGCGAACACGTCGCCAGGCTCCACGAACGCCGCGCGACGGATGACCTCGCCGTTGCGGAGCAGCTCGAGCTGCGCGGACGCGGGACGGATCTGCATCGGTCGGTCGGCGCCGCTCCAGTCGACGAGCGCGCCGTGATCGACGCCGACGCCGGGCAGGACCACGTCGCACTCGGGCGCCGCACCGAGCGAGCGTCGTCCGGGCGCGAGGGGAACGTCGATCGGACGCTGACCCGGGTTCACGACGCGGACCTGCGCGGCCGGCATCGCGTCGAGATCCTCGCACAGGATCGTGCCGAGGATGCTCGCCATCTCACCCGAGGTCTGCGGGCGGTGTTTCGGATCCTTCGCGAGCGAGCGCCGCAGCAGATCGAGCAGCGCGTCCGGCAGTCCGCCGCAGCCCGGGTAGCGGGTGATCGGGACCATGTTGCGCATCGCGTGGGCGTCGAGCCACGCGATCGGGTTGTCGCGCAGCGCCTCGACGACCTCGGTGACATGACGGTGGGGGAACAGCACCGCGTAGCCACACAGCATCTCGTAGAGGATGGTCGCGAGGCTGTAGATGTCGGACGCCGGCGTCAGCTGGTCGGTGACGAGCTGCTCGGGCTGGCAGTAATGCGGAGTGCCGACCACGGTCCGCGCCGCGGTGGCGTTGGTGCCGTAGGCCCACGGCACGCCCCACGCCCGCGCCAGCCCGAAGTCGAGCAGCTTGACCGCGCGGTCGGGCTGGATCCAGATGTTCGCCGGCTTCACGTCGCGGTGGACGACGCCCTGGGCGTGGGCCTCGGCGAGCCCCATGCACGCCTGCATGACGATGCGCAGCGCGTCGGCAACCGCCATCGGCTCGTCGAAGTCGTGGAAGTGGTCGAGCTGCTGGCCCTCGACGTAGTCCATCAAGACGTAGAAGTGATCGGCGCCGATGCTCGAACCGTGCAGTCGCGCGACGTGTTGATTGCTCAGCGAGCGCAGGACCGCGACCTCGCGGATCGCCCGCTTGATCATGTCCTCGCTCATGCGCGGGTTGTTGGCGACCTTGAGCGCGAGCGGGCGATCGAAGCCCGGCGCCAGCACCTTGTACACGTGGGCGAACGAGCCCACGCCGACCTCCGCGAGGATCTCGAAGTCGCGGTACATCGTGCCTGGCTGCAGCGGCTCGGACATCACGGGCGGCAGAGGGTAACGCACCGCCCGACGGGCGTGTCAGAAACTTTGTGTAGGCGGCCCGGTTGGTTGAAGACGGTTTCCAAGACGAAAGGGAACCGAGACGATGATCATCCAAGACGACACCATCGACCAGCTGCTCGCCGGGCGGGATCCC
>JBIJCC010000111.1:0-34109 GCA_044344875.1 Nannocystaceae bacterium
CTGGCTCGACCGATCGTCCGGGCCTCCGGCGCTCACTTCTCCCTTTGATCATGATCATGATCGCGGGTCGATCCCTGGCCCAGTGTGGTTGCGCACGCCCGAGATCAGGCGGCCTGAACGGTTACCTTCCGAACACCCCGCTCCGTGCCCGTGCCCGTGCCCGTGCCCGTGCCCGTGCCCGTGCCCGACGTGCCCGACGTGCCCGACCCCGACCCCGGCCCCGCAACGCGGCGCCGGGGTCGTCGTCGTTTCACCCCTCGTCGATCCCCGCCGGCATCGTCATCCCCAGCCGCCGCAGCCCAGCGATCCCGACCCGATCGATGTAGTGCCGCCCGCACACCGGGGCGTACTGCGCGTCGCCCAAGACGATCTGCTCCCCTTCGACCACGGCCCGCCCGTCGACCATCCGCAGGTTGAACACCGCCTTGCGCCCGCAGAACTGGCAGGTCACCTTCACCTCCTCGATGCTGTCGGCGAGCTCCATCAGCCGCCGCGCGCCGGGGAACGACTCGGTGCGGAAGTCGGTCCGCAGCCCGTAGCAGATGACGGGCATGTCGAGCAGCAGCGACATCATCCGCAGCTGTTCGATGATCGCCGGGGCGAGGAACTGCGCCTCGTCGACCAGGACGCAGTCGACGTCACGGAAGCGATCGAGCTCGAACACGGTGTCGGGCGAGACCAACATGTCGGCCTCGGCCTCGAGCCCCGATCGCGACGCGATGCGCCCGCGCCCGAATCGGTCGTCGAGCTGCGGCTTGAGCAGGACCACGCGCTTGCCCTGCTTGCGGTAGTTGTGGGCCACCGCGAGCAGGTTCATCGTCTTGGCGCTGTCCATCGCGCCGTGCCGGAAGTAGAGCTTCGCCATCGCGGGCCGCATGATACGGCCCGCGGACGGCAACCGCGACGGTCAGAACCGATACTCGACGACCAGCGGCAGGACCTCGATCCCGAGCAGGAACGACGACGTGCGGCCCTCGTTGCCGTCCTCGTTGCGGACCTGGTGGACCAGGAACCCGAGCGGTAGCCCGACGTCCATGCCGATGCCGAGCTGGTCGAGCGGGAAGATCCGCAGACCACCGCCGGGGCGGATCGTCATGCCCTGCGAGTGGACGCGGGACTGCTCGCGGTTGCCCGAGCCCCCACCGACCTTCGGCAGGTCGAAGAACGTGTAGCCGATCGAGCCGCGCACGAAGGGCACCAGCCACGGGCGCTTGTCGAGGTAGAACTTGTACGTGTAGCCGGCGTACACGTCGACGCCGACGACGCCGCCCTTGTCGCAGACGCCCTCGGCGTTGCCGAGGCCGCAGTCCTTCATGCGGAAGTTCTTGTAGTTGCCGCGATCGAACAGCGCGCCGATTCCGATGTGGAACCAGTGACCCTTGCGGATCTGACGGTCGTACTGGAACGCGAAGCGGGCCTTGGGCAGGTAGTTCACCAGGCCGAACTGCAGCGGTGCGAGGAACGAGATCGCGTTGCCGGCGACGACGACCTCAGGCCACTTGTAGCCGCCGGACTTGCCCTTCGCCGAGCCGCTCGTTCCCCCCGTGCCCACCCGCGCCGACGCCGAGCCCCCTGCGGGTGCGGCCTGGGCCGCGCCCGACACGGCGAGCACCGAGACCAGGGCAGCGGCGCCGGCCCACGTCGAGCGGCGCCGCAGGGGCGCAGAATGTGTTGCGTGCATCGTCTTCGACTCCTGGTGGTCCGGCCCGCGGAGCGAGCGGGTCCCCGGAGCCGATGCTACCCCGAGCCACGCACGCGGGTCCAAAAGCGGGCCGCGGAGCCACCGCGAGACCGGTGACGGCCCACGGGCGCGGTGTGCGTCGATCCGAGCGTCGCGCCTCGCCGCTGAGCGACAGTGCCGCGAGCACGGGTGCGCGCTACCATGTCGGCATCGATGGCGCTGCTCGCCCTAGCCCGCGACACGGTCCTGCTCGGCGTCGCCGCGCTCGGCCTCGGGATCACGAGCCTCGCGGTCCGCCTCGACGTGCCGTGGACGCCGCCGCCGGCCCCGCCCGAGCCCACCGCATGCGGCGTCGACGAGTCGTTCGAGCCGGCGGGTGATCCCGGGCTCGCGCGCATCGCCGTCGCGGAGCTGCGCACGCGGATGCCGGGCGTGGTCATCGTCGACGCCCGCTCGACCGAGGCCTTCGTCGACGGCCACATCCCCGGCGCCGTGTCGCTGCCGGCGGCCGAGATCGACGGCATCATCGCGAACGAGTCGCTCCCGCTGCCGGTCGACCGAGACATCGTCACGTACTGCGATCGCGACGCTGGCGTCGACGCGGAGTACGTCGGGCGCGCCCTCGACCTCGCGCTCGGCTGCGATCGGGTGATCGTGCTCGAGGGCGGCTACGCCGCGTGGCTCGCCAGCGACGGCCCCGTCGAAGGAGCGCTGCAGAGTGGCTGACGCCCGCGCCTGGTCGCGCCTCGCGATCGTGTGGGCCGCCCGGCTCGCCGCCGCGGGGACCTTCGTCGTCGCCGCGGTCCCGAAGGCCGACGATCTGGTCGGCTTCGCGGAGGACATCCGCAACTATCAGCTCTTCCCCGACTGGAGCCTCTACGCGACGGCGGCGATCGTGCCGATGTTCGAGCTCGTCGGCGCCGCGGCGCTGCTGTCCACGCGCGAGCGCTGGGTCCGCGCCGGCGGCGTCATGCTGGGTGGACTCACGCTGGCCTTCATCGCGCTCATCGCCTCGGTGATCGTGCGCGGCATCGACCTCGACTGCGGTTGCTTCGGCAAGCAGGCCGAGGCCGAGGCGGTGGGTTGGCCGACATTGCTCCGCGACGTGGCGCTGCTCGGCGCCATCGCCGTCGCCATGGTCCCGGTGCGGGCCGCAAAGCCCTCCGTGCCCTCCCCGTGAGGGCCGCGCCGTGGTAAGGGCTGGGCATGTCCGTCCATGCCACGCCTTACCTCGTGACCATCGACCACCTGCTGTCGGACGACGAGAAGCTCATCTGGCGGGCCGCGCGGGAGTTCTGCGAGCGCAACGTCGCGCCGATCATCGAGCAGCACTACGAGAAGGGCACGTTCCCCCGTGAGCTCATCCTCGAGTTCGCGAAGATGGGATTCCTCGGCGGACCGCTCGAGGGCTACGGCTGCACCGGCATGAACCCGGTCGCCTACGGGCTCACGCAGGTCGAGCTCGAGCGCCAGGACAGCGGCATCCGCTCGTTCTGCTCGGTGCAGACCTCCCTGGCGATGTGGCCGATCTACAAGTACGGCGAGGAGGCCCAGCGCGAGCGCTGGCTGCCGGGCATGGCGCGCGGTGAGATCGTCGGCTGCTTCGGGCTCACCGAGCCCAACGCCGGCAGCGACCCGGGCTCGATGCGCACGCACGCCAAGCAGGACGGCAAGGGTGGCGACTACATCCTGAACGGGCAGAAGTTCTGGATCACCAACAGCCCGATCGCCGACCTCGCGATCGTGTGGGCCAAGACGACCGACTTCGGCAGTGATGCACCGGTGATCCGCGGCTTCGTCGTCGAGCGCGGGGCCAAGGGCCTGTCGACGCCCGAGACCCACGGCAAGCTCAGCATGCGCGCGTCGATGACCGGCGAGATCGTCCTCGACGACGTCCGCGTGCCGAAGGAGAACCTCCTGCCCGGCGTGCACGGGCTGAAGGGGCCGCTCGGCTGCCTGACGCAGGCGCGCTTCGGCATCGGCTGGGGCGTCATCGGGGCGGCGATGTCGGTGTACGAGCGGGCGCGCAGCTACACGATGGATCGCGTCCAGTTCGATCGGCCGCTCGCGTCGTTCCAGCTCACCCAGCAGAAGCTGGTCGAGATGCACAACGACATCGGCAAGGCGCTGCTGCTCGCGTACCACTTCGGGCGCATCAAGCAGGACGGCACGCTGTCGCCGGAGCAGGTCTCGATCCTCAAGCGCGACAACGTGCGGATGGCCCTCGAGACCGCCCGTACCGCGCGATCGATGCTCGGCGGCAACGGCATCATGGGTGAGTTCGGGATCATGCGGCACCTGTGCAACCTCGAGACCGTCTACACCTACGAGGGCACGCACGAGGTCCACACGCTGGCGATCGGTCGCGCGCTGACGGGCCTCGCCGCGTTCACCTGACGCCGAGCCGCCGCCCCGCGCACGGCCCGGACGGTGCGCCCCGCCGGTCGACGCGCCCACGGATCTCTCGGGCCGCGCCACGCCGCGCCGCCGATGGGTCGGGCGCGGTCGAGGCGCGCCGCCCCACGCCGCCGCGGCGTTCGATCCCTCGAAGGGCCACACGGGGCCGCTCCTGGCCCGCCGCAGGCGTCTTCACCCCGTCGATGGCGGCCCGCCCGCGGCCACCCCGAGCCAGACGAACCCCGTGCGATGGCTGTGCAAGCTCCGCCGGTGTGCGCTACGCTTCGAGCCCGGCGTGGTCCACCCCGTCCAGAGCGTGATCGAATCGCTGTATGCGGCGGGGCGTTGCCCCCGTCTGCACGTCAACGCCGTGGCCGATGGGGTGGTCTGTCCCGACTTCATCCGGGAGCAGTGGCGCGAGCGACTCATCATCGACCTCGACCCGAGCTATCCGCTCGATCTCAACTTCACGGACGCGACACTGTCGGCCGACCTCTCCTTCGGCGGCTACGTCACCCGCTGCACGTTCCCGTACGGCGCCGTGTACGTCGTCGCCGATCGCAGCACCGGTCGCGGCATCGTGCTCGATCAGAACATGCCCGAGTCGGTGAAGCGCAGCCGCTACGGTCGCCCGCCGACGTCGACGACACAGCCGAGCAAGCCCGCGTTGCGCTCGGTGGCCGACGGCGACACCGCGCCGGCCGAGGTCGCCGCGGTCGAAGGCGAGCCCGCCCCGCAGAGCAACGACGATGCGGTGCAGAAGCGCCGCGCCGCGTTCAAGGTGATCGACGGGGGGAGCTGAGATGCGCCCCGCCCTGCGCCGCGCCTTGATGGCCGGCTCCGTCGCCGCCCTCGGCCTGCTGTTCGGCCTGTGGTTCGCGTTCGTGCGCGCGCCCGGACCGCAGGACGTGTGCCGTCACATCATCGAGGTGACGATGCGCGAGTCCGCGGACCAGGGCGTCGGCGGCGACGGTCAAGACGCGGTCATTTCCCAGCTCCAAGACCGGTGCGTGCAGCAGAAGGTCGACAAGGTCCAACTGCGCGGCCGCGTGGTCTGGGCCAAGTACGCCAAGTGCGTGATGGCGGCGAACGACCTCGACGCGATCTGGCGCTGCTGAGTCGCGAAACGACATTCGCCGTCCGCGAACGACATCGCGGTTCGTTCAGCGCGCCGGGAACCGCTGCGGGAACGGCTGGGCCTCGGGCACGAACGCCGGCGTGCCGCCGACCGGGATGCCGCGGGCCGCGAGGCCACGGGCGCTGTCGTAGTAGATCGCGAGGACGACGTCGGGCTTGCGCTTGTGCTTGCGCTTGAACTCGACCTCGTGGACCGACGAGCTCTGCGCCTCGCCGTACTGGGTGCCGAGCTCGTTCTGGGGCACCGGCGGCGGGGCAAAGCCGCCCGGGCTCCCGGCGGTGCTGGGCCCGGCCTCGTCCGCCATGGCCGACGGCGCCGACGCGGACTTCTGCGCCGCATCGGCACCGCCCGCGACCTCGGCGGCCGGCGCCGCGCGACGATCGTCGCGCGACGGGTTCGAGCCCTGGGGGGACTCGCGATCGCTCTCCGGGAACGGCGTCGGCTCGGCGCGCGCGGGGCCAGCCGCGAGCGGCCCGGTCTTCTTCGCCCGCTGGCTGCGCTCCTCGAACACCGCGATGCCGATCACCCCCGCGTTCTGCGGCGTGCCCTGCAGCGCCGTGTAGCTGTCGCCCAGCCCGCTGAAGCGGAACGCGGCGACCTGCTCGAGCGACTGCCGGAATCCATCGACGACGATCTGTCCGAACGGCTCGATGATGTAGCCCCGCTGCTTGCGATAGTCACCCAGCGCGCCCGAGACCACGTCGCGACCGTCGACGGTGACGACGACCTCGACGCGCTCGGCCGTGTTGTTCGCGATGCGGATCGCGTACTGCTGACCGTCCTGCCCCGCGTAGTAGAGCGAGCCGCCGAACAGCGCCGCCGGCAGGGCGCCGATGCCAGGCGACTCGAGCGTCACCGTGACCGGTTGTCCGGCGATGGGCGCTGCGGCCGGGGCGTTGCTGCCGCGATCGTGAGAGGTGCGGCCACCGCAGGCGAGCAGACTGGCCGAGAGCACGAGCAGGGGGAGGATCCGCAATCGCATGGTGACTCCAGAAAGGACGGGGCTCGCCCCGTGGCGTTCGAGCCGCGGAACGTCCGGCGCGCGACGAGCCTTACATGACCCCCACGGTTGGGGTACACCTTCGGCGTGCGCTCGCTGCGTCAACGCTGGGACTGGCTGCGCGACCTGCTGGCGCGCGGTCGTGCCCAGCTCGCGCTCCCCGAGCGCGGATCGCCGACGCGCCGCGACGCCCTGCGCGACGCCCTGGAGCGCCTCGGCCTCGACGACCGTGATCTCCTCGAGGGGGTCGCGACGGTGCTCGGGCTCGATGTCGCCACCCTGCGCCAGCCGGGCCCGCAGGCCCTCGCGGCGGCGTCCCCGGACGATCTCGCGCTGGTCCTGCCGCTGCTGCTCGAGCACCACTCGCCGGCGATCCGGGCGGTGGGCCAGGCGTGGTTCGGGGTCCCCGCGGCGATCTACACGGTGGCGAGCGATCAAGCCGAGCGCTGGCTGCTCGACTCGATCGCGGCCGGCGACCTGCTCGCCGAGCGCGTCGATCGGGAGGGCCTGGCCTGGCTCGGCCCCGAATCCCTGCGACGCCTTGCCACCACCGCCGCCAGCCCCCTGGCCCGCCACGCCGCGATGCGGTGGTGCGATCGACTCTGACGAAGCGCTCTCGATGACACGCCCCGCTCGAATCGGATGGTTGCTGTGCACGCTGCTCTCGCTGGGCACCGTCGGGTGTCGGATACGGGTTCCCGCGGGGGCGGCGACGAACAGCGCGACGGCCATGGGCAACTGGCAGGCCTGGCGTGACCTCGGACCCCTGGTCACGATCGCCAAGGACCACGCGCCCGATCCCGCGGTCGCGGCGATCGAGCGCGCCTCGGCGCTGCTGCGCGACGGCAAGGCGGCGAGCGCCGATCGTGCCCTCGCCGACGCGTCGGGCGGCGCGGGCCACCACTGGATCGCGGTCGCGCGCGGCGACGTCGTCGCCCTGCACTTCACCCTGTGCATCCGCGGCGTCGCGCTGCGACTCTCCGACGGCACGACGCCGAGCCCCACCGACCGCCAGGCCGACTACTCCGAGAACACCCGCGTCGAACCCGGCGACGTGTCGGTCGAGGCCACGCTCGTCAACCTCGACGCGGCGGTGGACTCCGGCGAGCCGGCCCTGTCGACGCAGGCACGCATCGCCCGGGCGCGCGTCGCCGGGTTCGCGCAGCAGTGCGCCGCCAACGAGCGCGTCGCCGAGATGGCGCAGCAGGTCGTCGAGGGCGACCTCGCCACGCTCGCCGCCGAGGGGCACCTGACGCCCGACCTCGCCTATATGTGGGCTGGCGTGCAGATGACCCGCTTCTCGGGGAGCGCGGCGCGACCGTTCCTGCTGCAGGCGCAGGAGGGCGGCTTCGATCACCCCGCGGTGACGTTCATGCTCGCCGCGATCGCCCTCGAGCAGCGCGAGCTCGAGCAGGCCGACGAGCTGGCGAAGACCGCGGTCGCGATGTACACGGACCTCGGCGATCGGCAGCACCAGGCCGAGGCGCGGTTCCTCCAGGGGGAGATCGCCCGGGCGCGCAAGCAGCCGAAGGCCGCGCGGACGCACTACGAGGCGGCGCTCGAGCTCGACCCGACGCACACCGCGTCGATCCTCGCGCGGGCCGAGCTCGACCTCGGCGCCGACACCGAGGCCGCGATCACCGGCCTGCAGCGCGGCATCACCAAGCTGTTGCTCGACGGGGCCCTCGACGCGGAGACGGCCCGGGTCGCCGCGGGCAACCTCGAAGAGCTCCTCGTGCTCGCGACCGAGCCCCACCAGATCCAGCTTGTGCGCGACGCCCTGCTCGCACGCATCGACAACGAGCCCGACGCCATGCGCCGGGGCCTGCGCTACTTCTTCGCCGCGATGCTCGACGTCCGCCTGCGCGAGTACCAGATCGCCCACGGCCACGGCGTCCTCGCCAAGGAGGAGTTCGCGACGAGCGGCGTCCAACCGCCGATCGACATCGAAGCCTTCCTCGCGAAGCTCGGGAATGGTTGATCAGGGGACGCCTCCGGCTTCCCATCGCTTCGCTCCTTCGCTTTCAGGGGACGCCTCCGGCTTCCCCCTCCAGCTGGGCAGAGCCCAGCCGGAGCCTCCCCCTTCCCATCGCTTCGCTCCTTCGCTTTCAGGGGACGCCTCCGGCTTCCCCCTCCAGCTGGGCAGAGCCCAGCCGGAGCCTCCCCCTTCCCATCGCTTCGCTCCTGACGCGCCGTGCGATCGCGAGTCCCGCGGGCTGCTCCGCGGCAGGAAACGCTACAGCATGCCGGCGCGGGCCGAGTCGGGGATGTCGGTGAGCGCCTCGGAGAACTGGGCATCGAGCATGCCGGCGAGCTTGCCCCGCTCGCCCTCGAGGATCGGCTCGGGCGCGCCGCTCTCGACCATCGTGTCGTACTCCCAGCGGAAGCGCTCGATCTTCACGGTCGTCGCCGGCAGGTACGACAGCAGCGGCCAGACGTAGCGCTCGAGCGCGTGCTCGGGCGTGGCCGAAAGCCGCCAGCGGTTGCCGAGGTTGAAGCGATCGGCGCCCTCGAGCGCGGCCGACAGCCGCACGCCGGTGTAGCCGATGACGACCTGTCGGGCCTCGAGCAGGCGCGACTGCACACCGAACGCGTCGAGGCGCTCGAGTCGATCCTTCGCCGGGTAGCGCTCGTCGCCGCGGCGGAACGCGAGCCACGACATGAACTCGTGGCTGTGGCGCCAGATGAGCCGTTGGGCCTCGATCTGCGCCAGCATCTTCGCCAGTCGCGAGCCCTGCCGCGTCGCCATCGCGGTCGCGGTGTCGCTCATCTGCTCGCGGAGCTCGCGATCGAACAGCGAGAGCGACGCGCCCGTGTTGTGCTCGTCGAGCACCGACAGCGCCAGCGCGACGCCGACGCCGACGTGGCCCGCGAGCTGGACCTCGAGCTGGACCATCTGCTCGTACAGCCCCGGCATCACCAGGCGCGCGCGCGCCTCGTCGACCGCCGTGACCTGGGCCAAAGCCTCACGCTTGAGGTTGGTCAGGTTCTGCCGCAGGTCGAACACCTCGGTGTCGACGTCCGGCGTGCGCACTTGGGCGAGGAACGACTCGCGCGGGCTCAGCATCCGGGGACGAGGGTAGGTCGAGCCGCCCGGTCTTGTCATGTTTGCCGCCCAAAGCCGACGATCCGGGCCCGGTAGACCCCACAGGCCGGCCGATGTAAGTGGCTCCCGGCGGGCTGCGTTCCGAGACCCGCCGCGGTGGCCGTGCGTTGTGACGACGTCCAGCCCGTCTCGGAAGGCTCACCCATGCATCGTCGACCCCTCGGCCGCTCGCCCTTCGCGCTCACCACCGCCGTGCTCCTGGCCGTCAACCCGGCCGCATGCAACCAGGTGCCGGCGGAGCAGCTCGGGGCCCAGGCCGGGTCGGCATCGGCGCTCGTGGACGCCGCGGCCGGACCCCGGGCCGCGGAGGTCACGGCGGTCAGCGGGCCGGGGGGCCTGCGATCGCCGGGCCTGGCCGAGGGGACCTTTCTCGGGAAGGCCGCCAAGCTCGAGGCCAACCAAGCGATCGAGACGCCGAAGGGGACGCTCGCCGAGCTCGCCCTCGAGGGCGGCGCGCGACTGCGACTCAACGAGGACACCGCGCTGGTCGTGCCGAGCCCCGGCGGCGAGGTCACGGTGACGCGGGGCGAGGTCGTCGCGTTGGTCGACGCGCGCACGAGCGGTGGCCTGGCGCTGCGCGCCGGCGACGACACGATCCGCGTCGAGGGCGGCGAGGTGCAGCTCGTGCACGCGAGGACCAATCGCCACGTCGCGGTCGTGCACGGCCGCGCCATCGTCGAGTCCAACGGTCAGCGCGTCGAGCTCGGCGCGGGTGAGCGGCTGACCACGCCGCTGGCGAGCCCCGAGCGGCCGTCGCAGCCCGAGCTCAGCCTGCAGCCCCTCGCCGACACCGGCTGGTCGCGGGCCTTCGAGCAGGCCGCCCTCGCCGTGGATGCGGTGCCGCGCGGCGTCGGCAGTCTGACCGCGCGCGTGCCCGGCTCGCAGAACGAGCTGGGCCAGAAGATCCGCCTCACCGAGCAGCGCGTCACGGTGAACATCAGCGGCCGCATGGCCCACACCGAGATCGAGCAGGCGTTCTTCAACGAGCGCCCCGCCGTCCTCGAGGGCATCTATCGCTTTCCCCTGCCCGGCGACGGCTCGATCTCTGGGCTGCAGCTGCTGGTCGGCAATCGGTGGATGGAGGGCGAGATCGTCGAGAAGCAGCGCGCGCGGCAGATCTTCCAGCAGATCGTCGATGCGACCGTGCCCCGCGATCCGGCGCTGCTCGAGTGGGAACGCGGCAACGTGTTCAAGCTCCGCCTCTTCCCCATCCCCGGCCGCGGCGAGCGGCGCGTGAAGCTGTCGTACACGCAGGTGCTCCCGGTGGTCGGCGACGACGTCCGCTATCGCTTCCCGCTGGGCGGCACCGGGGCGTCGGGCACCACGATCGATCGTTTCTCGTTCGCGGTGAACGTCGACAAGAACGCCCTCGACACCAGCAAGCTCGACGAGATCGAGACGCCGATGCTGGCGCTGGCTCGCCGCGACACCGGCGACGTCATCCAGCTCTCGACCGAGGAGACCAACTTCCAGCCGACCTACGACCTCGGCGTCGATCTGCCCGTGGCGAAGTCCGAGCAGACCGTCCACAGCCAGACGCACCTCGATCGCGACGGCCAGGCGTACTTCATGCTCGCGCTGCAGCCCGAGCTCGAGTTCGGCAAGGACGAGCGGCCGATCCACTTCGCGTTCGTCGTCGACCGCAGCCACAGCACCACGCCCGAGCTCTGGACGGTGGCGCGCGGCATGGTCGAGGCGATGACCGGCGGCATGGAGAGCCAGGACCGCTTCACGGTCCTCGCCTGCGACACCGCGTGCGACGAGCTGCCGACCGGGCTGCAGACGCCCTCGGCCCCGGCGGTCGAGGCGACGCGGCGCTTTCTCGAGGACCAGGACCTCGCCGGCGCCAGCGATCTGGGCGGCATGCTCGCGGAGGCCGGCGACGCGCTGGCGCGCTCGGGCGGCGCCGACGCGCGCAAGGTCATCGTCTACCTCGGCGACGGCGCCCCGAGCTCCGGCGAGCTCGCGCCCGACAAGCTCGCGACCTTGGTGCGCGAGTCGATCCCCGACGTCCGCGTCGAGGCCCTCGCCCTCGGGGCCCGGGCGGATCTGGTCGCGTTGAACGCCGTGGTCGAGGCGACCGGCGGCGACGTCGTGCAGGTCGATGCGCGCGACAACCTCGCGGAGCTGGTCCGCGAGCTGCGGTTGCGCGCCGAGGTGCCGCTCGCCCGCAACCTCCGCATCGAGACGCCCGATGGTCTCGTCGACGTGCGGCACAACGAGGTCGCGGGCCTGCGCCCCGGCGACGAGCTCGTGGTGACCGGTAAGCTCGCCCATCCGGTGCGCGGCGACGTCCGCCTCCTCGCCGACGGGCCGACCGGGCCCATCGAGGCCAAGTTCGCGGTCGATCTGACCGCGTCGCGCACCGCCGCCCCCGAGGCGTTCCGGCACCTGCCGCGCACGTGGGCGACGATGGAGATCGCCCACTTGACCAAGACCAAGGGCTTCGATGCCCACGATCGCATCGTCGCGCTGTCGAAGGACTACACGGTGCTGTCGCGGTTCACCGCGCTGCTCGTCCTCGAGAACGACGCGATGTTCCGCGAGTTCAACGTCGTGCGCACGGTGGCGGACACCGATCGGTGGAAGGGCCAGCTCGACGCGCCCAAGACCGCGGAGGTCGCCGCGGGATTGGCGGGCAAGCTCGACGCGCCCAAGTCCGAGGACGCCGCGAGCGAAGCCAAGCCGACCGAAGAGCTCGACAACACGGCGGCCCGTGGCGCCACCGCGACGAAGGGCGTCGCGCCGAGCGCGGCCCCCGGGGGTGCGCCCGAGTTCTTCGACGGGCCGAAGGACGCGCCGAGCGTCGTCACCCCGACACCGCGCGCGCCGTCGCCGGATCCGGCGCCGGCGAGTGGGCCCACCGATCCGTTCGCCGGCGAGGAGGTCCCTCGCGTGAAGGAGCTGCCCCGCGACGAGGTCGAGAAGGATCTCGCGCTCGGCGATGATGGCGAGTCCGAGGCCGAGGGCGATGCGGACAAGGGCGGCGGCTTCGCCCCACCGCCGCCGAGCGCCGAGCCGGCCAAGGCCAAGAAGGAGCCCATGCCCGCGACCAAGCCGTCCGGCGGCAGCGCGTGGCAGGGCGAGGACCGCAAGATCGACGACTTCGGCGGCGGCGGTTCGTGGGCCGGTGACCCGTGGGGCGGCCGCTCCTCACGCCGACACTGGCGGCCGCAGCCGCGGCTCAAGGTCGCCGCCGCCGCTCCGCCCTCGGGCAAGAACCTCTCGCTCATCGAGTCGCTCCGCCGCAGCGTCGCCGCCGACACCACGCGTCGCTCGTCGCACGGCGGCCTGGTTCGCGCGGCGATCCGGGTCGGTCACGCCGACGCGCTCGCGTTCGCCCGGGCCTGGGCCGACGCCGATCCCGACCACGCCCCTGCCCTCACGTCGCTCGCGGACGTGCTCGCCGGGCAGGGCGATCCGATCGCGCCGCGGGCCTACGCGAGCGCCCTCGAGATCACCCCGTTCTCGAGCTCGACGCACGACGCGTTGGCGCGGGCGTTCGAGAACAAGGGCGATCTCCGGCGGTCGTGCTCGCACCGCCGCGCGATCGTCAGCATCGATCCGAGCGACGCCGATCACCACGCGAGGCTGGCGAAGTGCCTGCACCAGGCGGGGCGCACCCCGGCGGCGCGGACCGTGCTCGCCGACGCCCGCGGTCGAGCGACCAAGCACCTGTCGTCACTCGCGGCGACCGAGGCCGCTCTGTCGACATCGTTCGCCATCCCCGGCGCGGCCAAGGGTCAGCTCCGGGCGTCGCTGACGTGGACCGGCGAGGACGACCTCGACATCGCGATCGTCGACGCCGGCGGTCACCGCCTCTCGGCGAGCAACCCCAAGGGGCTCACCGTCCGCGAGTCGGCGGGCTTCGAGGAGGTCGCGCTGTCGCGGGTGAAGAAGTCGGTGTTCGTCGAAGTGACGCGCAACGGTGCGAGCGATGGGGCCCGGCTCGCGCCCGTCCGCGCCACGCTCGAGGTCCGCACCCCGAGCGGGACCAAGACGTTCCCGGTCGTCGTCGACGGGGGTTCGGTGCGGCTCGCCAAGGTGTTCTGGACGATCTGAGTCGCCCCCCAAGCGCCGGATTTCGGCCTCCTGCCGGGGGCGCGTTGCACGCGAGAGTGCGGCGCGCCCTCGGCCGCTTGTGGCGACCGCGGATTTGTTCTCTCCTCGCCCGGCTCGCCATGACCGAACCGTCCGACTCCGACATCGCGGGGCACGTCGCCCGACGCCGAACCTTCGCGATCGTCAGCCATCCCGACGCCGGCAAGACCACGCTCACGGAGAAGCTGCTGTTCTTCGGCGGCGCGATCCAGATCGCCGGCGCCGTGCGAGCGCGGCGATCGTCGCGGCACGCGGTCAGCGACTGGATGGCGATGGAGCAGGAGCGCGGCATCTCGGTGACCACGAGCGTGCTCAGCTTCCAGTACAGCCTCCCCGAGGCCGACCAGGGCACCCCGCCGTTCGAGGTCAACCTGCTCGACACGCCCGGCCACGCCGACTTCGGCGAGGACACCTACCGCGTGCTCACGGCGGTCGACGCCGCGCTCATGGTGATCGACGGGGCCAAGGGCGTCGAGTCCCGCACCGAGAAGCTCATCGAAATCTGCCGGCTGCGCGACACGCCGGTGGTCACCTTCGTGAACAAGTTCGATCGCGAGTGCCGCACGCCGATCGAGCTGCTCGACGACGTCGAGGCCAAGCTCGCGATCAAGTGCGTGCCGATGACCTGGCCCATCGGCATGGGCAAGCGATTCCGCGGGGTCTACGACCTGGTCCACCACCAGGTGCACCTCTTCCGCTATGCCGACAAGCACGTCGAGGATCAGTGGCCCGAGGCCGGCGTGCCGGTCACCGGCCCCGAGGATCCCAAGCTCGACGAGATGCTCGGCGCCGATCAGGCCGAGGAGCTGCGCGCCGAGCTCGAGCTGCTCGCCGGCGCGGCCCCGGAGTTCGACGCCGCCGAGTTCCACAAGGGTCGGCAGAGCCCGCTGCTGTTCGGCTCGGCGATGAACAACTTCGGCGTGCGCGAGCTGCTCGAGACCTACCTGCGCCTGGCTCCGCCGCCGCAGGGCCGCGCCGCGGTGACGGGCCCGGCCGCGGTCACGCCTCCGGCGCCCGGCGAGCCCGTGCCGACCCGCGACATCGATCCCAACGAGTCGGGCTTCTCGGGCTTCGTGTTCAAGATCCAGGCGAACATGGATCCCAAGCACCGCGATCGCATGGCGTTCCTGCGCATCTGCTCGGGGCGCTTCACCCGGGGGATGCGGGCGTACCACTGCCGGCTCGGCCGCGAGGTCGGGCTCGGCAACGCCACGACGTTCTTCGCGGCCAACCGCGAGATCGTCGAGGAGGCCTACGCCGGCGACATCATCGGCCTGCCCAACCACGGCACGATCAAGATCGGCGACACCTTCACCGAGGGCGAGCTGCTGCGGTTCACCGGCATCCCGAGCTTCGCCCCGGAGATCTTCCGCCGCGTCGTGCTGAAGAGCCCGCTCAAGGCCAAGGCCCTGGGCAAGGGGCTCGAGCAGCTCGCCGAGGAGGGCGCGATCCAGGTGTTCAAGATGCTGCTCGGCAGCGACTACGTCGTCGGCGTCGTCGGCCAGCTGCAGCTCGAGGTGATGAAGCACCGGCTGCTCCACGAGTACGCGGTCGAGGCCGACTACGAGGCCGTGGAGTTCACGACCACGCGGTGGATCACGCCGAAGACCGAGGGCAAGTCGGTCGAGGACGTGCGCAAGCTGATGGAGCAGTTCCAGCGCAAGAACGACATGAACCTCGCGATGGACGCCCACGGCGACCTGGCCTACCTGGCCCCGAACAAGTGGAACCTGCAGAAGGTCGAGGAGCGCTTCCCCGACGTCCGGTTCTCCGCGACCCGCGAGCATACGTAGACCCGCGCTGCGTGAGGAACGCACCGCCCTTTGGGGTCGCCGAGTCACTGGCGCGTTCGCGCAGGATGATCGAGAGCGCGCGCGAGCGATCGATTCGCCGTGCCACGCGACTCTACGTTCGCAGACGGTCGACGTCTCCGTTGGACGACCTCGACCTGCACCCGAAGGGCTGAACCTGATGAAGACTAGATTGCTTTGTTCGAAGCGTTCCACAGAGTCTGCGCCAACGCGCCCGGCCGACGCACCGTCTGAGGGCTGGGCGAGGGTTCTCGTCGTGGTCTCGCTGGCCGGCAGCCTCGCCGTCGGTTGCGGTGCAGATGACGACGACGACGACGCCAGCCAGGCAGACGCGTCGGCAACCGACTCCGATGCCGACCCCACCGATCCGGTCGACTCGGCGGGCGAATCGACGACGGTCGACGGGGGATGCTGGGATCGCTCGTTCGAAGGGCACAATGAGTGGGCACCGTCCCCGAGTTGGACCCCGATGACGTGTCCCGGCGCGCCTAGCCCGTGCAGCGTGGTGGAGGACCCCGGCCCGACACACAGCAGCGAAGAACCTCCCACCGACGAAGAGGTCGCGGCGGTGACGGAGGCGGCGCTGTGTGTCGCCGAGGCGTTGGCGAACGGCACCCCCGGGCACTATAGGCTCTGGGTCCCGGGACCCGCAGAGGAAGTGACGATTGGCGGCGCGGTGACGTACACCGTGTTGGACGATGGCATCGTCGCTTCGCTCGACTACGGTGAAGACCTCAACGTCTGGGTGATCGAGAGTCATCGCGCGCGCAGGCCGGCGGAGTTCTTCGACGCGTGCATCGCCGCGGGAGACCTCGACTCCCTCCGCGGGTGCTTGATTCCGAAGGTGGGCATTCTGCCGAGCGTCGACTTCCCGCCGCTCGACGACGCCGCATGCATCGACGACGAGCCGGTCTGCCCGGAGTAGCACGCGGGGGTGCCGTGGCGCCGTCGGGGGCACGCTGGAGCGCAGCGTCGAAGCGGTTCCCCGGCGTGCGGTTCTCCGCGACCCGCGAGCCTACGTAGAACGCCGCATCGACCAGCGCCTCGGCGCGAACGATCCCGGACCCCGGCGGCCAAGGCAGAGACGGAATGATGTCCACACGCGGCTTCGTCTCGACCTTGGTCCCCGTCTGCACCCTGGCGGCGTGCGGCTCGGACGCGCACAGCGTCGGCGTCTTCGGCACGGGCGGGTCGGGCACCGACGGCGGCCCGGCCTCGGCGCAGCCCGAGTCGGCGAGCGCCGCCGACGGCTCGGGCTCGGGCAGCGCCACCGCGGGCGACGACGCCGCGGACGCATCCGAGGGCACTGGCTTCAAGTTCGACACGCCCGACGGCATGACCGCCGCCGACGAGGGGCCCGCGGGCAGCGGCTGCGACAAGGTCGACTTCCTGTTCGTGATCGACAACTCGATCTCGATGGGCGACGAGCAGCAGAACCTCGCCACGAGCTTCCCGTCGTTCATCGCCACGATCGAGGGCGAGGTCGTCGACAACTACCACGTGATGGTGGTCGACACCGATCCCGAGGACAAGTGGGACGAGGAGCTGACCGAGTGCTACTCGGGCGACTGCGTCGGCGAGGCCCCCGACGAGCCCTGCGGCGTGCTCGAGCCCGAGTCGGGCTGGCCCTGCGGCATGCTCCCGGTGCCCGACACCTGCGACGGCACGCTCGGCGCCGGGATCGATCACGACGGCACCGACGCGCGGGCGTCGTGCGGCATCACCGACGGCAAGCGGTGGTTCGACGCGACCCAGCCCGATCCCGCCGCCGCGTTCGGGTGCGTCGCGAACCTCTACGACGGCAACAACCCCGAGCGCACGATGGACGCGGTGCTGGCTTCACTGGCCCCGGAGCTCGTCGGGCCGGGCGGCTGCAACGAGGGCTTCCTGCGCGACGACGCGGTGCTGGTCGTCACCTTCATCACCGACGAGGAGGACGACGACGAGTCGATGGGCGATCCCGCGGCCTGGTACGACGCCCTCTTGGCGCGCAAGGGCGGCAACGAGACGGCGCTCGTGGTCTTGGGCCTCGTCGGCGACACCGGCCTGCCGGGCGCCGTGTGCCCCCCCGACAGCGTCCCGGGCAGCAACGGCGGCGAATACTCGCCACGCCTCATCGCCTTCGCCGAGTCGTGGGGCACCCGCGGCCTGTGGGGCAGCGTCTGCGCCCCCGACTACGGCCCGTTCTTCGCCGACGCGGTCGCGCTGGTCGACGTCGCCTGCGAAACGTTCGAGCCCGAGGGCTGAGGCGGCCCGGAAGAATTCCGACGCGCCCCAGGGATCGAACGGCCAGCCGTTCGCACCTGATGTCTGGGCGTCATGAAATACTCCGAGCACCTCCTCCTCATCCTCGTGCTGGCGGCCTGCGGCGGGGGCGAAGCCACCGCGACCGGCGACACCTCGTCGAGCGACGGCACCGGCCCGTCGGCCTGCACCCCCGGTTACGAGGCCTGCGCCTGCATGGCCGGCGCGTGCCTCGACGGGCTGGTGTGCCTGTCCGATCTCTGCGTCGCGCCGGTGGACGTCGACACGGGGCCGGGGGAATCGAGCGGCCCGGGCACCACGGACACCCCGACCACCGCGACGTCCGACGACGGCAGCAGCAGCACGGACGCGCCGTCGTCGACGGAGAGCTCCAGCACGACCGCACCCTCCGGCGACGACGAGAGCTCGAGCGGCGGCTCGTCCGAGACGACGATGGCGCCGCCCGAGTGCCTCGAGGGCGACAACTACTGCCTCGATGCCGAGCTGCAGACCTGCGTGGGTGGCGTGTGGCAGCAGTCGAGCTGCGCGGATGCCTGCGCGCTGACCGGCTACCTCTCGCCGGGCTGCGCCAGCGCCGACGCGTGCCTGTGCGAGGGCTACGCCGACGAGGTCTGCTACGACGGCGCGTACAACCTCTGCATCTGCGCGGACATCGACTTCGACATCCCGTGCACCGACGAGCAGCTGCAGATCTTCTTCGACGAGTGCATCGGCGAGGTGAACACGTACGTGGAGTGCTTCGCCGACTACCCGATCGACGAGGTGGCCGACTGCGCGCCGGCGGAGGACGCCTGCCTGTAACGCCCGCCGTGTGATGGCTCGACGAGCGGGTCCGCGACCTCCCGCCGGCGGAACCGCGCTGAAAAAAGTTCATCCGCTCCCCCGCTCGGCGTGCCCCCAGGCGCCGAGGGTCGAACCATGCGGAAGTCGTTGCCGCTCGTGCGCCGAAGTGTCCTGCTCGCGGTCGGTTGGGCCTGTGCCGTGGACCCTCGGGGGGAGAACGCCACCGTGGGGGTGGGTACGGCCGGGGACGACGCCAGCGGCCCGAGCACGGAGACCGGCCCGGTCTCCGACACCAGCGCGGGCGACGACGGGGCCACCGGGACCTGCGGCAACGGCCTGCTCACCAGCGACGAGGCCTGCGACGACGGCAACGTCGAGGACGGCGACGGCTGCTCCGGCGACTGCCAAACCGTGGCCCCGGGCTACCTCTGCACGCCCCCCGGCGAGCCGTGCCGCCTGTTCGCCCGCTGCGGCGACGGTTTCGTGATCCTCCCGGAGCTCTGCGACGACGGCAACCTCGACGCGGGCGACGGCTGTTCGGACACCTGCAAGGTGGAGATCGGCTTCCAGTGCGAGGGCGAGCCGCTCAGCGTCTGCACCCCGACGACCTGCGGCGACGGCGTGGTGGAGGGTGCCGAGAGCTGCGACGATTCGAATGACACACCGCTGGACGGCTGCAACGAGCTCTGCCAACGCGAGCCCGCGTGCCCACCGATCGGCGCATGCACCTCCGAATGCGGCGACGGCCTGGTCCTCGGCGAGGCGTGCGACGACGGCAACCACCAGGACGGCGACGGGTGCTCCGCCGCCTGCACGGTCGAGGCTGGGTTCGACTGTGCGCCCAGCGATGCCTGCGAGCTCGTCGACGACGCCTGCGTCCTCCGGGTCCACGCCCTGTACCGCAACTTCGGGTCCGAGCACCCCGATTTCGAGCCCGACGCCGCGTATGGATGCGTCACCGACGGGAACCCTCCGGTGAACGCCGCGACCAAGGCGACCCACGACATGGTCGCGCCGACCGTCGACGACGAGGTCAAGCCGCAGTGGGCCTCGGGGAGCTGCGCGACCGCCTCCGATTTCACCGACTGGTACCGCGACGTGCCCGGGACCAACACCACGGTCGTCGGGAGCCTGGTGCTGTACGAGGACGGCAACGGCGGGTACGTCAATCGTTTCGGCCCGAATGGCGAGCGATTCATCGCCACCAGCAACTATCAGTGGGCGGCTGCGACCGTCGCGGAATGTGCCGACATGGGCTGCATCCCGTGCCCCTGGGACGCCACGGTGGGATGCACGGCGACGGTGACCGAGTACGACGGGACGCCCCTGTTCTTCCCCATCGACGAGGTCGGCGACGAGTTCTACGGGGCCAAGATCCCCGAGCAATACGGGTATCCGGGGTGGCCGTGGGAGAGCGAGGTGCTGGGCAACGACGTCACCCACAACTTCCACTTCACCACCGAGATCACCTATTGGTTCATCTACGACGCGGCGAATCCCGCGACCCTCGAGTTCACGGGCGACGACGACGTCTGGGTGTTCGTGAACGGCCACCTCGCGGTCGACCTCGGGGGCATCCACGTGCCCATCGACGGCGCGGTCAACATCGGGCCCGCGACCGCCGGCGAATTCGAGCTGACCGACGGCGAGGCCTACCGGGTCAACGTCTTCCACGCCGAGCGCAAGACCGAGGGGTCGTCGTTCCGACTCACGCTCGCGGGCTTCGACACCTCGCGCAGCGAATGCAGCTCGCTGTGCGGCGACGGCATCGCGACGCTGGGCGAGGAATGTGACGACGGCACGAACGCCGGCGGCTACGGCGAGTGCGGACCCGGCTGCAAGCTCGACGAGTTCTGCGGCGACGGCGTCGTCCAGGAGGAGTTCGAGGATTGCGACGACGGCAACTTCATCGACGACGACGACTGCCCCGCGTCGTGTCGCATCGTCTACATCCCGTGACGCGAGTTCGCACCCCGGGGCGGGGCACCCGTCAGCCCTGGTCGCGGTGGGGAAACGGTGCCCTCCACGCGACCAGCACGCTCGGGATCGACGCGACCATGACGAACAGGAAGAAGTTCCGATACCCGAGCCAGTCGGCCAGCGGTCCGCTCGCCATCTGCGTCGGGACCAGGACCAGATTCATCAGCGCGGTCGAGAATGCATAGTGCGCCATCTTGTACCGGCCGGGCGCGATCTGCTGCATCATATAGAGCATGTTGCCGATGAACCCGAAGCTGTAACCGAACTTCTCGACGCTCACCAATACGTAGACCGACCAGGTCGGCGGTGCGGTGCCTTCAGCCGCCAACTGGCTGAGCACGAGGTAGCAGAGGTGGGGCACGTTCATCGCGAGGGCGAGCACGAGCAGCACGCGGCGCAGCCCGTAGCGCGCCGCGAAGGCGCCGCCGAGCAGCCCACCGACCACGCTCACGAGGGTGCTCACGGTGCCGTCGATGAGCGACTTCTCGGTCAGGGCCAGGCCGACGCCGCCGTCCGCCACGGGTGCCTGCAGGAACAGCGGCGCCTCGACCAGCAGGAAGCCCTCGCCCGCGCGGTAGAGGAACACGAACAGCAGCATCCCGCCGATCGCGTCCTTCTTCAGGAACGCGCGGGCAGTGTCGACGAACGTGGCGAAGACCTCGCGCGCATTGCTCGGCGCACCCACGAACGAGCCCCGCGCGCCGATGGGCATCGCGAAGCGGTGGTACACGGCCAGGACGGCCATCGTGGTCGAGCTGAGGCCGAGTGCGCACATCCACGACGACTTAGGCTCGAACCCCTCGCTCTGCAGCCACGCGGCCGCGCCGACGACGACCGCGGTGGCGAAGATGCGCCCGACGTTCCAGCACATCCCCTGCACGCCCATCCACGCCGACTGCTGCCGCGCGTCGAGGGCCGTGATGTACAGACCGTCGATGCAGATGTCCTGCGTCGCCGACGCGAAGGCGAGCAGCCAGAGCCCGCCGATGACCATGGGGAAGTATCCCGGCACCAGCAGCGCCAGGGCGATGCCGGCGAGCAGCGCGGCCATCGCGAGCTGCATCGCGACCACGAACCACCGCTTGCTGCGATAGAGGTCGAGGAACGTCGCCCACAGGGGCTTCAGCGACCACGCGATCCCGACGGCCGCGGTGGCGACGGTGATCTCGCTGTCGCTGTGGCCCAGATCCTTGAACATGGTCCCCGCGCACCAGATCACCATCGCGAACGGGATGCCCTCGGCGAGGTACGCGGTCGGGACCCAGGCGAGCGGGCCCCGCACGGCGATGCCGCTTCGGCGCGTGCGGTCGGGGAATTCGGCCGGCGGGTTCATGGGCGACGGAGTACCGTTCGCCCGCGTTGTGGGCCCCCAAGGGCGCGGAGGATGATTTCCGTTTCGCGGCCGCGCGAGCCTTCGCCACGGGGGAACTACGGCGTGACCCGGGGCCCGACCCCGCAGCTCTCGCCCGGCACACAGCCCGCGCAGCTCCACCGCCAGTTGTCGACGAGCACGGCGGTGTCGATGTCGGTCCCGCCGACGTCGAACAGCGCCACGCTCGTCGTGAGGATCTCGCCGGGGTGGGCGATGCCCTCGAGCGTGAGCCAATCCGTGGCGCCGGCGTTGGGGCACTGGCCTGCGGGATACCCGACCCACGGCGTCTCGCAGGCGTCGACCTCGGTGCTCTCGTAGCCGGTGCCGACGAGCTCGGGGGCGTTGCCGACGAAGCCCGAGGTCGCAATCGTCTCCGCCAACCCGGCGACGGTGAGCGGCGCGGCGCCGATCGTCGCGATGTTGCCGGTGAACGCCTCCGACGATTGCCACCAGACCAGGACGTCGGAGGCCGGTGCGTCCGCGAGCTCGGGGTACTCGGCGCTGAACCACGCCACATCGACGCGGTACCCGAACGTCCCCAGGGGCACGGCGACGTCGAACGTGAACCACGCCACATCATGCGCGACACCTCCGGCGTCGTCCCAGAGGCCCGGGAGCGTGCCGGAGCAATCGCGCGTGTCATCGCAGTCGCGGAACGGCACGTCGCAGGGATCGGGCGAGGGGCCGGCCCTCGGAACGATCGGCGGCGGGAGCTCGCCGCTCGGATTGGGATTGTCGCCGCCTCGACCCCACGTGCGCCCCGGCGGGACCTCGACGTGATCGCCGACGACGTCGAAGGTGCCCGTGGTGAGCGCGAGGAGCTTGCTGCCCTCGGTCGGGCCCCAGTGCGTGTTCCCGTCGGCGCCGTACCGCGTGGCGACGACCGCGGTGGTCCCATCGGCCATGAGCCGACCGTTGGAGATCGGCGTCGTCTCGTCCACGCCGCCACTGCAGTCGAGGCCGAGCGCGTGGAACGGATCGGCGTCCTGCTGATCGCACTGCGAGTGCCCGGTGGGCGCCATGCACTGCGGCGGATCGGACTCGCCACCGCCCCCGTCGAGCGTCGCAGCGCCGTCGCTTTCGTCCCCGTCCGAACAGTCCGGTGCGGTGGTCGAGCCCGAGGTATCCGTCGCAGCGCCGCTCGATCCGCTCGAGCCCGGGGACGCGGTGCCGCTGCTCGCGGTCGTCGTCGCCGTCGTCGTCGAGCCCTCGCCGCTCGCCGAACCGGACCCGCCGTCCTGCACGCCGATCACGAACTCGCTGCGACATCCGCCGAGCAGCACGGCAACCATGACCCACGGGCGTCGCTGCATCGCCGGCCGCTCCATCACCGACCGCGCAGCTTCGCCGCGTAACTGCCGGAGGGGTACTTCGCGAGGAACGCGTCGATGGCCTCGCGCTCGTCCGCGCGACGACCGAGCGCACGCAGGGCACGGATGCGGCCGAACTGCGCGTCCTCGGCCAACGCTCCACCGCCTTCGACGTAGCGATCGAACCACCGCAGCGCCTTCTTGGCCTGCCCGAGATCGAGCCGCAGCTGCCCCAGCGTGACCATCGCCGTGCGCGACGCCGCGACGTTCGGATAGCGCAGGATGAGTTCTTCGTACGCTGCGATCGCCCCGGGGATGTCCCCCGCCCCGCGGCGCGTCCGCGCCTGCGCGAGCAGATCGGCGGCGGAGGCCACGGCCGGTCGATCCTTGCCGAAGCGTCGGCGCGTCCGCGCCTTCACGACCGAGACCCCGCCGCCCGGCTCCGCGATCCGCAGCTCGCCGCTGCGCACGTCGGCCGACCAGTGACCGTCCGCGGCCGCCTCGATCACGAAGACCGTCGGCCCCGAGGTCTCGATGCGCTGCCCCGCGACCACATAGACGACGTTGGCGAGGGTCGTCGTGCCTTCCACCTGCACGCGCCCACGTCCGATCGCGAACTCGGTCTCGTCGCCGCCCTGGCGCAGCTCCATCCGGGTGCCGGCCGCGAAGCAGCTGCGGAGCTCGCCGGCGAGGAGGCAGCCCTCGGTCTGCGCGGTGACCGGGCCGATGTCGACCGCACCGCCCTTGGGCACGACCAGGCCGTTGCCGTCGACGAACCGGCCCGAGTCCACCACCACGGGGGACTCGGCGACGGGCGCCGCCGTGTCGATCGACGGCCCCGTGCTCGTTTCGCCGGCCGGATCGGGTGCGGCGACGCGCGGCGAAGCCGTCTCGCCGGCCGTGGGCTCGACATCGGTGCGCGCGATGACGGGCGTGCGCGCGTCGGCCGTGTCGCGCTCCGCGTCGTTCGGGAGCCAGCGCCACAGGCCCGCGACGCCCGCCGCCGCGAGCCCCGATGCCACCGCGATCCAGATCCGCCGGCGCGAGATGGCGGTGGTCATCTGCGCCGGCGCATGGCCATCGAACCCCTGTAGCGCCCCCTGTAGCAGCGTCTCGTCGTTCGCGTCGATCGTGTCGTCGTCGCCGAGGCGGCCGAGGGCGCCGTAGAAGCGCTGCTCGACGCGGACCTCGGGGTCGCGCGGCTCGTAGGACGCGAGGAACGCTCGGTCGTCGGCCGACAGCGGCTCGCCGGCCGCATCGAGATCCAGCAAGTTGCGCCAACGCGTGTCCCGCAGATCGGTGGGCTCGCTCATGACGTACTCGCGACTCCTCTCGTGCCGAGCGTCACGTCGCGACGCACCAACCGCCGCACCTCTTGGTGCGCCTTCTTCAGGCGCGACTTCACGGTCGGCACGGGTGCACCGGTGAGCTCGGCGATCTCGGGGACGGTGTGGCCCAACGCGTGGCGCAGCACCAGGGCCGTGCGCTGCACCTCGGAGAGTTCGGCGAGGTAGACCTCGAGGGGCCGCGGCAGCTCGTCGAACGTCGCCGATGCCAGCGCCTCGTCGGGGAGCTCGTCGGTGATCTCGGGCGAGGCGGGCTCGGGGTCGTGCGCGCGGTGCCGCTGCATGCTGCGGATCACGACCCGGCTGGCGATCTTCCGCGTCCACGCCTCGATCGCACCCGCGCCGCGGTACGAGCCCGCGGCCCGCAGCACCTCGATCAGCGCGAGCTGGCAGGCGTCGTCGGCCTCGGCACGATCGCTGACCAACGCGCGCGCGACCTTGCGGACGAAGGGGAACACCCTGCGGGCGAACCGTTCGGCGGCGATCCGATCGCCGCGCGCCACCGCCTCGAGGAGCTCGAGGTCGGCAACGAACACGACCGGTTCGTCAGGCGTGGGCACGCGGCCCTCGCAGGCATGGCTGCTGGCGAACATCTCTCCTGTCGCCTGGGGGATCCCGGCGGGCAAAAGGGATGAAGCGCTGTCGCGCAGCGGATGGGGAGGGACACGTCACGGGGGCCCGGCTAGAACCGCCAGTCTATGCCCGCTCTCGTGACCGCCGCCACTGGAAGGGGCCGCAGCGCGGTCGCCCGGCCGTCGGCGGCGTCCGCGACGAGCGTCACGTTGTGCAGCCACACATCCGCGTGGACCCGCACGTGCAGACCGAGCCCGCGCCAGAGCCTCGCGCGCAGCCCCGCGGTCGGCCCGACACCCACGCGGGTCGAGGTCCCCGAGCGACCCGCGGCCTCGCGGCCGCGCCACACGATCGGATCGACGCCGAGCCCGACCCCGAGCTCCGGCCGCACCGCGCGATCGCGGCGGAAGCGATAGCCGACCTCGAGCCCGATCGGCACGTGCCAGACGTCGACGCCCGGATCGGAGAGGTGCACGGGCTGCACCGCCGCCGCCCCCACGCGCACGAAGACCGCGATCGGGAACTCGCCGTCGACGTCGAGCCCCGCGCCGCTCTGCCACGGCGCGCGGCGATCGAACACGACGCCGACGTAGGCCACGCCGAGCGTGAGCCGGAACCGGGTCGCGGGCGGCGACGGCGGCGGGTCGGACGCCGCCGGCGCAGGGACGACCTCGTGCGCGGCGTCGGGGACCGCGACCGGCTCCATGCCCCGCGGCGTGCCCTCGGGCAGGCCCTCGGTGAGGGAGCGGACCATCGCGCCCAGGGTCTCCAGCACGTCGGAGGCGTCGTTGCCCTGGGGCAGCGAGCGCACCCACACCTGATCGGTCCGGGGATCGAAGAGGTAGAGGCGGTGGCGCTGGTCGTCGACGGGCTCGATCCAGTACACCGCCCGCACACCGTCGGACGCGGCCTGCCGCGCCCATTCCATGTGGGCGAGCAGATCGGCCCCGGGCTCGAGCGGCCGCACCTGCGCCGTGTTCGACGTGCCGACGAACCCCGCGTCGAGGATGGCGTCGAGCGCAGGATCGGAGAAGGGCGCGTCATCGGCCGCGACGCCGACGACGACGATGCTCTCCGCACGGGCTGCGCCGGACGCCCCCGGCGGGGACGTGCACGCCAGGACCGCGGCGCACGACCACGCGATCAACACCAAGGACCTCCGCCGCAGCGCGGCCGCGCGTCACACCCCATCGTTGCGAGGATATCGGAATGTCGTCCGCGACGCGCGATGATTCTCTCCCGCTGTGGTCGCTCGCCGATCGGGCGATCAATAGAACCCGACGTCGTCGATCTCGACCATCCCATCCGTGCTCTTCGCGACCTGGAACTGGATCGACATGAGCGTCGCCGGATCGAGATCGACTTCACCGAAGCCCCAACCCTCCTGGAAGAGATCGGTGAAGGGGACCACGAACTGCGTCCACTCGCCCTCGAGCGCGATGATCTTTCCGTGCGCGTCCTCGCACATCTCCGCGCACGTGCCTCCGGCGTCGGCCGGCACGATGGCTTCGACGAGGATCTTCAGGCGGATGGACACGTCGCCGCGCGCGCGGAAGACGATGCCGGTGTGCGCCGAGCCATCGTAGGGCATCCGGAGCCCGGGGCCGCCCATGTCGTCGCCCGCGTTGTTCAGATCGATGCCCATACCCCAACCCCACTCGGCGAAGCCCGCGCCGTCGCTGTGCGCCATGAACAGCGGACTCGCCGGTGCGCCGCCCGCCGTCGGGGTGAAGCTCGTCATCGCCTCGGGGTTCTGCACCGCGCCCGCTGTCGCGTCGTTGTAGGTGTACCAAGCGCCCTGTCGACCATCGCGCGCGTAGATCACCGCGTCGCCGTCCTCGAGATCGTCGATGAGGTTCTCCGCGTCGATCACCACCTCACCGCCGTCCCCGCCGCCACCGTCATCGTCCGCGGGGCCACCGCTGTCGGCGGGCTGCGTCGATGCTGCGCTGTCGCCACCGCCCGTCGATCCGCCGTCCGACTCGTCGCCGCCGCCGGTGCCCGAGTCGTCGTCGTCGTCGCCGCCACCGTCGGTCCCGTTCGAGGCCGACGCCCCGGCGGTCGTCATGTTCGAGCTGCGGGTGGCGTCGCAGGCGACTGCGACGAGCCCGGAGATGGCACAGAGGGTGACTACGCGTGCTTGGATCGTCATTTGGCTTCTCCTCGTTTGGTTCAGATCAGTTGCCCATGAGGGCGTCTCGGACCAGGGCGCCCGCAGCCGATGGCGCAGCGTTCCAGTTCTCGATCAACGCCGGGAACTTGCACCCGCCCGGGTACCAGGCCCAGGCCGTCCACGACATCTCGCGCGCCGCGGCGTACTCGAGCAGCGCCGCCGAGTAGC
Source organism: Nannocystaceae bacterium (assembly GCA_044344875.1). GTDB lineage: Bacteria > Myxococcota_A > Polyangia > Nannocystales > Nannocystaceae > Xiheibacterium. The sequence goes on from JBIJCC010000111.1 coordinate 27,205, forward strand.
TCGCATCGCAATCGAAGCTGCCGAACTCGGTGGCGATGACGGCGTGGGTCGCCGTCAGGAAGCCCCAATCGGCGTCCCACGCCGCCGGCTGCTTGCTGTCGAAGTCGTACGGATGCGTCGCGTACATCACGTTGTAGCCGTCGATCTCGTTGCCCGGGACACCGGACAGGTCGTAGGCCCAGTCGAGCCCGCCGACGATCACGACGTTGTCCGCACCGGTGTCGCGGACCGCCGCGTAGAGCGACTGCATCCCGACGGCGTCCCAGCCCTCGCCGGTGGGACCGCCGTCGCGCCACACCGCCCACGACACGTCGTGGGGCTCGTTGTACAGCTCGAACAGGACCCGGCCGTCGTCCGCGTAGCGAGCCGCGACCTCGGACCAGAACGTGATCGAGCGCGCGTCGGCCATGCGCTGCTGCTCCAGCGCGCCACTCGGATCACCGCGATCCGACCAGTGCAGATCGAGGATGACGTCGAGCCCGGCGTCGTGCGCCCACGCGATCTGCTGATCGATGAGCGACGGGTACGCGGCGTCGTGGGCCGACGATCCCGCGAGCCAGAAGCCCTGGTTGAGCGCGATGCGGACCACGTTCGCGCCCCAGCCCGCCATCGCCTGATAGTCGGCCGCCGCCAGCCCCTCGCCGGTCGAGCTCCACTCGAGCGACGGCCGCGCGACGCCGCGGAAGACGTGCGGCTGCCCGTCGGCGTCGAATACGGTGTTGCCCACGACGGTGTAGCCATCGGGCGCGACGGGCGGAGGGTCCGTCGCGGTGTCGGTCGTCTCGGCGCCGTCGCTCGGGTCTCCGCTGTCGGCGTCGGCAGCGGGGCCATCCTGGCCCGCGTCGCCGCCCCCATCGGCCGGGCTCGACGACCCCGGCGCGTCATCCCCGTCGGCCGCACCGCCGGTGACCGTGGACGTCGCGATCCCGTCGTCCGCCACCACCCCGTCGTCGAGGGGCGCCAGGCAACCGGACACGATCACCGCGAGCCCGACCCCACCACGGGCACGGAGTCGGGCGGGGGCAATGATCGGCGGCGAGACGACGGGAAGCGCGCGCATGGGACCTGCGCCGGCTCAGTGGCGCCGCCCCGCCGAGGTGGATGATCATTCTTCGACGCCGTTGCGGGCGATCGCACCCCGATACCAGATCGCGCTGTCCTTCAGCCGACGGCGCTTGGTCGCGAAGTCGACCCACACCAGCCCGAAACGCTGGCGATACCCGTGCTGCCACTCGAAGTTGTCGAGCAGCGACCAGGCGAAGTAGCCGGCCAGGGGCACGCCATCGGCGATCGCGCGATGGCACGCGGCGAGGTGATCCCTCAGGTACGCGGTGCGACGATGATCCGCGATGCGGCCGTCCTCGTCCGGCCCGTCGCTCCAGCTCGCGCCGTTCTCGGTGATGTAGAGCCGCGATGGCGCGTAGTCGAGGTGGAGCCGCACGAGCAGCTCCCACATCCCCTGCGGATAGACCTCCCAGTCCATCTCCGTCCACTCCGCGCGCGGGGCCTCGATCACCGTGCGCGGTGCGTTCTCGTCCTCGGAGAGGCGATCGCTGCGGACCACCTGACGGTAGTAGTAGTTCACGCCGAGGAAGTCGGTCGGCGTGGCGATGGCCTCGAGATCGCCCGGGAGGAGCCACTCGGGCCGGCCCGGCAGCACGCCCTCCTGCACGTAGGTGCGGATCATGTCCTCGGGATATCCGCGGCCGTACAGCGGATCGAGGAACCACCGGTTGAACTGACCGTCCTGCCGTCGACGCGCCTCGGCGTCCGCGGGGCTCGGCGAGGCGGCGTGCACCGGCGCGAGGTTGAGCGTGATCCCGACCGGCACCCGCGGCGCGTGGGCGCGGAGCACCGGCACCGCCCAGCCGTGGGAGAGCAACAGGTGGTGGCTCGCGGCCAACGCCGCACCCGGTTCGCGCCGGCCTGGCGCGTGGACCCCATCGCGGTAGCCGAGCATCGACGCGCACCACGGCTCGTTGTGCGTGATCCACCCGCGCACGCGATCGCCGAGTCGCCGCACGACGGCCTCGGCGTAGTCGACGAAGGCCTCGGCCGTCGAGCGGACGGCCCAGCCCCCCTCGTCCTCCAGGGCTTGCGGCAGATCCCAGTGGTAGAGCGTCGCCCAGGGCGCGATGCCGGCGGCGAGCAGTCCATCCACGAGCCGGTCGTAGAAGTCGAGGCCCGCGGGCTCGACCCGGCCGCGCCCCGCGGGGATGACCCGGGGCCATGCCACCGAGAATCGGTAGGCCCCGACGCCGAGCTCGCGCATCAGCGCGACGTCCACGAGCCAGCGATTGTAGTGATCGCAGGCGGTGGCGCCGTCGCTGCCGTCGGCGATCGCCCCGGGAAGCCTGCAGAATCGATCCCAGATCGACTCGCCGCGCCCGTCCTCGGTCGACGCGCCTTCGACCTGGAAGCTCGAGGTTGCGGTGCCCCAGAGAAAGCCGTTCGGGAACGAAAGCGTGGTCACCGGCGCGGCCACCAGCAAGAAGCATGCGCGGCGATCCCCGTGGAGTTCCTCCGCGGATCGGAAGCGACGCTTCCGCGGGCCCGCAGCCGCCTGCCGCCAGCGGAAAGAAACGTTCATCCTCCCCGACACCGCCGCGCCACAGGGCCATCGTGCAGGATCCCCACGCCGTCGACCCCGCGCCGACCTCGGACCCCGACCTCGCCCGCGTGTTCGGGCGGAGCCCCGCGATGCGACGGTTGCACGGGCTCTGCGAGCGTCTGTCCAGCTCCGCGCTGCCGCTGGTGATCGAGGGTGAGACGGGCACCGGCAAGGAGCTCCTCGCCGAGGTGCTCCACGCCGCGGGCCCGCGCCGCGGCGGGCCGTTGGTCGTCCTCGACTGCACGTCCTTGCCGGCGAACCTCGCCGAGAGCGCGCTGTTCGGGCACGAGCGCGGCGCGTTCACCGGCGCCGACGACCTGAGGATCGGCGTGTTCGAAGCCGCGGACGGCGGCACGCTCCTGCTCGACGAGATCGGCGATCTGTCCCTCGATCTCCAGGCCAAGCTCCTGCGCGCCCTCGAGCGCTCCGAGTTCTCCCGCGTCGGCTCCTCGCGCCGGATCAAGGTCGATGTCCGGTTCATGGCGGCCACGCGACGCGACCTGCGGCAGATGGTCCGCGAGGGCCGCTTCCGCGACGACCTGTACTTCCGCCTGGCCGTGACGCGCATCGAGCTCCCACCGCTGCGCCTGCGCGAGGGCGAGGTGCGGCGCCTCGCGGAGCAATTCTGGGAGGCGTACGCCGTGGGCCCGATCCCCGCGGAGCTGCTCGTGCGGCTCGAGCACCACGATTGGCCGGGGAACGTCCGCGAGCTCAAGAACACGCTGGCCCGCCACGCTGTCCTCGGCGAGTTCGGCCTCGGCGAGCCCGCGTTCGGCCGTGCGACGGCCGCGGCCCCGCGCGACGCGACCGAAGAGCTCCTCTCGCTCGTCGACCTGGACCTGCCGCTGCCCGAGGCCCGGCGCCGGGTCGTCGAGGAATTCGAGCGCCGGTACATCGAGCGCGCCCTCGCCCGACACGGCGGGAACATCACCCGCGCCGCCGATGCGTCCGGTGTCGGGGATCGCTATTTCCGCATGCTGCGCGCCCGACTCCGTGGCGTCGGCGACGGCGTCACCGCGGCCGAACTCACCACCACATCGTCGCCTTGATCATGAACACGTTCTGATCCGGCGTCGAACGCGGATCATCCGCATTGCCCGTGGGGGCGCCGCGGGTGTTGGTGGCCGCGTCCGCAGCCGAGCCGAATCCTTCGGGGGGTACGGCCGCGCTCGGCGGTTGGACGCAGAGGGCGGCAAACTCCCCACATTCGCGTTGATTGTAGATGTACCGCGTGTACTGAATCGAGATCTCTTCCCGCGTGACCCACCGCGTGCGGAACACCAACCTGGGGGAGACCGCAGAAAACGATTGCTCGGGCACGCGCGAGTTCGGCTGCACCCGCGTGTACCGGGCGCCGACGCCGAACCACGGCAACGCGCTGAACAGGAGGTCGCCGCCGTACTTGAACTTCGAGATCCCGTCGACATCGGAGTCGTCGCTCTTGACCCGGTTGACCATCGCGTAGAACTTGAAGACGAGGTCGCGGCCCTCGCCCCAGAACGCGTCGCCCTTCATGATCTTCTGCACGCTGTGCTCGGTCTGGGCCATCCACGTCACGATCTGGCCGTTGCCGCCGCTCGAGCCGTCGCCGTTGCCGTCGGCGTCCGGCCCCTCGAGGTAGTTGTCGATGATGCCGTAGTTCCACTGTCCGCCGCCCTTGGTGTGGATCACCTCGATCGACGGACCGACCACGCGCGCACGGCGGGCCCGGATCCACGAGACGCCGGTCCAGAAGTAGCCGAGGCGCCCCCAATCGATCTGGAGCTCGGTGCCGAGCACGCTCATGTCGCCGTCCGGCAAGGTGCGATTGGCGTCGTCGGTCGAAGGGCCGTGACGCACCTCCTCGCGCGCCATCGCCTGCAGGTAGTGCACGCCGACCTCGATGTCGTCACGCCAATCGAGCGTCACGTGGGCGTGGTTGAGCAACGTGAACCGCGCGGCGCTGTACACGCTGGGATCGGGCCGCGTCGCGCCGATACCGTGTTCGAGTCCGAGGGTGAGCTTTCCCAACAGGAACTCGACCCGCCCGGATTCCCCCATCGCGTGCGTACGACCGAACAGATAGGTGTCGAGCTCGCCGGCGTCGTACCGCCCGGCGGATCCATAGCGATTGTCGAAGGACCCGACCTTCCAGGCGAGGTTGACCGCCTTGCGCTTCAGACGCGGCGTGATGGTGACGAATGCCTGGGCGATGCCGAACTGTGCATTGTTCTCCTTCCAGTTCGAGTCGGTGAAGTTGAACGCCTGGATCGACACCGTCCCCGCCGCGACCTGGTTGCCGACGCTGAAATACAGCTCGGCCCAGTCGCGGGGATTGTGAAGGGTGTACGCGTAGCCGAGGTACTGGTCGTCCGGGATCAGCGGCGCATGGTAGGTCGTCTTGCCCTGACCGGGGAGCCGCTCGTCCGATTCGCGGGTCCCCTGGCCGACGCGCATCGGGGCCCGGAAGTAGCCGTGGAAATCGAACGTCCATCCCCCGGCGCCGCCCGGGCCACCGCCGCGCGACGTCAATCGTCGACCCAGTCGGCTCTCGCCCTGCGTGGCACGATCGGGGAACGCGTCCGGGCGCGCCCCCGGAACCTCGGTCCCCGCGCGATTCTCCATCTCGACCACCGGGACGCCGCGCAGGCCACCATCGTCGCGGCCGCCCTCGTCGGACGCCGCGGGCGAGGTCGGTCCGCCAGGGGCGCCGTCGGCCGCATCGCCCGGGGGTACGAATCCATCGGGGTCCCCGGCACCCGCGATGCGGGGCGGATCCGCTGGCGGGCTCGAACGGTCGGGGTCCGCGGGCGCGGCGAGGAGTGTGACGATTGGGGCGGCGAACACGGGGTGCATGCGACGGTCTCCGATTCACTTCGCCCGACCGCGCACGTCGAGCCATGCGGCAGCCCAGACGAGCGGGGCGTTCCAATTGATTGCGACCTCGTTCGTCGACCACGACTCGATGTGATCGATGTAGCTCTTGAACGGCGGTCCCCCGGCGAGGCCGGCCGCCTTCGCGGTGGGGTCGTTGACGCCGCTGTTGGGTCCCCCGCTCACCGCGCCCGGCGGCGGGAACGGATAGCGAGGGTCCTTCTGCTCGGCCCAGAACCGATGGTGCGGGTGGGCCAGCGCGCGGGTGCCATGACCCGAGACATACGAGACCCCCATCGGGTTGCGACCGAGCAGGTAGTCCATCCCGTCGATCGCCGCCGTGCGAAAGGCCTCGTCACCGGTGAACTCGTGGGCGAGGCCGAGGACCACGATGTTGTTCAGCACCACGGAGTTCGAGCCCCACGGCAGGCCGCCGCCGGCGTCGGGGCGCAGCGGCACGCGGTAGCCCTCGCGGGCGACGATCGCGGTCACCGCCTCGGCCACCGCGACGATCCGCGCGCGGGCCTTCGCCACCTCGGCTTCGGCCAGGCGGTTCGGGACGAGCGCGAGCGTGATCGTGCCCAGCGCGTGCACGCTCTGCCACGTCATCGACGCCTGCGGACCGCTGCCGTCGGGCGCCGGTCCGGGCACCGCGAGGTAGTGCTTCGATTCGACCACCGCGCGGCGATACACGGGCTTTCCCGTCGTCACGAACAGCTCGACGGCGGCCCAGTAGCGCTCGTCGTCGAGGGTGATGTCGTCGTACGGCCCGCCGCCGACGTTGTCGCTGCCCGGCGCGACGAGATCGGGGTACTTCTGGGCAGCCGCCCACGCGCGCTCGGCCGCGGCCAGGCACCGCTGGGAGAACCCGGGGTCGAGCTCGCGATACACCCGCGCCGCCTGGGCCAGCACGGCCGCGGTATCGAGCGTCGCCGCCGTGCTGGGGCGATGCAGGAATCGCGGCGCCGTCGATTCGTGCGGACCCTGCGGAATCGGCGTCCACGCCTCCTCGTGCAGCTTGTGGAACACCATGCCCGCCCACTCGCCCTTGGGCTTCTGCAGGCGCAGCAACAGCTCGAGTTCCCATCGCGCCTCGTCGAGGAGGTCGGGGACGCCGTTGTCGCGCTCGGGAATCGCAGCGGTGCCGTCGGCGAAACCGTCGATCCCCGCGCCGCGGTGCACCGCGAGCTCCCACGCGCCGAGCATCGTCCACAGCGTGATGCCGGCCGATACCGCGTACTTGCCGTGATCCCCCGCGTCGTACCATCCGCCGGAGGCGTCGAAGGTCCCGCCGCAGCGGAGCTCGGGGAGGCAGGCGACTTTCGCGTCGTCCGGGTGCCCCACCCCTCAGGGCAATCGCATCAAAACTTAAGCAGTCTTGCGCAGATGGACCTTCGGTTTGATCCGGGGCGTGACTTGTGATCTGTTGCGGCGCATGCCG
>JBIJCC010000112.1:0-34090 GCA_044344875.1 Nannocystaceae bacterium
GTAGCTCTTCGCGCTCGTCCTCCAACAACACGACCGCGCTCGATGGGCGTCCTGTTCGCTGCTGCACCTCAACGGTAGATCACACCCGTCGAACTTTTGCTAGCTTTTTCGTTTCCAGGACACTAGCTTCGCCACGAGAGTCAGCGCACTCCGAGTGGGGGCGAACCGAACCGCGGTGGACGACTTGTATGCGGTGATGCTAGCGAAGAAGAAGCCACGCGCGCTGGACCCCGCGTCCGTCCTCAGCTCCGCGACCACCGCGTGCAAATCGTCCGATGCGGAGATTCGTCGCCTGATTCTCGCCTCCCTCATGATCGTCGCCGCGCCCGCCTGCGAGCGTGGCGACGACCTTCGTTGCGGTGACGGCACGGTCGAGCGTGATGGGGAGTGTGTTGTCGACGGCTCCGAGGGCGGCGCCGGCGAAGCGAGTGGGAGCCAGAGCGGAGTCACCAATCCCGCGAGTGGCGGAGACTGGGACGAGAGCGGAGAGGAGGGCGGAGACGAGGGCGCGCCTGGTACCTGCATCGGCCAGGCGCGCCCATGTCACGAGTTCGAGGGCACCGACGCATGCCTGGGGCAGAACGGGTGCTACCCCAACACCGCGTGCGTCGGCCAGGAGGCCGACTGCACCTCGTTCGGGTTCGCCTCGCCGGAGTGCGACGCGTCACCGCACTGCTACTCGGAGATCAAGATGGTCGACGGCACCATGCTGCCGGGCTGCTGGCCGTACAGCATCAGCTGCGCGCAAGAGTACTCGGACTGCGAGGCCTACGGCGGGACGTGTCGGGAGACCATGGTGTGCGACGGCGAGCCCGACCCGTGCGAGTTTGGCTACGACCCGGGCGAGTGCGAAGAGCAGCAGGGTTGCTACTGGCAGACGTAGGACGCATGCGAACGGGCCACCGCCCCCGCCGAGGGGCTCAGATCACGCCCCGGCTCTCCAACAACTCCACCACCCGCCGCGCGCACTCGTCGATCGTCATCGTGTCCGTCTGCAGCACCAGATCCGGGTTCTCCGGCGCCTCGTACGGCGCCGAGACCCCCGGGAACGCTCGCATCTCGCCCGAGTCCGCCTTGGGATACACGCCCTGGTCGTCGTGCGCGCGTCGCCACGCCTCGGAGGCCTCGACGTACACCACCAAGAAGCGATCGTGCCCGACGACCTCGGCGGCCCGCTTGCGGACCTCGGCGTGCGGGGCGACGAACGCCGCGATGCACACGAGGCCCGCGACGTTGAACAGCTTGGCGACCTCGGCGGCGCGCCGCAGGTTCTCGCTGCGCTCGTCCGCCGAGAAGCCGAGGTCGCGGCTCAACCCGTGACGCATGTGCTGGCCGTCGATCACCGCGACCGCGCGGCCGCGATCGAACAACAATCGCTCGACCGCATGGGCGATCGGGGTCTTGCCCGCAGCGGGCAGGCCAGTGAGCAACACGGTGGCGGGCTGCTGGCCGAAGCGAGCCGCGCGTTCCTCGGGGCCGACCGGGCTCGACGGCTCCTCGAGGCCCGCGGCCGCCGGCTTGTCCCACACGCTGGTCGCGTCGCCGGCCGACGTCGAGTCGAGGATCATGCCCGCGCCGACCGTCACGTGCGTGAGGCGATCGATGATGATGAACGCACCGGTGTCGCGGTTGCGCCGGTACGGATCCATCGCGATCGCCTGGGCCAGCTCGATCCGACAGCGGCCGATCTCGTTGAGCGCCAGCGCAGGCGCCGGCTCGCGGCGCAGCGTGTTGACGTCCATGCGATAGCGCAGCGTCGTCACCCGCCCCGGCGTCGTGCGGGTGGTGTGCTTGATGAGGTAGTCCTTGCCCGGCAGCATCGGTGCGTCGGCCATCCACACCACGGTGGCGTCGAAGCTCTGGGTGCTGTGCGGCAGGTTGTCGGGGCGGACCAGCATGTCGCCGCGCGACACGTCGATCTCGTCCTCGAGCGTCAGCGTGACCGCCTGCGGCGCGAAGGCCTCGTCCAGATCGCCGTCGAACGTGACGATGCGCTCGACTCGACTCGTGCGCTTGGACGGCAGCGCCATCACGGTGTCGCCGCGACGCAAGCGGCCGCCCGCGATCGTGCCGCAGAACCCGCGGAAGTCGAGGTTGGGCCGGTTGACGTACTGCACCGGGAACCGGAAGTCGATGAGGTTGCGATCCGACGCGATGTGCACGTTCTCGAGCAGGTGCATCAGCGTCGCGCCCTCGTACCACGGCATGTTGGTGCTGCGGTGGATGAGGTTCTCGCCGGGCAACGCGGCGATCGGCAAGAAGCGCTGATCGACCATCTCCAGCCGGGCCGCGAACTCGCGGTACTCGCCGACGATCTCCTCGAAGCGGGCCTGCGAGTAGTCGACCAGGTCCATCTTGTTGACCGCGACGATGATGTGCTTGATGCCCAGCAGCGACACGATGAACGAGTGGCGCTTGGTCTGGGTCTGCACGCCGTGCCGCGCGTCGATCAGGATGATCGCCAGATCACACGTGCTGGCGCCGGTCGCCATGTTGCGGGTGTACTGCTCGTGGCCCGGGCAGTCCGCGATGATGAACTTGCGCTTGGCGGTCGAGAAGTAGCGGTACGCGACGTCGATGGTGATGCCCTGCTCGCGCTCGGCCTTGAGGCCGTCGGTGAGCAGCGCCGGATCGAACGCGCCGCCGGTGGTGCCGAAGCGCTTGGAGTCGATCTCGAGCGCGGCGAACTGGTCCTCGTAGACGACCTTGGAGTCGTAGAGCAGCCGGCCGATGAGCGTGCTCTTGCCGTCGTCGACCGAGCCGCACGTCAGCAGGCGCAGCATCTCCTTGCGCTCGTGCTGCTCGAGGTAGGCGTCGATGTCGCTCGCGATGAGGTCGGACTGCTGGGACATGGGGACTTCGAATCGAACGATCAATCGAATGATCAGTAGTAGCCCTGGCGCTTCTTGTCCTCCATCGACGCGCCGGGATCGCGGTCGATGGTACGGCCCTCTCGCTCGCTGCGCGTGGCCAGGAGCATCTCCTGGATGATCTCCGGCAGCGTCGCGGCGCGGCTGCGGGTCGCGCCCGACAGCGGATAGTCGCCGAGCGTGCGGAAGCGGACCCACTCGGGGCGGGCCTGGTCGCGCAGGGCCTGCGGCGTGCGATCGTCGTCGACGGCGATGAGGTTGCCCTCGAACTCGACGCACATCCGCTCCTCGGCGAAGTACGCCGGGACGATCTGGATGTCCTCGAGCATGATGTATTGCCAGATGTCGAGCTCGGTCCAGTTCGACAGCGGGAACGCCCGGATCTGCTCGCCCTTGTGGACCATCCCGTTGTAGAGGTTCCACAGCTCGGGCCGCTGGTTCTTGGGATCCCACGCGTGGTTGGCGTCGCGGAACGAGTAGACCCGCTCCTTGGCGCGGGCCTTCTCTTCGTCGCGGCGACCGCCGCCGAAGGCCGCGTCGAACTTGTACTTGTCGAGGGCCTGGCGCAGCGCGCCGAGGTTCATGACGTCGGTGAACGCCTTGCTGCCGTGGGAGAACGGGGTGATGCCCGAGCGCAGGCCCTCTTCGTTGATGTGCACGAGGCACGTCATGCCGAGCTCGCCGACCACGTGGCGATCGCGGAACTCGTACATCGACCGGAAGTTCCAGGTGGTGTCGACCAGCAGCAGTGGGAACGGCGGCTTGGCCGGGAAGAAGGCCTTGCGCGCGAGGTGCAGCATCACGCACGAGTCCTTGCCCATCGAGAACAGCATCACCGGGTTGGCGAACTCGGCGACCACCTCGCGGAAGATGTGGATGCTCTCGGCTTCGAGCTGCTGGAGGTGCGTCAGGTTGTACGAGGTCATCGCGCGGGCACCGGGCGGTGCGCGCCTCGGCTGGGGGGATGATCGAGGCGGATGGCCGGCGCGTCCAGTCGGACCGACGGGCGGCTCGCGCAGGCGGCCGCACCTGGCGTGGTGGGCGGGGCGACGGTGGTCGAACCGGGCAGCGGCCGCGGCGGCGTCGCGGAACAACACGGTGGCGCGCGGGGGAAATCGCGAGCTCCACGTCTGGCATCGAGTGCAGCGCGTGCGTCTCGAGCGTTCAGCGGGCGCGCCGGAGCTCCGCCGCGATCGCCTCGGCCCGGGTCGCATCGGCGTCCGCCCGCGCGTTCGACTCGGCCGCCCGTCGCAATACCGGCGCCGCCTCGTCGCCTTCGCCCGCGTCGTTCAACCGGCGCCCGACATCGAGCAGCACCTCGGCGCGCAGCGGGTGATCGTCGGGGAGCCGATGCTCGGCGAGCGCGGCCGTCTCCCGCCACTGGGCGAGGGCGTCGGCCGTCATGCCGGCCGAGTCGAGGAGCATCGCACGGTTGAGCGCGAGCGCGACCACCCGCGCGTGATCCTCGGGCGCGAGGCCCTCGAGCGACCGCGCGCCGGCGTCGTAGAGAGCGAGCGCCTCCGGTCCGCGACCGGCACGCGCGAGGAAGCGCGCGAGGCCCATCCGCGCCGTGACGAGGGCGGGGTCGCCCGCAGGGAGCTGCGCGCCGAGGATCGCCAGGGCGCGCTCGTGCTCCGCGGTGCCCTCGGCGAACTCCTCGGCGGCGAAGCGCGAGATGCCGCGGTTGACGAGGATCTGCGCCAGCTGGATCGAGTCGGCGCCGAAGTGGCGCTCGGCGAGGCTCGCCGCCTCGTCGAGCATCTGGGCCTCGCGCCCGTGCTCGCGATCGTCGCCGAGGACCCGCGAGAAGTTGGCCAGCGCGAAGAAGAGGCCGCCGTCGTCGTTGGCAGCGCGGGCGATCGACACCGCACGCTCGTACGCGGCGACGGCCTCGTCGTGGCGACGGCGGGAGAACAGCGCGTCGCCCAGCTGGCGGTGCAGCTCGCCGACGCTCGGTGCGTCGGGGCCGAACGCCGCCTCGCGGATCCTCAGGGCGCGGCGCAGCGCCTCGACGTTGCGCTCGTCGGGGGCGTCGACGGTCCGCTCACGCACGCCGTTGGCCAGCACCATCGCGACCTGGGGATGCTCGGGACCACGCACGCGCTCGGCCAGGGCGAGCGCCGCCGCGTGTCCGGCGATCGCCTCCGCGAACCGCCCGCGCCGATCGAGGGAGACCGCCATCAGCGATTGCACCCGGATCCGCGTGGGGTCGGGCACCGAGGGATCGGCGAGCAGCGCCGCGCCGAGGGTATCGACGTCGTCGTCGCGCTGTGCCCAGAACGCGACCTCGAACTGGGCCTCGCGCAGGCCCAGGCGTCGCGCGGGGGCCCACGACAGCGCCTCGGCGATGGCGTCTGCGCCCGCCAGCAGCCGCACCGCCTCGTCGCGATCCTTCGCGGCGCGTCCGAGCGCCCGCGCCAGTCCGATCATGCTGCGCGCGAGGGCGTCGCGATCGCGACCGCGGTGAGCGAGGGCGACCGACTCGGCCAAGCTCGCGATCGCGTCACGGCGTCGGCCGAGGTCGAGCGACGCCTCGCCCCGCACGCGCAACGCCTCGGCCGCAGCGTGGGTCCAGCCCTCGGTGCGCAGGGATGCGGCCGCCCCATCGACGATGACCACCGCCGCCGCGGCGTGACCGGCCGCCAGCTCCGCGGCGCCGCGATCCACCACGCGGCGCCGCGCGGCGTAGTCTGCTGCGCGCTCGGGCGCGACGAGATCGGTGGCCAATGCATCGGGCTCGGCACACGCCGCCGGATCGGGCAACGACGCCAGCACGGCTTCGCCGCGGACGATCGCGTCCGCGTCACCGCGGGCGAACACGTCGACCACCGCCGCGAAGCGGCCGCGCGCACGATCGAGGCAATCATTGCGCTCGTCGAGGCGCGCCGTCGACTGCTGGCCGCGGACATGGGTCGCCGCGCAGGCATCGTGCGCCGCTGCGCGCCATTGTTCCGCCCACGCCGTCAGCCCGGGCTCGACGACCCCGCGCGCCGCAGCGGCCACGGCCGCAGGTGCGTGCTCGACGGCGCTGCGCACGGCGGCGGCGCGATCGATCGACCACGGCCCGTCGATCGCCGCGCCCGCGTCTGCACAGGGCTCGACCGCGTCCGGCTCGGCGAGGTACGAGCCCGCGCGGAGGAGCACGCTGCCCCCACCGACGGCCGCGAGCACGGCGACGATCAGCGCCCGCCGACGCCGCCGCGGCCGCGGATCGAGGGCGGCCAACAGGGCGTGCACGTCGGGGTATCGGGCCGTCGGCTCCGCCGCGAGGCCGCGGTTCACCACGGCGGCGAGCCAGCGCGGCACCGCATCCGCTTGCTGGCCCGCCGGCGCCTTCTCCCCCGGACGCGCGCCGTGCAGCGCCTCGTACAGCGACACGCACAGCGCGTACTGATCCGAGCGCGCGTCGGCGGGCATGCCCAAGCGTTGCTCGGGGGCCATGTACGCCGGCGTACCGACCCATGACCCGGTCCGCGTCGAGAACCCCGAGCCGAGATCTCCCGCGACCGTGCTCTCCCGGGACTGCGGGGACTGGGGCTCGAGGGCGAGACCGAAGTCGGCGACACGCACGCGACCGTCGTCGCCGACGAGGACGTTGTCGGGCTTGAAGTCGCGATGCACGAGCCCCGCGTCGTGGGCCGCGGCGAGGCCCAGCCCCGCCTGCATGTAGACGTCGAGGATCTCGCTCCAACTCCGCGACCCAGCCTCGCGCCACGCCCGGGCGCTCGCGCCCTCGACCAGCTCCATCGCGATGAAGCCGCGGGTCTCGTCGACCCCGACCTCGTACACCGCGACGACATGCGGGTGGGTCAGCTTCGCCAACGCCCGCGCCTCCCGCCACATGCGGGCGGTGCGATCGTCGCGCCCGAGCTCGTGGATCTTGATCGCGACGCGACGCGCGAGGACGCGATCGGTGGCCTCGTAGACGACCCCCATCGCGCCGGCGCCGATCCGGCGCTCGAGGCAGTAGCTCTGGGCGATGACCGTGCCCACCGCAGGGCCCGCAGGACCGAGGGGGACCGGCGGCGCCGCGGCGAACATCCGCAGGACCGGGTCATCGAAGTCGTCGGCGGCGTCCTCGTCGAGCGATTCGGCGCCCCCGGGCGCGCTGTCGATGGTCTCCGCCGTCATGCGTCGTCTGACCCGCTCGCGCGGGCCCAACATCGGGTGGAGGACACCCGCGCCGGGTGTGACGGCCGGGCCGGCGATTTTCGCCGCTCAGCGTCGCCGCGACGGGTGGGCCTCGGGTGCGGGCGCCGCGGCGTAGCGACCGAGGTGCTCGGCGAGGTGGTCGAACACGCGACGGATCCGCGGCACGCCACGCAGATCCTCGTGCATCACCACCCACGTCTCGAGCGGCAGCGTGAGCGCCGGCACCACGCGGCGCAGGTTCGGATCACGCGCCGCGATCGGCACCTGCGCGACGCCGATGCCGAGCCCGGCCCGCACCGCGGCGAGCTGCGCCAGGTCGCTGTCGGTGCGCAGCGTGAAGTCCCGCGGCCGCGTCGACAGGCCGAGGTGCTCCAGCGCGTCGATGAGATCCCGCGCGCGATCGGCCCCGACGAGCGCGTGGCCCTCGAGCAGATCGGACAGCGTCGCCGGCGTGCCGCGCCGCGCGAGGTAGTCGGCGGTCGCGAAGAACCCGATCGGGATCGCGCCGGCGCGCTTCGTGACCAGGCCCTGCTGCGTGGGCCGGATCATCCGCACCGCCACGTCGGCGTCGCGCCGCAGCAGATCCTCGTTGCGGTTCGACAGCGACAGCTCGAGCTGCAGCCGCGGGTGCGCCACGCTCAGCGCCGCGAGCATCGGCGGCAACACCTCGACGCCGACGATCTCGCTGCACGCGATTCGAACGGTGCCGCGATCGGGGTCGGTGCCGCCCGACAGCGAACGGACGATCGCCCTCGCGCTCGCGGCCAACGCCTCGGCGTGGGGCAACGTCGCCTGCGCCAGCTCGGTCGGCACCAACCCGTTGGGTCCGCGGGTGAACAGCACGACCCCGAGCTGCGCCTCGAGGGCCTCGATCTGTCGCCGCACCGTCGGTTGCGCCACGCCGAGCGATCGCGCCGCCGCCGAGAGGCTGCCGCCGCGCATCACCGCCAAGAAGGCGCCGAACAGGTCCCAGCCGGGCTCGGAGTCGCTCATACAATATGTATGAGCGACTGGACGTGTTTCGACAATGTTGCTGAGCACGTCCCGGGGTCAGACTCCGATCCATGACGACGGACACGCTGACCCTCCCCGCCGCGACCACCACCACCGCGATCGTGATCCCGCGCGGCGCCCCATCGCTGCTGCTCCGGCTCGAGGGCGCGATCGTCTTGGCCGCCGCGCTCGCCGCCTTCGCCCACCAAGGTGGCGGCTGGGGCGTGTTCGCCGCGCTGTTCCTGGTGCCGGACCTCTCGCTGCTCGGCTACTTGGCGGGCCCGCGGATCGGCGCCGCCGTCTACAACGCCGGCCACAGCCACGCGGTGCCCGCGACGCTGGCCGCGATCGCGTGGCTCGTCGGCAGCCCGGCGCTGCTGCTCGGCGCGACGATCTGGGTCGCGCACATCGGCTTCGATCGCATGCTCGGCTACGGGTTGAAGTACACCTCGGGCTTCCGCGACACGCACCTCGGTCGGGTCGGCCACGGGGACGCGGCGTGAGCGATCGGGCCGTGGGCGCCCGCCCGTGCGCGGGGGCGCGGGGTGAAGTGGTCGGGGACTTCAGGTCTGCCGGCGTCGCCGAGGCGCACGGGTCGTCTTCGCGACCGGTGCGTCCGCCGGTCGTACCTGCTTCGGCAGCCCGCTGGGGAGGTCCGCCGCGTCGATGAACGACCGATCGAACCCCGACGCGATCGCGTTGTCGGTCACCCGGATCCCCTCGGCGCGCAGGAGCTCGGCTTGGGTCGTTCCATCGGGGGCCGTCTTCGGCACCCCGAGGCTGCCGTCGCCTGCCACGACTCGGTGCCAGAGATAGCGCAGCTTCTCGTCGTCTTCGAGCTGGCTGAGGACATAGGCGACGTGCCTCGGCATCACGTCGAGGTGCGCGCCCATCGACGCGTAGGTGCAGACTCGGCCCTTCGGGACCGCCTTCGTGAGTTGCAGGACCTGCGCGCGGATCCGGAGGAAGAACGGTGAGCGAGGCACGGCGGTCGACCGCACTACGATAGCGACCTGGCGACGGCGCCGCGAGGGCCCGATGAACCGCGGCGCCGCCTGGGGCAACGAGGGAGACATGACCGACTCACCTCCTCCGGGCCGGGACTGGCGCGACGATCGCGGCGTCTTCGTGTTGTTCCTGTTCGCCGGCCTCTGGCTGATCGCGATTGCGGCCATGTTCTGGGGCAGCGCCCGACACAAGGTGATCCCGCCAGACATCGCCATGCTCGGCTGGGGCATCGTCGTGATCGCGGCGGGCATTGGCATCGAGGTGCGACGACGACGCCGGGCGGCAACGTCGCCTCCGCCGCACCACGACGATGCGTGACCGCAACGCGGCTGACGCCAGCGCGACCCGTCACCCCGAGAGCGCCGCGAGGGCGCGCTGCAGGTTCGCGCGGGCCGGCGCGTCGTGGCTCGCGTGGAACCGATCCGACAGGAAGATCCTTGGCCGCGCGAGCACCCCCGACAGGAACGCGGCGCGACCGAAGCGATACGCGTCGGCCGGCACGGCGGCGTACTCCTTCGCGATCGACCGCTCGTAGTGATCGTAGAGATCGGGCGCGCTCCCGAGGATCGCCATGTCGCAATCGAGGAAGTGGCGGGTGTCGTCGTCGTGGACGGCGTCGGGATCGATGCGACCGTGCTGCGCGGTGAGGAGGATCCACCGCTCGATGCGGTCCACGTCGAGGCCTGCCTCCGGCAGGTACGCGGCGATCGCCTCGCGGGCCAGCGCCGCGCTGCGCAACTCGTTGTCGCGCGCGCCCGCGTCGTAGATCGCGTCGTGGAAGAGCATGGCCAGCCAGACCTCACACGGCGCCTGCCAACCCTCGGCGTCCGCGACGTCGGCGAAGTGCCCGAGGACCTCCTGCACGTGACCGAAGTGGTGGTACGCCCGCGGTGGCGTCGCGTACGCCGCCCGCACGCCCGCCATCATCGCCGGCGGGATCTCGAGGGGTGCAACGCGGGCGGACACCATGGCGGCACCATGGTAGTCCAGTTCGTGCGACACCCCGACGTCCGCACGCGACTGCCCGGACAGCGCTCACCGACCCGCGCGCGCGCGCGGCCGCACCACGACGCCGAGCGTGATCCCGGGCCGGACCAGCCACGGCACGAACGCCTCGCCGACGTCGGTGCGATAGCGGAGTCGTCGGGGCAGGACGTCGAGCGAGGGGCCGAGCAGGATGTGGACGTCGCCCCACGCGGCCCGCCGCAGGCGCACGCGCGCGGAGGCTTGCACGCCGAGTGACGGGACGCCGTGCGTGCTGGTCCCGGCGGGCTCCGCCGCCGACGACCGCGCGAGGGGCCGCTCGAGCTGCAGCTCGACACCCGCGGCGGCGGTGAACGTCGCGCCGACGATGCGATCGCTCCGCAGTCCGAGCCGACCGAGGGCGCGCAGGCCGATCGCGGCGATCCGCACGGCAACGGCCCCACGCCCGGCCTCCCGCGGCATCCATCCGCTGAACTCCACACCGCCCCAGACGTCGAGCCGCGGGGCATCGCGGCCGATCCATGCGCGCGCCGTCGGGCCGTGTTGCATCGCCGGCGACGCCGACCACACGCGCATGCCGTAGCCGACCTCGAGCGCGCCGACGATCGGAACGCGCCGGGGCGCCACGCGCGGCCCGACCGGCGGCCCGACTGGCGGAGCCATCGACGGTTCGGCCACCGGGATCGGCGGCGGTGGATCCTCCGCGACCGACGGCGGCGCAGGGTCGACGACCACATCGATTCGCCCGCCGTCGAGCAACCCCTGCAGGCTGGACTCGACGCAGTGGGCGATGTTCTCGAGGGCGAGCTCGTCGATTCCGCGCGTGAGGGGGAACCGCCGCAGCAACGTGCGCATGCGGGTGTCATCGGTGATGAACACGCGGGCCTCGTCGGCGCGCAGCTCGATCACGACGATGGCGAGCTGACCGTGCACCGGTGGCGTCGACAGGATCGCGTCGAGCTCGAACTGCGACGCCTCGCGCCACTGCACCTCGAGGGGCTCGTCGGCGAGGAATGATGCGACGCGCCGCACCACCGGGCCCGCGTCGGCCGCGTCGCCGACCACGGCGATCTCCGCGGTCGGCCGTGGCTCGGCGAGCGCGAGCACGGCCAGCACCGGGGCGTGGACACCGAGCACGGCCCCAGCATCATCGATGCTCGAGCCGCCGGCGAGCCCGCGACGCTTGGAGCGACTCGGGCCACCGCTCCAGCAGCGCCTGCCAGGCTGCGCGCTCGTCGTCCACGCGACCCAGCCGCGCGAGCGCGTCGGCCTTGCCCACCAACGCACGCTCCGCGAGCGTGCCGTCGGGCGCGGCGCGCAGGTAGTCCTCGAACAGGCCCAGGGCATCCGCGGGTCGATCGAGCCGCCTCAGGTAGAGCAGCGCGAGATCGATCCGCGCCACGTTGGCGGAGTCCGGCTCGGGTCGCCTCGCCAGCAACGCGCGGTAGAGGTCCGCGGCCTCGGCATCGTGACCGGCATCGCGGGCGGCATTTGCCCGGGCGAAGAGATCCTCGGGGTCCGGCACGGTCGGGGCGGGCTTGGCCTTCGCGGGCCGCGTCGGCCTCGACGGTCGCGATGCCGGTGCACTCGATGCCGATGCACTCGATTCCGGTGCACTCGATGCCGGTGCACTCGATGCCGGCACGGCAACGGCGTGGACGTTCGCGATCGGCTGCGGTGGGGTGTCCAGCCGCACGATCGCCGCGTCCGTCGGTACCTCGGACGGCACCGCGATCGGAGCCGACGCCGTTGCTTCGCGGGCGTGCCCGTCCGGCCGCGAGATGCCGGCGCCCGCGAGCCAGGCCGCGCCCCCGATCACGGCCACGAGCCCAGCGAGGCCGACCACGCGGGGACGCCACGGGCGACCCATCGACGGCGCGCCCGCACCGATCCCCGCCATCGTGCGGGCCACCATGTCGGCGACCAGCCGCTCCTCGTGCGCGGGCGCGAACGGTCGCACCGCGCCGAAGAGCCCCTGGGCCTCCGCCTCGAGCGCGGCGAGGTCGCCGTGCAAGTCGTCGTCGTGCTCGCGGCTCATCGGTCCCCCTTCGCGAATCGGGCGTCGCGTCGCACGAGGCGCTGCAGCTCCTCGCGCGCGAGTCGGATCCGGCTGCGCACGGTGTTGACCGGGACGCCGCTCGCCGCCGCGATCTCCGGCAGCCCCCAGTCGTGGACGCAGCGCAGCAGGAACGCCTCGGCCTGCGGCGTCGGGAGTTGCTCGACCAGGCTCAACAGCGCGTTCACGCGCCCGCGCGCATCGGCGGTGTCGTCGGGCGCCGTCGCATCGACGACGTCGTCGACACCGCCGACGCCCGCGGGCATCGCGGCGTTGCGCGCCCGCAGCTTCGCCCGGGCCCGCAACGCGACACGCACGGTCAACCGATTCGCATAGGCGACGACGGCACCCGCCTCGCGCAGGTGGGCGAGTTCCCGGGCGAGGTCGAGCATGGCATCCTGGGCGACGTCCTGGGCCTCCATGTCGTTGCCCATCACCCGCTGCGCGGTGCGAAGCAGGATCGGCCCGAGCGCGCGGAGCAGCCCCGCGAGCGCCGTGCGATCCCCCGCCTGGGCCGCCCTCACCAGCGCCGCGAGCCGCTGCCCGTCGAACCCCGGCCCAGACCGGGGGTCCGCGTCGATCATCGCGCTCGCCGTGCTCACCACCGTTCCCATGGGGGGTGAACGATCGCCGGATCGATCAAACCATCGACGTGAGGATTCGACGTGATCGCTCGAGCCCCTTGCGCTCCCCTGGACAGGCCATGACTCGCCTCGCGGTGTGCCTCCTCGTTCCCCTCACGGCGTGCTCCGCCGACGTGGTCATCGGCCAGGCGTCCCTGTCCGACGCCACCAGCAGCGGCGCCGACGCCGAGACCGCTGCGGATTCGACCATGGGCATCGCGACCAGCGGGGGTGCAGACCCCGACGTCGGGGGCCAAGCGACCACGGAGGCGGACCCGCCGGTTCAATTCGATCTCGGCGGCACCCCCGGAGTGGATCCCGAGCCCGGCCCGGCGTGCTCGGCCGATCTCCGTGACGTGCTCGATCCGGCCACCGGCGAGGTCGTCCAGACGTGTGGCCTCGACGAGGGGTGCAACGACGGGGTGTGCGTACCGGCGTGCACCGCGGCTGCGCTCGCCCGGGGCTCCAAGGGCTGTGAGTTCCTGGTGGCGACGCCGCCCTTCTACCTGAACCATTGGTCGCCCCAGGGCCAAGATGGCCCCTGCCACGCGCTGCTCGTCGCCAATCCGTGGCCGCGCCCGGCGACGCTCGCGATCCGCCGCGACGGGATCGACTACGACGTCGGCGCGCACGCGTGGCTGCCCTCGGGGATCGGTGCGGCGACCCAGTACGCACCGCTGCCCGCCGACGGGATCCCCAGCGGAGAGGTCGCCGTCGTGTTCCTATCCCACCGCCCGGGCAGCTACAACGGCATCGACGAGGACACCGGCCAGCCGATCTCGCTCGAGTGCCCGCGCGAGCCGGTCGTGCTCGCCGACACCGCGGCGCACGGCACCGACCGCGGCACCGCGTTCGCGATCGCCAGCGACACGCCCGTGCAGGTCTACGACATGTTGCCGTACGGCGGCGCGCTCACGTGGCTGCCCTCCGCCTCGATGATTCATCCGAGCACGGCGATCGGCGACAGCTACCTCGTGTCGTCGCCCCACTGCGAGGGCAGCGGTGCACCGGACGTGCCGTGCACCGAGTCAGGTCCCGAGTGGATGATCGCCGTCGCGCGCGACGATGACACCACGATTCGGATCACCCCCACCACGCCGCTGCACCCGGGCGTCGTCCCCGACTCGCCGGTCGGCATCGTGACCGAGCATGCTCTCGACGCAGGCGAGTTCATCCAGTTCATGTCCGACGGTGACCCGGTCGGCAGCATCATCGAGGCGGACGCACCGATCGCGGTGCTGGCGGGGAACTCCTACCTCTACGTCACGACCGAGGACCCGTCGTCGTCGGGGCAGGACTCGGCCCACCAGATGCTCGCCGACGTCCACGCCCTCGGCTCCGAGTACGTCGGTGCGGGGCTCGTCAGTCGCCTCGCCGATCATTCGCCCGAGAGCGTGCGCTACCGGTTGGTCGGGGTCGTCGACGGCACCGATCTCGAGTGGGACGGCGACGTCGACGACGCCCCATCGGTGCTCGATGCCGGCGACGTCTTCGAGTTCGAGACGCGCGCTCCGTTCGCCGTCCGCTCGCAGGGTGACTCGCACCCGATCTCGCTCGGTCAGTACATGTCCGGGGGAATCGAGGGCCAGGACGGCTGCACCGAGTACGCGATGCTCCCGTGCTACCTCGGTGACGAGGAGTGGGTGAACCTGGTGCCGCCGCAGCAGTACCTCCGCGACTACCCGTTCTTCGTCGACCCGACGTATCCCAACGCCACCTTGGTCCTGGTCCGCGTCCGCGGCGAGGCCGGCTTCGCCGACGTCGACGTCGCCTGCATGGGCACGATCGACGGCTGGCAGCCGGTGGGCGGCGACGGTCGCTACGAGGTCGCGCACGTCGAGCTGTTCCGCGGCTTCGACGGCGAGCACGACGCGTGCGAGACGAGTCAGCACTCCGCTCGCAGCGCCGGCGAGTTCGGCGTGATGGTCTGGGGTACCGATCGATGGTCGTCCTACGCGTATCCGGCCGGCGGCGGATTCGCGGCGCTCAACGACGTCCAGCTCGATCCCGAGGGGTGAACGATGGACTCGCCGCCCATGGCGATCGGGTGGGCCGCATCGTGGTATCTTCGTTGGATGGGTGGATCCCGTTGGATGATCGTGTTGGTGCTCGTCGCGTGCGGACCCACGGCATCGCCGGGCCCCGGTGACTCCGGCGGCGCGGACGGGACGTCGGGCGCGGGCACCGATCCCGGCGCATCCGCGAGCGCCTCGGCCAGCGGCCCGGGGACCACCGCACCCGGAGGAACGACCGCGGGCCCCGCGGACACGTCGGGCGATCCCGTCACCGACGACGGCTCCGATTTCCCCACCGACGAGTGCGACCCGTCGCTCCCGGACTGCCAGCCCGGCTACGTCTGCTGCGGCAACATCACCGACCCCTATGTCTGCACCGCGGTGCCGCCCGGGCAGTGCGGCGGTGACGTGGAGTGCGCGCCCGGATCCGAATGCGTGGTGAACGGCCTGCACTGCGGGATCGGCGAGTGCGTCCCCGTGACCGAGTCGAGCTCGAGCGACGGCACCGGCGATCCCTCCACGTCGGGATCGACCTCCGCGTCGACGTCGGGGTAGTCTCCGCGCGCCATGGCCTACGACGAGGCGCTCGCCGCACGCATCCGCGACATCCTCGGGGACCGCGACGACGTCGAAGAGCGCCGCATGTTCGGCGGCCTCGCGTTCCTCGTCCGCTCGCACATGGCCTGCGGCGTCCTGCGCAACGAGCTCATGCTGCGCGTCGGCCCCGGCAACGAGGCCCCCGCGTTGGCGCTGCCCCACGCCCGCCCGATGGATTTCACCGGCCGCCCGATGCCCGGAATGCTCTGGGTCGCGCCCGAGGGCCTGCGCACCGAGGCGAGCCTGCGCGCGTGGGTCGACCGCGGCCTCGCCTTCGTCGCGACACTACCGGCGCGGGCGAAGGTCGCGACCAGGACCCCGCGCAAGGCGGAAGCGACGGCCCCCCGTGAGGGTCCGGCGACCGCGAGAGTGCGGACCGCGAAGCCGCGGGGGTGAAGTTCGGCGCCGCAGCCCGAGCAGCGCGAGCGCGATCACCCACCACCCCGTCCGATCCCCACCCGCCGCGCAACCACACCCGTTCGCGGCGCCATCCTCTGTCGCGACATCCGTCGTCGTCCCATCCCCCGAGTCCCCCGCAACCCCACCGCACGCGGGCGCCGGCCAACCGTGCTCGCAGTTCCACGCCTCCAACTGCACCGCGATCTCCCCTCGGCGATCGCTCAGCGCCATCGGTGCCCCGGCGGGGGGCATCTGCGCGACCTCCTCCTCGTAGGGCATCTCGCCGTCGAAGCTCGGCCATGCCGCGCCGGCGGGCACGTACACCTCGCGACCGTCGGGCAACGTCCACAGCGCGTCCTGGTTGCACAGTCGCCGCTGCGTCGCGATCTCGCGGGTGCGATCCACGTCCTCGAGATCCGGGTTCACCCAGAAGAACGGATCCTCCGTCATCTCGGCGGGCGAGATCGTCGTGTACATCCGCGTGAGGTACGGATACGCCTCGAGGATCGCGACCGCGTTCGCGGCCGGACCGATCACGCGCTCCTGCAGCGCCGCCGCGAACGCTGCCCCGTCCCACGCCGCGGCGTCGATCTGGTCGGCGTAGCACGACAGGCAGCCCCAGAACACCTCGGGCGCCACGCCGCTCGGCGGCGGGAGGTACTGCAGCAGCAGCCCCCGCAGCACCGCGATCTGCTCCACGCACGACGCGTCCGCCCCACCGTCGAAGCACGCCATCAACCCCTGGGCCTCGAGCGCCGTGACGACCTCGAGCACCTCGAGATCCGCGAACGCGGCGGCGTCCCAGTCCGGTGACGACAGGCCCGCGCTCGGCACCACGGCGCTCGGCCCCGCGTACTCGGTGACGAACGCCTTGCCCTCGGCTTCGTCGGCGTCGACGGCCAGCGTGATCACGTCGCGGTAGTTCGCCGCGCGGTTGGGCCAGTCGAGCGCGAGCGGGTTCACCAGCACATGGCGGTAGTTCTGCGGCACCACGCGCCCGTCGGCGAGGAAGAACGCGCGCACCTCGAGATCCTCGATCGCGGCGATCCGCGTCAGGCGCAGCGGCACGCACGCCTCGGTCGTCGCGAACTCCAGCACGACCGGGTGGATCTCCGAGGTGTCCGCGCCGTGGGTGAGCTTGAACGCCGCGAACAGGTAGCCCTCGTCGAGGTACTGCCCCAGGATCGGCTCGGCCGCGGGATCCTGCGTGTAGCCGTTGTCGCCGAGCCACTGCATCACCTCGGCCGCGGAGCCGCCCGACAGCACGGTGATGTCGAACGCGCCCACGGTCTGCGTGAGCACGACGTCGGGCCCGTCCTCGCCGCCGCCGAGGTCGAGCTTGACGCCACCGCCGTTGGAGTCCGCGCCGGCGCCGTCCCCCTCGTCTTCGCCGCACGCGTCGGCGCTCGAGGTGAACCCGTACGCCGGCACGGTCCCGGCGAGCAGCGCGTCGAACAGCGCCTGCGAGCCGACCGAGAACTCGGGCACCGCGAGCAGCGGCACCACCCACGCGAAGGCGTCGGCGTCGGTCTCGGGGTCGTAGGCGATCTGGATGTGGGCCGCGGTGCTGTCCTCGCCCATCACGAACAGGATCGTCTCGCCCGTCTGCGCGACCGGGGTCGCACCGCCGTCGCAGAACGTGCCGCCGCACGCGCGGGCGGGCGTCGGCGTGGCGAACACCGAGCATCCCAGGGCCATCCCGACGACGAACGCGACGCGACGCATGTCCACCTCCAGGGGGCAGACGCCGCGACACGCCGATCTCGGCTCAGGGTCGCTACGTCTTCGGCTTGCGGGCCGCGATCCACGTCGCGAGCTGCTCGAGCACCTCGGGCGCCACCGTCTCTTCGATGGTGGCGTACTCGGCCACCGCGCCCGTGGTCGCGTGCTGGAACAGGTGGTTGAGGCCGGGCAGCCGGCGGACCTCGGTGCCGTTGCCCTTCTTGCGCAGGGCCTTGGCGATCGCGGTCGCGTTCTGCTCGGCGTCGACCTGCACGTCGAGCTCGCCGACCAGCGCGAGCACCGGCACGCTGACCTTGCGCAGCACCGGCTGGGGATCGTACGCCACGAAGTTGCGGAACCACGGCGACAGGAGCTGATCGATCTCGGGCCCGAGGTCCTCCGCCTCGACCGTGGGATCGCGGCGGATGACCTCCTCGATGCGCTTGCGCGCGACCGCGGGGTCCTTCTCCTTCGCGACGATGTTCACGATGTCGCGCTGCTGCGCCACCGCCTTGTCGACGTCGGCCTGGGCGACCTTCGACGCCAGCAGCACGCGCTCGACCTGGCGCGGCATCAGCTCGGCGCCCGAGACCCCGGGGCCGGCGAGCATCACGACGAACGCGACCTGCTTGCTGCGCACCGCGGCGGCCGGACCGATGAGCCCGCCCTCACTGTGGCCGATGATGCCGACGCGCTTGGGATCGATCCGCGGCTGCGTCGCGAGGAACGCCACGCCGGTGACGGCGTCGCCGATGAAGTCCTCGGTGGTGGCCGTCTTCGGATCGCCGGTCGAGCCGCCGACACCGCGATCGTCGACCCGCAGGGTCGCGATGCCGTGGCGCGCGAGGTGATCCGCGATCACCCAGAACGGCTTGTGATCGAAGATCGTCTCGTCGCGATCCTGCGCGCCGGAGCCGGTGACCATCAGCACCGCGGGGTGCGGGCCGTCGCCCTTGGGCACGGTCAGCGTCCCCGCGATCTTCACCTTGCCCGCGGTGTTCTCGTAGGCGACCTCGACGATGTCGTAGTCGAACGGCGGCTTGGGTACCTGCGGCCGCTTCGGGGTGGTGACCGCCGCGTACGCAGCCGCGTCGACGCGGGCCATGCCGCACTCGAGTTTCGCGCCCCCCTGCGAGAACGTGCACGCGTCGGGATCGCCCTCGGCATCGCGTGTCGCCGACCACGTGGCGCCGACGCCCGCGATCGCGAACGCGATCGTGTCGGCGGTGACGACGACGTCGGACAACGGCACGTCGCGGGCGCCCTGGGCGGGGATCTGGATCTTGCCGGTGTAGCCACTCGCGCCCGGCAACAGCTCGACGGCGAACCCCAGCTCGCCACCGCCCGGGATCACCACCGATCCGCTCAGGTACAGCGCCTCGGGTGCGGCCGCGGGCTTGCTCGGCGCGGCGGGGACCGGCGCCGGAGCTTCGGGGGACGCCGGCGCTGCGGTGGGTCGACAGGCGGCGGCGCCCAGGCACAGGGCGAGCGCGAAGGAGCGGACGTGGACGTTGGGCATGGGACCTCGCGGCGGATCGCCGTTTGCGGGCGGGACAGTACGACTGCTCGCGACGGGACCACCAGCGCTGCGTGCAGGCGCGGCGGATCTCGCGGCCACGGGGCCGGAGGCGTACGATCGCGGCGATGTCCGGCGACGCCGAGGTCGCGGTGTGGATCACCACGGGCGGGGTCGCCGACGCCGCACATCACCGGGCCTTGCTCGCGCGGCTCTCCGAGGGGGAGCGCGCGCGCCTCGAGGCGATCGCCCACGATGGCCGACGCACCGAGTTCCTGGTCGGCCGCGCGCTGCTGCGGACGGCCCTCGCGACGCGGGCCCCGATCCCGCCCCACGCCTGGCCGCTGCGCATCGACCCCCGTGGACGACCGGAAGTGATCCCGGGTTCGGGTGCGCCGGATCTGCGTTTCAGTTTGACCCACACCGATGGGCTCGTCGCGTGTTCAGTGGCCACGGGTCGCGCCGTCGGGATCGATGTCGAGCGCCACCGTCCCCTCGACGCCGTCGTCGAACTCGCGCGGCGGTTCCTCGCCCCGTCCGAGGCCGACGCGATCGCCGGACTGCCGCAGGAGCGAGGTGGACAACGTTACGTGCGCCACTGGACCCTGCGCGAGGCGTTCGCGAAGGCACGCGGTGAGGGCCTCACGATGCCGCGGGATGCCGTGGCGTTCGCGTTCGGCGACGACGGGTCCA
This sequence comes from Nannocystaceae bacterium, assembly GCA_044344875.1. Classification (GTDB taxonomy): domain Bacteria; phylum Myxococcota_A; class Polyangia; order Nannocystales; family Nannocystaceae; genus Xiheibacterium. Next base: position 19,629 of record JBIJCC010000112.1, read on the forward strand.
TCGCAGCCGTTGCCGAGACCGCGACGGGGCGACGATGGCATTGCTGGCAGTGGGACCCGACATCGGAGCACACCCTGGCGGTCTGCGTCGACGTCGGCGTCGACGAGGCCCCCTCGCTCCGCGTCGAACCTGTCATCTTATGACCTCGAACTCCGTATCAACCCGGGGCATTGCCCTTCGTGACGCATGGACGCGGCACCCGACTTCATCCGGACGATCCTCGACGCCACGCATCGGCGGCCCGAGCACGTGGCCGTCGTGGCCCATGACGGCCGACTCGACTACGCGACCCTCGACCGGCGCGCCAACCAGCTCGCCCACCACCTGATCGCGCTCGGCGTCGGACGCGAGGCGCGGGTCGGGATCTCGTGGCCGCGCGGGGCCAACGAGCTGGTCGCGATGCTCGCGGTGGTGAAGGCGGGCGCCGCCTACGTGCCGCTGGTCACCACGTACCCGCGCGATCGGCTGCGCATGATCGTCGAGGACGCCGCGCCCGAGGTGGTGTTCGTGCACCCGAGCTCGCCGCTGGCCGACGACGCGCTGCGCCCGGGCACGCGCCGGATCGACGATCTCGAGACCGCCGCTGCGGGCGAGCCGACCACCCCGCCCGCGGTCGCCTACGACCCCGATCAGCTCGTCTACGTCATGTTCACCTCGGGCTCCACGGGGCGACCCAAGGGCGTCGAGATCACCCGCGGTGCGTTCTCCAACTTCCTGCGCTCGATGGCCCACACGCCCGGGCTCGACGCAGACGATCGCCTGCTGGCGATCACGACGACGGGCTTCGACATCGCGGGGCTCGAGCTGTTCCTGCCGCTGTACGTCGGCGCGACGGTCGAGATCGCCGCCAGCGAGACGGCGCGCGATCCGAGGCTGCTGCGCCGTCGGCTCGAGCAGGGCGGCATCACGACCATGCAGGCGACGCCGGCGATGTGGCGTCTGCTGCTCGACGCGGGGTGGACCGGCGATGGACGCCTGCGCATGCTCTGCGGGGGCGAGGCGATGCCGGCCGCGCTGGCCCGTCGGTTGCTGGCGGCAGGCGGCGAGCTGTGGAACCTCTACGGCCCGACCGAGACCACGGTGTGGTCGACGCTGGCCCGCATCCCGCCCGACTTCGATCGGATCACGATCGGTGCGCCGATCGACGCCACGCAGATCTACCTGCTCGACGCGAGCGGCCGCCCGAGCGACGCCGCCGAGGGCGAGCTCGGCATCGGCGGCACCGGGGTCGCCCGCGGCTATCGGGGCCTGCCGCGGCTCACCGCCGATCGCTTCGTCGCGCTCGACGGGGATCGGGTCTATCGCACCGGCGACCTCGCGCGACGGCTCGACGACGGCCGCATCGAGTGGCTCGGCCGGATCGATCAGCAGATCAAGATCGCCGGCAACCGCGTCGAGGTCGGCGAGATCGAAGCGACGCTGCGCGCCGTGCCCGGGGTCCACGAGGCCCGCGTCTTCGCCGACACGTCCGCCGGCGACGAGCCGCGCCTGGTCGCGTACTGGATCGGCGACGCGTCCCGGGACGCGCTCGTCGCCGCGGCGCGCCGCGGACTGCCCGGCTACATGGTGCCGTCGTGCTACGTGCCGATCGACGCGTTCCCGCTCAACCCCAACGGCAAGGTCGACGCCAAGCTGCTGCCGCGACCCGAGCGACTCAGCGATCGTCGGCCCGACCGCCGCACGATGAACGACGTCGAAGCCCGCATCGCGGCGATCTGGCGCGAGGTCCTCGGCACCGACGACGTCCCGGTCGACGAGGACTTCTTCACGCTGGGCGGCACCTCGGTGCTCGCGACCGCGGCCATCCTCCGCATCGAGCAGGCGTTCGGCACCTCGGTGTCGATGCGGTGCTTCTTCGAGGCGCGCACGGTCGAGCGCCTCGCGGCCGCGCTGGGCACCGACGCCGCGACCGAGGGCCCGGTGCTCCTGTCGCTGCGGCACGGTCGATCGGATCGCGCGCCGCTGTTCTGCCTGGTCGGCCTCGACGTCTACCAGCCGCTCGCGCACGCCCTCGCCGGCGATCGCGACGTCATCGGCGCCCACGTGCCCCTGCGCTACGTCCCGGGTCGCGACGCGCGGCCCGAGCTGACCGACATCGCGGAGCACTACGTGTCGCTGCTGCGCACGCGACAGCCCCATGGCCCGTATCACCTGCTCGGGCTGTGCTTCGGCGGCATCATCGCCTACGAGGTCGCGCGCCTGCTCGAGGCGCAGCGCGAGCAGGTCGCCTCGGTGACGGTGATCGACGCGACCTTGCCCACGGCGGTGCACGCCCACCTCACCAAGCGCGTGCGCACCGCGGTGGCCGAGGTCCGACGGGCGCTGCGCGAGCCCGGCGAGCTCGAGCGTTGGGCCCGTCGACGCGGCGAGTCCCTCGCCGGTCGCCTCGGTGTGCTCCGTCGACTGCGCGAGGCCACGTCACCGTACGGCGCGTCGATCGAGCTGCCGATCGACGGCCCCGAGGTCGATCGACAGATCCGCGAGTTCGCCCGGAACCCCGGTCGCCTCCGCAGCCGCCTGCTCATCGTGCGCGCCACCGCTGCGGCCGCGCCGGAGTGGATGGAAATCGATCGCCACCTCGGTTGGGACGGACGCGCGCGCGAGGTCCAGCTCACGGAGATCGCCGCCGATCACCTCGGCGTGCTCCGGGAGCCCCATGTCCAGGCGTTGGCCCGCGTGCTCCGCGAGGTCGCGCCGGACTGACGCCCGTCACGGCGACGGGAACAGGTCGAGGGTCCGCTCGACCTCCTGCACGTCGACGGTGAAGTCGGCGCCCCGCGGTGTACCGACGACGAAGCCGAAGTGCTGGCCATCGCGATCGGTGAGGTGCTTGAACACGCTGCAGAAGCGGTGCGGCGGCTGCAGCACCAGCAGCGAGCCGCCGGGCCGCAGCGTGATCACGCCGTGGACGAGCGCGCTGCCCTCGATGCCGACCACCACCTGTGCGCCCGCGCAGGCCGCGATGATCGTCGCGACGTCGGCCTGCATCGGATCGAGGATCCGGAAGCCGCGCGCGCGCTGCAGGTGATGGGCGAGCTCGAGCTCGTCGATCAGGATCCGGGGCTCGCCCGCGCGGCCGCGCAGGATGAACACACCCGGGTGGGGCGCCGCGTCGACGCCCCGGCGAAGCGCGTCGCCCATCGCGGCGAAGCGGCGGTGCTTGTCGCGGTTCTGGCCGACGTCGTCGAAGATCACCACCTCGCGGAGATGCGCGGCGTCGATCCGCTCGGGTTGCATCTCGAGTCGGGCCTCGTAGTCGCGCGCGTGGACGCCCTGGGGCAGCCGCGTGGTGATCGGCGTCCCCTCGGCGACGGCCAAGGGGTAGCGCGGGCAGTCGTCCATCACCCACGAGCCGAAGTAGCGGTTGCCCTGCGGTGTGCAGTAGAGCGCGGCGCGATCGAGCACGCGATCGACCCGCAGCTGCGGGACGCGATGGCGTCGCGGGTGCAGGTGCGACGCGGCGCGCCCCTTGTACAGCACGCCGTCGAGGAGCCATGCGTCTCGAATCAGCATCGCGCGGGTCGGGCCGTGGCGCTCGACGATGCCGCCCTCCATCTCGCGGCGCGGGTGCTCGTCGGCGAAGGCCCACGCGGTGACGCGATCGAGCTGACCGGGCAGGAAGAACGCGCGCGGCGTGACGGACTCGCAGCCCGGCGCGAGGTCCCACGTGCGCGTCGCGGCGGCCTCGAGATCGCGCAGCCAACCCGGACGCACGCGGCGCGCGACCAGGTGCAGGGCCGGCAGCAGGGCCGGCGACAGGGTCGGCCTTCGACCGCGCGTGGTCATTGCCCCACCAGACGCACGCGCGCCGAGGCCCGCGCCCACGCGCGAGCCGAGAGCTCCCGCGACATCGCGGCGTCGACGGGGTTGCCGGGCACGTCGATGACGACGCCGCCCGGGTCGCGGCCGGTCAGCACCGCGAAGGTGGTGTACGCGTTGGCGGCGGTGCCGAGCGCGTTCTGGTGGAGGTCGCCCATCGGGTGCTCGGCGTCGGCGGTGAGCCAGTGCCCGCGCTCGGCCCCGGGCGGCGCGCGGTGGCAATCGGCGAACACGAGCCCCGCGGGGATCACCGGCACGCCGAGCTCGCGACCGATCTCGTCGTACGACGCCGAGAGCTCGTCGATGAACGGGCGGAACTCGAAGTCCCAGGTCATGAACAGCGCGGTGCGGGCCCCGGCCTGCGTCACCGCGGCGTGGAAGCGACGCACCGCGTCGTGGAAGTCCGCCCGATCGTCGACCGGCTCGAACTCCATGCCCTGCAGCACGAATACGTCGTAGCGCCCCGACGCGAGCGCGGCCCGGGTCGCGTCGTGATCGAGGAACTCCGACAGCGGCGCCTCGCCCGGCACGATGTCGCCGCCGACCTCGAGCCGGATCGGCGGATCGACGCCGCGCCCGAGCGCCTCGACCCACGCCGGCAGCGATCGCCCCTGCCAGTCGAAGAAGCTGTTGCCGACGAAGAACACCGCGTCGCCGTCGCGCACGAGCCGTGCGTACTGCGGCGGCGGCAGCTCGGGCTTGGGCTGGCAGCCGGACGCCACGACGGCGGCGAGCATCGTCGATCGCGGCCGCATCGTCACCACAGCTTCGTGTCGCCGAAGAACCCGGTGGGGACCTCGCCGGAGACGAGACGCATGCGGGCGATGCCGTCGACCCCGACGTCGACCGCGACCTCGCCCTCGTGCCGGATCGGGAGGCCCGGCGTCCGCATCGACGCCACCTCGGGGTCGTCGGTGTCCTCCATGCCGAGGCGCTCGCGCACGTAGGCGTAGCGGGTGACCGCGTGGAGCGGGCACTGGATCGGCGCCCCGGGCTCGCCGCGGACGCAGACGACCAGCACGTCGGTGTCCTCGAACTCGACCTCGTCCAAACCCATGTCGGAGTCGGATCGCGACTTGTGACCGCCGAACTCGAGGATGGTGTGGCCGGCGACCGTGCGCTCGACGGCGGGCTTGCCGGTCCACTCCTCGGAGATGCCCATCATGCCGGGGTTGTAGACGGTGTCGAGCTGGGCGACGACGGACCAACCGGCGGTCTGCTCGGCGACGATCACCAGGTTCTCCTCGCCGACCTCGCTCACCAGGTAGCGGGCGATCTGCACCCCGGCGACGCCCGCGGGCTCGAGGACGCAGGCCTGCCCATCGGGTCCCGGGCCGCCGTCGGCCTCGACGCTCGCGTTCAGGCACGCGCAGACCTTCTCGATCGCCACCGGTGTGCTGCAAGGCCTCGGCGCGGCGAGGGCATCCGCCGCCGCGAGGCCGGCGAGGCGATCGGACACGGTCTTGTTGGGCCGCACCGCGATCGATTGTTCGTAGGCGGCGCGCGCGGCCGCGATGTTGCCGCTCGCCTCTTCGGCGCGGCCGAGGTTGTAGAGCGCGGCGCCCTTGACCTTGGGCGCCGTCGCAGCGAGCACGCTGGCGTTCGCGGATGCGCGCGCGCGGGCGAAGTCCCCGGCCGAGAACGTCGCCCACGACAGCTCGCCCAAGGCCCGGTCGTCGCCGGGGATCGCGACGAGCGCGGCGTCGAACTCCTTGATGGCGTCGGCCCACTGCTTGGCCTTGGCGAGCTTGCGGCCGGCCTCGAGTCGCGTGTGGTACTCGGCCCGCGCGGCGGGGGTGATCGTCGACGTCGGCTTCGCGTCGGGCGGCTTCGCGGCGGGGGTCTTCGTGTCCGTCTTCGTGTCGGACTTCGCGTCCGTCTTCGCGTCGGCCGTCTTCGCGTCCGCCTTCGCGTCGGCCGTCTTCGCGTCCGTCTTCGCGTCCGCCTTCGCGTCGGCCGTCTTCGCGTCGGCCGTCTTCGCGTCCTTCGCCGTCGTGGCGGCCTTGTCGTCGCAGGCGAGGCCGACCGTCGAGCCGAGCAGCAGGAGCGCGAGGGCGCGCGGGGGGAGCAGGCGCATGCCGCATCGTAGCGCCTCGGGCCGCGCCGCGGCTCACCGATCGCGCTCGAGCGACGCCGCGATCACGCGGCCGAGATCGAACCCCTCGAGCTCGATCTGCTCGCCGACCGCGGGCGGCTGCCACGGCACGAACGCGGCCACCACCCACGCGCGCCACACGTAGCCCGGATCCTCGAGGGGCCGCGGGAACACGAAGCGGACCGCGGCGGGCCGGCCGTCGGTGGTGACGGCCTCGATGTCGACGTGGCCGCCCGAGTTCGCGCCACCGAACGGCAGGCGCTCGCCGACGACGAAGCGCACCTGCGGTGCCCGGGCCATGCGCTCGATCGGCGTGGTGAGCAGGCCGTCCTGCGCGACGACGCGAAGCGAGGTCGCGTCGGGGCGCGTGAACGTCACCGGGCCGGTCGACGTGGCGAGCACGCGGGCGGCACGCGGCGAGGGCCGGCCCTCGGCGACGCGCGTCACCGTGAGGTACGACGACGGGCCGTCGTTGGGCGCGAACGCGACGATCACCTCGCGATCGACGATGCTCGGATCCTCGGGTACCGCGACGTCGAGGCTCGCGAGGGCCTCGCGGACCGTCACCATCGATCGCGCGCGCACCGGCAACCACAGCGGGCCGACCACGCCGTGCACGACGACGAGGGCGATCATCGCCGCGTGGGCCGGGCGCGACCATGGTCGGCCCGCGGCGAGCTCCTCGGCCCAGCGCACCGCGAGCATGGCGACGACCGCGGCGCCGCCGAGGCCGACGAAGCCGAGCAGACGATCGGCGGGGAACGTGCTCGCGAGCGGCACGCACGCGAGCGCCGCGCCGAGGATCATCGACCATGCCAGCGGTCGATCGGGCGCGTGACGCTGGACCAGGCGGAGCACCGTGGCCACGACCAGCGCGCAGCAGAGCCCGACGATCCCCGCGACGAGCGGCGCATAGGCGAGCTGGAAATCCGACCACGGCCCGAACCACTGCGCGCCGAGCAGCGCGAGCACGCGCTCCGGCGCCACGGCGAGCCACGCGGACGTCTCGCCGCCGGGATCGATGTAGATCCCCGAGCCGGAGCTGCCGTAGCCGAGGCTGCGGTAGGCGAGCGCCCACGCGATCGTGAGGACGGCGAACGGCGCGAGCGCCCGCGCGCGTGTGGACATGGGCGCGCGATCGAGGAACAGCGCGTGGGCGCCGAGGTAGCCGAGCGTCGCGACCGTGCCCTCGCCCGCGAGCAACCCGAGGCCGAACGCGAGCGGCGCGGCCCAGCCCGCGGGGCGCCAGCCGTCGCGGCGGCCGCGATCGTACAGCGCGACCGCGAGGAACCCGAAGGTCGCCATCACCAGCGCGTTGCGATTGGAGATGTAGCCGACCACCGGACCGCGCGCGTCGTCGAGCGCGTAGAACAGCAGGGCCGTGCTCGCCGCGACGGGCGGCAACCATCGCCGGAACACCGCGCGCGCCGCCAGCAGCATCGCGACGAACCACGCGATCGAGTGCAGCACCATCGCGCCCGGGCGCGTCGGCCACAGCCAGAAGTCGAGCGCGTGGGTGATCGAGCTGAGCGGCCGCAGGAAGCCGAGGCGGTAGCCGGGCGCGGTCCACCACGACAGGAAGCCGTGGTCCATCAGCGCCTCGCGCTGGGCGGCGTCGTCGCGGACGAACACGAACAGATCCCACCGCGTGGGATCGAGCCCGGGGAACACGGCCGCATCCCCGCTGCGCACGCGCAGCATCGCGTCGTCGGCGGTGAAGCCCACCGGCACCGACGGCAGCACGAGCAGCACCGCGACGACGAGGATCCACCGATCGATCGCGGGCCGCGACGCGAGGGCGAGCCAGAGCTGGGCGAGGCGCCGGACCACAGCGGCGCGACGATACTCCGAGGGCCCCGTACACGCGACGCGTCCGACCTGTGAAGGAAACGCCGCCGCCCTCGGATTGGCGGCGGTCCGGGCGCGGTGGTAGGCTCGGAGTTCCGGGTGACGTCCATGCAAGAGTCGGACTTCACAGCCTACGGGTCCGATGGCAGGGTCCGCGCCACGGTCGAAGCCCGACGCGTGTCGGAGACCAGCAGCGCTTGGGCGGCGGAGTTCCGGCGCAACGCGATCGACCATGGTCGCCCCGCCTGGGCCACGGGGGTCTGCGCCGTGATCACGCTCGACAAGCTGTACGTCTGGGAGAGCGGCGCAGGACCGGATGCCGCGCCCGATCACGAGATCGACGCGCGCCCGATCCTCGCCCCCTATCTCGCGCGCATCGGTGCGACTCCAGAGACGATTGAGTCGATGGCGTTCGAGCTCCTCGTGTCGTGGTGGCTCGAGGACCTGTCGCGCTCCGCGAGCGCGGGCCAGCCGTCGCTGCTCGACGCCACGGGCCTCACCCGAACGCTCGTAGGGACGCGCCTCGTCGGACAGGCCGCTCGAGGGTCTACGCAGAATCGAACTTCGTGCTCGAGCTGGTGCTCGGACCAGCTCGACGGATGACGTCCGCGCGCCGCCGCCCTGCGATCGGTGTTATCTCTCCCCCGTGCCCGCGCGGATGGCCCTCGTGCTGGCGAGCCGGCTCGCGCTCGCACCGACGGCCACGCCCGCACCGCCCGTCGGGCCCGCGGCCGCGCCCACAGAAGCACCAGCGGCCCCGACCGCGACGCGATTCGAATGGATCGCGCCCGCATCCTGCCCTGATGCCGCGGTGGTGCGTGCGGCGATCGAGCACTACACCGGCCGCACGCTCGACGACACTGCGGCGCTCCTGCGGGTCGCGCACGCCGAGGTCGAGGAGGAATCGTCGGGGGAGTTCGGGCTGCGACTGCAGCTCGAGGTCGGCAGCGGCGCGCCCGTGCTGCGGCTGCTGCACGACCGCAGCTGCGAGGTGCTGGCCGAGACCGCGGCGCTGATGATCGCGGTGACGATCGATCCGACCGCGATCACCCGCGCCGCACCGCTGCGCGAGACGGCGCCGACACCGAAGCCCGAGCCGCCGAAGCCCGAGCCGCCGAAGCCCGAACCCGCGCCGAAGCCCGCGCCCGCGACGTCGATCCCCCCGAGCGGGCCGGGTCCGCGGCGCTGCGACGCCGGCCGCAGCCAACTCACCGTCCGAGCGCGCGCGACGACGCCGGACTGGCGCCCGTGCGTCGCCCTCGACGCCCACGTCGGGGCGCAGCTCGGCGTGCTGCCGAGGACCATCGGCCCGGGGATCGCGATCGCGATCGGCCTCACGTGGCCGCGGCTGCGCGTCGAGCTCGGCGCGAGCCACTGGTTCCGCCGGCCCGCCCGCATCGCCGAGGATCCGCCGCGCGGTGGCGACCTGCAGCTCACCGCGGGATCCCTCGGGGCGTGCGCGCGGCTCGGGCGTCGCGCGATCGAGGTCCCGCTGTGCGCCGGCGCGGAGCTCGGGGCGCTCGGCGGCCGTGGCGTCGGCGTCGAGGTGCCGCGGACCGAGCAGCTGCTGTGGCTCGCGGGCTGGGCGGGCCCGCGGCTGCTGTGGGTGGTGCACCCGCGGCTGTCGGTCCAGGCCGCCGCCGAACTCGTGGTCCCGCTCGCGCGATATCGCTTCGAGGTCGCGGGCCTGGGCGTCGTGCACCGCGTCGCGCCGGTCGCCGGGCGACTCCGCCTCGGGCTCGGCGTGCGAATCTAGTCGGGGCCGGTCGTTCCCGTCACAGATCCGTAGCGGGTGCTGCATTCTCCCCTCGAGGAGCGCCGGCCACCGGCCAAGGGCGGAGTTCGTGGGCGACCGGCCGAGTCTCGAGGCGATCTACGGGCAGTACCACGCGTTCGTGTGGCGCGTGGCGCAGCGCTTGGGCGTGAGCCCCGGCGCCCTCGACGACGTGGTCCAAGAGGTGTTCGTGGTGATCCACCGACGCAGGGACGAGCTCGACATGAGCGGATCGATCGCAGGGCTGCTCTACGGGGTGACGCGTCGCGTCGCCGGGCGCGCCCGTCAGGTCGAGCAGCGCCGCGAGTCCCGGCTGTCGCTGGTCGACGAGCCCACGCGCCCGGAGGCCGAGCCCGACCCCGAGTCGCGCGTGCTCCTCGAGGAGCGCGCCGCCGTCGTGCGCGACGCCCTCGACGGCATGGACGAGGACAAGCGCATGGTGTTCCTGCTCACCGCCGTCGAGGGCATGAGCATCCCCGAGGCCGCGACGATCCTCGAGATCAACGTCAACACCGCCTATGCCCGCGCCCGCGTCGCCCGCGAGCTGGTCAGCAAGGCGATCGCGCGGCACCGCGCGAGAGAAGAGAGGGTGCGGGTCCATGCCGCTCGATAGCCCCGAGTCGTTCGACGGCCCCGAGTCGTTCGACGGCGGCGACGACGATCTCGCGCTGTACGTCGCGGCGTTCCGCGAGGTCGAGCAGCCCGACGCGCCGCGACGCGACGCGAACTGGCGCGCGATCGCAGCGAAGACCGAAGCGCCCACGCGGTGGTGGTTGTGGATCGGCGCCGCGGCAGCGGCCGCCGCTGCGACGTGGGTGCTCGTGCAGACCGGCGGCGACGTGCTGCGGCTCGGTCGCACCGAGGACGTCGATGCGCGCGAGCAGGCCGGCTACGTCCACGGCGACGACACCGGCGGCGACGGGGAGGCGTGGAGCCGCCCGCGTGCGCCCGCACCCACGCCGACTCCGACGCCCGCGGCCGCGCCCGTCGTCGAGGTCGTCGAGCCGGTCGTCGAGCCGACCATCGTCGAGTCGCCCGTCGTCGCGCCCGTGCCCACGCCCGAGGCTCCGCGACCGCGGCCGCGCGCGAGCCTGTCGCTCGCCGACGAGACCGCGCTGTTCGGCGAGATCCAGCGCGCCCTCGTCGAGGATCAGCCCCGCCGCGCCCTCGAGGCGATCGCCCGGCACGAGCGCGACTTCCCCCGCGGTGCGTTCCGCAACGAGCGCGTGGTCGCCAAGGCCCGGGCGCTGTGCGCCGCGGGTCGCCGCGACGCCGCGATCAAGCTGCGCGATCGATTCCTCGCCCAGCACGGCGACTCGCACCTCGCCCCGAGCATGCGCGCCGTGTGCTCGACGTAGTCGTCGGCGAACGGTCGTCGACGAACCGACGAGCGCCGTCATTTCGTCGCACAGGTCGGCGCCGACGCGTGCATGGAGGTTGCGACGGAGCGGGACGTCGGCGTCCCGAGAGCACCATGCCCGAGACCTCGAACCGAGTCCGCGCCCTTGTCGTGTCGTTGCTGTCCGCCGCGTGTGATGGGGGCGGAGGATCGACCGACACCGGGTCCGGCGCCGACACCCAGGGCCCCGATACCACCGGCGATGCGCCGGGCACCGGCGGCGTCGACTCGACCGGCGGCGACGCGACCGACGGCACCGACGAGACCGCGGGCACCACCGGCGACGGCCCGGTCGACACCGATCTGCCGCCCTTGCCCGAGCTCACCAACGTGGTGGTGCGCATGGTCGGCGACGCCGCGAACGTGACGTTCGATCCGTGGGAGGGCGCGGTCGACTACCGCATCTATCCGCTGCCCGCCGACGAGGACCTGCAGATCGGCGACGACGGCAGCGTCGTCGTCACCGACGCGATCTACCGCTGCGCGGGCCATCGCGAGGGCCTGTACATGCTCGAGGACATCATCGGCCCCGAGGAGGGCTGGAACGACAACGCCGCGGGCGGCACCACGATCCTGGCGCGCGACGTCTTCGGCTACACGCGCGGCGGCGAGGCCGAGGCGATCCTCGGCCACGTCTACCTCACCGCGGGCGACGGTCGCATCCCGGTGTACGCGCTGGGCGATCCGGATCCCGCCGGCGAGGGCGGCCCGAGCTGCGGCCGCCCGGTGTTCCAGGCGAGCCGGCCCAAGCTGTACACGACCGACGCCGCGCTCCGGGATCAACGCATCGCCGAGCACTGGCGCGACGATGGCATCGCGTTCTACGTGCCGGCGGCCGCCGACGCGGGCACGCGCCCGGTCTACGAGGGGGACGTCGGCGACGGCGTCACGCTGCGGTGGATCGACGGCCCCGAGGCGGCCGTGCGCGGCGCCGGGACGACGGCGTTCGATGTGCTCGCCGAGCCCGGCGACGGGAGCGTCGCGCTGTACCGGGTCCACGTCGCGCCGTACTGCAGCCGCGCCCACGACGAGCTCGTCGCCGGATCGACGCGCTTCGCCCGGGCGCGCAGCGAGGGCGATCAGCCGCTGCTCGAGACGCGCTGGTCGGGGCTCACGGAATCGACGGTGCTCGTCGTCGAGGCGCTCGATCACGGCTGCCCGTACCAGGGCAACCTGTCGCCGGCGTCGCAGCCTCCCTTCGTCGAGGAGTTCGGCGAGACGGTGCTCGAGTACGAGGGCTACCAGACGATCGACGACATGCGCGCGGTGTCGGCGACGGGCGAGGTGTTCATCAACGGCCAGTCCGACGACCCGGTGGTGCCCAAGGCGATCGCGCGCAGCTTCGTGCATGTGCAGCCCGATCTGCCGGAGATGGACTTCTACGCCACGTTCCCCACCGACGAGGATCTGCGGCCGGAGTTCGGCGAGCCGACCGGGAATGTCTACGCCCAGTACTTCGTGTCGCCCGACTACCACGTGTCGTCGTACTCGAACTCCAACGTGCACTTCGGCACGATGCTCGGCGAGTTCTGGTTCGCGTACAACGACATTTCGGCGGACGTGAACGGCAAGGTCCGCATCACGCCGACGCAGACCGCGACGATCTCGGCCGACGGGTTCCTGCATGTCAGCACCGAGGTCGACATCCTGTCGACGGATCGCCGTTATCCGCAGATCCTCATCAGCGATCGTGCCGCGCCGGTGCAGGACGACCTGACCGCGGGCATGACGATGATCATCCAGCCCAAGGACATGACGCCGACGCAGCTGCAGGTGCAGATCTGCGACCACCGCACCTGGGACGTCAACGATCAGTGCCCGCGATTGCCGACGTTCGTGGAGGACTGGGCCCCGGTCGCCGCGCTGCCGGGCGAGCGCACGGGCACCGACAACGCGGTCGCGATCGACGTGTGGCTGTCGAGCTCGCGGCTGTACCTGTTCGTCGACGGCGCGCCGTACTCGTGCACCGATCTGCCGGCGACCTCGTTCGAGGACGGGGAGGTCTACGCGCCGCCGTCGGGCGAGGTGACCGTGACGTGGGGCGACGTGCTCTACCACTCGGGCGTCGACTTCGCGTCGGGGGGTGGTGCGATCTCGGGGAACTGGTATCTGTTCCACCGCACGCACATGCAGAAGACGACGCGGCGGCACTTCGACAACCTCGGCTTCACGAGCGGTGTCGCGGCGCCGGCGTGGGACGAGGCGCGCTTTCCGTGCTCGGGGGGCGCATGAGGGCGGCGGCGATCGTGGCGGTGGGGCTGCTCGGGTGCGGTGGTTCGCCGTCGGGTTCGGGCGGGGATGGCAGCACGGGTGGATCGGGCACGGCGGGTGCGACGGAGGCGACCTCGAGCGGTGGTTCGAGCGGCGGCGTCGACTCGAGCGACGGCGTCGACTCGAGCGGCGGCGACAGCTCCGGTACGACGGGCGAGGACGACACGCCGCCCTCGTTCACGCCCGAGGAGTGGGCCGCGCTGCTGGAGTTGTCCCCGGATCCGCTGCCCGGGCCGCCGGTCGATGCGACCAACGCGTGGGCCGACGATCCGGCCGCGGCGGCGCTGGGTCAGGCGCTGTTCTTCACGCCGATCTTCGCCGGGCGCCTATTGTCCGGCGACAACAACGGCGACGCCAACACGCTGGGCCACAAGGGCGAGGTCGGCAAGGTGTCGTGCGCGAGCTGTCACCTGCCGGAGGCGGGCTTCTCGGACGCGCGCTCGCCGAGCCAGCAGATCTCGCTGGGCTCGGGCTGGGGTCGACGGCGCGCGCCGTCGCTGCTCGACGTCGGGCAGGCGGACCTGCTGATGTGGGACGGCCGCCACGACGCGATGTACAACCAGGTCTTCGGCGCGTTCGAATCGCCGGTGGAGATGAACAGCTCGCGGCTGTTCGTGGCGAAGCAGGTGTTCGCGGAGTTCCGCGCGGAGTACGAGGCGGTGTTCGGGGCGATGCCGCCGATGGATGATGTCGGTCGGTTTCCGGCGCTGTCGGCCGAGCTGACCGGGTGCACGCCGGCGGGCCTCGAGGTACCGATGGTGTGCGACGGGGAGGTGCACGGGAGTCCGGGGGACGGCGCGGAGTTCGATGGGATGGCGCCGGAGGACCAGGACGCGGTGACGCGGGTGGTCGTGAACGTGGGGAAGGCGATCGGGGCGTATGAACGGCTGCTGACGTGCGGGCCGGGGAGGTTCGATGCGTGGATGCACGGGGATGCGGACGCGTTGACGCCGTCGGAGCAGCGCGGGGCGAAGCTGTTCGTGGGGGATGGGGGGTGCGTGGGGTGTCACTCGGGGCCGTTCTTGTCGGACCAGGAGTTTCACAATGTGGGGTTGGTGCCGGCGATCGTGGCTTCGGCGTTCATTGATGCGGATGATCGCGGGGCGGCGGTGGGGTTGGCGGGGGCGATTGGCAGGGCGATTGCATCTAATTCGCATGGGCCGCGAGCACTTTCATGAGGAACTCTTCGCTCCATCCAGCCTCGAGCCGGCGGCCCTTGATACCGACCTTCGAGCCCTTGACGCTGCGTAGGAGGT
>JBIJCC010000113.1:0-34072 GCA_044344875.1 Nannocystaceae bacterium
TCAAGCGTTCGAGCTCGGCGACCTCATCCTGCGTCAGTTTTAGTTCGGCTTTGGGGCGGCCCATCGCCACGTTAGATCACAGACGCAGGATTTTTCCAAGGACTCCCGTGACGCCTGACTAGTGCCCAGACGACGCGCCGAACTCCACCATCGCCAGGTCGTAGCCCAGCTCGCGACAGGCGTCGACGATCGCCCGCTCGGCCTCCGGGGTGTCCGGGGCCTTGTCGTCGATGCGGCAGTTCACGCGCAGACATACCCGAGCGACGAAGAAGGGGCCCTTCTCCTCGCGGATGCGGTCGACGAGACGTGAGACGCGTGCGCCCATCACGAAGACTCCGTCGCGGCCCCGAGCAAGGCGAACACCCATCCGGTGAACATCGGTCGGCCGTGGCGGTAGCAGCCGACCTCGCCGTTGGCGACGATGCCGAGGTGTCGACGCGACTTGACGTGCTTGCGCAGCTCGCCGTCCTCACGGGCGATGTCGGCCCCGAGCGTGAAGCCGCGCAGCGAGCACGAGAAGGCGAGCGTCAGCTCGAACTCCTCGGTCCCCGCGTCCTGCTGGAGCATCCCCGCCGCCTCGGCGACGGCGCTCATGCAGCTCTCGGGATCGATGCGCGTGACCGCGAGGCCCATGCCGACCTTGGGACCGAACGCATCGAACACACCCCCGCGCGGCGTGAACATCGCGGGGCTGTGGCACCAATAGAAGTCACCCTCGAGATCCGGCGCCGCGAACGTGATGCCGCGCTCGATCGCCATGACCTGGGGGTTCTTCTCGAACAGCGCCCGCAGATCCGGCGAGTCGGGCGCGAGCAGATCGAGCGTGACGTCCTTCGCGGGCCGACCGTTGAGCTCGACGATCTCGCTGCCCTCGACCTTGGTCACGAACGCGCCGGGACCCACCGGTCGCATGCCGTTGGCCGCCGAGAAACCGAGACGCAGCTCGCCGCCGAGCACCGCGAGCAACACCCCGCGCTCGACCACCTCTCGGCCGAGAAACGCGACGCCGGGATCGTACGACCCGTCGACCTGCATGCCGCCGCACAACCCCGAGCCGGTGAGGCGAAGCCGCGGCACGACATCGCGGATGCCGTCGACGATCTGCTGATCGACGGGCGGCACCTGGGACAGACCGATGCCGAGGAAGATGCCGCCGACCGGCGTGGTGCCGAGCCGCTCGATCGCGTCGCGGGCCAGCGCGCTCCCGCTGCTGCGGGGTGAGGTGCCGGCGCTCGCCTGCAACGCGATCGCAGCCCGCACACCGGCGCCGCCGAACGCGACCACGGCGACCGCGAAGCGGTTGGCGAACACGGCGTCGTAGCGCTCGTGGTCGTAGGTGATGCCGTTGACCTGTCCGCCCGCCGTCTGCGCGTCGGGGAACGCGGACGCCAGGATCGCGGCAGCTTCACCCAGGCCCGCCGCGCCGTGGTTGTGCGTCACGAAGCCGAGCACGATCACGGCATCGGGGCACTGCACGCGCGCCTCGGCGGCGGCCGCCGCGATCGCAGCATTGAGGTCTCGCTCGGCGGAAACGCCGACACCAGTGACGAGCGACATCAGGACCAGCCTCCAGGGGACCGCCGCGCACCGACGCGCGAGCGACGTATCCGAACCTAGCTGGTCTTCTGCGATTGCGAAAGAATTCGTCGTCGAATTCGAGTGCCGATCGAACGGCCACGCACGTCACTTCGATCGCGATGCCCCGCGAACTCGTGAGACGAGCGCCTACCATTCACGCTGACCGTTCGGACATCGGTCAGCGTCTGTCGAATTCCACGGGCCCATCGCGTAGTCATCTCGTAGATTGAAGAGTTGCGCGTCGACGCATGCCGTCGGCGCTCACGATCGGATGGACGGTGGCCATGACGAGACTCAATGTCGCGACTGCGGTTCGCACCTACGGCGCGCACGCCGAGTTCTTCCTCGGCCGATTGGCCGCCGCGCTGGCCTTGCCCGAGGGCGCCGCCGAGGGCATGACGGCGCGACTGCGGGCCCTGTTCGGCCCGCTGGCCGATCGACCGATGACCGCCCGAGCGCCGTGGCCGAGCACCATCAGCGACGACTCGAGCCCGTTCGAGTTCTCCCTGGTGTTGGATCCGCAGCACCCGGAGCTGCGGGTGCTCTGGGAGAGTCAGGGTGACCGCGGCGACCTGCGGACCAAGCTCGCCGCGGGCCTCGCCACCCAACGCCGCCTGCTCGACGACTTCGGCGCCTCACCGAAGCGCTTCGCGGCGGTGGCCGATCTGTTCCTGCCGTCGGATCCCCGCGGTAGCTTCGTGCTCTGGCACGCCGCGCGCCTGTGGCCCCTCAGTTCGGACCCCGAACTGAAGGCGTACTTCAACCCGCAGGTCCGCGGCCGCCGAAACGCCGCCGCGCTCATCGAAGACGCGCTCGATCGCCTCGGCAGTCGGCGGGCATGGCCCGCGATCGCCAGCGCGATGCCCCGCGGGCCGGAGCTCGACGAGCTCCTCTACGTGTCCCTCGATCTGCACGACTCCCCCGAGGCGCGCACGAAGGTCTACCTGCAGCACCACGATCCCGACCTCGAGGTGCTGCGACAGGTGGCGTCCGCCTCGCCCAACGGCGATCCCGACGAGGTGGTCGCGTTCTATCGCGCGGCCACGGCGGACCGGCCAGCGAACGGCGAGTTCGAGGTGCTCGCGTCGGAGCGCGTCCCGCGGCCCGGCGTCAGCCCCGGCAGCTGCCTCTCGTTCGTCGGCGACGGCGCGTGCGCGCGGGCAGTGACGCTCCACGTCCCGATCCGATCGCACGTCGACCACGACCAACAGGCATGCGATCGCGTCGCGCGGATGTTCGATCCCGCGACTGCTGCGCTGCACCGCAACGCCGTCGAGGCCGTGCGCCAGCGGCCGCTCGAGGACGGCGTCGGGCTCACCAGCTACCTGTCGCTGCGATCCCAGCGCGGTCGCAGTCGCTCGACCTGCTACCTGTCGACCGAGTGTTTCTCCTCTCGCCCGGCGCAGGTGACCGGCGAGCACTTCGCCGTCGGGCCGAGCCCGGTGGTCCGGATGGTCGACGCCTACGAGGCCGAGCCGATCTCGACGCATCCGTTCTTCGCCCGCATGGCGCGCGAGCCGGTCGACCACGGGCACATGTGGCTGCTGTTCAGCAACGCCTACGTCGGCATCTCGAAGGACTTCCCCCGACGCCTCGCCAAGGTCATCGCCGGCGTCGAGCACGAGCAGGTCCGCTGTATCCTCTCCGAGCAGCTGTACGAGGAGCTCGGGAGCGGCGCGCTCGAGCGCACCCATCGTCGGCTGTTCCTCCGGCTGCTCGAGGGGCTCGGCCGGTGGCAACCCGCCGAGCTGCCCGAGGGCGCCGCGCTGCCCGGCGAGCACCTCGCGGCGCGCCTCGAGGCGATCTACGGCGATCCCGATCCGTGGGTGGGCGTCGGCGCGGCGATCGTCATCGAGCTGCTCGGCAAGCAGGTCGACCTCTTCGTCGGCGCGCAGTTCCGCCGCCAGCAGGAGCTCGGCGACAACTCGCTCGAGTGGCTGACGCTGCACGAGGCGCTCGAGGTCGATCACGCCCACGAATCCGCGGTGCTCGCGGAGCTGGTGCCGGTCGAGCACCGCGCCGCGGCGTGGCGCGGCGGTCGACGGGTGTTCGCCGCCGGCTGGACGTACTTCGACGAGATGTACGCGCTGTGCTTCCGCTGAGCGACAGCGACGACGCCGCGTTCGCGGCCGTGCGACCGGCGTTCCCCTCGCTGCAGGGCCGCACCTGCATGGTCACGCACAGCTTCGGGCCCTGTCCCGCCGCGATGTTCGACGACCTCGACGCCTATCGCGACAGCCTGCGTCGACGGCCACACCAGCTCGGGGCGTGGTTCGAGCGCCTCGAGGAGATGTACGGCCTCGTCGAGCGCCTGCTCGGCGCCCCTGCAGGATCGGTCGCGTTGCGCGAGAGCACCAGCGGATGCCACGCCTCGATGCTCGCGGCCCTCGAGGCCCCGAGCCCCGGGCAGGCGGGTCGGCGGCGGATCGTCGCCAGCGCCCTGCAGTTCCCGTCGATCGGCTACATGGTCGCCGCGCAGGCGCGCCGCGGCTTCGTCATCGACGTCGTCGACGCGCCGGCTGGACAGCTCGACGCGCACCGCCTCGCGGCGCGCCTCGACGGGGACGTCGCGTGTGTCACCGCGCCCGTGGTGGCGTCGAACCGCGGCGCGCTGCTCGACGTGCGCCCGCTGCTCGAGGCCGCCGAGGCCACCGGCACGATCGCGATCCTCGATGCGACCGCCGCGGTCGGCCTGGTCCCCCTCGATCTCTCCGAACTCCCGCCCTGCGTGCTCGTCGGCGGCACCGTGAAGTGGCTCGGCGGCGGCGGCACCGGCCTGGCGTTCCTCCACATCCACCCGGCGCTGCTCGATCGGCTGCCCGTCGCCTACCCCGGCTGGCTCGGCGACGCGCGGTTCACCGCGTTCGCGCGCGACTTCGTGCCGGCCCCGGGCGCGCGCCGTCACCAGCAGGGCACGCCGGCGATCGAGCCGGTCTACACCGCGCGCGCCGGCATCCGCTTCGCGCTCGAGCAGGGCGTCCCGCGCCTGTTCGCGCGCAACCGACGACTGCTCGATCGACTCCATGCCCGCGCAATCGAGCACGGCCTCCCGCTGCACTCGCCCCGCGATCCGCAGCGACGTGCCGGTACGCTGGCCCTCGAGTTGGACGACGCCCCCGCCCTCGTCGAGGCGCTCGGCGCTCACGACATCGACGTCGACGCGCGGGGCGATCGCATCCTTCGCATCGGCCCCCACGCCTGCGTCACCTCCGACGAATGCGATCGCACGATCGAATGCGTCGCCGCGGCGCTCGAAGCCCGAATCTTCGCACTTCGTGATCGAACGGCCAATGACGCGCGATGACGGTACGCTCCGGCACCAATACAATTTCATACGATGACGTTTGCGCGTCTCGGGTTTCCGAATCATCTTGATCTTCGACGACGGCCGAATCTGGGCCACCCGCGCAACTCCGCGCGGACCCGGCGGCCGATTGCGAGGAGTACGGGGTCATGGATCGACGCGCAATTGTGGCGGCGCTGGGGATGCTCGTGGTCGCGCCGACGAGCGCCAGCGCGGCGTCTCGGGGGCTCTCCCTACGGATCGACGACGGAACCGGCACGCCGATCGTCAAGATCGGAAACGACAAACGCTACGTCGACGAGCTGGACATCGTCGCGAATGCTGCGACCGCAGACGACCAGGGGATCACACCGCTGACGGCCAGCGGCGACTTCGCGGATCTGGACTGGACCGGCGTCGAGCTCGTCGACGAAGAATGGCGACCCGACGGCGCGGGCACGTTCACCCGCCAGCGCTTCTATCGCAATGCGCGCTGGATGGAGAACCCGGGACTGTTCGTGGTCTATGCGGTGAACGCCCAAGGCCAGCCGCTCCCGGCCGTGCCCTACCTCGTGAACTCGGGCACCGACGACCTGTGGTCGGCGTTCGACAGCATGTTCGTGCGCCGGTTCTTCGCCCGCCAGATCACCTCCGGCTGCGCCGCCGTCGACGACTGCAGCGGCGCCACCGGCCACGTCGCCCAGGCGCTGGTGCAGCTGCGGCAGGCCCAGTACCCCGGCATCGGCGATCGTCGATTGCCCAACGGGACCAAGGCCCTGCGCGTCTTCTGGACCGCCGACCCGTGTCACCTCCGCGACATCCCGGTGTCGAGTGCCGCGGCGAGCGGCTTCACCTACGGCTTCGGCGTGGCGCTCGAGGCCGCGACGCCCCCGGGCAACGGCGAGTACTACGTGCCGGGCGAGGCGATCACGTTCTCGCTGGACTTCACCGACGGCGCCGGCAACCCGCTCGACGACGACGGCGCGCTGCCGACGTACGCGGACTTCCTCGATCACGGCACCGAGAGCGGCCTGCGCTACTTCGACGCCGGGCTGAACCCGACGCTCTTCTACGCGCTCAAGCACCGCGAGGGCAACCTGCTGCTGGCGATGGGCGGCCCCTCGGATGCCATCGGCGTCACCGATTACACGGTGCCGCTCGGCGACTTCTTCCTGCCCGAGGTCCCGGTCGCGTTCGCGGCCGAGCACGGCTTCAGCGCCGTGGTCGCCGGGGTGCCGCCGCTCGCGGTGATCCTGGGCGGCCTCTTCGACCCCACGGTGTGGAACGCACCGGTCAGCGACGAGGTCGTCCTGCACGTGCCGGACGACGCGCTGCCGGGCACCTACGTGGTCGCGATCAAGGCCCGGCGCGACTTCGCCGGCGAGGCGACGAACACCGGCGACGTCCTCCGGATCCAAGTCGGCACCGCCGAGGAGACCTCGTGGGAGCCGACGACCGGCGGCTGCAACGGGTGCCACTCCGGGACGGCAGCGCTGGGCAACATCCTGCACGGCATGGGCGATCGCGAGTCGTGCCTCGCGGCATGTCACTCGGCTGCGCTGGGCAACGAGCCCGACGGCGCGCTCGACTACCGCATCCACTTCATCCACTCGCGCTCCGATCGCTACCCGGCGGATCCGAGCAACTGCACGGTGTGTCACGTCGAGGAACCCGATGGCGACCCGAAGGGCTATCCAGGCTTCGGCTGGCCCTTCGAGTGAGCCCGTCCGGCAGGCCATCCGGCCGGGGCACGCGACGGTCGCTGCGCGATCCATCGGACACGCGCGCTCAGGTCCCCTGCGATCAGCGTTCATCCCCGTCGTGGCGCGGTGGCCACTCGGCCGCGGCGTTCGTCGCTAGCCTGCCCGGCGTGGGTGAAGTCAACCTCTCGGGCGCCGGCAGTCGACTCACGATCGTGATGCGCGGCAAGATCGATCAGCGACTCGGCACGGAGCTGCGTCGCTCGTTCGAGACCTGGCTGGAGCGGCGCGGCGCGCCGACCGAGGTGCTGCTCGATCTCCGCGAGGTCGACGACTACGACATCCTCGGCCGCGCAGAGCTCGTGACGCTCCACGGCAAGCTGGCGAAGAGCGGCCGCCGCTGCGCCTACGTGGCCGAGCACGCGCGCATCCGCGGCCTCGCGCTGCTCACCATCGGTGAGATCGGCGATCGGGGCTCGCGCGCGGTGGCGACCCTCGAGCAGGGCGACGCGTGGCTGCGCGCGCGCGACCAGGTGACCGAGGCGTCGATCGAGCAGCGCGGCGATCCGGGGCTGACCCGGCGCAAGGGCTGACCGGGCGCCAGGACCGACCCGGCGCCGGGCGCATCGGCGTTCAGGGCAGGCCGAGGTAACGGGCGACCACGGCGTCCGGCACGAAGCCGAACTCCCGCGCGAGCTCGTCGGCGGGTGCCGACGCGCCGAAGTGATCGATGCCGATGCTGTGCTGCGCCCAGCGCTGCCAGCCCAGGGTGGAGCCGGCCTCGATCGACAGGCGCCGCGAGACACCCGGCGGGAGCACGCGGTCCTGCCACGCACGATCGCTGCGCTCGAAGAGCTCCCAACACGGCATCGACACCACGCGGACGGCCCGACCCTCGGCGCGCAGGCGCTGGGCCGCCGTGAGCGCGAGCGAGACCTCGGAGCCCGTCGCGATGAGGATGCCGTCGAGGTCGGCGGCGTCGGTGCCCGGGGGATCCCACAGCACGTAGGCGCCGCACGAGATGTCTTCGCGCGTCTCGGCCAGCGTCGGCAGGTTCTGCCGCGTCACCAGGATCGCCGTCGGGCCCTCGCCGATCTTGCGCTGCAGCGCGTGCCGCCATGCGCCGACCGTCTCGCGCGCGTCGGCCGGGCGGATCACGTCGAGCTGCGGGATGAGCCGCAGGCTCATGCACTGCTCGATCGGCTGGTGCGTCGGGCCGTCCTCGCCGAGCCAGAAGCTGTCGTGGCTGAAGACGTGGATGACCGGCAGGCCCATCAGCGCCGACAGCCGGACCGCGCCGCGCATGTAGTCGGAGAAGATGAGGAACGTGGCGTCGAACGCCCGAACGCCGCCGTGCAGCAACAGGCCGTTGGTGATGCCGCCCATCGCGTGCTCGCGGATGCCGAAGTGGAGGATCTTGCCGCCCGGCACCGCGCGGTGCTGGCTGGGCAGCCCGGTGATGTGCACGCCGTTGCTCTCGGCCAGATCCGCCGAGCCGCCGACGAACGTCGGGTGGGCGCGGATGACCGCGTCGAGGATCTTCTGCCCGGCCTTGCGCGTCGACAGCGGAGTGCCGGGCGCGAAGCTCGGCAGCGCGCCGTAGACCGCGTCGGGGACGATGCCGCGCTGCACGGCCTCGAACTCGGCGGCGAGCTCGGGGAACTGCGCCCGGTAGGCCACGAACGCCTGCTCCCACGCGACCCGGCGCTCGGCGTGGCCGCGAACCTGGTTCTGCAACAGCGCGCGCAGCTCGTCGGGCACGAAGAACGTCGGCTGCAGCGGCCAGCCCATCTGGGTCTTGGCGGCCTCGACCTCGGCCTTGCCCAGCGGCGCGCCGTGGCTGCCCGACGTGCCGGCCTTGGTCGGCGCGCCCTTGCCGATCGTGGTGATGCACTCGATGAGGCTCGGGCGATCGCCCTGCGCCTTCGCGGCGAGCAGCGCCGCGGTCACGGCCTCGGGATCGTGACCGTCGACGCGCTGCACGTGCCAGCCGTAGGCGACGAACCGCGCGCAGACATCCTCGGTGAAGCTGATCTCGGTCGCACCGTCGATCGTGATGCGGTTGCTGTCGTACAGGAAGATCAGCTTGCCGAGGCCGAGGTGCCCGGCGAGGCTCGCCGCCTCGGAGGCGACGCCCTCCATCAGGTCACCGTCGCTGCAGATGCCGTAGGTGAAGTGATCGACGATGGTGTGGCCTTCGCGGTTGTAGCGCGCGGCCAGGAACCGCTCCGCGATCGCGAGCCCGACCGCCGCAGACACCCCCGAGCCGAGCGGCCCCGTGGTGACCTCGACGCCGACGGTGTGCCCGAACTCCGGGTGGCCCGGCGTGCGCGAGTGCAGTCGACGGAAGCGCTGCAGCTCGGACATCGGCAGGTCGTAGCCGGTGAGGTGCAGCAGCGAGTACAGCAGCATCGAGCCGTGGCCCGCGCTCAGCACGAAGCGATCGCGATCGGGCCAGTGCGGCGCGGAGGGATCGTGCACGAGCAGCCGCAGCCACAGCGCGGTCGCCATGTCGGCGGTGCCCATCGGC
The DNA here is from genome assembly GCA_044344875.1 of Nannocystaceae bacterium. GTDB lineage: Bacteria > Myxococcota_A > Polyangia > Nannocystales > Nannocystaceae > Xiheibacterium. The sequence goes on from JBIJCC010000113.1 coordinate 9,092, forward strand.
ATCCCCGGGTGCCCGGAGTTGGCCTGTTCGACACCGTCCATCACCAGCCCCTTGATGGTCTTCACCATCAGCGTGTGGGTCGGGCCATCGCACGGACGCGGGGGGAGTTGGGCTCGGCTCGTCATGGCCGGACCGGGCTATCACGGATGACCGCGGCCGAACAGGTGACCCGCTACTCGCGGCCCCAGACCTCGATCTCGGAGCCCACGGCGAACGCGACGTGGTGCGGGGCGACGCCATCGAGCGCGCCCCAGGGCTCGCCGTAGAGCTCGCCGAAATCCACCGCGAGCGCGAGGCGATCCAGCGACGTGGGATAGACCTCCCATTGCGGGTGGTGGACCCGGTAGACGACGAGCGCCCCGTCACCGTCGCGACCGAAGCCCCACTCGTGCTCCTTGAAGAAGTGCTCGACCGAGTCGGTCGCCGGCATGACGGTCTCGCGGCGGCCCTCGAGCGTCAGCGCGTGGGTGCGCTCACCGAGTTCGATGCTCATGTGGATGCGGTGGACGTCGCCGTCGTCCTCGACGCGGCACTGCATCGGCACCGCGCGGTAGTGCTCGTGGTAGAGCAGATTGGCGACCACCGCGATCGCCGGCTTGGGCACGAGCTCGGCGATGAAGGTGACGCCGCGCCGACGCGCGCCGCCCTGCTCGCGCACGTACGCCCGCAGGTTCACCTCCGGGAAGTCGGTGTGCAGCGGGACCGGGATGCCCTTGACCTTCGTGTCGAGGAATCGAAACGCCACGAAGCTGACGTAGGCGACGTCGGCGTCGTCGCCTGGGAGGCGATCGGGCTCGAGCCCGGGCGGCAGGTGACGGACCAGCAGATCGGCGGGGATCCGCCAGGTCACGAGGGCGAGATCGGTCCAACGCGCGGTCAGGAACGGCGTCACGAACGCGAGCATGACGAGCACCGTGCGCCGGTGCAACAACACCGCGGCCCGCACGGGCGCGGCCGTGCTATGACGCGGCCATGCGCATCTGCATCCTCGGAGCCACGGGCCTCGTGGGCCGCGAGTCGATCGACCTGGTGGCGCGGGCCTGGCCCGCCGCCGAACTGTCGCTGTTCGCGAGCCGCGACCAGACCCTCGAGCACGCGGGGAAGTCCTGGGCCGTCAAGGGCGCGGCGTCGCTCGAGCAGGCCGACGCGCCGCGCGGCGAGCTCGCGCTGGTGGCCCTCGACGACGATCACAGCGCCCGCTACGTGCCGCGGCTGCTCGAGCTCGGCTACCGCGTCGTCGACAAGAGCAACACCTACCGCGGCGATCCGAACGTGCCGCTGGTGACCGCGGCCGTGAACTCGCACCGCGTCGACGCCGAGGTGCGCCTGGTCGCGAACCCCAACTGCACGACGATCCCGTTCGCCCTGGCGATGGCGCCCCTGCTGCGGCGCTTCGGGCTGGAATCCGCGACGGTCAGCACGTACCAGGCCGTCAGCGGCGCCGGCATCGGCCCGCTCGACGAGTTCCTCGCCGACGCCAAGCGCGGCTACGCCGAGGCCGATCGCCTCGGCCGCCCGTTCGACGCCGGCAAGTACGCCGGCAACACCGTGCCCCACAACGGCAAGACCGACGACGGCGGCTTCTCGGCCGAGGAGCGCAAGCTGATGTTCGAGAGCCGCAAGATCCTCGAACACGAGGCCCTGGCGATCTCGGCCCAGTGCTGCCGCGTCGCGGTCGCGGTCGGCCACTACATGAACGCGTGGTTCACGTTGCGGGACGCCGCGACCGTGGCGCAGATCGAGGCCGTGCTCGGTGACGCCGCCCAGGCGCCGTTCGTCCGGTTCCTGCCGGGGTCGGCCGGCGAGGGCCTGTCGGCGCGGTCGTGCGTCGATCACCGCGATCGGGCGCTGGCCGGTCGGGTCCGCGCCGATCTCCGCGATGCCAGCGGGCGCAGCCACTGCATCACGATCGCCGGCGACAACCTCCGGCTCGGCGCGGCGACCAACGCGGTGCGCATCGCGAGTCGCTGGTACCCGAGCGCCGATCCGGACCTGCAGAGCCCGACGTAGGCCGGGGCCCCCTCGGGTTCAGCCCGGCCGCGACCGCACCTGGGCGATCAGATCCCGCGCGGCCTCGGCCCACGTGGGGAACGCGAAGCGGAAGCCGGCCTCGAGCAGCCGGCCCGGCACCACGCGACGGCTCTTGAGCAGCAGCTCGGTGTCGCTGCGCATCGCGAACGCGCCGATCTCGGCCATCCACGCGGTCGCCGGCAAGCCGACGACCGCGCCGGCGGCCTCGCGCAGCGTCGCCATGAAGGCGCCCTGCGGCAGGGGCTCCGGGGCGGCGAGGTTGACCGCGCCGTCCAACTCCTCGCGCGCGATGAGGAACTCGATCGCGTCGACGAAGTCGCGCTCGTGCATCCACGACATGTACTGCCGACCGCCCGCGATCGCCCCACCGAGGCCGAAGCGCACCAGGCCGAGCAGGACGTCGAGGGTGCCGCCCGGCTCCGGGCCCATCACCATCGCCATGCGCATCGCGACCTTGCGGGTCTGTGGGGTGGCGGCGAGGTCGAGCTCGTGCTCCCACTCGGCGGCGATGCGCACGCTGTACGCCCAGTATCGCGGCACGTCTGGCTCGTTGCCGCCGAGGATGCCGGTGGCCTCGTCATTGGCGGCGTCGAAGCGATGGGCATAGATGGTGGCGGTGCTCGACTGCAACCACACCCGCGGCGGCCGGGCGGCGGCTGCGATCGCCTCGCCCAGCACGCGCGTGGAGTCGACCCGCGACAGCAACATGTCGGTGAGGTTGTGCTTGGTGTAGCGGCAGTTGACGCTGCGCCCCGCGAGGTTGATGACGACGTCGCTGCCGTCGATCGCGTCGGCCCACGGCCCGAGCGTGCGGCCGTCCCACGCCAGCACGCGGCCATCGCCGGACGGCGTGCGGCTGAGCAGGACGACCTGATGGCCGCGGGCGACGAGCGCCCGCTCGAGCATCTGTCCGAGCTGGCCGCAGCCACCGGGGATCACGAACTTCATGGCCCGGGAGGCTACCGCAGACCGCGTAGCCGCCATCGGGCGCCGGCGCGGCGCTGGCCGGAGCTGCCGACGGCCGGATTCTGTACGGTCCCATGACGGGGCCGCCGTGCCGCCGTGCCTTGAGGGGCGTGCTCTCCGGGGCCCAACGTGGAACGCTCATGGCTGCCTCCGGCGGTCGCGTCGGCGAGGCCGCCGCGACCGAGAGGATCACACCGGCGCCCGGCTATCGATCGCCCGGCTAAGTGATCGGAATGATCCGGGTTCTGAACCGATCGCTGCTCTAGCCAGCTCCAAATCGCCACGCGCCGTCTACCCCACCGTTGCCTTGAGCACCGCGCGGTCGACATCACCGTAAAATACGACATCGAGCTTCTCCGCGACCTCCTCCGGGAGGCCAGCGAGTTGAGCCTTGTTCGCGATCGGGACCAGCGCCCGGAGAGCCCCGTTGTCGAGCCCGATCTGGAGCGCCTCCGCGATGGAGGGGAGGCTCTTGATGTTGCCCTGCACCGAGACGTCGCCGAGAACCACGGTACCGGCCTGGACGGTCCGTTCCTGCAGCGCCGAGATCATTGCGACGTAGAACGCGACACCACAGTCGCCGTCAGCACCGCCACCGGAAAGATCCACGCCTTCCACGGCACAGTCCTTCGTTGCAAGCAGGGCGGCCATCCCGATCCGCTCTTTCACTGACTGCAGCAGCGACCACGCCCGCTGCAGCGAGTCCTTCATGCCCTTCGCCATACCCGAGGGCGTGCGCAGCTTACCCGTCCCGGTAGCAAGAGCCACCTCTAGGCGCACCAGACCCACTCGCGACTCGCCATCGACGAATGCTGTGTACACCGTGCCAGGTGGGAGCGGATCCGGCGAGATAGCACCGCGTCCGCCCTGTTCCGGCACGGCGACTACGGTCTCGCGGCCATCGACCGCGTCGATCCAAGTAAAGGTGGTCTTGTTGAACTCGAAAGAGCCGCGCTTCTTGAGCTGCTCCTTGACACGGCGGCGGCCTTCCATCGCAAGCTCGAGGCATACACGCAACTCATCCTTCTCGACATCGCCGTGGGGATAGAGCAGCTTGAGAAGTCCGCTTACCGTCCGCTTGATTCCGTTCGCGTCGCGTCCCTCGATGTGCGTGCCAAGACGGAAGTGACCTTCGAGCGCGTCGAACCGGTTCTGTTTGCGAAGCGCCCGGAACGCTTCGGCGAGGTAGTCCGTCACGAAGCCGTAGTGCTCGGTCAGGATCGCCTTCGAGTTCTTCGGGATCTCCCAGCCCGGTAGATAGAAGTGGAAGCGATCGATGATCGCCAAATCGAACTCCTTCGCGAGGGGCTGGAACAGGTCCGTGCCGGTGCTGGCCACCAGCGTCTCGACCGGCTGGTTCAGGTTCCCGACGAACACGAGCGCTGCGTCGGCGTGGACCTGGGTGACGCCACGGCTGAACCGCCCGTTCGCCATGTAGTCCTTCATAATCTGGATCGCGTCGGGATCCGTCACCTTCATGCCGCCGACCTCGTCGAAGGCGACGACATCCCAATGCCCAACCAACCCAACCTTACGTCGCGCGTTGTTGTAGAAGAGGTTCGCGGTGCTGGCCTTGCCACCAGAGACGAGGATCGCGTAGGGCGAGAGCTCCGAGAACGCGTAGCTCTTGCCCGTCCCGCGCGGACCGAGCTCGATGAAGTTGTAGTTCTTCTCGACGAAGGCGATGAGCCTCGTGAGCATCAGCATCTTGCATCGGGTGTCGAGGCGCGCGGCTTCGAGGCCGACGCTTCGCGTCAGCACGTCCAACCACTCTTCCGTCGTGAACGTGCGTCGCGCGGCGCAGAACTCCTCGAAGTCGAAGCGCGCGAGCTGGATGGGCTTGATGTCCACGACGTGGAATGGGCTCGCCCCCTTGCCGGGTTCGTCCGGGGGGACGAACTCGAGATCGATCATCGCCCAGATGCCACCCTCGAGGAGGCGTTCGTACCGGCGGTGGAAGTCGTCCGCGATGTGGATCCGGGCGTAGCCGAAGTTCTCCATCGCCGCCCAGTACTTCGTCTCGCTGGGCATGAACCTGACGTCGATGCGATCGATGAACCGATGTCGCCCGTTGCGCTCGACCAACGCCTGTGCCTTGTTAGCCTCGTCCTGGCGGAAGTAGTGCTTCTGAAGCGTCTCCTTGACCGCCGTGATTCCCAGCTGGATCTCCGCGGGGTCCTCCGACGAGCAGTAACGGCCCAGCAGGTACTCGAGAACGTACGACGGCACGTTCTCGCCGCCCTTGATCTGCTGGAGCAGGTCCTTGCGGACGACTTTTCCAGCGAACGCGGCGAGAAGCTTGTGATCGAGCGGATCGAGTTCCATGAACGTGTCCTTCTACTCCATACACGCGTTCTTCAACTTGAGCGATCCGAGCACGAGCCCGGCGCCCCCGGCATCGATCACTTGGAGATCTAGTTCTGGCCCGACGAAGTCATCGTTGACGCGAATGGCCACAGGCTCCTCGACACCGACGCGAAGGCGAATGAGCCCGGTGCCTGGATCTCTCGCCTCGCAATCGCCCGCCTGCGCCACCGGACGCGCGATGCCTGCAGCGACGGCAATCACGCGGACGTCGAGCTCGGACCGTTCGACGCTGCTGAGCTTGAGCTTCACGATGAAGACGCGCTGGCTGAAGCGTACGTGGCGATAGGCCACCGTCACGAGACTCGTGCCGCGAGCGCCGCGGTCGCCCTTGGTCGTCAGCGTCAGCAGCGGCACCAGGCACTCCTGCAGAGACAGCCCCTCGTGGAAGTAGCCGCCGCCGTGGGTGAACACGCAAAATCCGTTGGCCACCGCAATGTCGTCGACCGACCCGAAGATCCCGAGGTGACTCGCTTTCATCACGGTCACCCCCTCGGACGTCCCGGCCGCAGACCCGAGGCGACAGCGTCGCTTGGCTGCGGTCCACTCCCCTGGCGGTTCGCGGACCACTTCGCCGGGGGCGATCTCGGGAATCAAGACGTGGCCATGGTCGGCAACGAAGACCATGCGGGTGATCCCCGCCTTCGCGAGCCGTTCGGCGACGCGCAGGACGTCGTCGAGGATGGATGACATGAAGCGACGCGCAGAGGGCTGGTTGGTCCCCTCACCAGCCTTGTCGATGTCGTCGCTGCGCACTACGAGGAGATCCGCGGCGCCGATCATGTTGCGGAGCTTGGGCTCGTTCGCATCCTGGAGATCGTCGAGCCTCAGATCACGGTAGCGGTCGCCGAGGAAATCGCGGAAGCAGTCCTTGCGCGCGTTCACATCCGGCATCGGCCGACCCGCCACGACCGGCACCAGGTCGCCTTTGTGGATCGTGGACTCGAAGCTAGCCTCGGCGCCTGGCAGCAACGCCGCCATACCGAACGGGGTCGTCGTGGGGACGACTGTGCGGAGGGGCTCGACGGTCACTTCACCGATTCGCGCGAGCATGTCGCCCAAGTCGCGGCCCATCTCGAACCGAAGGGCATCGAGCAGGAAGTAGGCGACCTTCATCCCCTGTCCGAGGGCGGGGGCCACGTGGCGCGCGTAGACCTCAGTTTGCTTCGGCCCCTGGGGCGGCCATCCGTCGCGACGGACCGCCTCGAGGAAGGCCGACTGCGCGGCGGCAGTGGTCTCGCGATGGGCGGCGCGCGCGAGATCGAGGAGCGGCTGCAACACCTCAAGCTCGGCGCAGTCGACCACCGCGCGCTCCATCCAACGTTGGCAACGATCGACGCGCCAGAGTCCGTCGCTCGGGGACGCATAGGCGAGTACGTGTTCGCCCGCATTTCGCCCGCTCGCGATGTCCCGGCCCTTCCAAACCGCCACGGCCTCGAGCAGCTCGATGCAGCGAGTTGCGAGCTGCCAGAGCTGTCCCCGGTTCTTTTCCCTCAGCCAGATGGATTTCTTGCGCAGGTCCAGTGCCCGACGGGCATCGGCGAGCCGTCCGTCTACGCACTCGGCCTGCACCCAACGGATGGTCGCGCGATCCTCGGCGAGGAACGTGTCGCGCACGCCCCAATACCCCGCGACCTCGCCGAGTCCATGCAGATCGAATGTTTCTTCAGCAGCAGTAGCGATCTGGATGTATTCGTCCCGTAGGTCGTCCGAGCCACGCAGACGGTCGCACAGGGCGTAGATCGTGCTCTCGAACGCAAGGCCGGCCCTCGGGACGCCGACTGTGTGAGCCGGGACGTTGTCCTTCACATCGAAGGCGAACTCCGAGAAAAGCACCCAGCGCGCGAACTCCATCCCAAGGCGACCAGCGTCGGAAGAGGCCGCGAAGCCGAACGCCTCCGCGAGCAATCGCTGGAGGTCCGCTCGAACACCTGCCGAGTTGAGTGCCTTCGCAATCCCGGGCTGGTCCACAAAGACGCGCGCACCGACTTCGACCGGGTCCTCGGTGCCCAGCGCCTTCTTGAGGAGTGGGAACCCTGAACGATCACCGAGCGCTTCCAACTCGGCAAGGGTCACCGGACTCTGCGAGGCGTAGAGCTTGTCGATATCCACGGCCCTCGCGGGCATCGCCGATCGTGCGAGCGACTGCAGAGACTCCCCCGGATTGAATCCGAAGGTCGCACCAGCGAGGGCGTAGGCCTCGAAGGGTTCGTTCACGAACTCGCGGTCTGTGCTTGCTCGCGCCCATGGCACATAGATGAGCAAGGTCGGGCCCCGAGGCGGAGGTGTCTCGGGGTCCACGAGTGCGGGCCAGGTCGCGTCGGCCGTTCGCCGCGCAGCCAATGCCGAGATGCGTGCGTCCACCTTCACGAGGTCCTTGCGCGTGTACGCCTCGAAGATGTCTGCGCACTCGAGCTTGGCGTCGTACCAGATCACCACGCGGCGCTCATCGAGCAGCTCGTCGAGGCGACGAAACACGAAAGCGCTGATCTTGTTCGCTTCGCTCATGGGGCCCTGCGCGAGATCCTGTCGACGTCACGATAGAGCTTATGGAACGAAGGCGCCCTCTGCCGGATTCCACGACGCAGTGGCAGGGACACTTTACTGGCGAGACGGCCTTGGTCGACGGTCTCCTGGTAGCGACCGCCGAGCACCTCACGCAGGTGGGGCTTGCCCGCGCCGTCGGCCTCGGGCGCTCGCCAGTCGGGGAACGTCGCCGTCTTGGGCAGGTGCTGTCGAGCGCGGAGCGAGTGGAAGTCCGCCAGCAGCCAAGTCTCGAACATCCGGTTGGCGACGACCACTGCGACTGGAATCGAACCCGCAACCGTGACGGCCCGTGCGTGCAGATGCGGGCCAAGCGGTTCGACGCCTGCCTCGGCGCGCTCGCGACAGCGGTCCTCGGCGTCGACGACCACCAAGATGCCCGCCGGCTTCTCCCGTGCGGCGCGCTGGACGAAGAACTCGATGCCCAGCTGGCGATCGGGGTTGTGGGGTTGAGTGATTCGGTCGCCGCAGCGCGCGTTGAGGACCCGTGTATGATCGGCGTGCAGCCGGCGATGGCGGCGCAGATGTCGGAGAATCCGATCAACGAGCGTGGGCACGGCGGTGAGTTCACCGTCGCCTTCCACGATGCAGATGATCCGATCAGGTTTCATCGCGTGCCTCGTCGTCGAGTGCCAGCAAGTCGCCAGCGAAGGCGTCTTGCTCGTCACTGGGCCAGAGCGCGTTGAAGCGCAAGAGGTCCCCGGCGGTCGTCACAGCGTCGACGCTCTCGAGCGTACCGCGCGAGAGCGGGTACACGCGGCTCACCCCGTTCTTCCATTCCAGGACGCGCACGCGCTCAGGCAGGACTTGGCGCTTACTCAGCACCTCCGGCGAGTGCGTGGTCAGCACGACAGGGAACCGATCGAGCACACCCTCGACGGCCTCCAGCATGGCCTCGAGTGCACGGGGATGGATGGAGTCCTCGACCTCATCCAGCAACACGAGCGTCGGTTGCGGGCTCTGGTGGAGCGCGAGCAACTCGCCAAGGGCCCGGAGCGTGCCTTGCGACATCTGGCTCGCGCTCAGATCGTGCGCGACTCCCCGAATTTCCTGGGTGAAGACGACGGCCCGTCGGCCGCTGTGTGGCACCGCCTTCACGCCGGTGATCCCCAACGTCACGGCCTTCAAAGCAGCCACTACCTGCGCGTAGGCCTCGGGCCGCGACGCGAGATCATTGAGCACGTCCCCGGCGTTGCCGCCGGTCGGGAGCAGGCTCGTCGACGGCTGAATCGGTACGGACGCCGCAACGTTCTGCGGCACTATCTCGTACGCTCGCATGCCCCTGATCGCAGCGAGCACGATCGCCCAAAGCTCCTCGTCCGCGACCAACGGCAATACAAGCCGGTGGTTGGGAACGATGGGAGTCACGGGAACATCCGAGGCGAAGTCGCCCCCGCGGCGCGTGAAACCCATGCCTCTGGCGGGAGCAACGACCAGCACTTCCTCGATGCACATGGACTCGGCGCGGCCTCGCAGCTGGAACCCATAGAGCACCCGGACGTGACGACCGGGGAGTTCGACGCGCAGAACTATCGCAACCCCCACCGCGTCATCATCGGCCGAGCCTAGGCGCTTCACCGCCGCCAACCCGTCACGGCGATCGAGCGCGTTCGGTAGGCTGTCGGTCACAGCCTCGCGCATGAATTCGATGGCATCGAGCACACTCGACTTGCCGGCGCCGTTGCGGCCGACGAGCACCGTGAGGTCTGACAGACGCAGCCTCGCGTTCTCGATCGCGCGGAAATCCTGGAGTCGGATCTCTTCGACTCGAGCGTTCACTTCGTCTCCTTGGACTCCGTGCCGGGGAGCACGGCCTGGGTCTTCGCGGGACGCTTGCGCGACGGTACCTTGCTTTTCGGCACGGCAGGTTGCTTCTTGGACTTCTTGCCCACGGGCGCTTCATACTCCGCCTCGAGTCCATGGGCGATCGCGAGCGACAGATCGCTGCGGCACTTGGCCCGGACCTCAGCCGGACGAAAGCGCATCGCGAGGTGCGCCCAGTCGAGCTCGCCGCGCTCGAGCGAAGCGAAACTCGCACGGAGCACGTCCCGCCACTTCGGCAGCAGGAAGGCGAAGTGGAGCGGAGCAGCTGTGACGACGAATCCATCGTCGGCGTGCGGCTCATAGCCCCGCGCGACGAGGGCTGCCAGCCGGTCGTGGAGAATCTGGCGCTCTGCGACCGCTGCCTGGAGGAGCGTATGACGGGATGCGAGGGCGCGATCGGTCTGAAGATGCTTCGCGGGGCGGTCACGCTCGTCTCGGAGGTCGTCGTTGCCCGTGCGAATTCGGTTGATCAGCGACGGGAGTGTGTTGGCATCGAGGCGTGGCGCGTAGATCCAGGTCGTGAGCGATCCGGACTCCGTCGAAAGCGGCCAGTAGATCGGGGCTTGTCGGCGGCTCTTCGAGTACCTCGACAGGTGGTCCTGGAAGAAGTGCTTCGGCGTGCGGAGCCAGGTGCCGATCGAGTCCACGCCCAGTGCGTCCGCGATGTCCGCCTCCCAGGTGGGGCGCGCAGCGCCGAAGAGGTGTTCGAGGACCGCCTCGACTCGGGCGAGCAAGGAGGTTTCCGGAGGACGAGCGCGCGCGTCGTCGAGGGTATCGTCGCTCAGCATGCCATCCCACGCGACGGCGACCGGATAGCTGCCGGCGTCCACCTCATCTGGCGGTGGGAGCGACGTGGGGTGCTTGCGGGCTGCGAGCCAGGCTTCGGAGGCGATTCGTGCCGGGCTCGCCGGGAGGCCCTCGCCGTTCACTAGCTGGCCGAGCGGGCACGCCGGCATTGGATCGAAGGGATCGGCGAAAGTGGGAGTCCACTCTGGGTGGGTCGCGAGGCGAACGTCCCAGCGACCGAAGGCTGCGCCCACGGCGTAGCTGAGGATGTCGGCGGCGCTACGCTGGAGGTCCTCAGGGCGCAACAGGTTGAGCTCGGCGCGTTTACTGACGAGGGTCGCGGGGGCGGCATGGAAAATGCGGCATAGCATTTCAAGACTACGAGGCTGCGTCTGCTTGCCGCGACGGTGCTCCACCCGAATCGCGAACTCGGCGTCGAGACCGCCGGGCAGCCTCGCTCCGTCGAGTCGCCCCTTGCTTAGGTAGGCTTTCTTCAGCAACTCGTCGTCGATCGAAGTCGCAGCCGGAAGGTTCGACAAGGCCGGCTCTAGCTCCGCCTCCATCACCTGCCAATCAAGCGAGGAAAATGCATAGCCTTCGGCCACGATGGCATCGATGCTCGATTGATGTTTGGCGAGCTGAACAAATGAGGCCTCGCGAGCGAGCAGACGCTGACGCACCGCGGCGCCCAGTTCGAGGCTCCGATGCTCAAGCAACGGTAGAGCCGCGAAAGCGACGCACGTCTCGCCGGTCTCGTCGTCCTCGAGTTGGCCAACGCGCATCAGTTCAGCGGCGGCGGCGGTACTTATCCCCAGCCGGTTGACGGCGTCTGTGTCGAGCATGGGCCACGGGAGGTCGCGGACGATGCCCACCTCGTACGACTTCGAGATCGCTTTCGGGGAGTCGTCGGCGGTGTGAAGCCGCACCGTCGCGAGGAGGAACGCCGGGGACGAGCAGAGAATACCGAGAATCGCGGAGGCCGGCGCCAAAGCGCTCGGAATAGCGACCGGTCCCTTGTCACCGAAAGCGCACCCCTCCGGAAACGACCGTGGGGAAATTCGGAGGTTCGTACGGCGCGGCCAGGTCGCGCCACGACGTCCGTTGTACTGCGGATTGCGGATGTAGGCCTTTTCGAAGGCTGCGACCTCCTTGCCCGCGTCCTTCCAACGAATAACGAGATGCACGTCGTCGAAGTACATCCGGGATTCACCACCTTTGGCGAACCTCGCCCAGCCGGTCGTCAATCCGATCGCACTCGGTTGCACCTCCCAGGCGAGCCGAAGAAACCGCGGATCATCTGCAGTTGCGGTTCCCTGCTTGACGTCGGCCACGCTTTCTACCGTCTTGCTGTCTGCGTAGACCTTTGCCAACGCGGCGGACAGCCAGTAGCCGTAGACATGGACCGGCAGTGTCTCGAACTGGCGGGCCGAACGCACGCTCACCCACCGATGTCCAGTCCCTGTCCGAAGCGCATCGAGAAGCACGTCGCACTTGCGACCGGTCTTGACCAACCGAATCCACATGGCAGGAACGTCTAGCCCTTCGCCCTGTCGCACGATCGCCGCCGCTGTCTCGACCTTTGCGTTGAGCACACCGTAGCCAAGGTCCGCGGCGAGCTCGACGGTGCCCTTCGCGCCGAGTATTCGTTTGCGGAACGCCTCAAGAGTCGACAACGCGAGCCAACTGCGGTTCGTGATGGCGCCGACGCGGCCGCCAGCCTCAAGCATCTCGAGCGTCCGCTCGTAGAACATGGCGTACAGATCGGCGTTGCTATCCGGATACGCCAGATCCAACGCCGCCTTCGTACCCTCACTCGGCGCTCCAAACGGCGGGTTCATCAGAATCACATCGAACTTCCGCCGACTAAGCTCAAAGAACTCCAACCCATGCCGCACATCCTCCGCGAACAACCGGCTGCGGTAGTGCGCGCCATCCTCCGCGCCCTCGGTAACTTCCTCCAGCGCCTTCTTCAGCCGCGCCTCCGCGTCCTCCCAGAACGCCTCCTCATCACCGTCGTCCCACAGCTCCGCGAAATCCTCGATCGTCATCTGTCTCGGCGCAGCAAAGTCCTCGAACAGTTCCTTCCCGCCTAGTTGCTGCGCCTGCTTCCACGCGCGGTACTCCTTCTTCACGGTTGCGACCGTATCCGCCATCGCCGTCTCGGCCCGCAGCAGCACGCCCATTTCCCCCGCCCTCGCGAGCAACGCCTCCGCGAGACGCCCGAGCACCGGCGGCTTGAGTTTTCCGAGCAACTCGGCGCGCAGCGCCGGAGCGTTCGGCATCGCCTGTGCGCAGACGAGACTCACCTGCGCGATACCTGGCCGATCCCGAGCACGCAACCCCAGCCGTTGCCAGCTCCGATGCGCCCGCAGCCACAGGGCCAGCGCCGCCTCTTGCAGACACCTCGGATCGATGTCCACCCCGTGGAGGTTGTGCGCGAGGATCAGTCGCGGGATCTCGGCAAGAAAGGCGGCCTCCTCGGGGAACTCCTCCCACAATGGCTTCCGCCCTGGGCTGCGCTGCGTCCGACCATTCCAAGCCTCCTCGTAGATCGTCTCGAGGACGTCGAAGACGTACAACAAGAAGTGCCCACTGCCGCAAGCCGGGTCCAGCACCGTGATGTCGCGCGGGTCACGAGGGGCTCGCGTCGGTAACTCGGATACCTTCGCGAGGAATCGGCACTTCTCGACGAGCGACGTCTCGCCAGCCGTGAGCTCGACCCACAAGCGCGCAAGCGTGTTGTCGGTAAGAAACTCGACGACCCAGCGCGGCGTGAAGAACTGGTTCCGCACCGCAAGCTCACGGGCATTGCGCGGCGCGTCGTGCTTGCGCATCTCCTTGCGCTCCTCCGCGTCGTTGTAGTCCTCGAAGATCCAACCCAGGGTCTCGTCCTCGGTCCACGCTACCGTGAGGCCGGGGTCGTTCAGCGCACCGAGCACCTCGTCCATCGCCTTCGACCCGGGGAAGATCAACGACGCGGCGCTGCGCCTGTCGAACACGGCGGGCAGGTCGAGAGCGAGATCATCGTAGATGCGCGCGAGGAAGAACGCGTAGGCCTCGTCCCGGGTACCCAGGTCGACATCGCCGGCGATCTGCATGAAGAGCTTGAACCCGGCGGAGTCTCGGCCTTGCCGGACGCAGGCCTGCACGATCTCTCGCTCCTCGGCCATTCGCAGCGCGGACAGCCGGTGCAGCACGGTGTAGCCGATCTCATACTTCATCTCGTCGTAGGCCGCGCGCGCGCGCTCGGATTCGGTCGTCCCCGGCGCGGTGACCAGAAGGTGCCCGTGCCACTCTCGAAGCATGCGCGCGGGCCCCACCTGCGATGGGCGCAGGTGGGTCATCTCGTCGATCGGCCGGGGCAAGCCCGTCCGAGGATTGAACCCATAGGGGGCCTCGAGTTGCTCGCCGATGTCGCCGACCGCGTTCTTGCGATCTCCCACGAGCACCCGTCGACAGGTATTCACTGCCGACGCGAGCGCCGACCGAAGGTCCTCGGAGGTCATTCGACTCCCGTCAGTCGGATCGGCCCCGCGGCCACGCGCTCGAGCAACTGCTCACGAAGTCTCGCGATCCAGTGCTCAACATCCGCTGCCGTTCTCAGCGCTTCGGCGGGCAGCAACGACGACATCGAAATGTGCTCGACGGCCCCAGTGGCGTGCTGCGCCAATTCTCGCTCTGGATCGACGTCGATGGGACGCCGGACTGCGAGCGCGTCGACCTTTCGCGCAAGGACGTCTGCCAAGCTAAGGCTAGCGAGGCCTTTGCTGAGCACGCGCGACAGCTGGACGAACGCATCGCTGGATTCGGCAATCAACCCCGCTTGATCGAGCTCGGCAATCACGTTGAGTTGGTCCTGGAGCGCGAGCTTTGCCCATGACGGGCGAACCTCGAGCTCCTCGCGCACGGAAGCCAGTCGCGCCACGAGCGTCGAGCGTTCGGACTCCTCGAGCGTTCGCATTGCCGCCTCGACTTGGCGGCTCGACTCGCGAAGGTCTACGAGGCGCTCGTGGAACGAATCCAGCGTGAGGATCTCGTCGATCGCAGCGACGCCGGGATTCGCTGTCAAGATCTCCGCTACCGGAAATAGTTCTGCCAGCCCGAACGCTCGCGTAACCAGCTCTCGCGCGGCCGCGATCTCATTTTCACCGCCGTTGTTCAGGGCACGTGTGACGCCGCTCGCCCATTTCGCATCGGCTGGCAGGTCGCTGCTGACCGCGCCGAGGAGGCTTGCCGCGCCGCCAGCATCCTCCTTCAGCAGGTCGGCGCAGGTACTCAGGAACGCCCGCGCGCGCGCTTCACCGGGGAGCCGAAGCAGGCGGAGGCGATCTGGCAGCGCACCTGCGACCTCAAGCAGGGCGGGGAAGTGAAGGCGAACGACGCGGGCGATCTGATCCTCGAGGGGTAGGACCTCAACCGCAAACATCTCTTCGAGGCGCCGTGATGCACGATCGAGAGCCTCCATCGGGATCGGTTGCCCGCGCGGCGCGACTCCGACGCGCCCGAAGCTCTGGGTGTTGCGGAACGCTTCGACGGCCTTGGGACCCGCCGTCCGGAGGGTACCGTCGCCGCCGTGCAACTCGATCTCGCCCGCGACGAGCAAGGCCGCGAAGATGTAGCGGGTCGTATCCTTGGTCCACCCGTACGGTGCTGCGTGGAAGAAGTCGAGCAGGGCGCTGCCCTGGACTCTGCCCGACCCCGCGGCCGCGACCATCGATCGGAACGCGCGCAGCGCCTCATCCAGGGCTGGATGCCCGATGTTGACATTAGGGCGGCCCGCCTTTGTCTGAAGCAGACCCAGTGGGTCACGTTCCCTCGGCATCTGATCAGGTCGGGACACCTCCAGGAAGCGCGCCGCCACATCCCCGGGTACGTTCCTCTTGACCAACTCGAAGTGGTGAAACAGCTTCTTTGCTGCCGTGCCGAGAACCGCGTTCGCGCCCCCCAGCACGCTCGGGCCCAACTCGCTCACCGGTCGCTTGAGGCCCTGGAACACAAACCAACCGCCCAGCAGCGCTTGGCCATAGCTCGCGCGTACGCTGTCTTTCGCACGTTCCGCGCGCTGCTCCTCCGACCGAAGGTATCGGCTGACGTCTGCTGCCAAAGACCGCTCGCGATCCTTGGTACGCGAACCCTCGGCCTGGATAAACGCCGAGCGGCAGACCTCGCGCAGGCGGTCGTCGGCATCCGCTGGCGTCGCGAATAGCCAGAACACCGCATTCGCGTGTTCGTGGCGCGACTGAGTCTCCGTCTCGAGGCTTCCCAGACGCGAATCGATCGCGCTGGGGTCCAGCTCTTCGAGCCGAAAGACGACATCATTCGACTCGCCCACCACCGCTGTCTTGCCGAGCCGCACACCGCCTTGGATTTCCTTGACGCCTTCGAGTCTGGTGGAAGGCGGCGGATCGAAGAGTCCGCGTAGGATGTCGACTCGAGCTCTATTCAGCTCGGCAGTCGACGGAACATACTGATCGCGCTTCTTCTGGAGCGGTTGGACCTCGTCCGATAGGAAGAGGAATCCAACACCACCCGCTGCTCCCGCTTCCGCGCGTAGCTCGACGAGGCCGAATTCCTGTGCGTCGACCAAGCGGTGGAGCGTCGTACGAACGGCTTCGACTGCGCCGGGCGAACCGAGGTCACGGTACAGCAACGCAGCAATGTTCTCGGCGGTGCGTGGCCGTCTTTCGAGCGGCTGCAGCGCTGCGACGGCCTTGGCCACTCGAATGGCGAGTCCATCGCTGCGAAACACCGAGTGTTTGGCGATACGCTCGACGCCCTCGACAGCTTGCGGGTGCTCCTTGCGGAGATCCTGGCGAAGCGTGTCGTAGATATCGTCGACGGTGACGAGCTGCCCCAGGGGTCGATTGGCTACGGGCTCGATCCCCACCGGGAGTACGCGGCTCGCATCGACGAGCAGGTCCTGAACCAAACGGATCGCCGACCGCAGGCCAGTACCACCGGTGCGTCGCGCGAGCGCGCGAATCAGGTCGAGTACGAGCTCGAATCGCGATGGCACGAACGGGTAGAAGCGAGTGAACGTGTCGGCGTCCAAGGGGATAGTCCCGCCCTGCCAGTCCGCGAGGTGGGCGTGGAGCTCGAGCAGGTCTCCGGACGCCCGGAACTTCTGCTTCAGCGTCGCCTCGCCCGCCGCGTTCTTGGTGAGGAGCCGTTGTGCAGTGATTTCTCGGATGTCGGTCGCCTCGAGCTCGATCGCGATCGGGAAGCGATCCTTGAGCTTGAACAGGTCAGCCGAGTTCAGCGACGCCCGTTCGGAAATCTCCGTGAGGGTTTGCTGGGCAGTGGCGACGATCCAGACCTTGCCCTTGCCGATCTCCTTGAACGCGCGGGCGAGGCCATCGAGGTTGAGGATGAGTTCCTTACGCGGCGCGACGTACTGACCGACCTCGTCGACGAAGAAGACCACGGATTCGCAACCGGTGCGGCGCCGCACCAGATCGAGCACTCGCTTCGCGACTTCCTTTACGTCTTCGATCGACTGGTAGCGGAGCTGGCGGAAGTCAGACTCGTCCTTGTAGTCGTCGGGGTAGAACGAGGGCACAAGTGACGATGCTCGGAGCACGGCGAGGACAGGATCGTCGTGAATCTCGTCCCACGATTCCCTCTTCGGGAACTTCGCCAGGTAGGCGGCTTTGAATGCGTCGAGTTTCTGGTCCCGCTCGAGGCGGATCTCGAGGTCGGCGACCTTCCGCTCCTTGGAGTACCCAAGGCGCTTGAGGATGTTCCAATACAGGACGTTCGTCACAGTGTCGCTCGCGCTCTCGGCGAGTTGGTCCGTGCCGAGGTCGAGCATGAAGACAGCGGTCTTGTGTTGCCTGGTCGTCTGCTTCAGCAGCGCGCGTAGCGGGACGTCGTGGATTCGATCGGCGAGACGGTCTACGAAGGGCTGCCCCTTGATCTTGCACCGCCGATCGAGGGCGAGCCCCAGATACTTGGTGAGCGAGCTCTTGCCGGAACCGTAGAATCCCGAGACCCACACACCGATCTCCGTGACCGAGCCTTGACGCGCTCCCTCGTCGAACGCTTCCAGAAAACGACGAATGCCACGCTCGACCGACTCGGTCACCTCGTACTCGGCGATTTCTCGCTCGAGGCGCGCCTCTTCGGTCGCCGCGTAGTCGATGACCTTCTCGATCGGCCGATCGATCGGACGTGCCGTGGTGAAGACGTCGCGAATGATCTTCACTGCAGCCCTCCCACGATCGTCGACCGGTAGTTTCCGTCCTCGGCGTAGCGATCGAGGAAGTGCAGGCCGAACTGACCCGTGCGGCGGCCAGGATAGAAGAGCACCGCCGTACAGTGAATCTTGTCGTGGAACCACGTCTCGAACGTGCGAACGCGAAACCAGGGATGTAGCATTGCCGCGTCGGTCAGCAGCAGAAGTCGCTTCGGCGCGGTATCGGCGAGGAGCGGGGCCAGGGTGCGCGCGAGCCCAAGCCGGGCGCCGTCGACGGCAGCTGGGTCGTCGCGCAGCACGGTCCGCATCGAACGATTCGCTTCCCCGTAGTCCGTCGCGTCTTCGGCATCCAACCAATCTTGCCATCGCCCCGAGGCATCGACGACCTTCCAGCACAGTTCTCGGAGGGACTGAAGCTGGACGTCCCAGCCGTCACGTTTGAGCGTAGCGCCCCATCGCGGCAAGCGACGGTGGAGTTCGAACGTCTCTCTTGGGTCATGCACGAGGTTGTAGAAGGGATCCGCATGCGTCGGCACGAGGCGGTTGCCACTGCCAATACGCTCGCGGAGCTCCACGAAGGCGGCTTCGAGTGCGTCAGTCAACGGACGGTCCCTCCAGGACATCGAGCACGGCGTCCCACTCGGTCCAGGCCCAGGTAAGGCGAACCACGCTGCCGGCACCTTGGTAGATCCAGAGGCCGACGTCGGTGAGTCGATCGAGTGCGTCGCGGACCTCTTCATTGCCGAGCTGCCAGACGCGCCAGTCTTCATGCTCGACGATCGCGACATCCGATGTCCCGCGACGATGCAGCTCGCACGCAAGCCAAGCGACGGCCAAGGAACCCGGCCGGTACGGGAGAATCTCGCGCACGCCTCGGCGGGGTGGACCGAGGACCGCGAGATCGGTGAGTTGGTGGAGTATGTGCTGCGCGACGCTTTCGCGAACCGAGCGGGACCAAGGCTTCTCCATGCGGCCTTCGGCCTCCCTCTCGTCGAGGAACCGGAGGAGATCGGTCGTAGTAACAGCGTCGGATCCGCGCGCGAGTGACCGCTGGATGAACTCGGTGATGGCCTCCCGCAGAACGACGTCTGCCCGCGCCGCGAAGAGCAAGCAGAGTTGTGCGAACCAGGATCCGTTGCCGCGCGCCTCGAGCAGTCGACGCAGTGACGCCGCCGGCTCCTGGCCGTGGACGAGCAGCCGAGTTGCGAACGCAACCCGCACCACATCGTCTGCTCGCGCGGCGGTCGCCTTCCCGAGGAGATCCTCCGCCAATGCGCGTTCACGAAATGCGGCGGCAGATTCACCGACACGCCACGCACGCAGCAACGCCCGCGTCTCCTCGAGTAGAGCGGTGCCCTTGATCGCGCGGGCGGTGTAATGCTCCGGGGCCACGGTCAGTCCTCGAAGTAGGGTACGACGCGGAAGCCTACGCGCGCGGCCATCAAGTACGTCCCCGCGGCGTCCTGAATCGCGGCGGCTTGGTTGAGCCGCACCGCCTTGCCGAGGCAGACGGGCCCTGCCGTCGAGGCCGCCGGCGTTCCGCTCAGACGAGCGAGCTCCGCGAGCACCGAGGAGCGCTCGGTCGGAGGCCATGTCAGCGCGACGGAGGGGCGCGCCAGGTAGCCGGCAAGCCGGTCCTCGAGGTGCACCGGCAGCCTGAACAAGTGGAACGCGCGCGGGTTCAACTTCTCGTCGTGCACTCTGCGCGCCACCTCGACCACGGACTCGAGGGCAGCGCGCACCGACGTCTGCGGGAACAGGATCTCGAGCGAACGGCGCGACGCTTCCTTCGTGAACGCGGTCGACCACCAGCCAAGGTGCTCGCCGGCCGCCCCGACGACGAAGCGCGTGAGAGCGATGGCTGGGAGGTGGGTAGAGCGCATCGGAAGGGAGGGTCGGAAGCGTGCATCGTCCGCCGCTCGCGGTCGACATCTTTTTCGTTCTGCGCTGCGGTCGCGGGGATCCCCGCGACCGCGCGTTCCAAGGGCTGGTCAGCTGACCGTCGGACCCACCCCGCCCCCTCCCCCCAAGCGCACCACCTGCCCACCCGCCCCGCGTCCCCACCACCACGCACGCGACCATCGCGCGCGACGTCCCGACGTTCAGCCTCCGCCCGTCATACAAAAACCCAGCCGCCCGCGGAGCATCCTCCGCGCTCTAGTTCGTCACCGACCAGATCACCACCACTGCCTGCTGCCCCTGAAACCGATCCACCGTCCCGACCCGCACCACGCCCACCGCCGCGAGCGCCCCCACCTGCACGCTGTACGGCGCGATCACCATCACATCCTCCGCGCCCACCACTCGCTCCACCCCCACCTCGTCCCGCCACCGCGCACGCCCCACCAACCCGCGCACGATCCCCACCACCGCCTCGACCTCCACCACCGAACTCACCGAGCACCCCGGTGCTCCACCGGCACGAACCACATCCCCGCGCCATCGAACGCCCCCGCGTTCACCAGCGCCCGCCGCTCCAGCCCCGGCCGCGCGCGCAGCCGCCCGTCGTAGAACACCTCGGACGTGAACCCGCAGATCCCCGGCGGCAGCCGCCACGTCTCGTCGAGGAACACCCCACGCGCAGGATGGATCGTGGCCGCCTCGCCCAGCACGTGCCCCAGCGCCGACGCCTCGGCCCCCGGTGGGTGCAACGCCCGCCGCGGTTGATCGAGCTGCAGCGGATCCCCGAGCAACACCACGCCGGCACCGGCGGCCCCCACCGCGCGCACGTCGGCCAGCGCGAGCTGCCCGGCCTCGTCGACGAACAGCACGTCGACGCGCCCCCGCAGCTGCTCGCGCGCCCACAACCACGGCGCCCCGCCGAGCACCGCGATCTCGCCGTCGGTCAGCCACGCCTGCACCTGTGCGTTGTCCCTCGACTCGCGCACACCATCGCCCGCGTCGCCCCGCAGCGCGTTGACCTTCGCCCCCACGCGACAGTCCACGCCGAGATCCCGCGCGCGCGCGACCACCATCGTCAGCAGGTTGCGTACCACCGCGTGGCTCATCCCCGTGACGCCCACGCGCTTGCCCGCGCGCCCCAGCGCCACGATCATCTCGGCGGCGGTATGCGTCTTGGCGGTGCCCGGCGGCCCCTGGATCGCCAGCCCCGATCGATCGAGTACGGGCACGGGCACGGGCACGGGCACGGGCACGGAGCAGGGTGTCCGGAAGAACGCTTCGCGTTCTTCCGCACCCTGCTATCGGTGCGTCTGATCCCGCCGCCACTCTCGCCACTGACGATCGGTGCCCATGATCCGATCCCAGATCCCGAAGAACGACCCCAGGCAGCCCTTGGCCGCGTACAGGTGGTGGAATGCGTGGCGGCTCGCGAGCCGGGTGAACGCGTAGCCGCTGTGGGCCTCCACGGTCTCGACGACCCGCACGAACACCCAGAGCCCGAAGGTCAGCAGGTGCGCGTGCAGCAGGATCGCGGGCGCCATGAACGACACCAGGTTGGCGATGCTCTCGACCGGATGCGCGTACTCGGAGGAGTGACCGCGGACGTGGCGAAACGTGTGGTGCTTGACGTGGATCGCCCGGAACAGCCGTGGTCGGTGCAACAGGCGATGACTCCAATAGAACATCGTGTCCTGCAGCAGGATGCAGGCGACGAGCTGCCACGCGATCTCGAGCGCGGACGGCAGCGGCGCGCCGGAGCGACCGCCCATCGCGACCCACGCCGGGTAGAGCACGAACGCGGTGACGACCAGCAGCAGCCCGTGACCACCGAGCACGTCGAACACCGCGCGGCGCGAGAGCTCGGGCGGCGGCGCCTTGCCGTCGGCGACCTGGAACCGCCGCGCGACGCCGAGGCGGAACAGCAGCGTGAACGCGCCCCACGTGGTGAAGAACGCGACCTCGTGCAGTCCCCACACGACGGCGGTGAACAGCCAGCGCCCGTCGATGCCCACGGTCCACGCGTCGGTCATGTCGGCACCATGCACGGTCAGGATCGCCCCCGCCGTGGCCTCGACGCAACCATCGGGGCCACGAAAGCCCTGCGCGACGCCGCGCGGCGGTCGGTGTTACCCTCGTCGGCTCGATGTCGGCGGGACGGATCGCGATCGCGGCGGTTCTCGGGGTCGTCTGCCCATGGGTGGGCGCGTGCGGGCTCGACAGCTCGGGCCTCGGCCACGCCAGCGGCACCCTCGGCACCGCCTCGGCCACCGGTTCGGGCTCCAGCTCCACCGCAGGCGCGGATGCGGACGACACCGGCGAAGGGGCGTCGAGCACCGCCGCAGATCCGGTGACGACGACCACGACGACGCCGAGCGACGACACCACGGGCTCCACGGGCGACGCCACCGACACCGCCGACCTGACGACCGGCACCCCGGTCGATCCGTGCCTCGACAACCCGCCGATCACGCTGATGCTCGACGCCGCCGCCGCGACGCTGGTGCCGCCGATGACCTTCGACACCCTGCTCGACGGTACGGGCTACTTCTACAGCGAGGCCGCGAACGACGGCACGGCGAGCTTCGAGATCGATCTGCCGTGCGGCGGCGAGTACATGATCTGGGCCGACGTCTTCGACGGCGAGCCTGGTCCGATCGACACCCAGATCATCTCGGGCGATCCCGCCGACGCGATCCGGATCGAGATCGGCGGCATCGCCACCGACTGGCTGTACGGCTGCCAGACGCCGGGGTTCGAGCTGTGGTCGCGGCAAGCGCTCAGCATCAACGCCGACGCGTGCCTCTCCAACGAGCGCGTCGTGCTGCCGTTGGTGAAGGGCGCGCACACCCTGACGGTGACGGCGCTCGAAGGCGGGGCGCACAGCGACGGCCTGACGCCCGGCGACGTAGCGGCCGTGGCACGCGTCTTCATCACCAACGTGCAAGACGTGATGCCGTAGGGTTTCGCGGCGCTGTCGAGCCGCCGCGGATGTGCTTGCCGATGGGGGCGCACCGATCCATGCTGCGCCCGGTGCCCGCCCCCATCACCGACGCGATCCTCGAGCTCGCGGAGCTCGCGGGCCCCACCGGTGTGGCGATGGGCACCGTGGTCGACGCCCTCGAGACGCAGGGCTTCGCGCCCGCGATCGTCGAGCGCGAGATCTGGACGCTGCTCGAGCGCCGCAAGCTGACGCCCAACGGCTTCGTGTGCCGCACGATCAAGCGCCGCGGCGCCGACGGCAAGGTCGCGGCCACGCGCATCTACGAATTCATGCTCGTGCCGTGGTCGTCGGCGCTCGATCAGCAGCTCGATCTGGCGCTGGAGCGGGCCCCGTGAGCGTCGCAGGCCCGGCCGGTGGCGGGCTGTTCCTGGCGCTGGCGCCGATGGACGGGATCACCTGCGCGGTCTACCGCGACGTGATCACCTCGGCCGATGCGACGCACTGCGGGATCGATCTCTGCGTCACGGAGTTCGTGCGCGTCACGGCGAACGCGGTCCCCGAGTCCGTGCTGCGTCGCGATGTCCCGGAGCTCGCGACCGGCGGCCGCACGCGCGCCGGGGTGCCGGTCGCGGTGCAGCTGCTCGGCGGCAAGCCCGAGCCCATGGCTGGCACGGCGGCGCGGCTGGTGTCGCTCGGCGCCCTGGCGATCGATCTCAACTTCGGCTGCCCGGCCAAGACGGTGAACAACCACGACGGCGGCGCGAGCCTGCTGCGCACGCCCTGCCGGGTCGAGGCCGTGGTCCGGGCCGTGCGCGACGCGGTGCCCGGCGGGGTGCCGGTGTCGGCGAAGATCCGGCTCGGCTGGGACAGCGCCGATCACGTCGCCGATCTCGCCCGCGCCGCGGAGCAGGGCGGCGCGTCGTGGCTGACGATCCATGCGCGCACGCGGGTCCAGCAGTACGCACCGCCGGTGGACTGGGTCGCGATCGGCCGCGCGCGACGGGCCGTGGCGATGCCGGTGGTCGCCAACGGCGATCTGTGTACGACCGACGACGTCACCCGCTGCGCCGAGCAGAGCGGCTGCACCGCGTTCATGATCGGTCGGGCCGCGATGGGCGATCCGCGGCTGTTCGCGCGGCTGCGCGGCGTCGCTGCCCCGGCGTTCGATGGTCCGTGGATGCGGGCGCTGCTGCACCGCTACGTCGACACGCTGCGGGGCTCGGGGACGACCGAGCACGCCAGCCTCGGCCGACTCAAGCAGTGGCTGCGGCTCGGCGCGCCGATGCACGCCCCGATGCACACCGCGTTCGACCGGGTGAAGACCGCCGCGCGGCTGGCCGATGCCCTCGCGCTGCTGGATGGTTGGGCGGCGGCGACGTCGGATCGCGCGGCGTGATATCGACGGGGGATGGACACCCTGAGCGGAAAGGTCGCGGTCCTCACGGGGGCCGCGGAGGGCATCGGGCGCGCGCTGGCGGTCCGCGCCCACGCGGCCGGCATGAAGCTCGTGCTCGCGGACATCGACGAGGCGCGACTCGTCTAGACCGCCGACGCGCTGACGCAGGAGGGCGCCGACGTCCTCGCGCTGCGCACGGACGTCTCGGTGGCGGCCGAGGTCGATGCGCTCGCCGACGCTGCGTTCACCCGCTTCGGCGCGGTGCACCTCCTGGTCAACAACGCCGGCGTCGCGGTCGCGAAGTCGGCATGGGAGACGTCCCTCGCCGACTGGGACTGGGTCCTCGGCGTCAACCTCTACGGCGTCATCCACGGCCTGCGCGCCTTCGTCCCGCGGATGATCGAGCACGGCCAGCCGGGGCACATCGTCAACGTCGCGTCGATCGCCGGGTTGATCTCGGCGCCGAGCATGGCCGCGTACAACGTCAGCAAGCACGGCGTCGTCACGCTGTCCGAGGGCCTGCACCACGATCTCCGCCTTCGCGGCGCGCCCATCGGCGTGTCGGTGCTGTGCCCGGCGTGGGTGCGCACGCGCATCGCCGAGTCCGAGCGCAACCGCGACGCGCCCGAGCGCACGCGCGCCGCGGATCAGGGCCCGATCGCATCGCAGGCCGCGCAGATGGTCGCCAAGGCGGTCGCGTCCGGCATGGAACCGGCGCAGCTCGCCGACATCGTGTTCGCGTCGATCGAGGCCAATCGCTTCTACATCCTCACGCACCCCGAGACGCGCGCGGTCGTGCGGGCTCGACTCGACGACATCCTCGAGGATCGCGTGCCGACGGCCCCCGCGATGGGGTTCGGCAAGGGCCGCGACCGCGCGCCCTGACGCGGCCTGACGCGCGAGGTGCCCGGATGCTAGCCTGGGGTCGATGGTGCGTCGTGACGAACGGATGCCGAGCCGCGCGCGAGCGCGGGTCGGGAGCCGTTCAAGCTGCGCTTCTCCAGCGGGGGAAGGTCCCGTCCCGGTAATCGC
>JBIJCC010000238.1:0-2804 GCA_044344875.1 Nannocystaceae bacterium
TGCGACGCGCGCAGGACGTAGAGTCTTGGTTGAGGATGGCTTGGGCAAGGTGAGGCGATCGTTCTCCGCCACTCGGCACTGAGATATCGAGAACTGACTGTCTCACACTACGTTGGCACAGAGGGGCCAGGATTGCCGCGGTGCCACGGCGCGGGCGATTCTTCGCCGCGCGGAGTGGCGACGAGGATGGGCTTCGATGCGGAGACGATGGACGCGAGGGACGTTCGGTGAGGGCTAGCGAACCGATACGGATCCCGACGCGCAGTGCTGCCCTCGAGCCATTGCTCTCTGCACTGTCCAGCTTCGTGCGCGACGCACGTTGCAAGCTTCTCCACGTGATCGTCGATGCCGAGGCGCGCGCGTCGGTGGTCGACATGGTGATGGTGCACGAGCATCGGCCCGACAACCCGGCGCCCTTCGTCGCGTTCCACCAGGCCTACCTCGCGGAGCGCACCGGTTGGCGAAGCCGTGCCGCGCACGCGCGTCGCGTGCACCGATCGCGGCGCGACGGTGCCGAAGCGTCGGTGCCCGACCTGCCCGAGTCGCCTGACGCGCACGACGAACTCGCGGCATTCGCCGTGCAGCTCCAGCAAGTCCTGCACGCAACCCCGAGGGGAGCCGAGGGGCTGGTGGTGGTGCTGGCGCCCTCGCATGTCGCGGCGCCGACGAAGTTCCGTGACGAGGTCGATGGCTTGATTCGCACGCCGGCTCTCACAGCCGTGCGCTGGATCGTCGTCGACGTCGGGCCCGGGGCGATGAGCCCGACCGTCGTGGCCCTCGGAGCGCGGGCGCGAGAGGTGGATGCGCGTGCACCCGTTGGTACGCGCGACGCCGAACTCGATGCGATCGTCGCCGGCCGCCGTCGTGCGCGGCCCTGCGGCGCCACCGCGCCACGGCGCGGCGACACGCCCACCGCCGCGACCGACCCCGACGGCGAGCGACGGGCGGAGATCGGGCGCCTCTCCCTCGCGGCGGCCTTGGCCGCTTCGCGCGGGGAAGCTCCTTCGGCCGTGCTCGCGCAGCGAGAGGCCCGGGACATCGCCGCCGCCGCGGGGTGGACTGACGACGCGATCGTCCTCGAACTCGCGCTCGGCGGCCACCTCGTGGGCGCCGGATCGCCGGGCGAGGCCGAGGCGTCGTTCCAGCGCGCAGTCGATTCGGCGCAATCGCATGGGCGCCACGACCTCGTCGCGACCGCGGGCATCGGCCTCGCGGCGGTTCGGATGACGCGCAGCGAACACGCCAGCGCGCTGGTCGCCTACGCAGACGCTGCTGTCGCTGCGAAGCGCGGCGGTAGCGAGGTGCTGTCGGTCGAAGCCAGTCGACTCGCAGGCGAAGCGGCGCTGATGCTGCGCATGGAGCCGCAGGCGATCACCTTCTTGGCGCAGGCCTTGGCGATCGCCGAGGCTTCCACCGAGGCGCCCTCCCGATCCTGCGGATCGAAGGCTGCGCGCACCTTGGCGCTGCTCTGCGAGCGTCGCGGTCTTGGCGGGCGCGCGTCGGAGCTCCGCGAAACGGCGCGGCAGCTCGACGACGAGGCCCGACCCGTCGATGACGCATCGTCGAGCAATGCCGCGCCCGCGGGCGCCGAGGCGGAGTCGTCGGGCGCTCCCGTGCTCGTACCCGCTGGTCCTGCCGGCTTCGCAGCCTTGACCACTGACGACGCTGCCTCGCTGCAGCGCGCGTTGGTGGACTCCCTCGACGTCGCCGGGTCAGAACTGACCGCGATCCTGGGCGAGGAGGAACTCGCCAGACTTCGCGCGCGCCCGGTCGAGCACGACGGGAAACCGATGACCGACGAGCCCCACGACGACGTGGGGGGACGGACCTGATGGCCGTCGCAAGCACGTGGCTCGACCTCGTCGTGGGCGTCGACCTCCACATCGAAATGGTGCCTACGCCCGCGCCGACGCCCACGCCGTTTCCGCACCCGCACTGCAGCGTGGTGTTCGACCCGGTCGGGTACCTGGTGGCGGAGGTCACGGGCGCCCTGCTCGCCATGGCGACCGGGCAGGCGGTGGACCCGGCCGGACCGGTGTTGATCGGTGGTCGGATGGCGACGGTCACCGGCGACGCGGCGAGCATGCCGGTGAAGCACATCGTCATCCCGCCGGGCACGGTGTTTGCGACCGGGATGACCCCGAGCGACGCCGAACTCGTCGTGGGGTCGAAGACCGTGCTCGTCCGGGGTTCCAGCGCGGTGCGTGCCGGCGAGCTGGCGCTGTCGTGCTCGGAGCCGGTGCGGTTGCCGACGTCGGCGGTGGTCTCGACGGGAGCGGGCCCATCCGTCACGGAGATCGGCGGCCCCGCAGCCGTGGACCTCGGCGTCGCCGCAGGCCTGCTCGGCATGCGGGCGCTGCGAAACAAGTGGACCGCGAAGAAGCTGCACGCCGCCGTGGACAGCGTCATCCCGGACAGCTGGCCACGACTTAGACGGCTCGCGCACAAGAGCACGTGCTTCTTCACGGGGCACCCGGTGAACGTCGCGAGCGGGACGGTGAGCACGAGCGCGACCGATCTCGCGCTGCCGGGGCCGTTGCCGTTGACGCTCGAGCGCGACTACGACAGCAACTGGTGCGATCGCCCGGGTCCACTCGGATTCGGCTGGTCGCATGCGTTCGACCAGAGCCTGTGGCTCGAGCCCGGATGCGTCGTCGTACAGGGCGGTGATGGACGGGAACTGGAGTTGGCCTTGCCCCGATTTGATGGACAGGTTGGTTATGCTGCCTGAGCAGCGTTACGTCGATGAAAATCTTCGAAGTCGGCTGGGCTGACCATGTCGAGGGTGGAGTGGCGTCGATGGC
>JBIJCC010000028.1:0-100375 GCA_044344875.1 Nannocystaceae bacterium
TCCTCCACGTACTGCGCCACCAGCTGCTCGATCTGCTTCGTGAGTTCTTCGGGGCTCTTCGGCGTGCTCATGCCTCGGCATTCGCACGCCCGGCGCCGCGCCTCAAACCCCGGCCTGAACGGTTACGCGCCGTGCGCCTCCTGGCTCGGGGTGGAAAGAAGAGGGAGGATGGATACGAGTTGGTAGAACATTTTGGCTCCTGAGCGTCTGCTCCAGCGCTCACCCTGTCGGCCAGTGCGATCGACTGTTGCACGTCCTTGCTTGGAGATTCGTGGATCGCGGGCGCCTTGCTGTCGGGTGGTTGCTGCACGGGCCTCGGAGGCGTGGCTTCGGGCCCCATGGCCCAGGAGGTCAGTGTCCCAGCGAGACGATCACCCTCAGTTGCGCAAGGTCGTCGTCGAGTCGACCGAGCGTCCATCGCACCGCGGCGAGCAGCGCGGGGTCGCCGTCGGGATCGGGGAAGTGGCACGGCAGCGTGGACCAGCGACCCGCCGGCACGTCGCGCCATCGATTCCAATCGACGCGACCGCGCGGGCTCTGTCGATGATACCCGGGGGGCCCTCGACGAACCCGCGCTTGCGCGAGCATTCCCTCGAGCCGCCGCGGCGCTGTGGGGTGGGAACGGTCGGTCGGTCGCCGAGTCGGGTTTGCAGGCGCGGTCCGCCTCGGGCACCCTCACTGTAATGCGTTCGCGACCGATCGCGCTGGCCATGCTGATGAGTTCCGGCTGCCGATCGCAAGCGCCGGTCGGGGCCGAGCCGCCCCGCGAGATTGTGACGCAGGACCCGAGTGTCGTTGGTCATGCTCCGCCGCGGGTGGCGGAACAGCACGACGCTAGGCCGCCGACGCCCGCTCCGGCGCCGGCGTTGCCACCGTTCCCGCCGTTGCCGGATCCGACGCACGCGGACAATCGATGCCCTCCGGGAATGGCGTTCGTGCCGGGCGGACGATGGACGTCGACCCAGCTGAAGCGCATGAAGAAGGCAGCGCAGGGGCACGCTGCCTACGGCCTGCGGGTCGCGCCGACCGTCCCCGACTTCTGCCTGGATCTCACCGAGGTCACGTTCGGCGCCGTTGCCCGATGCATCGCCCGCGGCACGTGCCCGAGGCTCGGGGTCGAGTCGAATGCCAAGCGTGCCGATCAGTTGAGTCGCTTGAATTCTCTGCTCGACGGCAGCGACCTCGAGGGGTGGAAGCAGGCCTGGGATACCGGCGCGAACCTGCCGATCTCGGGGACGCTCCCACGCGAGGTCATCGAGTTGTGTGCTGGGCTGGGCGGGCGCGCGCCGACGGTCGAAGAGTGGCTGTGGGCCGCCTGGGGTGGGCGCGAGGATCGCCTGTATCCGTGGGGCAAGGCACCGCTGGACGCCACTCGGCTCAACCTGAAGGAGCATGCGCGCGTGCGGTCCGGTGATGATGACGTCGTCGACGAAGACGGGTTCAACGCCGCGGCACCGGTGGGTAGCTATCCGCGGGGTGCGGGGCGTTGGGGACATCTGGATCTCGCCGGGAATCTCAGCGAGACGGTGTTCCCAACGCTAGGGCGCGAAGGGGTGAACGTCGACCGCTCCGAATTAAGCGAGTGCGGGCTCGACTACACATATGAGGACGAAAAGGCGCCGGCGTCGGTGCACAACTTCGCACTCTGCATGCGAGGCCCATCCAACGAGAGCTGCACGGAGCATACGTTCCGCGACTGGCGGCTGTTGCCGTGCGTCGGGGCGGACTACGCGGGTGCAACGGAGCCCGACACGTCCTCGGGGTTTCGTTGTGCGGCGGATCCCGCTCCGGCGGTGAAGGAGCGATCCTTTATGAACGTCGTCGTGCGCTGATCGTATGTGTCCCGTGGCATCACTGGACGCCCTGCCGTGCATCGGCTCCTCGACGCGGCTCGGCCACCGGCGGTGGCCGGGTCTCGTCGTCCTCGTCGCGCTCGGGTGTGCGTCGCCAGAGGATCCCGAGTCGTCACCCGAGTTCGGCGCCCCGATCTACGAAGGCGAGCAGTTCGAGGTCTGGGCGAGCGATGGTCTCGTCGCGTGCGGCGGAACGCACGCGTACACCGAGGCGTGGCTCGATGCATTTCACCTCCGGCTCGGGGAGTTCGCGAATCCGCAGTTCCACAGGTTCTATTGGCTCGACGACGGCGATCTCGCGGAGACTCGGTGTCCTGGGGACCACCGCGCGTGCGCCTTCGCGGCGCAGAACGTCGTCTATACGACGTTGCTCCCGGACGAGCACGAGATCGTGCACGTGGAGCTCGGCGATCTCCGGGCACCCTCCTTCCTCAACGAGGGGGTCGCCGAGCTGTACGGGAGCACCGCGGGGTCCGATGCGATTGCGGACGCCGATCTGCGCGCGGTGATCACCGCGAACTCGCTGCCCGGGCCCGCGTACGAGGCCGCGGGTCGCCTCTCGCGGTACCTCGTCGACACCTACGGCCAGGAGGCGTACTTCGAGCTCCTGCAGACCGCGCGTCCCGGAGATGACGAGGGCGCCTTGGCGGCGGCGTTCTCGGCCGTGTTCGGTGAGGACGTCGACGCGGTGTTCGATGCCTTCGAGGGCGAGCGCGTCTGCGATGCGCCGCAGTGGCGGTACCGTGACCACGAGTGCAACGATCTGCCGACGATCCCGTGGCAGTACGCGGATCACTGGGAGACCTCGGTCGAGGTCGCCTGTGTGGATTCGGATGTGATCGGCCCTCGGCATGGTCGGATGTGGACGCTGCGTGCGCTCGATGTGCCCGAGGGCGGCGTCCATGCGCTCAGCATCGAGGGGGCCGCGGGCGCGCAGGCGATCCTCGAGTCATGTGACCGCAGCTGCTTCGACGGCGGTCCGCTACTGACCACGCCGCGTGCGGGCGTGGGGCTCCCTCCGGCGGTGGCGATGCTCGAGGCGGGGCACTACTGGCTGCAGATCGAACTGCCGGCCGGGGGAGTGTCCTCGGTCGAGGTACGGCTGGAGCGCGTGGCGGACTGAGGCGCGCGAACGGATCCCCCAGCTCGAGGCGACCGGCGCGGAGTCTCGGGGCGCCGAGCCGGCATCGTGCATCTCGCTGTGGTAACCTGCTCGCGTGACCATCAAGGCGCGTGTCACTGCGGGTCGACTCGTCGTCGACGAGGCGACGGACCTGCCCGAGGGGACCGAGGTGGAACTCCTCGCGCTGGATCCTGGCGACTGGCTGGAGGAGACCGATCGCGCGGCGCTGCACGCCGCACTGCACGAGTCCGAGGCCGACGTTGCTGCGGGGAGGCTGGTCGATGCGGACGAGATCCTTCGCGAGCTCGAGTCGCCGTGAGGCTCCGTCGAGTTCGCTTCACCGCCACTGCTCAACGACACGTCCGTCGCGAGCGGCAATGGTGGCTCGAGAACCGTGATCACACGGAGATCTTCGCGGTCGAGATGAAGGAGGCGCTGCGGGTACTGCGGTTCCTGCCCGGTGCCGGCGCCCCCTACTCCCACGCGAGCGTGCAGGGGCTTCGCCGAATCTACCTGCCGAAGGTGGCCTGCCACCTGTACTACACGTTCGACGACGATGATGTGTTGGTCCGGGCGTTGTGGGGCGCCCGTCGGGGCCGAGGGCCCATCCTCGCACGGTGATTGACCGCGGGCTGGTGCCCCGCTTGGGGGTTGATGCCGATCCGTCAGGCCTGCGATCGCCTCGGACGCGCCGCCGCAGAGGCGCTCGTCGAGGTCGTCACGGAGCACAGGAGCAGCTCGAGGTTCGAGGCGGAATCGACGGGTCGTCCGGCACGGCACAGAGGGCGCGGGCAGGCGCTATGCCTCGACCTTCTGGGCGACCGAGTGCAGCACGAGGAGCCCTGGGAGGCGACGGCGTCGAGCTCGGGCCACACCTGCGAGCTATCGGTCGAGTCGCTTCAGCCAGTACCCCGGCCTGCGTTTGTCATGGGCCACGGCGATCACGCGCAGATCTTCGTCGAGTTCGACGAACGCGACGGAGTACGGGAAGCCCCAGACACGTGCACGGCGAACGGCGACGCGAGCCTGAATGCCAGGGATCTCAGGGTACGCACTCGGCTGCGCCGTGATACGAGCCACGGCACCGTCGACCGCCAGAACGAGGCGAAGCCCGAGGCCGTCGGCTTGCTCGTCATACCACGCGACGGCGGCCTCGAGCTCGGCTTCGGCCTCGGGTTCGAACGTCACCTCGGGGATGGGTCACCGCGGGCGCGCCAGTAGGCGGTCGCGGACCTCGGCCCAGGGTCGTCCAACCGACTCGCCCGACGCTGCCCGCTCTGCACGGAGGGACAGCTCCACGGCCCACTCGCGCTCCGCCTGCGCCGGCTCGTCGGCCACATCATCGAGCAGCGCGACGATCGCGACGGCGAGTTCTGCCTGCTCGGCCGGGCCCAGGGCGCGTGCACGCTCGAGGATCGCTGCAACCTCAGTGCTCATGGCGGACCAGCGTAGCAGGTCGATGGTCGATGGCACCGCGGCAGGGCCTTGGGGTGCATCGTTCGGACGTCCGTCGGTAGGGTGGCATGAGAACGCGGACGCCGGCGGGCCAGTGGACCTCGGCGACCAGAGCGAACGGCGCCGGCCCCCACCCTCACCCCGCGAGCAGCTCGCGCCAGCGAGCGACCGTCGCATCCCGATGCTCCGCCGACCGGAACCCGAACGGCAATCCCACCAGCATCAATCGCACGCGCCTGCGCCCCGCGGCTATCGATGCGATCCCCACCGGTGCGTGATCCTCCGAGAGCTGCGGATACACCAGCATCGAGTCCACGCGGGTGTGATCATCCAACGCGGCGTAGGCGAGGGCTTGGTGGAGATCGGCTCGGTGCGCGTCGCGAACGCTGTCGCCCAGCCCGGTCCAGCCGTGGTGCGTGAGGAGCTGCAGGTGCGCCTTGTATTTCGCGTCGATCCACACGACGCGCTCGGGGCTGCGCAGACCGCTGTCGGGGATGAGCGCGCGCATCGAGGTGACAGGCGGCGTCCAGTGCAGACCGCGGGTCGTGTGGCCGCGGCGCATCGCGACCAAGCCGCAGCGCGGGGCGAGCGTCGCGACGAATGCATCGACCCATGTCTCCCAGAGCTCGTCGATGCGGAGATCCCAGCTCATGCCGTCGAGGCTGCGCGCGCCTCCCAGGCCGCGCTCCTCGGCGACCCAGCCCATGGCTTGCAGTGCGTCGGTGATCCACGCCGAGCTCGCCGGTGCGTCCCAGCTCGCGGGTCGACGCGCGGGCCCGGGCCCCACGCGCGCCTGCAGATCGGCGACGCGCACCCGCAGTAGTCGCGCCGCGGTGGCCTCGGCAAGCGGCGCGAGGTCGTCGTCGAGTCGACCGAGCGTCCATCGCACCGCGGCGAGCAGCGCGGGGTCGTCGTCGGGATCGGGGAAGTGGCACGGCAGCGTGGACCAGCGACCCGCCGGCACGTCGCGCGTCGCCCATCGATTCCAATCGACGCGACCGCGCGGGCTCTGCCGCTGCTCGCTGCGCTCGACGAACCCACGCTTGCGATGCGCGAGCATCCCCTCGAGCCGCCGCACGACCGGCGCCGCGAGCAACCACGTCGGCACGTCGCGCGCCGAGCCAGGCACCAGCGCGCTGCCTCCGAGCGACGGTTCGGTCGCGAAGCCGGTGTCACCGAGCACGGCCCCGAGCGCGCTCCACCGAAACCGCGGCGCGACGAGCAGGCCCGCGACGACGCGACGCGTGGCGGGCGAGAGCAGCGGAACGGCGCCGATCCGCGGGCCGGGCGTGAGGCGCAGCGAGACGCCGGATCGCACGTCGACGGTGGTGCGGATGTCGAGCCGCTTCAGGTGGGTGTGATTCGCGTCGAGGAACGGCTGCACCCAGCGATCGCCCGCGACGCCGAGGTGGTCGCCGGTGAGGCGGACGTCGTCGCCGTGATCGACCGCGTGCAGCAGCGGGCGCGCCGGGGGGAGCTCGAGCAGCGCACGGGTGGCCCGCTCGCGGCCGCGTTGGGTTCGACCGCGGGCGCGGGTCATGGGGTCTCCGGGGGGCGAGCGGAGCTGTCTTCTCGAGTCGCCCGCGGGCGGGGCCGCGTTGGGTTCGAGGTCGCGTGGGGAGTCATGGCATCCCCAGCAGGCGGGACTCGATGCGATCCGCGAGGCCGGCGATCGCCTCGGAGGCGCCGCCGCAGAGGCGCTCGTCGAGGTAGTCGCGAAGCAGGGGGAGCAGCTCGAGGCGGAGTCGACGGGCGACCCGGGCCGGGCGCGCGTCTTCGGGGAGATCGGGGCGCGGGTCGAGGAAGTACGCGTGGCCGGGGACGAGGCGGAGGGTCTCGTCGTCGGCGTACTCCGCGAACGTTTGCACGGTGTCGGTGAAGAGCTCGCGGGCGAGCTCGACGCCCTGGGAGGCGACGGCGTCGAGCTCGGGCCACACCTCGACGAACGCGAATCGACGGCGGATCGCGAGGTCCATGCGCGCGATGGATCGGTCCGCGGTGTTGCGCGTCGCTAGGACGCGGAGGTTGGGGTGCAGCGAGAGGGTGTCGGGGTGGTTGTCGGGGGTGTGCGGGAGGTGGACGGCGCGCGAGGTCTCGCCGGGCTCGAACAGGAGAATGGCCTCGCCAAGGACGCGGCCGAGGTCGGCGCGGTTGATCTCGTCGATCACGAGGACGTGCTCTTGGGTCGCGGCCTCGGTGTTGGCGACGAGGAGGTCGCCGGCGCGGACCTCGAAGGCGAGGCCGTTGGCGACCGGGCGCGGGAAGAGGCCGACGACGAAGTCCTCGTAGGTGCGGGCGGGGTGGAACTGGATCGTGGTGCTCGAGCCGATGCGGGCGGCGAGGCGGTAGGCGAGGCGGGTCTTGCCGGTGCCGGGTGGGCCCTCGAGGACGAGGAAGCGACGCTCGCGGAGGAGGTCGAGGAGCTCGTCTTCGCTGTGGCGGGGGAAGGTGGCGTCGGCGATCCGCTGGGTGCGGTCGATCCAGCGTTCCTTCGCGCGGCCGGTGAGCGGGGTGCCGTGCTCGTCGAAGAAGAGGTCGAGGAGATCGGCGACGCGCTCGGCGTCCTCAGTGGAGCGGACCGCGGTCGCGGCGTAGATGTGGCGGCCGTAGGCCTTGAGCGCGGCGGGGATTTCGGGCCACGTGGACGTGACCGCGTCGGGGAGATCGGTGGCGATGTCGAGGACGTCGGGCTTCACCCAGATCTTGCCGTGGTGGATCCGGGAGAGCGCGCGGAGGCGACGGCGATGGCCGGGTCGACCGAGGATGTGCGAGGAGGCGCCGAGTCCGTCGGTGCCGACGACGAGGACGAGCACGCTGCCGGTGGTGTCGCCGGGGAACCAGACGATGGACGTGCCTTGGTACGGGCCGGAGGGTGGGTTGGCCGCGGTGATCCAGCCGGCGTAGGAGGCGGCGTCGTCCTTCTTCTGGAGGTTGACGCGGATCTGGTAGGCGTCGCGGTGGTGCTTGGCGGAGTGGTAGCGGTCGGCGTAGACCTGTTCGAGGAGCTCGCGGGCGGGGTCGGGGGCGCCGAGGAGGGGGGTGGTGCGGCCGGCGATCAGGACTTGGAGGAGGTCGTCGAACGCGGACATGGGGGAGGGGGATCGTAGCGGAGGCACGGGCGAGGGGACAGTGCGTCGCTCACCCTTCGACCGACACGGCATGCTCTGCCGACCCCTTCTTAGTGCTCGCCATTTTCCTCCAGCCAGTGCGCCAACTCTCGAACGCTCGACGTTATCCGAAGGTCGATCGCTGCATAGCGGCTAACCACCTCCCAGGCTCCGAAGACAACATGCGGGGTGCAAACAACGCCTACAATGTCCGCGAAGCCAGTGAAGTCATAGTTGTCACCGACCGGATCGCGTCGGAGCAATGCAATCGTTCGCCCTAGTGCTTCGACTGCCTTTTCGAGCCGGTCTGCCTCGTTGCGAACCGCCCGATGATATCCAGCGTCGTATTCAGGTGTGTACGGCATACTCTTACACGACACCAACAGAAGCCGACCCTGCGACTCGCATCCAAGCGCATCAATGTCTGTAATTTTTCTGCCTTGGATTCGTAGCGTTCGACGGCGGAGAGATCTCAGCGGCTCTTCTGGCCTCCAACGCGTAGCGTCGATCACCAACTGGACTTCATCCTCAAAGTGCTGTGCGCGCGCGTTCGCGATCCCGCCCTGTTGCGGGAGATGAAGCGTCGCGTCGAGACGATGGGTTGCCGCGACAAAATCGATGCAGCCCCAGCCTCGCGACCCGTGAAGGGCAGGTCCTTGGATCAGTGGCCACGACTGACCCTTCAGCGACATTAGACATTCTATAACGTCTTGGCCATCACGAATTCCTGCGGCGACGAGCATCGGACCGAGCGGGGTATCGGAAATCTCACTGTAGCCTTCGATGAGCCATGCGATGGGGCGGTCCATCTCGGACCAGATAAGGTAGCCAGTCGTCAACAAGCTGTAGAATCCTGCCGAGTGACGTGACACCAACAGGCCTGCACTTGCAAGGAGGTAGACAAGGGACACTGCGTCAGACGAAAGGACCGAAGCGTAGGCCATTCTGGGATCAGCAAGGAGGCGCTGGAGCTTTGCCAGCGAGAGGAACGTGGGCGAGAACCGCATATCGGCCGGACAAAGCTCATAGTCACCGTCGGCAACCGGACGACCTGGGCGCGGGCACGAGACACGAATCGAACCAGAGATGCGATGAACGAGCATGACATCTCCAACACTCGTTTGTCTTCCGACATCTTCGGAGACCGGCGTGCCAGCACGCCGCAACAGCGCGCCTTCGCTGGCGACGCGATCATCGTAGAGCCGCCCGGCTGCGATCAGGTCCATCTCAGCCTCGTTGATTGGCAACACCCCTCGCCGAAATTGGAACGAGGCACCCTTGGCGGACCACCGGTACAAGACGTGCAGATGCGAGAGCCACTTTGCGCCGCCGCAGAATCGGGCGAGCCAGGTCAGCATCTCTCGATCAACGGAGTAGGAGAATAGTCCACCTGAAACCACCCCGTCATCTCGCTCATTCGTGCTCATTCCTGCGATAGTCTCCGCAAGCGCCATGTCGTAACCGAATGTTGTGCTGACTGCTCCGGAGAACACATGCTCGGGGACCCTTCGAAGGAACCACAGCCATCGCATGGATGGGTATCGCGACGCCCATTGCTTGAGTTCGTTCTCAACCACCGGGATCGCGGTTGCAAAGGCGTCACTCGCATCTTTCGCGCCGAGCGAACGCTTGAGTTCGGGCCCAAGAGCGATCCCGTTGAGGTGTCGCAGCGTGCGCCTCAGGGCGAAGCGTTGTCCGTCGAGAAGGAGTCTCGAGGAGAGGGCCCTGTGCACGACGTCCAGAGCGGGATCCAGGAACAGCGGGAGGTGTTGTTCATCCACTTGCATTTTCTCTCTCATTGCAACGAGCATCTGATTGATTAGTATGAGGATTCAGCGCGGCGTTCGTCACCGCCCCGACAGCCGGTGCCACAACTCGCCCTCCGGCACCGCCTCCCGCAACACGATCCGAATCCTCCGCGTGTCGTTCCCCCCCTTCACCCCCGGCTTCTGCCCGATTTTCTTCGTCGCGTTGCCGATCGCCCGGGAGAGCACCTCGTGGTCCTGCTTGTCTCGCATGCGCCACGGGAAGGGATGGCCGGGGATCACCGCGGTCCGCTCGGCGACCGACAGGCGCTTGATCTCCGCGTCCGCCGAGTCGAGCTCGATCCACTCGATGTCCAGCTGAGCCTCGGACAGACGTCGCAGGAGGAGCGTCAGCCCTTCTCGATACTGGGTGTTGCGCGGACGGGCAGCCCCTGCGGCCTCGCCTCGGGAGTGGAACACGATCGAGGTGCTATCGAGGTGCGCCTCGACGTCGAAGCGCGCGTCCACGTCGGCGTCTCCGTCGCGCATCGGAGGCAGCCGCGCAGCGTTCTTGTTCGCGTTCTCGAGATAGGGGGTGAGGAGATGGTCGACGAGCTCCGTCGCGAGCCGGCGAACCACGTCGGGGTGCCCGACTGCGAGCGCCGAGGCATCGACGTGACCAGCGAGGTTGGTGAGGTAGGCACCACCAGCGAGCTCCGCCAGGCGGGAGAACGCCTCCTCCTCGAGCAGCTTCCGGAGTGCCCGCGGATCGGCACCCGCATTCCCGAGGTCGCGCATGACCGCGGTGCTCCTCTGCGCTCGGGCAGCGACCCACTCCACGATCGCGTCCTTCTCCACGCGCCGCGGGAACGACCCGTGGTTCAGCAACGCCAGGAGGACCAGCAGTTCGTAGCTCTTCGCATGCTCGAGCGACTCCAACGCCTCGAAGAACGGCCGCAACTTGTCGAACGTTTCGACCGCGTCGTCGTTCAGGTCGCCCTGCGCTCGCACGTACGCGAGCCAGCCGCCCTCGCGTTTGGCCAGCGCCTTGAGGTGTCCGGCCCGGTCGGCCTCGAGCGCGGTCGGACGCGCACCGTAGAGGACCCGGAACTCGCGATACCAGCGCTCTGGCTTGCTCCCCGATGCGGCCGCGTGGCGCTCCAACACCGCGAG
Source organism: Nannocystaceae bacterium (assembly GCA_044344875.1). GTDB lineage: Bacteria > Myxococcota_A > Polyangia > Nannocystales > Nannocystaceae > Xiheibacterium. The sequence continues at coordinate 10,457 of JBIJCC010000028.1, forward strand.
GATGTCCTTCGCGCTGAGGTCGAACTCGATCTCGACGCCATCGGGGAGCTCGGCGTCGAGGAGGGCTTGCACGCCGCGCTTCGCGTCGCGCGGGAGCTTCAGCTCGAGCGCAGAGAACAGCATCTCCGGTCGCCGCAGGAACACCTCGTGGTTGCCGATGAAGTCGAGCACCGTGAGCGTCTTGCCTTCGACGTGTCGCAGTCCGCGGCCGAGCTGCTGCAACCAGACGATGCTGCTGCCCGTGGGGCGCAGCATGAGCACCGTATCGATCGTGGGGACGTCGACGCCCTCGTTGAACATGTCGACGCAGAAGACGATCTCGATCTCTCCGTTGCCGAGCGCCTGCAGGGTGGCCGTTCGTGGGGCTGAGCTCCCCGAGTAGACCGCCGCGCACGCCCGTCCATGCGCCCGGAAGTAGGCGGTCATGAAGTCGGCTTGGGCCTTGCTCACGCAGAAGCCTAGCGCGCGAATCGGGCCGGACGTGTGCTTCGCGAGGGTGGCGAGGACGTGGGCTGCGCGTGCGTCGGTGGTGACGACCCGCGTGAGCATCTCGTCGGTGTAGTCGCGCCATGGCAGCGCCGTGTCGAACTCTGCGACGTCTCCGATGCCGTAGTAGCGGAACGGGGCGAGCTGCTTGTCCGTGATCCCGCGAGCGATCCCGGCGCGATAGATCTCGTTGCCGTCGCACAGCGACAGCAGGTTCCCGCCGTCGGTGCGATCCGGCGTCGCGGTCAACCCGAGCATGAACTTCGGGTCGAAGTACTCGATGATCCGCCGGTAGGTCTCCGCCGCAGCATGGTGGAACTCGTCGATGACGACGTAGTCGAACCGCCGCGGATCGAACGCCTCGAGGTGCTCGCGCGACGACAGCGTCTGCACGGAGGCGAACAGCAGATCCGCGTCCGGCTCCTTCTCGGTCCCGTGGTAGAGCCCGAGCCGCGCGTTGGGACGGACCTTTCGGAACGTCTCGAGCGCCTGCGTCAGGATCTCTTCACGGTGGGCGACGAACAGCACGCGCTTGAAGCTCCGGGAGTCGAAGGCGCTGAGGTACGTCTTGCCCAGACCGGTGGCGAGAACGACCATGCCGGCACGCTCACCGATCAGTCGCGCCTGATCGAGCTTGAGCAGCGCCTCTCGCTGCACCCCGGGCCGGGGCTGCATCGGCGCGACCGGGAGGTCCTCGTTCGCCGCGGTCTCGATCGGGCGATCGAGTCGCGTCGGGGCGTATCGTCGTCGCTCGTAGGCGTCGATCCACGCGGTGTCCACCTCCACCGAGGCGCGATCGTTCCATAGCCGGTCGAACGCCCGATGGACGCCGTCGACGGCCGCCGCCTCGACGAGCTGGTAGTTCCACTCGACGCCGGTGACGAGCGCGGTCTTGCTGAGGTTGGAGCTCCCGACCCAGGCGACCTGCATGTCGGGCCCGCGCACGATCCACGCTTTCGGATGGAACGAGCGGCCGCCCGAGGACGCAACCTGGTAGACCTTGAGCTCCAGCTCGGACCCGTACTTGGCCGCGTCGGCGATCGCCCGGAGGTTGAGGAGGTGCCGCAGCGCCATGGGCTCTGTGACGTCCTGATAGTCACCGGTGAGGATCCGGACCCGCGCGCCGTGCCGACGGAGGATGTCGACGAGGCGGTCGTGGAGAATCTCGACGCCGGCCTCGAACACGAACGCGAGCGCGAGGTCGACCCGCGTCGCGCCGTCGAGCGCGGGCAGGAGTTGGTGGAGGAGGGGATCGGCGCTTCCGCCGGTGACGACTCGGGCACGATCCGTGGCGTCCGCATGCGGGCGGGCCGAGTTGGCCTCGCCGGGGATCACCGACCGCACGCCCCCTCGCGGATTCGCGACGTCGCCGACGTAGCGCGGGATCACGTGCACGTGGGCGTGCATCAAGGTCTGGCCCGCCGCACCGCCGGCGTTGAAACCGACGTTGTACCCGTCCGGCCGAGGGTCGAGCTCCGCGTCGAGCCCTGCCTTCACCTGCGCGACCATCTGCCAGATCGCCGCCTGCTCGGGCCCGGTGGCCTCGAAGTAGTCGGCGACGTGGCGACGCAGCACGACCAGCGTGTGCCCGTCGCTGACTGGGTTCGCGTCACGGATTGCGAACGCCAGCGGATCTGCGAGCAGCGGGCGCGCGTCTTCGAGCGTGCAGAACGGGCAGTCGGGCATGGGGTGCGCCGATGATGCTCGAGATGCGTGCGGAACTCGAGGTGCTTCGGAGCGCGACGAGGAACGATGCAGGGCTCGGAACGACGCGCGCGAACGCGAGAGACGAAGGTCGCGATCGAATGGCCGCGCTCGATACGTTGGATCTCCGCGCAGCGCAGTTCTCGATGGCTGGCGGCACTGCTTTCGATCAGGTAACCGTGATCGCATGCTGCTTGTCGCCATCGTCGTCGCCGTCGGCCCGGCATCGGATCCGTTCGGCGACGAGCCGGCTGCGACCGCGGAGGAGGCGACCAGCATCGAGGAGGAGCCTCCGGCTGATCCCCCTGCGCCCGCCCCGACATCGACCGCCATCGTCATCGACCTCGACGACGAATCGACGTGGGCATCGCTCACCGCCGAGCAGAAGGACGAGCTCCGCGCCAAGCGAGCCGAACGCGACTACCAACGCCGGCAGCTCGCCGCGCCGAGCCCGGCCCCAGAGGCGGTGGCGGACGAAGCCGCGGAGATACGTGAGGCCCGGCAGCTCGCGGCCGAGGGCCGGCGCGAGCGTTCCTCCAAGCGCGACGCCGCCGAGGCCTACGACGCGTCGCTACGCAACGCGACCATCGCCACCGGCGTGATCGCTGGGCTCGCGTCGATCCTGTCCGTGGTCTTCTACGTGAAGGCGACGCGCGAGATCTCGGACCTCCCCGACTGCGTGGACGATGGGTTCGGATCCTCGTGCCCCGCGACCGTCCGCAAGGCGACCAACTGGGCCCTCGGCTCGTACATCATGGCGGGGATCGCCGCGCCGAGCGGGGTCGCGTCGATCGTCTGTGGGTCGCTGCTCGGAGCGCAACGGCAGCGGCAGGTGTATCTGACCGTAGTTCCAGCGGGGGTACGGGTGCGGTTCTAATCGCCATGGGCGTCGACTTCGGCCACCACGGCGGCGAAGTCGAAAGTCCGAGTCGCTGCGCGGTCGTGGCCGTCGCGGCCGAGACGGCGCGCTTCAGCGTCGCCGACGCTTCGCTCGAGTCACCGCGACGGTCTCACACGCAACCAGGCCCCTCCAACTCGAAGCGAACGGTCGTCGCCTCCCCCTCCGGACGGGTGATTCGCACCAGGTATCGGCCTTGCGCGAGTTCAACCTCGATCGGAAACGGCACGTCATCGATCGGCTCCTCGACAAGGTCGTCGTAGACGTCCAGAAGGACCGGTGGAGCGTCGCAGCCACCCGAACACCGCTTGATCTCGATCCCATCGTCGAAGGCTGTCTCGCCTCCGACAGCAAGCATGTAGTAGGAGCCTGGCGTGGTGACATCGATCGTCCGATACGTCCAGATTTCGCCATCTCTCGGCCCCAGAACGTCCCCCGCGGAACACTCGACGTGAACCTCAGCAAGTGCGGTCTCACCATCGCCTTCGGCGCACCCATCGAACAGGGGCGGCGCCACATCACACATCGTGCCCGCATTCCGAAACGAAGCGTGCGGGCACTTCATCTTTCCTTCATAGATCCGCTCCACATCTGCAAAATCGTCGTCGAAAGCGGCCCCGACTACCAGCTTTAGTCTGTTGGCCGAGTCGTCAAAGCCAATCGCGTCCAGCAGAGCGACATAGTCCGTCGCGAGTTCGTCTGCCAAGAACGACGCGAAGTGACCCGCGACTGCATAATAGCCCAGTCCCAGCCCGCCTCCTTCAGAGGAGAGCAGCGCGTCCTCCACGCGTCCCACCGGCGTGTCGCGAACCGAGTATCTCGCGTCGTCCCCGTAGTATTCCGCGAGGCCCTCCTCGAGAAATGGGTGCGAGAACCCTCTCTCCGCATGTACTGCGTGGACGAGTTCGTGTTCCTGCGGTATCGCTCGGCTGAAGACTTCCTGGTCCGCGTTTGTACATGCGAGCAGGGCGTCGCTTTCGCCGGCGTCGCAGTATGGAGAAAGCGGAGCGTCGACCGACCCCATCCCGAAGTAGTAGTAGTCGATCTTCGCGTCCCCAACCGCGGACAGTCGTCTCCGAAGCCCACCGACGTACGCGTCCATGTACTCGAGGTTGCCCCCGCACACGGCCGTAAGGTCGCCGCCGACACGGAGGTGCTCACCCTCCCACACGATCGAAGGACGCTCGGTGTCCCCCGGGTCAGCGCAAGCCGCACCCAAACCCAGGAGGAACGCGAGCGAAGGTCCCGCCCGAGGCATCTCGCGGATTCGGGTCAGCCACCCGTCGTAGTCGCCATCGGCCAGCCCCGCGCGCGCCTTCGCCATCACGCGCATTGCACCACGTCCGCGCCGGCACGTCCATGGACACCCGTCCTGCTTCACCGCCTCCGTTCGAGCAGCACCACATCCCCGCGCAGCCTCCCGTCCCTCGTCCCCGGCACCACACCGAGCACCCTCGCCGCGAGCTCGTTCACCGGCAATCCGATCAGATCCCCGTTCTCGTTGCACACCACCCGCGCGTGACCCAGCGTCACGACCTGCACGATCCCCCCGACCTCGCGCTGCAGCCACTCCAGCCCCGGCTCACCCGCGAACTCCTCGACCGACTGCGTCCCGTCGACGCGCAACACCGTCGCACGCATGCCCTTCGCTCGCGCCCGCGATGGCCTGCTCCGCGCCGTCTCCAACCGCCGGAGCAGCTCGCCCGCCTCTCGGCCCCCGTTCGCGCGCACGTGTTCACCGAGCACCGCGCAGAGCAACGCGAGTTCGTCGACACTCACGCGCAACCCGATCTCCGTCCTCGTGTCCGCCATCGATCGGTTTGATCACTTGCCGCGATCACGGTCAACGCCACCCCACTCGAGCAAGATCACTTCGCACGACATCCCGCCGACCCCCGCCTGCACGCGGCGCGACGACCTGCACCGCGGACGAGCTCGCGGGCGGGATCGGCGGCGCCCCCTCAAGCAGGGTCGTCCCGTCCATCCACCGGCCCGAGCTCGCAGGACCTCATCGCACGCGGTCACGGGCCAGCGCGACGGGAGCCCAGGGCGTTGCTTTGCTCGAGGTGCCTGCTCATCCCGCCACCCCCGTCCCCCTCCCCATCCCCCCTCATCTCTGCGAACATCCCCGTCCTCCCGGGCCTACCCCCGCGACCCCCCTCCCCGATGGTTCACATCCCGAACGAACTCGCTCGCGCAATCCAATCCGGCGACTGCGTCCTCTGGGTCGGCGCTGGTTTCGGCGCCCTCGCTGGTCGACCGAGCTGGGAGCAGCTGCTCCGGCGCCTGCTCCCCGCGTGCGCCGAGAAGGATCGCCCCGCGCTCACCGATCTCATCGAGCAGGGGCGCTGGCGCACGGTCCTCACCTACGTGCACCGGCACCACGGGGACGAGCCGCTCGCCGCTGTCCTGAAGGAGGTCTCGGCCGAGGCGGAGTCCGCCGAGATCGCCGAGGGCGCTTCGAAGCTCTCCGAGCTCCCGTGGCGCGCCTGCTTCGCGACGACCTACGCGGATCTCGTCGCGCGGATCCTGGGCGGGGGCGCGGACGGCAAAGGCCCGAAGTGCGAGGTCCTCTCGCACGGCGACGCGCACCACCTGTCGCTGCGCGATCACAAAGATCTGTTCGTGCTCCGCACGCCGCCGACGGGCCGCGCGATGCGGGCCGACGGCGTGTTCTTCGATCTCGTCGAGGAGGTCGTCCGCACCCGCACGATCCTGTTCCTCGGCTTCGATCCCGACGATCCGGATCTCATCCAGATCCTCGATCTGCTCGATCGCGTCGGCCGCGGCAACACCCACTATGCGCTGCTGCCCTGGGTCACGCCGCCCGAGGCCGAGGAGCTGAAGGACCGCTTCGCCATCGAGGTGATCCCGGGCGCGGCCGATCGCAAGCTCCCCGAGCTGTTCTCGGATCTCGCGTCCGCGTGCGCCGACGTGGCCGTGCGGCCCAGCGACGCCGAGGACAAGCTCACGATGCTCGATCTCGGCCGCGTGGTCCGGGGCGTCGAGCCGCGCGCCGATCTGGCGATCGACGCGGCGCTGGCGATCGACATCGCGTGGGTCGAGCACCTCATGGACGCGCTGCCCGGTGGCGGACTCGGCGGGCTGTCGGCCGCGACGCTGCTGCGCACGGGATCGGTGCTGCTGGCCCACGGTCGCGTCGATCGGGCGCGACGCTGCTTCCAGCAGGTGGTCACGCAGGGGGCCGGGCGCGAGTTCACCAACCTGGCGCGGTTCAACCTCGCGTACACGGCGGCGCTCGAGGGCGATCGCGCCGCGGCGCTCGATGGGCTCGCCACCGCGGCCGAGACCGATCGCAGCCTCGCCGTCGTGCCGCCGCGCTTCGCGTTGCAGGAGGTGCTCGGTCGCACGGGCACCGGCCTGCTGCTGCTGTGCCGCGATCGCGAGACCAAGGTCGACTACGAGGTCGCCGTCGCCCAGCTCGCGCGCCCGGTCGGCGAGCAGGAGCACGCGCGCTTCCACGAGGCGGTGAAGAAGCTCGCCGCGATCGATCACCCGGCCGTGCGCGGGGTGAAGGGTGGCTTCGCCGACGGTCGCCTGTTCGGGGTGATGCGCGAGCCGACGCCGGGGATCCTGCTCTCCGACAACCTCGAGGGCGAGACGCCGATGGCGCTCGACAAGGCCCACGAGCTCCTCGCGCCGCTCGGCGCCGGGCTCTCGGCGTGCCACGACGCTGGCGTCCTGCACCGCAACATCAACCCGAGCAACGTGCTGGTCGGCAAGGACGGCGCGGTGTTCCGCGGCTTCGGGTTCCCGCCGGTCATCGGGTTCGCGCGGCCGTCGGTGCGCAGCGCCAACGCCGGATACATCGCGCCCGAGGTGCTCGCGGGCGGCGAGGCGACCAAGGCCTCCGATCTCTACTCGCTGGCCGCGCTGGCCTACCGCATGCTGAGCGGCCGCGCGCCCGCGGGCGCCGTGCCGCAGGCGTCGGTGCGCAACGCCGAGCTCGATCCACGCGTCGACGTGCTGCTGCGCGAGGCGCTGCACCCCGAGCCGGCCAAGCGCCCGAGCCTCGCGTCGTTCCGCGAACAGCTCGCCGAGATCGTCGCGACGCCGGAGATCGGTCGCGCGCAACGGCTCGCGGCCGAGGGCGCCGCGCCCGGCCAGGAAAAGGTCGTCGACCTCGGCGTGCCGAAGCCCACCACCGAGCGCGGCTCGGGGGCCGTCGCCGTGCCGCAGGCCATCGACGAGGCCGTGTCCGCGCCGCTCGGCGCCCGCATCGTGCTGCCCGAGGATCCGAACGATCTCGAGGCGTGGGCGTGGATCCTCGAGCGCAAGCCGACGCATCTCGAGGCCCGCGCCGCGGTGGCGCGCATCGAGTCCGAGGCCCGCGAGGCGCTGCGCTGGGATCGCGTCGCCGAGGCGGTGAAGGTCCGCATGCAGCACTCGCAGATCGCCCGCGAGCGCATCGACATGATGCGCGAGGTCGCGTCGATCTACGAGACCAAGCTCGGCGCGCCGGGCAACGCGTTCGAGATCACGCAGGCGCTGATCGAAGAATTGCCGCCGGGCGAGCAGCACACCGCGCTCGCCGATCTGCGGCGGCTCGCCGAGATCACCGCGTCGTGGTCGCAGTTCGCCGACAGCCTGATGATCGTCGCCGAGCGCACCACCGACGCCACCGCCCAAGCGGCGCTGTTCGAGGAGCTCGGCAAGCTGTTCGCCGAGAAGCTCGGCGCCTCCGATCGGGCGCTCGCGGCCTACGAGAAGGCCAACGAGATCCACCCGAGCGCGGCGACGTGGGCCGCCGTGGTCCCGCTGTATCGCAAGGCCGATCGCGACGCGGATCTCGTCGGCGCGATGCTGTCGCTCGCCGATCTGCAGACGGGGCCCGAGCGCCACGGCACGCTGGTCGCCGCGGCCAAGGTGCTGCGCGAGACCCTCGGCGACGAGGAGGGCGCGCTGGGGGCGATCGAGGTCGTGCTGGCCGAGGACGCCGATCACGCCGAGGCGCTCGTCGCCGCCGAGTCGATGGCGCGATCGCTCGAGCGCACCGCGACGCTCGTCGACGTCCTGGCCCGCCGCGGGCAGGCGTCGCTCGACGACAACGAGGCGTCCGCCGCCCTGCGCGAGGCCGCGGGCCTGGCCAAGTCGCTCGGGGACGCCGAGCGCCACATCGAGCTGCTGCAGAAGGCGCTGCGCCGGCGGCCCGACGATCGCGACACCACCGGCAAGCTGGTCGAGACCCTGCGGCCGCTCGCGACCGCCGACGCGGCGCGACGCACTGCGCTCATCGACGCGCTGTCGACGTGGGTCGATCTGCAGGACGTCGTCACCGACAAGGCCGCCGTGCTGGTCGAGCTCGCGGGCTTGCTCGATCAGGAGGTCGACGGCAAGGAGCGCGCGGCCGACTGCCGCGAGCGCGTGCTCGAGCTGCTGCCGATCGAGCACCCGATCGCCCACGACGCGGCGGGCAACCTCGCCAAGTGGTACCGCCGCCAGGAGGACCACGCCGCGCTCGACAAGCTGCTCGTGCGCCAGGGCAGCGCGAAGGATGCCGACGACGCGGTGCGCATCGACGCGTGGTCGCGCGTGCTCGAGCTGCGCAAGACCACGCAGGCCGGTGACGCCGGGATCATCGACGCGCTCGAGAAGCTCGGCGCGCTCGCACCCACCGAGGCCAAGTGGCGCGACGAGCTGCTCGAGCGCTACCTCGCCGTCGAGGACTTCGCCAAGGCCGGGCCGCTCATCCGCGCGCAGGTCGACGCCGAGACCGACCCCAAGCGCAAGGCCGAGCTGCTGCTGCGCGGCGGCATCCTGCGCCAGGAGCTCGGCAAGACCGAGGGCGCCGTCGATGCCCTCGAGCAGGCCGTCGCGCTCGATCCGACGTTGACCGACGCGTGGCTGCAGCTGCGCGAGCTGTACACGGCGAACGGCCAGCCGCTCAAGGCGATCGAGGCCCAGGTGAACGCGGCGCGCAGCCACGTCAACCGGGTCGAGAAGGTCAAGATGCTGTTCGAGGCCGGCAAGAAGTACGTCGACGAGCTCGACAAGCCCGATCGCGGGCTCGCATTGCTGGAAGAGGTCGTCGAGCTCGATCCGGATCACCGCGAGGCGACCGGCATCCTGCTCGAGCGGCTGGTGGCCCAGGGCGATCTGGCCCGCGCGTGGCCGCAGGCGCAGATCTACGTCATGCAGGTGCGCTCGCAGCAGGGCTCGGACAACGTGCTCAACCTCCGCGCGCTGTCGCTGGCCGGTCGCTGCGCACTCGCAGTCGAGAACAAGGAGCGCGCCCGCGAGTACCTCGAGAAGGCGCGCACGCTGGATGCGACCAACCTCGACGTGCTGCGGCTGTTGGCCGAGCTCGACATGGAGGCCGGTCGGTTCGCCGACGCGCTGCGGCACTATCAGTCGGTGGTGCTCGGCGTGGGTGACAAGCTCGCGCCCGGCGAGCTGTCGCGGCTGTACCTGCGCATGGCCGACGCGCGCATCGGCATGGACGAGACGCCCAAGGCGGTGCAGATGCTCGAGCGCGCGATCGACATCGACAACGACAACGAAGAGGCGGTCGATCGCCTGGTCGAGCTCGGCGTGCGCGCCGGTGGGCCGGCGTCGGTGGTCAAGGCCAAGCGGCGGCTGGTGGACCTGCTCGCGCGTCGCGAGCAACGCAGCGACGACGCGGCGACCAAGGCCGAGCTGCGGAGCCGACGGATCACGCAGCTACAGGAGATCTCGCGGCTGCAGGTCGAGGAGCTCAAGCTGCTCGAGGAGGGCGTGCGCACGCTCGAGGAGGTCCTGCAGCTCACGCCGGACGATCCCGCGGTGCTGCACAAGATCCTCGATCTGTTCACGGCGTCGAAGCGCTGGCGCGACGCGACCAACGTGCTCGGGCGGCTCGCCGACGCGCAGAAGAACGACGTCATCAAGGCCAAGTACCTCTACGCCGGCGGCGCGATCCTCCGCACCGAGACCGACGACCTGGCGGCGGCCAAGCAGTGGCTGGCGCGCGCGCTCGAGGCCGACCCGACCCACGAGCGGGCGTGGACGAGCTACGTCGAGGTGCTCGAGAAGAGCCGCGACTACAAGGAGCTCGGCCGCGCGCTGCGGGGTCGGCTGAAGGCGCTGCCCGAGGGCGGTCCGCCCTCCAAGCCGCTCGAGCTGTTCAGCAAGCTCGGCGAGGTCTACGAGGCACTGTCGGATCCCAAGACCGCGTTGATGGCGTTCCACCAGGCCGCGCGCCTGGCCCAGGCCGCGGGTGAGGGCGAGGAGGCGGTGCGCAAGCGCCACGAGAAGGCGATGAAGCTCGCGATCTCGCTGGGCGACGACGAGCTCGACAAGGCCGTCAGCCACGGCCACGCGATCGTGGCCGCGGCGCCGACCGAGTTCGAGACGTACCACCGCCTGATCGAGCTGTACTTGAAGATGAACCGCAAGGATCGGGCCCGGGCGATCGCGCGGACGCTCAAGTTCCTCAAGCAGGCCGACGAGGCGGAGATCGAGCTCGCCGACGGCGGGCAGGCGTCGCAGGCCCGCGGCACCATCTCGCGCGAGCTCTGGCGTCAGGCGGTGTACCCGGCCGGCACCGAGGCGCGGCTGTGCGATCTGTTCGCGTTGGTGTGGCCGGTCGTCGCGGCGCGCGAGGGTCGGACCGTCGCGCACCACCGCCTGCGTCGCGACGCGCGGACCGAGGTGTCGATCCAATCGCCGACGCCGATCGCCCGCTACCTCGCGCACGCGTGCCAGGTGCTCGACGCGCCGGTGCCGGATCTGTACATCCGCGAGGACGAGCTCGGCGGCTTCACGGTCGACACGCTCGCCGACGGCGACGGGGCCAACCGCACGATCCACCCGAGCGTGCTCGCGGGTCGCGACGCGGTGGCCGAGACCGGCGAGGCCGGGCTCAAGTTCCGCACCGGTCGTGTCATCGCGCGGGCCAAGCCCGAGCACATCCTGTCGGCGATCCTCACCTCGCCGGGCCTGCGCAACACGGTGTGGGGCGCGGTCGCGGCGACCAACCCCGAGGCCAAGGTGCCGACCGACTGCAAGAGCGAGGCGGCCGCGTACGCCGAGGTGATGCAGAAGTTCCTCCAGGCCTCGCGGCTCGATCAGGTGCGGCAGATCGCCGGCAAGATCGTGCGCTCGGGCGACGTCGACGCCCGGCCGTGGTTCTCCGCGATGGCCTACACCACCGCGCGCGCCGGCTTCGTCGTCTGCGACAACCTCGAGGTCGCCGCCGCGATCCTCACCCGCGAGGGCGACGACGGAAACCCGGTGTCGGCCAAGGATCGCGTCCGCGACCTGGTCGCGTTCAGCGTCAGCGAGGGCTACATGCGCATCCGCAAGGACCTGAACTTCGGCCGGTAGGCCCCGTTCGCGCCGATGTCGCCGCCTCCGCGCGCGGGCCAGGGTCGCCCGTGCGCGTGATCCCGGCGTGGGTCGTGATCCGTTTTGCCCGGCGCCGACTCTACCTCGGCGACATGCAAGCCCATCGCTCTGTTCGCCCGCTCGTGCCTGGTCCCCAACTCCCCTTGGGTCGCGTGGTCCTGGGGTCCATCGCGTCGCTGGCCCTGGCCGCCTGCCTCCCGGCGACCGACGGGGACGGCGACGCGGGCGATTCCACCGGCGCGAACTCGGGCATGACGGCGTCCTCGGCCGCCGCGAGCAGCGACGCGAGCTCGGGCGCGGGCGAGACCAGCCTCGGGTCGACCACGGTCGCGACCGGCGACAGCTCCTCGGGCGTGGACGAGTCCGGGTCGAGCGGCGGTGAGACCGGCACGGAACCCGCGACCTGGTCGATCTCCATGCACACTTGCCCGGGTGCGAGTCGAACCGATGCGCTGTGGGTCGAGGACGACGCGATGTGGGTCGGCTGCGGCACCAATGCGCTGGGATACGGCGTGCACCGCAGCGGCGACGGCGGCGCGACGTGGTCGGAGGTCGCGACGTCACCGGCGGACGAAGCCACGCAGTTCCGCGTCAGCGCGATCGCCCGCGGCGACGGTGGGCTGCTCTACGTCGCGGGCTTCGACGCCAACGACAGCGACATGATCCTCTCCTACGACACCTCCGCCGATCCGGCCGTGGTCGAGAAGGTGCTCGTCGCCGGCAATCAGGTCGGCACCAGCTTTCCCGCCGGCAGCCTCGGCCTGCTCTCCGGCGGCCGCATCTTCACCGAGTCGCAGACCGGCTACGGGGCGTTGTTCCGCCCCGACGCCGACGTCGGCGCCAACGCGCTTTCGTGGGACGACGTCTACTACTGGGCCAACGGCGGCAATCCACCGGGGTACCAGATGCTCGACCTGACCGTGCACGGCGATCGCCTCTACGGATGCGGGGCCACGATCGCCGAGCCGCCCTACGTGTTCTTGCCGGCGCGGGATCCCGCGGCCGAAGCCTGGGAGTTCGACGTCGTCGAGCTGCCCAACACCGGATGGACCGGTGAGATGTGGGGGGTCGCGGCGACCGATGATCGCGTGATCGCGGTCGGCGTGGACCAGGACGCCGATGTCGGCAAGATCTTCGTCAGCGGCGCCGATCCCTACGATCCGGCCGGCTACACCCAGTTCGATCTCCCCGACATCGTCGGCGGCGACAACCTCGGCACCTGGGCGCGGGGGGTGTGCGCCGAGGGTGATCGGATCGTCGTCGTCGGTGAGCGCCAGCCGCTGTCGTCCGGCACGGGGCTCGTGATGCTCTCCGAGGATGGCGGCGCGAGCTTCACCGACATCACTCCGGCCGCCGACGTCACCGAGAGCGTCACGCGCTGCGCCTTCACCTCGCAGGGCGAGGTGGTCGTGGTCGGGGCCGGGGGCTTCGTCGGGATCTACGGGTAGTATGTCCCCGGTGGGGCTCAGCTCGACGCCGCGGCTGCGCGCGGGGGTCCTCGCGGGGGTCCTCGCGGTCGCGTGCAAGCCTGCGACCGAGGAGGAGAAGTTCGAGGGCGCCCTCGCCCGGGCCGACATCGACGAGATCCGTGCACACCTCGACGGCGGCAAGACCCCCACGGCGGTGCTCGACGACGGCAACCAACCGCTGCACGTCGTCGCCAAGTCCCACCGCGGCAGTCTCGAGGCGGTGGCGCTCCTGGTCGAGCGCGGCGCCGATGTCTCGGCGACCAACGCCGATGGCAAGACGCCCTGGGACCTGGCGTGGGGCGATTCGCAGCCCTGGCTGTCCGCGGCCGAGACCGAGGTGCTCCTCGGCTTGCTCGACGCCGGCTTCATCCCGCCGACACCCACGCTGCCGCAGGGTCGCACGCTGCTGCACGCGGTCGCCGAGCGGGCCTCCAGCGTGCGGCTGGTCAGCGTCATGGTGGACAAGCTCGGCCTCCCGGTCGATGCGCGCGACGAGGCGGGCTGGACTCCGCTGCACGTCGCGGTCCACGAGCATCGCGTCGAGTCCGCCACGGCGCTGCTCGAGAAGGGCGCAGACCCCAACGCCGAGACCACCGCCGTCGTCGGACAAAGCCGCGATCGCGACGACCCGAACGCCTGGAACTGGCGCTACGAGGCCGGCAGTCGTCCGCTCGACGTCTATCGCCCCGCGAGCCGCGGCCGCACGGGCACGGATGTCCGCAAGGTCCTCGAGCAGTATGGTGCGACCAGCAATCCGGCGGTGAAGAACAAGCCCCGCTGAAGCGGCCGTGCCGCCGAGGGTCGCGTCCGCGACCTGGTCGCGGCTGCCGTTCCCGCCGATTTCTTCGTCGGCGGGCGGGCCTGCGGCACGCTTCGCCGATGCAGACCGAGCGACGCGAGCTCCGCAGCACCGACCCGTCCGACGCCATCCGCATCTTCCTCGCCCGCAACGCCACCGAGGTGGGCATGCGTGCAGCGGTGGTCGCCTCCGACGACGGCACCTTCCTCGGCGGCGTCGGCGACGGCGGGCCCGCGACGCTGGCGACGCTCGCGTCGCTCGGGGCCACGGTGCTCGACGTCCGCGACGCGGCCGAGCGCGCGACGCTGTGCGAAGCGGGTGGGATCGCGGCGAGCGAGCTGCACGTGGTGCGGCTCGGCGTCGGCAAGAAGACCTTCGTGATCACCTCGGTCGGTGCGCCGCTCGGCGCCGCGGGCCGGCTCGGCGCCGCGCTCGGTCGGATGCTCGACTAACCGCTCAGCCCGCGGGCGCCAGCGGGATGCACGTGGGGGACGCCGCGGCGAAGACCCGCAGCGGTCCCTCGCCGACGAGCTCGACCTCGTGATCGCCGTCGCCGTCGTCGTCGTCGAGATCGTAGCGGTGAACGGCGGTGAGGTAGTCCGGCGTCGCGCCGAACGTGTAGAGGTCGCCGGCGTAGAATGCGAGCGCGAGATCGGGGCCCGAGGAACCCAGCTCGATGTCGGGCGCGGCGACCGACGAGATCACCGCGCCGGAGTCCTGGTCGTATTGGAGGATCTGGGTCGGTAGCATGGACTCGGGATCCCCGGAGCTCCCGAACAGCCGGCCATCGCCGGTGCCGGTGATCGGCACCGACGTGTACGCATCGGAGTCGAGCCAGGTGAAGCTGGGCTCGTCGTCCGCGGGGTCGAGGCGGAACAGCGCCCCTAGTAGCAGCTCAGGAGTCATGCCGAAGCCTCCGCCCGTGCACGCGTGGGCGAACAGGCGCTCGGAGCCGTCGTCGTCGCCGGTGGTCACGAACGCCAGATCGGCACAGTCCACGCCGTACTCGAAGCCATTGTCCGGATCCTGACCCACCATCAGCCCCTGGAACACGACCTCACAGCTCGCGTCGCCGGGCGTGAAGCGGGACAGCTGCATGGTCTGGCCGTCGACCGGCGCATCAACGATCGACGGCTCGTAGCTGAGGACCCAGACGTCGCCGCCGCGATCGATCGCGAAGCCGGTGAGAGAGCCCCCGATCTCCGGGCAATCCACGTGGGTCAGCAACGCGAACTCGAAGGCGATCGGATCGAAGGTCCAGATGCCGTAGTCCTCGACCGCCAACAGGTGGATCAGGCTCGGCGCGTCCTCGTCACACCCGTCCGAGATCTCACCGGTCTCGGCCGAGCCGACGTCGAGCACGGGCACGTCGCCGCTGACGTTGCCGCCCGAGGACGACTCGCCCGGGTCGACCGAGCTGCTCGTGTCGAGCGGATCCGCCGAGCTGCTCGAGCCGACCACGCCCGTGGTGCTCCCACCGTCCTCGGCCGCCGCCGTGGTGGCCGAGGTGGCGTCGCCCGACACGCCGCCGACGTCCGCGACCGGCGTCGTGCACGCACCCAGCAGGAGCGAACCGCCGGCGAGGCGGCGAAGGGACGTGGGGACTCGTCGGGGGGCCATCTGCGCCATCCATGCGCGCCGAGGACCCGCGCTTCACCGACGATCGTTCGTCACCCCTTGTACTCCATCATCCCGCGCATCGCCGAGCCGGCCTCCGCCTCGATCTCCTGCTTCTCCACGAACAGCTCGTGGCAGTCGGGGCAGATCTTCCGGACCTTGCGATCGACGGTCACCTTCACCAGCTCGTCGGACTCTTCGCCGCAGTCTTGGCACTCCATGGGACGCGATCCTCCGCGGCCAGGATGACGTGGACTGGGGGACGCTGGCAACCGCGCGACTGCGATCATGGAGCGCGCATCGGGAGCGCGCGCGGCGTGACCTCGAGGGCGCCACGGGGCCAGCACAACACCGCGCCCTCGCGCGTGCGGCCGCAGGTCTCGGAGCCGATCGCGACCTCGGCGAGATCGTCCACGCCGACGATGCGCCGCGGGGGGAACCGCGAGTCCATCGCAGAGATCGGGTCGAACGCCCAGGCGTGGCCGTCGTCGTCGAGCAGCACGCCGCCGGCCGGGGACAGTGCGACGTCGACGAGCGTGGCCGCGACCGCGATCGCGCGCGGCCGCGCGATCGCGACATCGGGGTGGCCGCAGTCGCCCATCTTCGGGCAACGCGTGCCGCCCCAGCACCACAGCGCGCCGTCGGTCGAGACGCCGCACGTGATCGCGTTGCTCGCCGCGATCGCCCGCAGCGCTCCGACCCCGACCACGCGGGTGGGCTTGCTCCGCGAGCGCGTGTCGCCGGTGCCGAGCTGGCCCTCGCTGCCGGGGCCCCAGCACCACGCGGCACCGTCGCGATCGATCGCGCACGCATGGCCGCCGCCCAGCGCCAGGTCGGTCGTGTTCGCGGGCCCGCGCGGCGCATAGAAGGGATCTCCGTCACGGGCGCCCGCGGCCTTCCGCAGCGGCGAGTCGACGTCACCCCAGCACTGCGCCGTGCCGTCGGCTCGCAGCGCACACGCATCGCGGGCCCCGAACGCCACCGCGATCGCGTCGGTGATGCCGAAGCTCGGCCGCGGCGTGGTCGTTCCGCCGGCGAGCCACTGGCCGTCACGCTCGAAGGCGAGGTTGTCGCCCCAACAGTGCACGCGCCCGCCGTCGTGCACGACGCAGGTGCGGAGACGATCGACCGCGAGCGCGCGGGCGCCCTCGATGCCCGGCACGCGCACCGGAGAGGATTCCTCGCCGTCGGTCCGTCCGTTGCCGAGGGCGCCGCCGTTGTTGCGGCCCCAGCACTGCACGCTGCCATCGTCCGCGATCGCACAACCGTGGCTGTCGGCGGCCGCGATCGCCGTCGCGCGGGGCGGTGGTGAGACGCGGGGCGGCGCCGTGATCGGCTGGGGATGCGTGGCGGGCGAGGCCAACGCGGCCCGCATGGCCGTCGGAGTCGGCGTTGCCACCGGCGCCGGTCGACACGCGGACATCAGCGCGAGCACGGCGAGGGGACTCGGACGGCGCGGGGCCATGGTGGATCGTGCCACGTTGCGTGCGGTGGTTCCCGAGCGCCATGCGGGCGGTGGCCAGCGTGGCCCGCCGGCGGGCCGAGGGTGGCCCGTCCACGGGCCACCCTTGGCCACTGCGATCGCGATCGCAGCGACGCCGCACGATCATCGCGTCGGCACGGCGGCTGCACAGGGCCGCGGCCATGCGCACCGCACTGTCCCTCGTCGTCCTCGCCGCCTGCAGTCCCGCCGCCGAGGGTCGGCCCGCACCGCCGCGCATCGTCGGCGGCGTGCGCAGCGACATCGAGGAGTTCCCCCACCAGGTGAGCCTCTCGTCCGACGACGGCCTGCGCTGCAGCGGATCGATCCTCGCCGCGCGCTGGGTCGTCA
The DNA here is from genome assembly GCA_044344875.1 of Nannocystaceae bacterium. Lineage (GTDB taxonomy): Bacteria > Myxococcota_A > Polyangia > Nannocystales > Nannocystaceae > Xiheibacterium. The sequence goes on from JBIJCC010000028.1 coordinate 27,607, forward strand.
CCGCGGCGCACTGCGTCGCGAACGATCCGCCGGGCCTGTCGGTCGCCGCCGGGGTCACGCGCCTGTCGGAGATCGACGACGACGATCGCGTGGCCGTGGCGCGGATCGTCGTGCACCCCGGATACGACGGCGCGTCACCGCCCCACGACGACATCGCCCTGCTGCGCCTGGTCGAACCGCTGCCCCTCGACGAGGATCGCGTGGTGCCGATCGAGCCGGTCAGCCCAGAGGACGTCGAGTACGGCCTCACCGATCCCGGCGTGGTCGCGACGGTCTCGGGCTGGGGCGCGATCGCGGCCCGCGGACCCTTGGTGGACGCGCTGCGATCGGTCGAGCTGCCGCTGGTCGACAACGCGGAGGCCTCGGCGAGCTACGGCACCGCGATCACGGGCAATCTGATCGCCGCCGGCGGGCAGGGTGGCGAGGACGCCTGCGCGGGCGACAGCGGCGGGCCGCTGGTGGTCCCCGACGACGACGGCCACTGGCGTCTCGCCGGCATCGTCAGCTGGGGTCACGGCTGCGGCGAGCCCGACACGCCGGGGATCTACACCCGCGTCTCGTACGTGCACGGCTGGATCGTCGACACGCTGCGCGGCCATCCGCCGCCCGAGTGTGACGCGGGCGAGTGGGCCTGCGGCGACGGCACCTGCATCGACGTCGCGTGGACGTGCGACGGCGGGGCCGATTGCGACGATGGGTCGGACGAGCTCGACTGCGGCGCGTCGTGGACCTGCGCCGACGACGAGCTGCTCTGCGACGAGTCGTGGTGCATCCCTCTCGAGTGGGTCTGCGACGGCGGGGCCGACTGCGACGACGAGACGGACGAGCTCGACTGCGAGTGAGCCGAGCCCTTGGTATCGTCCGGCGGATTCGTCCGGCGGATTCGTCCGGTCGAATCGTCCGGTCGAATCGTCCGGTCGACTAGCAGTCGTCGAAGACGGCGACCTCGCCCTCGCAGTACCAGTTGTCGCCGTTGGCGTCGCAGCAACCGATGAGGTCGAGGCCGGTGCACGGGCCGCCCTCGACCAGGCCCTCGGGGCAATCGATCGGGACCTGGCCGCTCGGATCGGCGCCGCTCAGGCCGCACGCGTAGTAGGCCTCGAGGTCATCCCAACCACAGGTGCCCGACGCACCGCCGCTGGTCGAACCGGCGGTGCCGTCGGCCCCGCTGGACTCGCTGGTGCCTCCGTCGCTCGAGTCCGTCGCGCTCGCGGTGGCCGTCACGCTCGCCGACGCCGATGCGCTGTCCGTCGCGCTCGCGCTGTCCGTCGCGCTCGCGCTGTCCGTCGCGCTCGCCGACGCCGACGCGCTGTCCGTCGCGCTCGCCGACGCCGACGCGCTGTCCGTCGCGCTCGCCGACGCCGACGCGCTCGCGCTGTCCGTCACGCTCGCCGATGCCGACGCGCTCGCGCTGTCCGTCACGCTCGCCGACGCCGAACCCGAGGAGGTCGCCGCGTCGGTGGTGCCACCGTCGTCCCCGCCGCAGGCGACGAGGGCAAAGGCGAAGGCGAAGACAGGACGAATCGGCATGCGCATGTGCGACGAAGGCTAGGCGCACGCGCTAGGGGGAAGCAATCGGCGAGGACGCGCATCGATTGCGCGGACGGCCGCGCGCCGCCGTCGATCTGCGACTCCGCGACGCGGTCGCAGCGCGCGCGCATCGGATCATCCTCGGGTCATGGACGCCCGCGCATGTGCTCGAGGATCGCCGCGAGCAGCGCGACGCGACGCGCGGCCCGACCGGGGCCGATCGCGTCGGGCTCCGGCAACCCCGCGCCGCGGTGGTACTGCTCGACCGATCCGGGTCGTCGAGCGTCGATCATCGCGGCGACCGGTCGCAGATCGATCGCCGTCGTTTCGCCGAGCGCACCGACCGAGGCGAGCAATCGCAACGAGTGATCGCCCCAGGCACACAGCACGTCGTCGGGGCGCACGAACGCGATCCACCGGGCCACGAAGTCGTCGCGGGTGCAGCCCGCGAGGATCTCCGCGGCGGGCAACCCGAGCTGATCGCTGGTGCCACCGGCGAGCTCCGCGAGCGGTGCGATCGTCGACGCGAACACCTCGCCCGTCGCGGGGCGCAGCGCGACCCAACGCAGCAGATCGGCGAGCCCACCGCGTCCGCGTCGGGGGCTGTCGTGGGGCCAGCCGTTGGTGTCTCCGAAGACACACACGACGTCCGCGGGTCGCGTGCGCAGCGGTTCGGGGAGCTGCGGCCGCACGCGCACCGGTCGCGGGTGGATCCGCGCCCGCGGCTGGCGCCTGCTCTCGATGTGCTCGATCTGCGCGTCGATCATCGCGCGGAACGGGGTGAGCAGGGGCTCAAAGCGCGCAGCGCCGCCCTCGAGCGCGCCGAGCACGTGCACGAGCGCCTCGATCGTCGACACGTAGTCGTCGCGGGGCTCGCGGCGGATCCGGTACTCGCTCGGCGCCGGGGGCACGAAGGCGTAACGCGGCAGGCCGGCGAGGATCGGGCTGTGGCGGACGATCTTCTTCGCCTGCGACCACGTGCCGTCGACGACGACGAGCGTGATCGGGGTCGACGGCGGCGCGGACATGATGTCGATCGCGCCCTCGCCGGGGTAGAGCAGCGCCGCGGGGCGATCGGGGTCGGACAGCGCGCGGCCGAGGCTGCCGGACGCGACATCCCAGCGCGCGCCGACGTGCAGCTCCGAGTTGGGCAGGCACAGGCTCGCCATGCGGGCGGTTCCGATCGCCATCGTGCGCTCGCGCGGGTGCTGCAGGAACACCACGCGCGTGCGCGTCGGGATCGATGCGAGGTGCCGGCAGTAGCAGACGCTCGTGGGGCGCCGACAACGGGGACACACCGAGCGTGGTTCGAGTTGGGCCTCGCCCACGGCCGGGAGGGTACATCAGATCCGCGAGGCGACGCCGCAGCGGTGGATCCGCCCCGCATGCACGAGGCCGCTCGGGTCCCAGTGAACCGCGGCGCCGAGCGTCGCGTCGACGAGACCGGCGTCCTGCACGGTGATCGCAGCCTCGCGGCGGTGCGGCGCCGGATCCTCGCGCCACGGGATGCGGTACAGCGCCGCGTCCGTGCCCACGAGCAACGGCAGCGGTGGCACCGCGTCGGGGGCGTGCTCGGTCGCGACGGCAGCGATGCCGAGGGTCCCCTGGGCCGCGCGCACGCTCGCCTGCGCCGCACCGACGTCGATCGCGGCGCGACGCACCGGGTAGCGCACCATCCACGCGCCCATCGTGCGGATCGACGCGCGATCGAGGTCGCACGCGACCGCGAACCAGGCCGGCTCGCCGCGCCACAGCACACCGACGCGCCACAGCACCTCGCCGTAGTCGAAGCGCGGCCCGATCCGCAGCGGAAGGGTCGCGCCGAGGCCCCGCATCGCGAACACCAGCAGGCCCACGCGCGCGCCGCCGTCGCGCTCGTGCAGGGCGAGCGACGTCGGCACCCGCGACCGCACGGCGGCGGTCGGCACCACACCCGTGCACTCGATCGTGTGCACCTCGGTCCCGGAGAGCTCGATGCGCACGGCGCCGACAGTGTACCGACCGCGGGGCGTCCGCGGACCCTGGCGCGCGCGCTGCAGGCCGGTCGCCAGGATCTGCGCACGGTGATCCGCAGAGCTTGGTGCTACGCTCGTCCCGCGAATGGGCCCGGTCGATCCGAACGCGGCGACGCACACGCCCGTCCCGGGGCAAGCGACGCCCTCGGACGAGGTGCCGACGTGGCAGCCCGGCCCCGCGACGCAGCCCGGCGTCGCGTCGCAGACCCGCAACACGCTGGGCGAGATCTCGACGGCCGAGCCGCAGGCCGCCATCGCCCGCCCGCCGCTGCCGCCCGGCACGATCATCGACGGCCACTACCGCGTCGACGACGTGATCGGGGCCGGGGCGATGGGCGTGGTCTATCGCGCGCACCACCTGCGGCTCGATCGACCGGTGGCGCTCAAGCTGCAGCGCACGCTCGGCACCGACACCGCCCGGCTCGAGCGCGAGGCCCGGGCGATGGCGCGGCTCGATCACCCCAACGTCGTCGGCGTCTACGACGTCGGCATGCACGAGGGCGATCTCTACATCGCGATGGAGTTCGTCCACGGCATGTCACTTCGCGCGTGGTTGGCCAGCGGACCCCACGACTGGCGCATGGCGCTCGAGGTGTGCCTGCAGGCGGGGCGCGGGCTGCAGGCCGCCCACGCCGCGGGGATCATCCACCGCGACTTCAAGCCCGACAACGTGCTCGTCGGCGCCGATGGTCGGGTCCGCGTCGCCGACTTCGGCATCGCCCGCGGGATGGCCTCGTCGCCGCAGCCCCTCGCGGTCGATGGGTCCGTCGACCTCGGCGCGCTCGGGCCCGATCTCACGCGCACCGGCTCGATGCCCGGCACGCCGGCGTACATGGCCCCCGAGCAATTCGAGGGCCGCGCCGACGCGCGCAGCGACGTGTTCGCCTTCGCGGTCGTGCTCTACGAGGCGCTGTGGGGCGCGCGGCCGTTCGCGGGCAGCTCGCTGCCCGAGCTGCTGCACAACCTCGTGCGCGGCAAGATCCGCCCGGTGCCGGAGTCGAGCCCGGTGCCGCCGGCGATCCTCGGCGCGGTGCTCGGCGGACTCGCGATCGATCCGCGCTTGCGCACCGGATCCATGGCCGTGCTGCTCGCCGCGCTCGAGCGGGCGCGCGTGCCCAAGACCAACGTCGCCGCGCTCGCGGCCGCGCTCGCCGGCGCGGCGATCGTCGCGCTCGGGGCCATCGGCGGGCTGACGTGGTGGCTGACACGCGATCGCAACGCCCTCGAGGACTCGGGGGTCGTCCTCATCGAACGCGCGACGGCCGAGGATTCGGACGAGCCCGAAGCGACCGTCACGCCCATCCTCGCGCCGACGGCAGTGGCGAGGCCGGCACCGACGCCGCCCGCCCCCGTCGATCCGACCAAGCCGCCCGTGCTCGACGAGACGCAGCGCAGGGGCAAGCGCGCGCTCATCGACCTCATGCGCGGCAAGGACTCCGACCCCGAAGCGCTCCAGGCCCTGCTCGAGTCGGACAACGACGAGATCGTCTCGGCCACGCTCGCGGGCGTGATGATGATGGACGCCGACGCCAAGGCCGACGAGGGCGGCTTCCGGCGACCGGGTTGGGATGGCACGTCGAAGCTCATCTGCAAGATGGGCGACAAGTTCCGCTTCGAGAAGGAGACGTTCGTCCTCGACGGCACCGCGTTCCAGACGATGTACGGCTGTCAACTGCAGCTCATCGACTGCGACATCACGGCCGACGTGATCGCCGAAGTGATGCTGCGCTCCGAGGTGACGATCGCGGGCGGGACGCTGCGCCCACGCATCGCGATCATCGAGCAGCTGCACGGCTCGTTGACGGTCTCCGGCACCGCGATCGTCGGAACGCCCGAGGTCGGGTTCTCGATCGGCGGTGGCCGTTTGGACATCGCCGACGTCTCGTTCACCGCGAAGACGGCGATCGCGGCGAGCTCTGGGGCGCGGGTGTCTCTGGTCGGTGGCCGCATCGAGGGCACGACGGCCGCCGTGGACGCCCGCGCGGGCGCCCATGTGACACACGCGCAGACCGAGCTCGTGGGCAAGATCGTGCGCTGGGGCAAGTCGACCGTCGAACAATCCGCCGCGCCGCCGTAGACTCGGCGACATGGACCCAGGCAGGCGTCTCGTCGTCGGACTGTCGATCGCATCGTTGCTGGCGCTGTCGTGCACGCGCAACGCGACATCGGCCACCACCACATTGCCCACCCCCGATCGGACGCTGCAGGTCCCCGGCAGCGGATTCCTCAAGCAGTACGACAACGGCCTCGTGCTGTTCGTGGTGCCCGACGCGTACACGCGACTCGTCCAGTTCGACGTGCGGCAGCAGGTCGGCTCGCGCGAGGATCCGGAGGGCAAGGGCGGCATGGCCCACTTCGTCGAGCACCTGATGTTCCAGATGCCGAGCAACGGCCCGGGCACGCCGAAGCTGATGTCGGATCTGCCGCAGCACACGCTGACGTTCAACGCGTACACGTCGAGCGACGAGACCCACTACATGCACACCGGCATGGCGGACGATCTCGAGACGTACATGAAGTACACCGCGCTGCGCCTCGACTACGACTGCAGCGCGGTCGACGAGAACTCGTTCCTCCGCGAGCGCGAGGTGGTCCGCAACGAGCACCGCTGGCGCGGCCAAGGCGTCGACCTCTTCGTGTTCGATGCGATCAACGAGCTCGCGTTCCCCGAGGGTCACCCGTATCGCCGCAAGGTCCTCGGCGCCGACGGCGACCTCACGTCGATCACACCCGACGACGCGTGCAAGTTCATCGAGCGCTACTACACGCCGAGTCAGGCGACGGTGGTGATCACCGGCGACATCGATCCCGACGAGGTCCGCAAGCTCGCCGACAAGTATCTCGAGCCGCTGCCGGACGTCGCCGCGCCCCCGCGCCCGCCGGTGCCCCCGCCGACGTTCTCGACCAAGCAGGCCGAGGTCGTCGCGCCGGTGAAGAAGCCGACCGCCGTGGTGTTGTTCAAGCTGCCCAAGCGCTTCACCCCGGACTACATCGCGTCGCAGGCGGCGATCGAGACGTTGTTCCTGTCGGTCGCGTTCTTCGTCGGATCGAAGCAGGGCAGCGTCGTGAAGCGGTTCTACCCCGCGTTCCTCGGCGGCAAGGAGGCGTCGCTGTTCGGCGTCGGCGTCGAGACCGAGAAGGCCCGCGATCTCGATCGCGCAGTCGACGAGGTGCTCGACGCGACCACGCGTGGCTTCGCGGCGAACGTCGAGGGTGACGAGTACGAGGGCAGCTACGACTCGGCCCGGCAGCGCGCGCGCCTGCAGCTGCTCGACGGCATCTCCACGGTGTTCGGCCGCTCGGGCACCTACGCGGACTACCTCGAGGAGGGCGAGAAGGCCGGCTTCATCGGGGCCGACCTCGCCGAGCTCGACACGCTCACCGCGGTCGATGCCCAAGCCGCAGGCCGCCGCATCTTCGCCCGCGAGGCGGCGATGGTGGTGAAGGTCGTGCCGGACGGCAGCAAGGACAAGCCGAAGGCCGACCGCGCCGAGTTCGACTACCAGCCCAAGTCCGAGGAGAACCTCGCGGTCCCCGAGGACATCGACCCGGCCGAGGCCCATCGCCCGCTCGAGCTGCAGGACATCGCGCCGCCCGAGGGCCAGTCGCTCGAGCTCACCCTCGACAACGGCATGCGCGTGGTCCTCGTGCAGTCGACCGACGTGCCGGTGATGGAGATGCAGCTGATCGTCGGCGCCGGCACGCGCGACGGCGGGGCCCAACCGGACCTCGCCGAGCTCTGCGCGATGATGTTCGGGCCGCGCGACGATCTGGAGTCCCGCAACCTGATGAGCTTCTTCGACTCGGCCGGCGGGATCTTCGACTGGGATGTCGGCCGCACCAGCAGCACGTTCGTGACGCGCAGCCTGGCGATCTACCTCGACTTCCTCGTCGCCGGGATGAGCGAGCGCGTGATCCAGGCCGAGTATGCCTCGGGCGCGCTCGAGGGCTGGAAGGCCCGGCGCAAGAAGGAGCTCGACAAGAAGTTCGTGCGCCAGGGGGCAGCGCGCGCGAACGCGTTCGCGAAGGCGCTGTACGGTGAGGGGCATCCGCACGTCCGCGTGCTCATCGATGATCCGAAGGATCTACGCGACGTGACGCTGCGCGACGTCGAAGAGTTCCGCGCCAAGCACTACCGCGCGGCGAACAGCACGCTCATCATCACCGGCGGCTTCGATCTCGACCTGACGATCAAGTACGTGGAGGCGTTCTTCGGCAAGCCTGCGCTGCGCGACGCTCGGCTGACGTGGAACCGCCCCAAGCAGACCGCCGCGCGCACGCCGGCGCCGGAGCCCAAGCCGGGCAAGGTCCGCTACTTCACCGAGGTCGACGCCGAGCGGGCGCAGACCGACGTCACGATCGCCTACCCGATGGCGACGGCGTACGGGGACGATCACGCGGCGCTGGCGGTGCTCGCCGACATGCTCAACTTCGGGGTGAGCAGCGTGCGGCAGACGCTTGGCGCGAGCTACGGCGTGTACGCGCGGCTCGACACCGACCGGCCGCGGATCGAGATCGGGGGATCGTTGGACAGCGCGCGCGCCGGCGAGGGGCTCGCGGCGATCCGCGGCGCAGTGCAGGCGCTGCGCGACGGCAAGGACTTCGATCGGCAGTTCGCGTTCGCGCGGCGCAACGTGCTGCGGGGGATGCTCAACGCGCAGGCCGACGCGCGACTGCTCGCGGGACAGCTCGCCCAGGCGGTTCGGGCGGGACGGCCGGCGGAGTACTTCACGGATCTGGCGCGGCGCGTCGCCACGCTCGAGCCGGCGGCGGTGAAGGCTCAGATCGAGCGGGTGCTCCGAGAGGAGCGATCGGTGACGCTGGTCCAGGGGCCCGCGGAAGGGGTGCGGGAGGTGGTGGAGCGCAATGGGATCGTCGGGGCGACGGCGCTGCCGGCGGTGGTGCACGACGAGGATGAGGATTGAAGGGAGTTCGGGCACGGGCACGGGCACGGGCACGGGCACGGCGCAGGGGTTTGGGGGAACGCTCTCGCGTTCCACCAAACCCCTGCGGAGGAGGAGGGATTCGAACCCCCGGTACCCTTTCGAGCACAACGGATTTCAAGTCCGCCGCCATCAACCGCTCGGCCACTCCTCCGGGCGCGCTAGGGTAGCCGCGACCGGCTGCTTCGCACAAGCGACGGCGATGCTACCGTTCGAGTGATGCTCGCGGTTCGCTTCGAGGGTGCGGTGTCGGTCGCGTCGGTGGACGTGCCGACGCCCGGGGCCGGCGAGACCCGCGTGCACGTGCGCATGGCCGGGATCTGCAGCACCGACCTCGAGATCACGCGGGGCTATGCCGCGTTCCGCGGCACGCTCGGCCACGAATTCGTCGGCGAGGTGGACGTGGACGCCGACCCCGCATGGGCAGGCCGGCGCGTCGTCGCGGAGATCAACGCCGCGTGCGGTGCGTGCGAGCGCTGCGCGGCCGGGCTCGGTCGCCACTGCTCGGCGCGACGCGTGATCGGGATCCGCGACCACGACGGCTGCTTCGCCGAGTCGCTGTGCGTGCCGACCGTGAACCTCCACGCGGTGCCGGAGCACGTCCCGGACGAGGTCGCGGTGTTCACCGAGCCCGTTGCGGCCGCCCTCGAGATCCTCGCACAGGTGCCGATCCCACCCGGCGACCCGGTCGTCGTGCTCGGTGACGGCAAACTCGGGCTGCTCGTCGCGATGGTGATGCGCCGACATGGCTGCGACGTGAGCGTCGTCGGTCGACACCCGCGCAAGCTCGCGATCGCGGAGGGCTTCGGCGCGCGCTCGACCGAGCTGTCCGCGCTGCGCCGCGGCACGGCGCGCTGGGTCGTCGAGGCCACGGGTTCACCCGAAGGACTCTCCCGCGCGCTCGAGCTCGTCGCGCCGCGCGGCACCGTCGTGCTCAAGAGCACCTTCCACGGCGAGGGCACGCTCGCGATGTCCGGCGTCGTCGTCGACGAGGTCACCATCGTGGGATCGCGCTGCGGCGACTTCGCGCCGGCAGTGGCCGCGCTCGCCGAGGGATCGATCGATCCGCGACCGCTCATCGATCGCGTGCTTCCGCTGCACGCGGCCCGCGAGGCCCTCGCGCTCGCGGCCACGCCTGGTACGTTGAAGGTCCTGCTCGACGCGCGCCGCTAGAAGCGGCCGCCGACGACCATCGCCGCGCCACCGCGAATCATCGACGGTGCGAACGCGGTCTGCTTCTTGCCGCGGCCCTTGCGGTTGCGCTTGTCCTGCTTCGCCTTCTCCGCGGCGGCGACCTCGGGGGTCCAGCGCTCCCACTTCTTGTAGCCGACGTAGTAACCCGCGCCGACACCGAGGAGCATCGCGCCGAGCAACGTCACCGCGGCGCCCATCGGGATCAGGAACTGGTCCTGCTCCTGGTACTTGCACTGCAGCGGGCCGTCGTACTTGCAGTTGCGCGTGACGAGCCCGAAGGTGATCGTGCTCGCGAGACCGACGGCGAGGACGCTGCCGCCGGCGATCATCAGGTTCACACCCTTGCGCGGCTTGCCGGCGACCTCGGGCCTCGGCGGGCGATCAGCCATCGGGTCCGGCGGCGTCACGACCGGCGGCGGCGGGGTCTCGGGCTCCGGCGGCGTCTCGGGGGTGGCCTCGGGCGGCGGCGTCTCGCCGGTCTCGCCGGGCGGCGTCTCGCCGGTCTCGCCGGGCGGCGTCTCGCCCGGCGGCGTCTCGCCGGTCTCCGTCGGCGGCGTCTCGCCCGGCGGAGTCTCGACGGGTGGCGTGTCCGCGGGCGGCGTCGCGGTCTCGGTGGGCGCGGCGGTGGTCGTCGGCGCGGCGGTCGTCGGCGCGGCTGCCTTCGATCCGGCTGCCGGTGCGGCCATCGCCGCATTCCACGGCGCAACGCCGACCGCGAGGATCAGCACGGAACAGAGTGCGGGACGGACGAACGCAATGCGACGCATGGAATCGACCTCGGGTTGTCGGCTCGGCGTGTCCGCCCGACGACCGGGGGCGGAGTATCGTACGCGCGCGCGGCCGCGACAAGGGATCGCGGGACCAACGACGGGCGGGGGGATGGCTTGCGGCCGAACCATCCCAAGGGCCCGGGGACTCGGCGTGCCCGGCATCCGCGCGGCGCGGCAGGACACGTGCGCGGTCGCACGTCCCGGGCAGCGCGCCTGGGCTGTCGTCGTTCCGGCCGCCCGCGCGTTAGAGTGGTTCCCCGTGGCCATCCTCGCCCACCTCGACGATCCGCCCCGGTCCCGCTGGCCCGGGATCCTCGTCGGCCTCGCCCTCGCCGTGCCCGTCGGGGCCGTGATCATCGCGTGGGTCATCCCCGCCCTGGTCAACGCGGTGCTCGGCGGGGCCCGGGACCTCGACGGCCGCCTGCGCGCCGAGGACGCGTACATGCAGGCGCTCTGCACCACCGCGCTGGACCCCGATCGCGACGAGCAGCTGTGTGGCTGCGTCCTGGGCACGGAGTACCCGTCGCTCGACTGCCAGCTGCCGTTCCGCCAGTGGACGCTCGCGCGCCAGCGCGAGAGCTGCTCGGACGCCGGCACGTTCGAGGCGGCGAAGAGCTTCTGCACCTGCGTCGACGTGGTCGGCGGCAAGGTCGACGCGGCGACGCCCGAGACCCGCGACACCGAGGCCGCCGCCTACGAGAACTGCATGGCGTTGCCCGACGCGCTGTTCCTGCCGACGATCGACGTGCTCGCGGAGCCGTGAGCCGCGCGTGAACGCTTCGCGTTCCTCCGCAAGTCAGTCGATCCGACGCCACCGCAGGCGCCAGACCCGATCGCCACGGCCCAGCGTCTTGGCCTCGCGCTTCGAGCGGGCCCCGTAGGGGTTGTCCCGCGCGAAGCGCCACGGACCGGCGAGGTTCACGAAGCCGCTGCGGGGATCGCCGTCGACCTCGGCCATCGCCTCGAGCGCGACCTCGTAGATGTCACTGGCGAAGTGCAGCTCCCCGCCGGGACGCAACCGCGAGTGGAGCACCGCGAGCAAGGGCGCTTCGATCACGCGACGCTTGTGGTGCTTGGCCTTGAACCACGGGTCCGGGAAGAGCAGGTGGAAGCGATCGACCGTGCTCGGTGCCAAGACGCGATCGAGGTCGACGTTGATGTTGCAGTAGGCGATCCGGAGGTTGGCGAGCGCGGCGTCGTCGGCGTCACGCTGGCCCCACGCCGCCACGCGCTCGCGGATCTCGAGGCCGACGACGATGCGCTCGGGGTGGGCCCGCGCGAGCTCGAAGCTGAACTGCGCATCGGCGCAGCCGAGCTCGACGTCGCATTCGGCATCAGGCCCGAGATGGGCCGGGCGCGATAGCGGGCGGGCACGCGCGTCGGCGTACTGCACCCCGAGCGGATTCACGTGCTGCCGGATGCGACGCCGTCTCACCACTTCGCGGGCGGAGTGTGCCCAACCGCCGGCGCGAAGGGAACCGCCGCCGCGACGTCCCGCGACGCCGCTTCGCCGCGGCAAGCCCCCGATTCGGCTGGCCGGGCTCGGGTCGCTTCCGGTACGCTGCGGGACGATGGTGTCGTCACCCGAGCGCGGGGCTTCGAGCGGCTCCGCCGATGGTGCGGTGGCAGCCCGCGACACCCTGGTCGAGCTGCTGTCGATCGTCACGCACGACCTCAACAATCCGCTGCAGAGCCTGATCGTGCTGCTCGAGCTCAGCGTCGACGACGCCCCGGCCGGCAGCGAGACGCGGGCCCGCGCCGAACAGTGTCAGCTGGCGGCCGAGCGGATCAAGACGTTGACCGCGGCGCTCGCGGGTCTGCTGCGCGGCCGACGGGAGGACGGGCCCCGCGTCTGGGCGCGCGCCGAGGCGCTGCTCGGCCGTCGCTTCGAGCGCGTCGGCATTCCATCGCGCGCCGACGTCCAGGCACTCGCCGACCTCGCGCTGCCCAACGAGTTCTTCTTCGCCCTGTGCGGGGCCTGTTTGCTGTTGCTCGGCGCGGCGAGCAACGCCGGCGTGCGCGGGCTCGAGCTGCGGGTCACGGGCGCCGTGGTGGCGGGCGACGCCCAGCTCGCGCTGGCGGTCGTGCCCACCGGCGAGGTGCCCGGCGCCGTCGCGCCCGCGTGGGAGCCGGCTGCGGCGCAGCGGCTCGTCGACCTCGTGGCGGCCGAGCCCGGCCTGTCGATGCAACTCTCACCGGGCACCATCACGCTGGTCGCTCGCCGCGAGGACGCGATCACTTGAACTCCGAGCGACTCCCGACCTCCGATCGACTCGGGACGGCCGAGTTCGAGTCGATGAAGAGCGGTCGCGTCCTCGTCGTGGAGGACGACGAGACGGTCGGGAACACCCTGGCGCTCGCGCTGCGACGCGTGGGCTTCGATGTCGCCGTGACCCGCAGCGTCGAGGAGGCGCTCGCGGCGTACGACCAGGCCTCCGCCGACGTCGTCGTCACCGACCTGCTGATGCCCGGTGGCACGGGCCTCGATCTGCTCAAGGCGCTCGACCAACGCGATCCGATGGTGCCGGTGATCATCATTACCGGCGACACCAGCCTGCAGCCCGCGGCCGAGGCGGTGCGCGAGCACGCGTTCGACTACCTCACCAAGCCGGTCTCGCGCCAGCTGTTGGTCTCGACGGTGGCGCGCGCGGTCGATTCGCGGCGTCAGAGCCAGGCCCGCGTCAGCGCCGAGCAGCGCCTGCAGGAGGAGCACCGACTGCTCGCCATCCGCCACCAGCGGACCGCGATGCTGCTGTCGGTGCTCTACAACCGTGCGGTCGAGGGCATCATCGTGCTCGACAAGGAGGGTCGCCTCGTCGACGCCAGCGACAGCTTCGTCGCGCTGGTCGGACGACCGCTGCACGATCTGCTCGACGCCGACATCCGCGAGCTGTTCGACCCGCACCCCACCGAGGGCGACATCCAGTCCCGCGTCGTGGGCCTCATCGCCGGACCGCTCGTGCGCGGGCACTGGCGCGGCGAGATGACCGTGCGCGCGGCCCGGGGGCGACGTCTTCCCGCGCGCGTGAGTCTGTCGGTCTGCGAGACGCCGAGCGTCGACGTCAACGAGCCGCAGACGCGCTACGTCATCGCGCTGCTCTACTACGAGACGTCGCACGAGGAGCTGAGCCGACAGCTGCAGCAGGCCGATCGACTCGCGACCATCGGGCTGCTCGCGGGCAGCGCAGCGCACGAGATCCGCAACGAACTCGGGCCGCTGCTCGGCTACCTCACGATGCTCGAGCAGAGCGGTGGCGAGGATGAGCCCGCGGCCCGCGAGATGATCAAGATCATGCGCGAGAGCGTGAAGCGGGTGCAGGAGCACATCGAGCAGATCCTTTCGCCGCTGCGCCCGCGCGTGCGCACGCGCGGCGCCGTGTCGCTGCGCGACGTCATCGACGGCATCATGACGCTGCTGCGCCGGGCCGGCCGCTTGCGGCGGCTCAAGCTCGAGGTCTCCGCGCCCGACGAGGACGTCATCGTCCACGCCGACAAGAACGAGCTGCACCAGATCGGGCTGAACCTCGTGACCAACGCGTTGGACGCCCTGGGCGACGGCGGGGGCGCCGACCGCGGCACGATCTCGGTGCGGATGTCGTACGAGGGCGAGTTCGGGGTGCTGCGCGTCACGGACTCGGGCGTCGGCATCCCCGAGAACATGCGCGCCCGCGTGTTCGAGCCGTTCTTCACCACCAAGGGCAGCGGCGGCACGGGCCTCGGCCTGCCGGTGGTCCTCGACATCGTGCGCAGCCTCGGCGGCCGCGTCGCCCTCGACGTGCCCGAGGAGGGCGGCACGATCGTCACGGTCTCCCTGCCGAAGTACCGCCCCGACCTCGCCTCGCCCGACGCGAGCCACTGACCACGGGCGCCTCGTTCGTGGTGCTCGGGGCTGCGATCCGCGGGCGGCGCGTCGTCGAGGCTTGCCCGGCGAGGCGTGCCGGACTTAGTGTGCGCGCCCATGCCCGCCCTCGGACTATCCCTCTCGCCTGAGAATTCGCGCGCCGGGAGTGTCGATGAGCGCGTCGACCTGGTCCTGCTCGAGCGGACGTTGATCGAGCCACCGCGTCTCGCTGCGATGCAGCGGTGGAGCGCCGCGGTGCGGCGGCGGTTCCCCAACGCGAAGCAGGTGCCCTTCGTCTGGCACCTGGTCTCGCACGCGCGCGAGGACGGCCTGCGCGAGCGATCGACCCGACGGCCCACGGGCAACGAGATCGCCTTCGGTGGGCTGCAGACGACGGACGAGGTCGTGCGCGCGTGGGAGGTGAGCCGGCTGTGCCTGCAGGGCTGCGGCGGCGATCGGGTCCTGTTGCGCACCGGGCCGTCGCTGACGCCCGGTGCCCTCGGGCGCAAGCGCCTGCGGGCGTTCGTAGAGGCGCGCCGCGCCGAGGGCATCGCGATCACGTGGGAGCCCGAGGGACTCTGGGAGCCCGAGGTCGCGCGGGCCTTCGCGCGGGAGCTCGGCGTCGAGGTCTGCATCGGCGCCTTCGAAGGCGGTCGGCCGCGCTACGAGGATCCGGGGGAGCCCGTGCTCGTGGGCCGCGAGGTGTGGCTGCGCGTCGGCGGCACCGGTCCCCGCGGTCGCCTCGACGGCGCTCAGATCGACGCCCTCGCCGAGCACGTCGAGGCCGTCCCCGACGCGACGATCGTCTTCACCGGTCCGCTCGCGCTCAAGCACCTGCGCGAGGTCTCGGCGTTCCTCGCGGTCTGAGCCCGGGGCGAGGCCTCGACCGAGGCCCGCTCGCTCCGCGGCGACGCGAAAAACTCCAAGCCCTTAAAGCACCACGCCGCCGCTGGTCCCGAGGGACCTGCGACGGCGCCTGCGTGATTAGCGCAGATTGGCGCGGATACGCCTCAGGCGGCCTGCTTCTTGGCAGCCTTCTTCTTGCCCGCCTTCTTCTTGGCGGCCTTCTTCTTGCCCGCCTTCTTGGCGGTCTTCTTCTTGCCTGCCTTCTTGGCGGCCTTCTTCTTGCCCGCCTTCTTGCCAGTCTTCTTCTTACCAGCCTTCTTGGCGGCCTTCTTCTTGCCCGCCTTCTTGCCAGCCTTCTTCTTTCCGCGCTTCGCGGGTGCCTGCTCAGTATCGCCTTCAGCCATGTCTGGACCCTCCTTCAAGGGGCAACGGTAAAGGGACGATACGGTCGGGATCGGCGCATGTCAATAACAATTAACATCTTTGTCGCCTAATTACGTGAAGGTGAGCGATCCTTTTAGGTAGGTGAACGATCCTGATATGTAGGTGAACATCCTCCTCTCCGCCTGCTCGGGACACGCGCGAGCGGCGCTCAACCTCACGAAATTGCAAGCCAAATTGCAGACAAGGAGGGATGGCTCGCCTATGCGATCTCGGCAGCCCAGCTAGCGCCAGAGGGGCGGGCTTTCCGCACATCCTCGCCCCCTCCGAGGACCGAGCCGTTCCCCCCCCCCCCGAGACCGACATGCTCCAGCTCACTTGGACCACCGCGCTCCCGTCTGACAGCCCGTCCCCCGCCGTCGTCGTCGTCGCCGTCCGCGACGAGCCCGACGCGGCGGCCTTCGACGCCCGGTTCGGACGCGGCGTCCGCGAGGCCGCGACCGCGGCCCGGTTCGCCGGCAAGGCCGGGGAGAGCTTCGCCTTCACCGCGTCGCACGGCGACCAGCTCGAGCGCATCGTCCTGCTCGGCGTCGGCGACCTCCGCGACGCGGCGGCGTTGCGAACCTTCGCCCACGACGCGGTGCGCCAGGGCCATGCCGCCGGCGCAGCTCGGGTCGTCCTCGACCTGCGCAGCTTCGTCGGCAACGCCACGACCTTCGACGACACGGCCGCTGCCGTCCGGGCCGGCGATCTGATCGCCCAGGGCGCCGAGCTCGGCAGCTACGCCTACGAGCACTACATCGCGCCCGACAAGCGCGCACGCAAGAGCGTCCGCGAGGTCGTGGTCGTGGTCCCCGATGGCAAGCCCGCCGAGGGCTCGCACCGCGGGCAGATCATCGCATCGGCGATCTCGCGCGCCCGCGACTTCGTCAACGGCCCGGCCGCCCTCGTCACGCCGACGCACCTCGCCGAGGCCGCCGCAAAGATCGTCGCTTCGCTTGAGGCGGACCACGACGTCGCGCTCGTCGTGCTCGATCGCGACGAGTGCTCGCGCCGCAGCATGGGGTGCTTCCTCGGCGTCGCGCAGGGCAGCGACGAGCCGCCGAAGTTCATCCACATGAGCTACCGCCCGCGCGGCGGCACTTCGAAGGGCCGCGTGTGCCTCGTCGGCAAGGGCGTCACCTTCGACTCGGGCGGCTACTCGCTCAAGCCCACCGACGGCATGCTCGACATGAAGATGGACATGGCCGGCGCCGCCGCGGTCATCTCCGCGTTCGAGGCCGCGGTGCGCGTCGGCGTCGCCTACGAGGTCCACGCGATCGTGGCCGCGACCGAGAACATGGTCAGCGGGCACGCTTACCGGCTCGGCGACGTGCTGACCGCCTCCAACGGCAAGACCGTCGAGATCAACAACACCGACGCCGAGGGTCGCCTGACGCTGGCCGACGCGATGGTCTACGCGTCCAAGCTCGAGCCCACCGCGATCCTCGACTTCGCGACGCTCACCGGCGCCTGCATGATCGCCCTGGGGCCCCGCATCGCCGGGGTGATGTCCAAGGACGACGCGCTCGTCGAGGACTGGATGGCTTCCGCAGCGCGCTCGGGTGAGGCGATGTGGCGGCTTCCGCTGCCCGACGACCTCAAGGAGCAGCTGAAGAGCAAGGTCGCCGAGATGAAGAACACCGGCGAGCGCTACGGCGGTGCGATCACGGCGGGCCTGTTCCTGTCCGAGTTCACCGAGGGCTGCCGCTGGTTGCACGTCGACATCGCCGGGCCGGCGATGGTCAGCAAGCCCTACGGCGTGGCGACCGTCGGCGGCTCGGGCTTCCCGGTCGCGACGATCCTCGAGTTCCTGAGCGGCGACCTTCGCTAGACGCGGTCTCACCCGCCGCGGAGCTCAGTGCGGGTAGTTGATCTCCGCGACCTTGCCGTCGCGGATGGTCACCAGGATCTCGCTCGAGGTGCCGTCGCAGTCGAGGTTCGCCCGCACGTACCGGCCCGCCTTCGGGCCGCTCGTGCAGCGGATGAACGTGTGCTGGCGAAGCGCACGCCCGTCGGGGTCGCGGGTCTGCGAGTCCGCGGGCGGACCCCACGCCATGAACGTCGCGAACTCGTGGAATCCGATCTCGACGTTGCCGTCACCGACCGACGCGCGCTCGGCCTCGGGCAGTGCGATCCACTTGCTCCACAGGCCCTTGCGTTCGAGGAACGCCTGGCGATCCTCCTCGCGAAGATCGAGGAACTGCTCCTGGTCACTGGCGCTGTCGAGGTTGTAGTAGAAGCGCCGATCGAGCTCGGGCAGGCGCTCGGGGTTGTTCGCGCATCCGCTGCCCGCGAGCATGAGCAGCGCGAGCACGCCCACCCCGCGCACGGTGGCGCGCTTCCCTTCGCGTGAACGAGACATCGTCGGGCGGATGATTCCCCATGCGGAGCAGCGCGGGCAAGTTTCCGAGGGGCCTCCGTGGAACCGAGCGCGCCGCCGCGCGGTCGGCGTCGCGACTGCGCCGATGTGCAGCGCGCCGCAAGAGCTCCGGCCGCACGCGCGAGTTTGCCAGCGAGCGCCAAACTCACGCCGAAGGCGCTCCAAAACTCGAAACCTCGGCCTCCAACACCCCGTTTTCTTCATGATCTCGCAGGTGACTCTCGCCGAGCACATTCCGCCGTCGCGCCCGCGATCGAATTATCCGGGAAACGGCGTTCCCGAACCGTTGACGCGGGTCCTCGCGCCCGCTATACATACGCGGCCTAAGTTGCCTGACGTCTGACGTGACCGCATCCAGCGTCCGCGAAGGGCGCGCAAGCAACCGCCGGCCAAGAGGAGCATGCCCATGCCTGACTCGTTCGTCGTAGGCGACAAGACGGTCTATCCAGGCCACGGCGTCGCTGAGGTGACGGGACTCCAGAACCTCCAGATCTCTGGGGCGACAATGGAGTTCTACGTGCTGCGCGTGCTCGACAACAACATGAAGGTGATGGTGCCCAAGCACAACGCGGCCGCCGTCGGCCTGCGGAAGCTCGTGAGCCAGGCCGAGGTCGACGCGGTGTACCAGGAGCTGCGTCGCCGTGGTGGAAAGATTTCCACCGCGACGTGGAATCGCCGCTACCGCGAGTACATGGAGAAGATCAACACGGGTTCGCTCGTGGAGATCGCCAGCGTGCTGCGTGATCTCTGCCTGCTGCGCACCGACAAGCAGCTCTCGTCGGGCGAGCGAGAGATGCTCGAGACGGCGCGGCAGCTCCTCGTCCAGGAGCTCGCGCTGGCCAAGGGTCAGGCCGAGGGCGCCGTCGCGGACGAGCTCGACGCGCTGTTCGGCTGACGCACCGCGGCGGCGTCACGCGGCCGCGGGGAGCACCGCGTCCGCGCGGACATCTCCGGCGAGCGCGTGCCACGAGATCGGGCGCTCGAGGAAGAGCGCGGCGCAGGCCATTCGTGCCGCGCTCGCATCGCCGCGCACGAATAGATCGAGGAAGCCGGGAATCTCGGTCCAGCCTGGGGCCGCGGCGCCGAGCGGGTGCCAGCGGATCCGCACGCGGTCCTCACCGAGCACGCCCTCCCACGGGAGTCGTGCGTCCGGGAGCCGTGACGCGAAGGCGCGATCGCGGGACACCTCGCCCCAGAGGAGCTCGAACTCCTCCGCATCGATGGTCTCGGTGTACGGGTGCGACATCATCGCGCGCAGGTTCACCGGTCGACACATCAGGATGTCTTCCGGGGCAAAGCGGAGCTCGTCGCCGCGCATCTGGAATTGCCGGTGCACCCAGCCCAGCTCGTCGACCTCGTAGAGGGTCATCGCCACGTCGTCATCACCGGCAGCGATGGTGACGCGCAGGTAGTGGAGCTCGGGCGGGTCGTGGCGGGTCGCGTGGATCACCTTGCTTCGACATCGTCGCGGCGGCGGAGGGCTTGAGCCGGCGCGGATCTCCGCCGCCGCAGGGCGGCACCCCATGGGCCGCCCTGCTATGCTGCTGGCCCGTGTTGTCCCGCAGGACGTTGCTCTCCGCGTTGTTGCTCTCGGCCGCCTGTTCCAGCGGCGGTGCCTCCACCTCGGCGCCGGCGACGGGCCTGGTGCCTTCGTACCTCGCGATCGCGGCGGCGCTCGCGGCCGACGACGTCGGGCCCGTGGCAGCGCAGGCGAAGGAGCTCGAGCGCTTCGCCGGGACGATGGCAAAGGAGCCGGGCGTGGACAAGATCGCCAGCGCCGCGAAGACCTTGAGCGGCACCGATCTCGCCGCCACGCGCACCGCCTTCAAGACCCTGTCCGACGGCGTCGTCGAGTACATGCGCGCCACCCCGGCGAGCCAGGCCGGCAACGTCATCGTGTTCTGTCCGATGGCGTTCGAGGACAAGGGCGCCCTGTGGGTCCAGGCCGAGGGCAAGATCGCCAACCCATACTTCGGCGCGTCGATGCTCCGCTGCGGCAACAAGCTGGCGTGGGACGCCGAGCTCCCCGCCACCGCAGCGCTCTGACGCTCTCTCTCGTGGCACCCTCCGGCGCCCTACTGGCGCGGCGTCGTCGGGCACGACGCGCGCGCTTTGCCCCTCGAGCCCGCCGTGGCTTTGCCACGGCGGTCAGCGAGCATGATCGGTCGCGCCAGGAAGAGCGCCGGAGGGCGCGACCAAAAAGGCAAGCCGCCTACACGTCCAGGTTGCGGGCGTTGAGCGCGTTGGCGACGATGAAGTCGCGACGCGGCTCGACGTCGTCGCCCATCAGTACGCTGAAGAGCTGATCGGCCTCGAGGTTGTCGGCGACGCGGACCTGCAGCAGCGCGCGCTTGTTGGGATCCATCGTGGTCTCCCACAGCTGCTCGGGGTTCATCTCGCCGAGGCCCTTGTACCGCTGGATCGCGAGCCCGCTGCGGCCGGCCTGATCCATGTGCGCGACGATCTCGACGATCCGCGAGGTGCGGATGACGACCTCGCCGTCGCGCGACAGCGATAGCTCGCCCTTGCCGAGGCTGGCGATGTAGCGGCGCGTCGCGAGCAGCTCGCCGAGCTCCGGCGACTCGACGAGATCGCGGCTGAGCACCTCATACTGCGTGACGCCGTCCTGCAGCACGCGCAGGCGGATCGCGTGGAGCGCCGAGTCGCCCTCGTCGACGACGACCTCGTGACCGAGCCGGATGCGCGAGGTCTTGTCGGCGTCGAACAGCGACTGTGCCCGCGACTGGAGGTCCTCGGCGAACGCAGCGAGACGCGCGGTGTCGGCGAATGCCCCGCGCAGCTCGTCGCCCGCGTCCTGCTCGAGCATGTCGAGCAGCCCCTCGATCACCGGCCCACGGTGGTCACGCGCCAGGCCGTGGACCATGTCGCGATACCGCAGGGCCCGTGCGGCGATCTCGGCGAAGACCTCGCGGCTGACAGCGTGCTCACCGATCGACAGCTCGAGCGCCTCGATCGAGTTGTCGATGACGTATCGATCGAGCGCGCCTTCGTTCTTGAGGTAGACGTCCTTCTTGCCCGAGCGGACCTTGTACAGCGGCGGCTGGGCAACGTAGAGGTAGCCGCGCTCGATGATCTCGGGGAAGTGGCGGTAGAAGAACGTCAGCAGCAGCGTGCGGATGTGCGAGCCGTCCACATCGGCGTCGGTCATGATGATGATGTGGTGGTAGCGCAGCTTGTTGATGTCGTACGTGTCCTCGACACCCGAGCCCAGCGCGGTGATGAGCGTGACGATCTCTTGGCTCGACAGCATCTTGTCGAGGCGCGCCTTCTCGACGTTGAGGATCTTGCCGCGCAGCGGGAGGATCGCCTGGGTCGCGCGGTCGCGGCCCTGCTTGGCGCTGCCACCGGCGCTGTCGCCCTCGACGATGTACAGCTCGGTCTTCTCTGGGTCGCGCTCCTGACAGTCCGCGAGCTTGCCCGGGAGTGACAAGCCGTCGAGCACGCCCTTGCGCGTGATCGTCTCGCGGGCCTTGCGGGCGGCCGCACGCGCGCGCGCCGACAGGATCGCCTTGTCGACGATGAGCTTGGCGCTCTTGGGCTTCTCCTCGAAGAACTTGCCGAGCTGGTCGGTGAGGAACTGCGAGACGAGGGCCGTGACCTCGCCCGAGACCAGCTTGTCCTTGATCTGCGAGCTGAACTTCGGGTCGGGGTGCTGGATCGAGAGCACCGCGACGAGGCCCTCGCGGACGTCCTCACCCGACAGCGGCACCTTGTGCTGCTTGAGCGCGCCGCTCTCCTCGGCGTACTTGTTGACGATCTTCGTCAAGGCCGTGCGCAGACCCGTGAGGTGGGTGCCGCCGTCCTTGTTCGGGATGTTGTTCGTGTAGCACAGGATGTTCTCCTGGTACGCGTCGGTCCACTGCAGGGCGACGCCGATGCCCAACTCCGCGGGCTCGCCCTCGTGCTCGAAGTTCTCCGTGCCGCTGAAGAAGATCGACTCGCCGATCGTGACCTTGTTCTGCGCGAGCAGCTCGACGAACGCCGAGATGCCGCCGGCGCCGTCGAAGGACTTCTCGCGGCCGTCGCGGAGGTCCTTCAGGCTGATGGTGACGCCGGGGTTGAGGAAGCTGAGCTCGCGGAAACGCTGGGCGAGGATCTCGAAGTCGATGACCGTCGTCGTGAAGATGAGCGGGTCGGCGTGGAACGTGACTCGGGTGCCGCGCTTCTCGGTCGTGCCGATCGTCTGGACGTTCTCGGCGACGGCGCCGCGCTCGAAGCGGGCGCGGTGGGCCTTCCCGTCGCGCCAGATCTCGAGCTTGAGCCAGTCCGACAGCGCGTTGACCACCGACACGCCGACGCCGTGCAGACCGCCCGAGACCTTGTAGTTGCGGTTGTCGAACTTTCCGCCGGCGTGCAGCACCGTCATGATGACGATGGAGGCGTCGATGATCTCGCCGTGGATCTCCTTGGGGCCGGTCGGGATACCGCGGCCGTTGTCCTCGACCGACACCGAGTTGTCGAGGTGGATGGTGACCTCGATGCGGTTGCAGTGCCCGGCGAGCGACTCGTCGACCGAGTTGTCGACGACCTCGAACACCATCTTGTGCAGACCCGAGCCATCGCTGGTGTCGCCGATGTACATGCCGGGGCGCTTGCGAACCGCCTCGAGACCCTCGAGGACGGAGATCGAATCGGCGCCGTAATCGTCGACCTTGGGGGCGGTCTGGTCACTGGACATGGGTGCGGAGTACCTGTGGGTGCCTGTCGAACGCGGCCTTCGAGCCACGCGAGACACCGTCGGACCCGCCTGCGGTCGGCGGGGCTTTCGGGGCCTGGACCATAGCACGACCAGGCCTGGACAACCAGCCGCGGAACGGGCGAATAGCCTTTGAATTCCAATGGTTTATGGGGTTGACGAGGCGGGATCGAGCCGCCCGCGATCCACCCCGACGAAACGGCACGCGGCGCTGTCGGGCAGGCGCACGAATTCCGCGGCGGTGGTGGTCAGGACGCATTGGCCGGCGAGCGCCCCGAGCCGCTCGAACAGCAGGGCGTTGCGCGGTGGATCGAGCTCGCTCGACACGTCGTCGAGCAGCAGCAATGGCGCCGTGCCCGTGTGCAGGCGGGCGAGCTCGAGCTCGGCGAGCTTGAGCGCGAGGATGATGGCGCGGGTCTGCCCCTGCGACGCGTACTCGGCGACGGGCCGGCCCTCGAGCTCGACGACGAGGTCGTCGCGGTGGGGCCCGACGCTGGTGGTGCGGCGCGCTCGGTCGAGCTCGCGGCGCTCGACCAGCCGCGCGAGCAGGGCTGCGGCGCGCTCGGACGCGACGAGCTCGCCGCAGGGGCTGACGTAACGCAGCGAGAGCGCGAGCTGTCGGGCGCTGGTGCTCGGCTGCGGCCCCTCGGCGCCGTAGATCTCCGAGAAGCCGCGCTCGATGCCGGGGAGCATGTCGGCCAGCAGTCGTTCACGGCGCGTCCACACCCGAGCCCCGATCTCCGCGATCTGGTGCTCGTAGGGGATGAGCATGTCCACCAGCGCCGCCCCGTGCAGACCGTCGTCGCGCAGCACGGAGTTGCGCGATCGGACGACGCGCTCGTACGCCTGCACGTCGGCGATGTGCCCGCGCTCGCGGGCGAACAACATGCGGTCGAGGAACTGCCGGCGCTGCTGCGGCCCCTCGCGCAGGACCGCGAGGTCCTCCGGTGTGAACAGCACCGCCTGCAGGCGCCCGTAGAAGTCGGCCGCGGAGCGGACGAGCTTGTCGTCGGCGCGGGCGAGCCGGCGCGTGGTGGTGGAGCCGCGCTCGAGCTGCACGGCGAGGCGCGTCGGCAGGTCGAGGTAGGGGTCGTGGCCGTTCACGACGACCTGCGCCCGCGTCGTGTCGCGGCCGACCAGCGCGCCGAGGTCGTTGGTCCGGAACGAGCGCAGCGTGGCGAGCAGGTAGATCGCCTCGAGGACGTTGGTCTTGCCGGCGCCGTTGTGGCCCCACAGCACCGTGAAGCCGTCGCCGAGCTCGAGCCGGGCGTGGGCGAAGTTCCGGAAGCCCTCGAGCTCGAGTGTCGCCAGGCGCATCGCGAGGGGGGCCGCAGGGCCCGCTAGATCTTCATCGGCATGACCACGCCGAGGAGATCGGGACCGTCGACCGGCTTGATGACGCAGGGGTCGAGCTCGCCCTGGAACTCGAGCGCGACCTCGGCCCCGTCGATGGCCTCGAGGATCTCGATGAGGTACCGCGCGTTGAACCCGGCGACCAGGCTGTCGCCGCCGTAGCCGACCGGCAGCTCCTGGTGGGCGACGCCGAGGTCGGGATTGTCCGCCGTGAGCTCCAGCTTGCCCGCAGACAGCGCGACGCGGACGGTGGCGGTCTTCTCCGGGGCCATCACCTCGGCGCGACGCAGGGCCGCCAGGAGCTCCTCACGGCTGACGGTGACGCGGCGCTGGTGCGACGACGGAATCACCGCGCGGTACGGCGGGAACTGGACGTTGTTGAGCTTGACCGACATCGCGAGGTCGTCGGCGCGCACGAACATGTGCGACTCGCCGATCGCGATGCCGATGTCGCCGCTGACGCGGTCGAGCATGCGGCGGATCTCGAGCATGCCCTTGCGCGGGATGATGATCCCCTTCTCGAGCTTGGGGCCGGGCAGCCGCGCCGAGAAGCGCGTGAGCCGGTGACCGTCGGTCGAGACCATCGTCGCCTGTTGGCCGTCGCACTCGAACAGCACGCCGTTGAGGTTCACGCGGGCCTCGTCGGTCGAGACCGAGAACATGGTCTTCTGGATGAGATCGGCGAGCACGTGCCCGGGCACGTCGGTGAACGCGAGCGCCTTCTTGCCCTTGCCGGCGTCGGGCAGCTCGGGGAAGTCGCTCTCGGGCATGCCCATGAGCTTGAACTCGCTGCGGCCCGACACGAGCTGGACCCAGTGGTTGTCCAGGCCGCGCATGCGCACCGAGCTCGCGGGGAGCGTCCGCACCACGCCGTGCAGGTGGCGGACGCCGACGGTCACCGTGCCGGTCGACTTCACCACCGCGGGGATCGACTCGGTGAGGCCGATCATCATGTCGGTCGCCGAGCAGACGAGGTGCCCATCGCTCGTGGCGCGCAGCAAGACGTTGGCGAGGACAGGCATCGTGCTTCGCTTGTCGGCCACGGTCTGCGCGAGCGCGAGCGCGGACAGTAGGCGTGCCTGATCGATCTCCAACTCCATGGGGCTCCTTCGCGACTCTCGAGCGGTGAGTGGGCCGAGAGTGATCTAAAAGTAAGAATTAATGAACCGTCGTCGTCGTAGTGGTGTGGAAATGTGGTCAAGTCACGTACACTGTTGAAACGACTCGGGAAAACGGGTGGAGAACGGCGGGACGGCGGCGGGGACGGCGGAGATTTTCTGGGGATGGCGGAGGCGCGTCCGTCGCGGCACAGGGTGGTCCACAGGGCAGTGCCCGGGTTGTCCACAGGGTGGAGCGGGCACGACGAGTTCGACGGACTCGGGGGTCCGTCACCGTGTCGGCGGGCTCGCGGCGCGCCGGCGTCGATCCCGTGGGGGCGTGCGATCGATCGTCAGCCGGGTTGACCGACGAGCTGGTGACGGAGGGACTCGATGATGCCGCGGAGCTCGGGGTCCGTGGTCTGGATCTCGGCCATGCGGCGGCAAGCGTTGATGACGGTCGAGTGGTCCTTGCCGCCGAAGCGCAGGCCGATCTCGGGGTAGCTCGAGCCCGTGAGCTCGCGGCTGAGGTACATCGCGATCATCCGCGGCCGGGCGATGCCCTTGTGCCGACGTTGACCCTTGAGGTCCGTGACGCGCACGGAGAAGTAGCCGCAGACCGCCTTCTGGATCGCCTCGACGGTGAGCTGCGTGGCGATGCGCGGCGCCGCGGTGTCGCCGAGGACGTCGCGCACGAAGTCCTGGGTGATCGGCACGCCCTTCAGCGCCGCGAAGGTCGACACCCGCACCAGCGCGCCCTCGAGCTCGCGAACGTTGCTGCGCACGAGCGTGGCGAGGTAGACCGCGACGTCGTTGGCGATCGCGATGCGCTCGTCCTCGGCCTTCTGCCGAAGGATCGCCACGCGGGTCTCGAGATCGGGCGGCTTGATGTCCGCGACCAGACCCCAGTTGAGGCGCGACGTGATGCGCTCCTCCATGCCCTGCATGTCCGACGGCGTACGATCGGCCGTGACCATGATCTGCTTGCTCGACTCGTACAGCGCGTTGAAGACGTGGAAGAACTCGTCCATCGTCCGATCGCGACCGGCGATGAACTGGATGTCGTCGACGAGCAGCACGTCGCAGTCCTCGCGGTAGCGCTTGCGGAACTGGTCGCACTCGTTGAAGCGGACCGCCGAGATGAACTCGTTCATGAACCGCTCGGCCGAGAGATAGACGATGCGGAGCTCGGGGCGCGCGAGGTGCAGCGCGTGGCCGACCGCGTGCAGCAGGTGGGTCTTGCCCAGCCCGACGCCGCCATAGATGAACAGCGGGTTGAAGCGCTTGCCCGGCTCCTCGGCGACGGCGTGCGCCGCGGAGGCCGCGAGCTCGTTGCTCGCCCCCTTGATGAAGGTGCCGAAGCGGTAGCGCTCGGACAGGCCGATCGGTGCTGACGCCCGGCGGCTGGACACCGGGATCGGCGCCGGGGCCGAGGGCCCGACGAACTCGACCACCGGCGCCGCGTCCTCCGCGACGTCGACCTCGATCGTGTAGCGCTCCTGGGTGCGGGCGAGGATCTCCTGCAGCACCGCCTCGCGGTAGTGGTTCTCGAACCACTCCTTCATGAAGAGGCTCGGCGCGCGCAGCCGCAGCAATCCCGGCATGGCATCGACCATCACCATCGGTCGCAGCCAGAGTTCGTAGGTCTCGGTGCCCAGGCGCGGGCGCAGACCGGCAAGGGCATCCGTCCAGATGTCCGTCATGGGCCTCCGATCCACAGGCGTCAGGTCGCTGTGGATTTCACGTGAAGTCGCGGGAATCAGTTGGAATTTCCTGAGAAATGGAGGGGGATGTCCACAACGTTTGGCGGCCCGAGGGTCCGGGCGCGTTGGGGGTCGAGGCTCGCACCGGGGCCACGAAAGGGCCGTTCGGTCGGGCCCGTGAGCGCGATTCTCGCGAATCGAAATTCCCACGGGGCCGTCGGGGCGAGGGGCGTGCCTTCTACTCAACCTCGTTTGCGTCCGGCAACCGGGTCGTTTCGGAGCTGTCACAAGGGGCGGAGATCATTGGAGTTCGATCGACGCTTCGGCGGTCGTCGCGGACCCGACCCCGAACGGGTGGCCGCCCGGCCAGGCGATCCATCGAGGATCACACCCGAATTGTCGGGGGCAGGTCGACGGGTCGCGTACTCCCCAGGCCGCGAGCGGACTTGCGGGGCCGCGGGCTCGGAAGTCGGCTTTGCGAGCGGGTCTGCGGCGATGGCTGAAAGCAGCGCATCAGCCGGACGGGACGGCGTGCCAAGGCGCGTCCGCGCCAACGCACGTGACGGCCGCGCACGGCCGGCCCGGTGCGCCGGAGATCGGTTTGACACCCTGCGGCCGCGCTGCTATCGATCCGCCCCGCCATGAAGCGCACCTACCAGCCCCACAACGTTCGTCGCAAGCGCACCCATGGCTTTCGCGCGCGCATGGCCACCAAGAATGGCCGCAAGGTCCTCTCCGCTCGCCGACGCCGGGGCCGCAAGCGGCTGACCGTGGACATCGGCAGCAAATAACCGCGGTGATTCCGGGCGCGCACCGTTTCGGCCGCGCATTTCGGCTGCGGCGTCGGACGGACTTCCTGCGGGTCCAGGGTCAGGGCGGCAAGCTCCACGTGCGACACTTCTTGGTGTTCGTCGTGCGCAACCCCACCACGGCAGAGTTGCCGCCACCGCGACTGGGTGTCACCGTCACGCGCAAGGTCGGCAACGCGGTGACTCGGAATCGAATCAAGCGCTGGGTTCGCGAGGCCTTCCGACGGCAACGCGCCGGCTTGCGTGCGGGGCTCGAGATGGTCTGGGTCGCGAAGCGGACCGCCGCCGAAGCCGTGTTCGCCGAGGTCTCGGCGGACATGGAGCGCGTGTGCGGTCGATCCGATCTGCGTCGAGGTCCACAACCATGAGCTCCATCGTCGGTGTCGCGCAGCGAGGGCTTCGTGCCGGCGCGATCGGGCTCATCCGTGGTTATCAATTGATGCTCTCGCCGCTGCTCGGTCCTCGCTGCCGCTTCTACCCGAGCTGCTCGCACTACGCCTGTGAGGCGCTGCAACAGCACGGCTTCCTCCGCGGTTGGTGGCTCGCGTTGCGCCGGATCGGCCGTTGCCACCCCTTCAGTGCCGGCGGCTTCGACCCGGTCCCCCCAGCGGCGGAGCATCGATCGATCGATGCCGCGGCGCCCACTCGGAGCTGTCCATGAGCTTCCAATCCCGAACCGTGATCGCCCTGGCGCTGTGCGCCGTCATCTTCGTGCTGTTCGACTGGCTTGGCCCCAAGCCCGCGCCGACGCCCGAAGGTGAAGCGGCCTCGACCGCGGATGCGAAGGACGAAACCAAGGCCCCCGACGGCAAGCCCGACGCTGCGCCGGCCGAGGTCGACGACACCGAGGCGCCGGTCGGCAGCGTCGCGGCGATCGATCGGGAGCTCCGCAACGATCTGATCGCGGTGCGCCTGAGCAACCGCTCGCCGGCGCGCGGCGGCATCCTCTCGGGGATCGAGCTCCTCTCGCCGCAGTTCAGCAAGCAGGTCACCGCGACCGACAGCCTCCGTCTCGGCGGCGCCCCCACGCTCGAGATCAGCTTCGCCGACGAGGCGAGCGACGTGAAGGTGCCGAAGAACGCCTCGTTCGACCTGCGCTCCGAGGGCGCGTCGCACGTCGAGTTCGGCTACCGCGGCAGCGACGTCGACATCAGCGAGCGCTTCGAGCTGCTCGACGGCTACCAGGCGAAGCTCGTCGTCACGGTGACCAACCGGAGCACCGCCGCGCAGGATCATCGCCTGCACCTCTCGACGCGCGTCGGCGTGACCGACAGCCAGTACGACATCAGCCGCGGCCTGTGCAACACCGCCGAGGACCTCGAGGAAGAGGACGCGAGCGACGTCGAGGACGGGCCGATCCACTACAGCGGCCCGGTGCAGTGGGCCGGCGCCGACAACAAGTACTTCGGGCTGTTCATGGTCCCCACCCAGCCCGCGGCCGACTGCGAGATCCGCTTGGGCGAGGGCAACTTCGTGGTCAACCGGCTGTCCGCCGGCGTGGTCACGCTGCAGGCGGGCGAGAGCCAGACTTACGAGTACGGCCTGTTCATCGGCGCGAAGGAGCTCGACAAGCTCAAGTCGTTCAGCGCGGTGTCGGTCGCAGACCTTCGCCTCGAGTCGTCGATCAACTGGGGCTTCTTCGGCGGGCTGTCGGAGTGGCTCGGTCGCCTGTTGCTCGGGATGCTGCGGTGGTTCTTCGCGGCGACCGGCAGCTGGGGCATCTCGATCGTGCTGCTGACGCTGGTGGTCAAGCTGGCGACGCTTCCGCTGACGCTCAAGCAGATGAGCTCGATGAAGCGCATGCGCGAGATCCAGCCGGAGATCGCGAAGATCAAGGCGAAGTACGGCGACGACCGGGTGAAGCAGGGCCAGGAGATGCAGGCGCTCTTCCAGCGCTCGGGCGTCAACCCGCTCGCAGGCTGCCTGCCCACGCTGGTGCAGCTGCCGATCTGGTTCGCGCTGTACTCGATGCTGTCGGCGGCGGTCGAGCTGGTGCACCAGACGTTCCTCTGGCTCCCCGACCTCACGCAGCAGGATCCCTACTTCCTCCTGCCGCTGTCGCTCGGCGCGCTCATGGTCGTGCAGAACCGCATGATGCCGAACACGATGGACGAGGCGCAGGCCAAGATGATGCGCTGGCTGATGCCCATCATGTTCACGCTGTTCATGTTGTTTTTGCCATCGGGCCTGGCGGTCTATATCTTCGCGAACATCGTGCTGTCGATCACCCAGACGCTGATCCAGGTCGGCGTCGGCAAGAACGCGGCGGGGAAGCCGGCGTGATCCCACGAGTCGATTTCTTGCGGGGCGCGAGCGGGGCCGGGGGCCTCGGCGTCACGCGGGCCGCCACAGGCGGCGGGAGGCGAGCATGACGGAAACACCATCTCTGAGCACCAAGAGCACACCCAGCGACGGCGACCGGCCGACGACGGCGGCGGACCGTGAGGGGTTCGCGGAGGCCGTTCCGATCGTGCGATCGTTCCTCGAGAGCGTGCTCGGCCTGCTCGGCGTGGACGTCGAGGTCGACATCGACATCGAGGAGGACGGTCTGCACTGCGACCTCAACACCTCGGCCGACGACGGCGGGCTGCTCATCGGTCGCCATGGCGCGACCCTCGACGCGCTGCAGTACCTGACGTTGCGCGTGCTGCAGGCCGAGGGCATCGAGCGCATGCGGATCACGCTCGACGTCGCGGGCTACCGCACGCGCCGCGAGAAGACGCTGCGCCAGCTCGCGCAGAACGCCGCGGCCAAGGTGCTCGACACCGGCGAGGCCTATCACTTCGAGCCGATGAGCGCGATGGAGCGCCGGGTCGTGCACATGACCGTGCTCGGCATCGAGGGTCTGGCCACCGAGTCCGAGGGCGAGGGCCGTCGTCGACACGTCGTGGTGTTCCGCGAGAAGAACGCCCGCGCATAGTTCTCGGTCGAGGTCGCGATGCCGGAGCGATCGACGATCGTGGGCGTCGCGACCGGGACCCCCGATGGTGGGGTCGCGATCGTGCGGGTGTCGGGTCCGCGGGCGCAGGAGGTCGCGCGGATCCTCGGGGTGTCGGTCGCGGCGCCCCGTCGATTGGTCCGGTGTGGGTTGAAGCTCGCGAGTGGGATCGAAGAGGCGTTGGCGGTGTCGATGCCCGGGCCGGCGTCGTACACCGGAGAGGACGTCGTCGAGTTCCACGTGCACGCGGGGGCGCGCAACGTCGAGGGCGTGCTGGTCGCGTGTGTGACGGTGGGGTGCGAGCCGGCGCAGGCGGGGGCGTTCACGCGGCGGGCCTTCGAGCATGGGCGACTGTCGCTCGAGCAGGCCGAGGGGATCGCCGCGCTCATCGGCGCGCAGACCGACGCAGCGCTGGAGCAGGCACGTCGGTTGATCGCCGGCGAGCTCGGCCGGGAGGTCGACGGTGTGCTCGATCGCTTGCTGGATCTCCGGGCCGAGCTCGAGGCGCACCTCGACTTCCCGGACGACGTCGACGCCGGCGACGTGGCGCGATGGCGACGCGAGCTCGCGGATGTCGAGCGGACGCTGCGTGGATGGTTGTCGCGCTACGACGCCGGCGCGCGGGCGCGGGTGCGACCCCGTGTGGTGCTCGCGGGTCCGCCGAACGCGGGCAAGAGCTCGCTGTTCAATGCGCTGCTCGGGTACGACCGGGCGATCGTCACGGCGACGCCGGGCACGACGCGGGACTACGTCGAGGCCGAGCTCGACCTCGGCGGTACGTCGTGCGTGTTGGTGGACACCGCGGGGCTCCGCGAGGTCGGGGACGCGATCGAGCGCGCGGGCATCGAACGATCGCACGAGCAGATCGCGGGCGCGGACGTCGTGCTGTGGATCGAAGCCTCCGATGCGGAGCCGATCGAGCCGCCGACGCTCGGGGCGATCGCGATCGAGTGCGTCGAGACCAAGCGTGACCTCGGCACTCGGCGGCCGAGTTGGCGCGGAGTGTCATGCGCGGATGAAGGATCGGTCTCCGCACTGCGGGCGTGGCTGCAGGCGTCGCGCCTGCGGGATGCGAGCACGGGCTGGATCGGACTGGCGCGACACCGCGAGAGCTGCGAGCGCGCGCTCGAGGAGCTCGAGGTGGCGGCGCGCAATCTCGACACGCTCGAGCTCGCGGCGTTCCACGTCGAGGCTGCGCGGAACAGGCTCGCCGAGATCCGCGGGCGCAATGGGCTCGGGCCCGTCGGCGAAGCGGTGATGCGCCGCGTGTTCGAGCGCTTCTGCATCGGCAAGTGAGCCGCTACAGCCGATCGAGCAGCGGTGTCAGCAGACACCGCGCCGACGCGGCACCGTAGGGCAGGGTCCCGAGGTGCGGGATGTCGCGCGCCGACGAGATCACCGCGGCGTTGCTCGAAGACGAAATGTCGGGGGTCGTGGTCTCGACGAGGAAGAAGCCGAGCGGCTCGAGACCCAGTCGACGCAACGCATCGATCGTGCAGAGTGTGTGGTTGATCGTGCCGAGGCCTGCACGGCCGACGACGACGACATGGGTGGCGAGCGCGGCGATCCATCGCGGTTGCCACGTGCCGCCGGGCATCGGGACCCACAGGCCGCCGGCTCCTTCGACGATCACGAGGTCCGGGCGAACCGCGTCGATGCCGTGCGCGAGGTGAGCTCGGCAGTGCTCGAGCGCTGCGCTGTCCTCGGGTCGCTCACCGAAGGGAAGGGGAGAACTCTCGGCGATGCCGGGCGCCAGCGGGAGCGCGAACTGGAAGGCGACGATCTGCTCGATCGTGAGCTCGTCGATTTGCGCGGCGGCGTGCAATCGTTGGGCGTCGCTCGTGCCGACGCTGCCGCTCTGCGCGGGCTTGTACGGCATCACGCGGAGGCTCATCGCGACGGCGCGCTCGAGTAGGGCGCAGACGAGCGTGGTCTTGCCGACGTCGGTGTCGGTGCCGACGACGAACACGCGCGCGGTCATGGGCCGATCGCTCCGGGATCTCCGAGGCCGCGCGCAACGACCAACGGAAGCTGCGCGTCGTGGAGCAGTGCTTGTAGATCGTCGACGAACGCATCGATCATCGAGGTGTCGTGCTCCGCGCTGACGGTGATGCGCAGTCTTGCGGTGCCGGCGGGAACGGTGGGCGGACGGATCGGCTGGACGTGCCAGCCTCGCTCGAGCAACGCGGCGGCGATCGTCAGAGTGGTTTCGTTGTCGCCGATCACGATCGGGAAGATCGGAGACGGTGCATGCTCGACGCCGAGACGAGCAGCGAGGTGCGCGACGGCGGCCCACAGGCGTTCGCGGCGACGATCGCCGTCGGCACTGCGGACGCGTTCGATCGCGGTCGCGATCGCGGCGACCAGCGTCGGGCTCGGGCCGGTCGAGAACACGAAGCTCCGCGCGCGGGATCGGATCCACGCACACACCGGAGCGCTTGCGGCGACGAAGGCTCCGGCGACGCCGAAGGCCTTGCCGAACATGCCGACGAGGATCGACGGCACGATCCCGCGTTCGCCGAGGAGACCGCGGCCCTCGGCGTAGAGTCCGAGCGCGTGGGCCTCGTCGACGTACGCGACACCGCCGCGATCGAGGTGTCGACGCATCGCGACGATGTCGACGATGTCGCCGTCCATCGAGAACGCGGACTCGGTGACCCACCACAGCGCTGCGTCGCCTTCCGGGATTGCGATCGCGTCGGGTGAGGCGAGGTGTTGGAGGATGCGGAGCTCCGCGCGGGCGAGACGGAGCCCGTCGATCAGCGACGCGTGGTTGAGTGCATCGCTGCACACCAAGTCATCGCGTGTGATCGCAGCCGGTAGCACGCCGAGGTTGAGTTGATAGCCGCTGGGGAAGAGCACGGCGTCCTCGGAGCCGATGAGCGCAGCGAGCATTTCCTCGACGTCGCGGTGCCCCGCGAGATCGCCACAGATGAGGCGCGAGCCACCGGCACCGGCAGCGGCGGGAGGCGAACGGATCTCATCGGCGAGCCCGAGGTAGTCGTTGCTGCACAACCCGATCACGGAGCGGCCGTCGACGCGGTAGCGGACGCCCTCACGCTCGGTGATCGCCGGACAACGTCGCGTCAGTCCTGCGCTCGCGAGACGAGCGAGCCCTGCGGAGATGCGACGCTCGAAGACCGTCAATGTCGCGGAAGAGTACTGCACGCTCGGCGGCCCGTGGCATGATGCCGAACGTGCGCGAGCAACTCGAACGGATCGGGGATGAGCTCGGGTGGCCGCTTGGCTCGGTCGAGCTCGATCGGTTGTCGAAGCTGCGCGCGCTCTGGCTGGGACAGGGGCGTGCGATCAATCTGACCGGCGCGAGCACCGACGCCGAACTCCTCGCGCACCTCGGCGATGGAATTGCGGCCGTCGCGTGCGCGGCCCGGCTGGCCGAGCTCGGCCCGACGCTGCACTGGCTCGATGTCGGCTCGGGCGGCGGATTTCCGGCGCTGATCGTCGCGGCGATCACGCCGGTGACGCTCGTCCTGGTCGAACCTCGACAGCGGCGGGCGGCGTTCTTGGAGTTCGCCCTCGCCTCGGTTGGGAACAAGTCGCGGGTGATCCGGGCACGACTCGATGATGACACGTGGCGTAGATACTGCGTCGAACAGCAGATAAAGCCGGGAAGTCGGAGGTTTTCGATCGCTTCTTCGCGGGCGGTTTTCGCTCCGGATCGATGGCTCGAGCTTGGGGACAACTTGGTGATGGAGCGTGGAGTGGTGATCGCGCACCTCCGCCCGGGGCAGCTCGAGGTCGGCGGACGGGCGCCGGAGGCGGTCGTCGAGTGGGGGACCTCCCGGATCGCGGGATTTCGCGCGCGATGAGCCGGTTGTTCCACGTGAAACAGGGGGTCTGAAAAACACGGAGAGGCCGGAGGGCGGCCGCGAGGGGCGGGGGGGGGCGCAACCAGGGTCTCAGAGGCGCTCGTCGGCTCCGTGCGTCGGGGAATCGCGTGTCACGTGGTTCGCGGACGGCCGCGCGAGGGCGTGCTTCGAGTTCGATCGGGCGCATCCGAGACCCTGGTGAGGGCGGTCCCGAGGGCTGGAGTCGGGTGGCGGCTCACGTCCAGCCCCGGTCCTGCCGGTGGAGCCGCATCGGGCGGGCAGCCATCGACAGTGTGGACCTCCGGACGCAGGGATTCCCCCGCCCCTGGCCCTTACGCGGGCCTCTCGATGCCGCCCGCCAATCGGCGCCCCCGCACGGCCGCGCCCGCCTGAGGCGGCCAAGCTGTCCGAGGCCGAGCTGCTCGACGTCGCTTTCGCCACAACCTGGACCTGAGGTCAGCCAGGGCTCTCCGCCAGGGAGTCCTCCTGTTCGTGTGAGCGACAGCGCCGAGGGCGACGCCTGCGGTCGTGGCGATCGCCCGCCGGCACCCGCCTTCCGGGGGAGTCGGCCGCGGTGTTTCACGTGGAACACGGGCCCCGCACGCGGGAACGATCGCGGGAACGACGTCCCTATCCTCCAAGCGCCGGCCCCCGACGAAGTTCCTACCTCTGCGGGCCTGCACCCCGGCGTCCGCACCCGCCTCGGGCAGCCACCGGCCGATATCCCCCGGGAGCCCTGAGTTCCACGCCCCGCCGCCCGAACGCCTCCCCCTCAAGGAGCGACGGTTGTTTCACGTGGAACACCGGCCGAGGCGCAGTCCCGGAGGTGCCCTTCGATCTCCTCGACCGGAACGTCGGACAGCGCCTCGGCCTGCTCCAAGAGCACCCGCCCGGCCTCCGCATCCCCGCGACGACAGGCGATCCAACCCTTGGTGTCGACGTAGTTCCCGTTCTCCGCGTCGTCGCGCAGGGCGACGTCGACCAGCTCATCCGCCCTGTCGAGATCGCGGCCGGCCAGGGCGAGGCCGTAGGCGACGGCATTGCTGATCTGCGCATCGCCGGGCGCCAGTTCGAGCGCCCGCTCCATCGCGACGAGGGCCTCATCCTGTCGGTCCAGCTCGAGGAGGCGAAAGCCCACGAACTCGTGGTACTGCGGCCGAGCATCCGGCCGCGCGGCGATCTGCACGACCTCGTTGGCGGCGAGGGTCAGCACGAGGACCACACCGAGTCGCAGCCACCCGCGCTGGAGGCCCGCCCAGCACGCGAGGCAGCCGAGGGTGAAGCCACCGACATGCCCGGCCTGGGCGATCACCGGCACGATCGCGCCGACGACGAACAGGACGACCAGCGTCACGCCGAGGCCGATGGGAGAAACCGAAGCGAGCTTCTCGCGGGTGGCCGCGTCGCCGAGTAGCCGACCGACGAGGAGTGCCCCCGCGAGTCCGAGGATCCCGGCGGACGCCCCGACCACGACCGGCGCCTCGGCCCACACGAGCGAGCCGATCCCACCGGCCACGCTCGTGGCGAAGAACAGCGCCGCGGTCCGCCCGGCACCCCAGGTCCGCTCGGCCCACTCGCCCACCGACCATATGCTCCAAATGTTCAGTGCAAGGTGAATCCAGCTGCCGTGCAGCAGGCCCGTCGTCAGGACCCGCCACCACTCGCCGTCGACCCACACGCGGGCAAGGGCCAGGGCGCCGACGTTCTCCATCGTCGTGCGGCAGCTGCCGAGTCCGTACAGCGACTCCAGTGCGACGCGGCCGGGCTGCCCCGTCGACCACGCGCAGGCCCCCACCGTCGTCGCAAAGGCCAGCACGCACACGACCGTGAGCCCTGCGGTGAACCAGGCGGCTCGCGCCCGGCTCTGCCATGCACGCGACTCGCCCTCGGCACCGGTGTTCACGCGGCCACGATAGTCGATCCGATGACCCACGTCGCCGCCGCGGGCGAACCGCCCGTCCGTGCTTGCTGCGGTAGGTCGCCGGTTGCTATCGTCCCGTTTCGTTTCCAGCCCCGCACCCCCTGCGGCGCTGCCGACATCCGAGTGAGTACGGGAGCCCTGCGCCGCAGCGCGCCCCGGAGATCCGATGGCCCGCCAGAACCTCCTGATCGTCGACAGCGACGTCCGAAACCGGCGGGTCCTCGAGGTCAGCCTGCGCAAGGCGGGCTTCAGCATCACCGCCGCGGAGACCGCCGAGGAGGCGCTGGAATTCGTCGCGCACGCCGAGCCCGACCTGATCCTCTCGGACACGGAGCTCCCGGGCAGTGACGGCTTCGCGCTGTGCACCCAGCTGAAGGCCAACTCCCGCTGGCGTCTGATCCCGTTCATCTTCCTGACGAACGACAAGTCGATCGAACAGAAGGTGCGCGGCCTCGAGCTCGGCGTCGACGACTACCTGACCAAGCCGATCTACGTCAAAGAGATCACGACGCGCGTCTCGATGCTGCTGCAGCGCAAGCAGCACGAGCGGCTCGAACGCAAGGACGCGCGCACGAAGTTCACCGGCCGCCTCGCCGACATGGCGGTCGTCGATCTGCTGCAGACGATCGAGATCAGCCGCAAGAGCGGCGTCATCCACTTCGGCACCGAGTTCGGCCCCGCGACGGTGTGGTTCCGCGAGGGCGCGGTGATCGACGCCGAGCTCGGCCGCCTCCAGGGCGAGGCCGCCGTCTACCGCCTGCTCGGCCTCGGCGACGGCGACTTCGAGGTCGAGTTCAAGACCATCAACCGCAGCCCCGCGATCGAGGCGAGCACGCAGATGCTTCTCATGGAGGGCATGCGGCGCGTCGACGAGTGGGGCCGGCTGATGGAGCAGCTGCCGCCGCTGGGCTCGGTCCTCGCCGTGAACACGACGGGGCTCGAGGAGCGACGCGCCGAGATGTCGCCGGAGCAGCTCGCGACGCTGCGTCGCTTCGACGGTCGACGATCGATCCTCGACGTGGTCGACGACAGCGGTCAGGACGACCTCGAGGTGTTGACCTCGATCTCGACCGCGTACTTCGAGGGCCTGCTGACGCTGTCGCACAGCCCGCTCGAGCGGACGCCGGTCGAGGAGACCGGATCGATCGCGCTGGAGGCCTGGGACTCGCGCAGCGGCATGCCCAGGGTCGAGACCAGCACACGGGTCGAGAAGGGCACGAGCCCGGAGCCGACCGACGTGCCGCCGCCGCCGAACTACCCGGCGCCGTTCCCCGCGCTGGTCGGCTTCGACGAGGAGCTCGAGGACGCGATCGTCGGCATCCCCGACGGCACGCCCGAGCCGGGCCCGCTGCCGACGCGCCCCGCGACGCGCCCCGGCGACGCGGTGATCCACGCCCTCGAAGAGAAGCTCACCGCGATCGAGCACGGCGCGCCCGATGTCTTCGACGACGACGAGGAGCCGCTCGACGCCCGCGCCCACGATCCCAGCGACGAGGTCGTCGCGGTGCCGGTGCTCGTGCGCGGCGGGCCCGAGCCCCGCGCCCACGCCCGCATCGCCCCGGCCCCCGGCCAGGTGAGCCCGCCCGTCGGTGTTCCACGCGCCGCCGCCAGCGGTGTGTTCGACATGAGCGACGAGCCGGACCCCGAGCCGAAGGCGCCTCCGCGCTATGCCGGCGACGTCGGGCTCGAGGGCCGCATCGACGCCGAGCTCGGCATCGTCTCGTCCGTCGTCGAGGAGCCGCAGACACTCGAGCTCGACACCGCTGCCGACGCGATGCCGAGCGCTGCGCTCGACACCCAGGACGAGCCGATCGACGGCGACGAGGCGCGGGGCCCGAGCGCCGCGGCGGGGGTGCTCGGCGACGAGCGCGACGATGTCGGCGTGCGCATGACTCGGCCCGCCGAGGAGTCGCTGGTCGAGGGTCGCGTCGACGATCGACGGATCCGCCGCGAGCCCGGCGACGACCGCTCGCCGTATGGCCTCGCCGCCGCCGCGATCCTCGTGTTCGCCGCCGCCGGCTTCGCGGTAGGCCTCACCCGTCCCCGCGACGAGCCCGTCGTCGCGAAGGCGAGCGCCGCCGATCCGCCGACGAAGTCCGCCGGCGCCGTCGTTCCCCCCGCGGAGCGCAAGCCACCGGTGCGTGCGACCCCACCCGAGC
Source organism: Nannocystaceae bacterium (assembly GCA_044344875.1). GTDB lineage: Bacteria > Myxococcota_A > Polyangia > Nannocystales > Nannocystaceae > Xiheibacterium. Next base: position 66,076 of record JBIJCC010000028.1, read on the forward strand.
CGAAGCCCGCGACCCCGGTCGACATCGCCGCGTGGGTCGACGACGCCGAGCGCCTGTATCGACTCGGCCGCGTCCGCGAGGCCCGCTCGCGCATCGACGACATCCTCGGCCACGATCCCAAGCAGGCGCGTGCGTTGGTGCTGCGCGCCAACCTCCACATCGAGGACAAGCGCCTCGACGAGGCGCTCGCCGACGCCAAGTCGGCGGCCGAGGTCGCGCCGCAATTCGCCGAGGCCCACCTCGCGATCGGGGTGATCGAGCAGGAGCGCGAGGCGCTGCCCGAGGCCGCGTTGGCGTACCGCCGCTACCTCGAGCTGGCGCCGACCGGACTCTACGCCGAGACGGTGCGCCGCCAGCTGCAGCGCATCGACGCCAAGCTGCCCCCGAGCCCCGCCCCGCAGTGAGCCGGTGACGAAGGTCCTGGCCATCGAGAGTTCCTGCGACGAGACGGCGTGCGCCGTCGTCGACGACGCGCGCGTGCGCAGCAGCGTCGTGCGCTCGCAGATCGACATCCACGCGCGCTTCGGCGGCGTCGTTCCGGAGCTCGCGAGTCGTCACCACCTCGGCAGCGTCACGCCGGTGATCCGCGCCGCGCTGCAGGACGCCGGCCTCGCGCTGCGCGACCTCGACGCGCTCGCGGTCACCGAGGGCCCGGGCCTCGTCGGCGCGCTGCTCGTCGGCGTGCAGGCGGCCCGCGGCCTCGCGCTCGGTACGGGCCTTCCACTGTTCGGTGTGCACCACCTCGAGGGCCACCTCTTCTCCGCGGTGCTCGACGGACCGAGCGCAACGCTCCCGCCCCACGTCGCGCTGTTGGTCTCGGGCGGGCACACCGAGCTCGTCGAGGTCCGCGGGCTGGGCCGCTATCGATTGCTCGGCGCGACGCGGGACGACGCGGCGGGCGAGGCGTTCGACAAGGGCGCGAAGCTCCTCGGCCTCGGCTACCCCGGCGGTCCGGTGATCGACCGGCTCGCCGCGCAGGGCAACCCGAAGGCCCACGCGTTCCCCCGCAGCATGATGGATCGCGAGGGCTTCGAGTTCTCGTTCTCCGGGCTGAAGACCGCGTTGCTCGTCCACGTGCAACAGCGCGGGCAGCCGACGACGCACGCCGAGCTCGCGGATGTCTGCGCGTCGTTCCAGGCCGCGATCGTCGAGGTGCTCGTGCACAAGGCCCGCCGCGCGGTGCGGGCGTGCGGGCTCGATCGGCTCCACGTCGTCGGGGGCGTCGCGGCGAACCGCGGCCTGCGCGACGCTGCGATCGCGGCCGGCGTCGCCGATGGTTTCACCACGGTCGTGCCGGCGATGCGCTACACCGGTGACAACGCGGCGATGATCGCCGCGGCCGCGGCCGCGCGGCTGCACGCCGGGTGCACGCCGTCGGTCGAGGTCCACACGTCGCTGGCGATCGACGAGGAGCGGCAACGGATCCCATGAGCTTCGAGTCACCGAGCGCCGTCCTGCGCCGTCACGGTCTGTGGGCGCGCAAGAGCTGGGGGCAGAACTTCCTCCACGCGCCCGACGTGCACGAGGCGATCGCGGCGGCGAGCGGCGCGGCGCGGGGCGTGCGCGTGGTCGAGATCGGCGCGGGCGTCGGCTCGCTCACCGCGAGGCTGCTCGCCCGCGGCGCCGACGTCTGGGCGATCGAACGCGACCGCGATCTGTGCGCGGTGCTGCGGGCCGAGTTCGCCGACCAGCCGCGGCTCGTGCTCCACGAGGCCGACGCGGTGCGCTTCGACTACGCCAGCGCGTGCGACGAGGCCCACCCGCGGCCGGTCATCGTCGGCAACCTGCCGTACCAGATCACCGGCCCGTTGTTGTTCACGCTGCTCGATCGCCACGCGATCACCGGCGACTGGGTCGTCATGGTCCAGAAGGAGGTCGCGCAGCGCATCGTCGCGCCGCCGGGCAACCGCACCTACGGCGGACTCTCGGTGGTGCTCGGTCGCGTGCGCGAGCTGCAGTGGATCATGCAGGTGCCACCGGGCGCCTTCACGCCCGCGCCGAAGGTCGACTCGGCGGTGATCCGCCTGCGGCCGCGCTCGACCCCGCGCGGCGAGGTCGGCGACGAGCGGGCGTTCCGTGCCCTCGTGCGCACGACGTTCCAGCAGCGGCGCAAGACCCTGCTCAACGCCCTGTCGGCGGTCGATGGCCGCGAGGCTGCGGCGCGTTGGTGTGCCGCGTGCGGCATCGATCCGCGCGTCCGTCCCGAGACGCTGTCGTGTGAGCAATTCGCCGCGCTCGCCCGCGAGCGCGAGGCGGAGCACGGCGACGCGCCGATCGCCACCGATCCCGACGTCGCCGACGCGTCGAGTGAGGAGTGAGCCGCGATGCCGGAGTTGCCCGAGGTCGAATCGGTGCGGCGTGGACTCGTGGCCGCCGCGCTGCAGGGCACGGTCACCGACGTGTGGCGGAGTCGGGCCAAGCTCCGCATCGGGACGACGCGTGGCGCCGAGCACGTCGAGCGCCTCGTCGGCGCGCGGCCCGGGCCCGTCGATCGCCGCGGCAAGTACCTCGTCTGGCACTTCACGACGCCGGCCGCCGAGACCCTCGGGCTGCTCGTGCACCTCGGCATGAGCGGTCGGTTCGGCCTCGCGACGCCCGAGCTGCCCCGCGCCCCACACACGCACCTCGTGCTCGCGTTCGACGACGATCGCGAGGTGCGTTTCGTCGACCCGCGAAGGTTCGGTGCGCTGCGCGTCGCAGCGCTGGAGGAGATCCGCACGGTCGCGCCGATCGGCGAGCTCGGACCCGAGCCGCTCGATCCCGACTTCGACGGCGAGCGCCTCGCGCTCCGGGCCCACCGCAGCAAGCGAGCGCTGCGCGAGGTCCTGCTCGACCAACACGTCGTCGCCGGCGTGGGCAACATCTATGCGGTCGAGGCGTGCCACCGCGCGGGCATCCATCCGCTGGTCGCCGCCCATCGACTGCAACCGAGCGCATGGTCGCGGCTCGCGACGGCGCTGCGCGACGTGATGGTGCACGCGATCGAAAACGGAGGGACCACGCTCCGGGACTTCCGCGACGTCTCGGGCCACGCCGGCCGCAATCAGGACGAACTCGCCGTGTACGGCCGCGCCGAGCAGCCGTGCCCGCGCTGCGGCGAGACCCTGGTGGGCTTCGTGAACGCCGGCCGCTCCGGGGTGTTCTGCCCGCGGGACCAGCCGCGGCCGCGGGGCCAGGTCCGATGAGCCCAGGGGCCCAAAATGACGAAAGCCGGGTCCCTGGAGGGGGACTCGGCTTTCGTCGGAGGTTCCGTCTGGGGTGCGGGCGCGGCCGGGGGAGACATCGCTCGCGACGGACTCTCGTCTGTCGATTCGTTTCCGTTGCTGGGCTCCCGTGGGGAGCGAGCCCCTTAGTTGCAGTCGACGTGCCAGGCAAGAGCACCACAAGACTCAAAGTGGATCCGTCCGGCGCGGCGCCGAACCGTCAGGCGGTTGACGGACCGTCAGCGTCCCATCATGGGTCTGGCGCCGATCGCCAGGGCTCTGTCGCCGGGAACCTGACGCTCCCCTCGACCGTGTCAGGAGCCGCCTCCGATCGGCCGAACCCTCCCCCGAGCGCGGCCGCATCGGCGCGCCCCGAGGGGCGAGCATCGCGCATGCCCAGATCGATGCGACGACGTCCTGCGTTGGCACGGCGAGACGCCGTCCCTTGCCCTTGCCCGTCGCACCTGTCCTTCGAGGCCAAGACCTCGATCTGCCCGCACTCCCGACGAGGTTGCCGTGGGCGCGGGCCGCGGCGCACACTCGCGGTGGCATCCAAGCGACCGCGGCGGCTGGCCGGGGTCGTGTGTGGACGGACGTGATGGGCTCGGACCAAGACACGCGCACCGACGAAGTGCTGATGGATGCGTTCCGTCAGGGGGACGCGCCGGCGTTCGAGCTGCTCGTCGCTCGACACAGCCGCGGCATCTTCAATTACCTGCTCCGCAGCGTGCACAACCAGGCCCGCGCCGAGGAGCTGCTGCAGGAGGTCCTCGTTCGGGTCATCCGCTCGAAGGACCGCTACCAGCGCTCGGCCAAGTTCACGACCTGGGTGTACACGATCGCGCGCAACATCTCGGTCGACGAGAGCCGACGCGCGCGCTTCCGCGATCACGAGTCGCTCGATGCCCCGCGTCGCGGCCGGCCGCAGGACGAGGGCCGAACGATGCTCGCGGCGATGCCCGCCGATCAGGTCCCGACCGACGAAGGCGCCGACGCTCCGCGGCTGCGCGATCGACTGTCGCGGGCGATCGACGAGTTGCCCGACGATCAGCGCGAGGTGTTCCTCATGCGCCAGGTCGCGGGCCTGTCGTTCCGCGAGATCGGCGAGGCCGTCGGTGCGCCCGAGAACACCGTGAAGTCGCGGATGCGCTACGCGCTCGAGAAGCTCCGCAACGATCTCGCCGATCTCGAGCAGGACTACGTGCCCGAGGCCGCCGACGCGCTCGCGCTGGGGAAGGGCGGCTTGGTCCATGGCTGAGCACGCCGAGTTCTCCTCCGCCGAGCTCGATCACCTCGAGGACTCGCTCGAGGGCCTCGAGTTTGCGCCGCCGCGCGATGGGGCGCCGCACGTGCGGCAGCGCCTCGACGACTACCGCAACATCCTCGCCCTCAGCCGCGCCGCGATGCCGATGGTCGAGGTGCCCCGCGGTCTGCTCGACGACGTGCTCGCGCAGGCGCGGGCAGCCGCCGAGGTGCCCGCGCTGACGCCCGCCGCTGCACTGCCGCCGCCGCGTCCGGGCTTCTGGTCGCGGATGCGTCGGTTCGGATTGCTGCCCGGTGTCGCGCTCGCGGGCACCGCCGCGATCGTGATGCTGATGGTCGAGCGCAAGCCCGAGGAGCTCGCGGCGGCCAAGGCCGAGCCCGCGGCGGCCGGCGCTCCTGCGGACGCGCGTGCGCGTGCCGTCCAGTCCGCGCCCGCGGAGGAGAAGTCCGAGGTGCGCGCGTCTGCGGAGACCCAGACCGCGGCGCCCGCCGACGTCGCCGCGCCGAAGCCCACGGCACCCGCCGCCGAGCCACCGCCTGCGCCGGGTCGATCGAGTGCCCTCGGATACGACGCGGCGCCCGATGCCCCCGGGGACGCTGGCGCTGGCGCGGAGAAGGGCAAGCGGGAAGCTCCTGCCGCCGAAGAGGCCGAGCAGAGCGAGCGCAAGGTCATCGACGCAGAGATGGCACGATGGGACACCATCGTGCGCGGCGACCGGGCTCGGCACCGCGGAGACTGCGGCGAGGCGCGCAGCGAGTACGTGCTCGCGCTCGACGACGTCGACGCGCGCGTGCGGGCGCGGGCCCATGCGGGGCTTGGACTCTGCGACGCCGCGGAGGGCGATCGCACCAGGGCCGACGCGGCGTACAAGGTCGCGCGCGAGCTCGACGGCGAGATCGCCCGCTTCATCGAGAACGAGCGTTCGCGGGGCGCGGGCTCGTCGGGTGGCCTGGCCAAGCCGAAGGCGGCGTCGAAGGCCAAGGTCGATCCGCCGCCGCAGATCGACCAGCTCGATCCCTTCGGCAAGTGACCGCCGCTCGACGCCTACAGCAGCGAGAGGTTCGCGTCGCTCTTGCTGCCCCAGCTCTTGCGGGCCTCGGGCGGGAGGCGGCCGTGCTTGGCCTGGTAGGCGTCGAGGAAGCGACGGGTCGCGGCGTTGATGTAGCCGCCGCCGGCGATCGGGCCGAACTCTGGCTCGTACCGCGCGGCGATCGAGGCGAACGCGGTGTCGCGCGCGTGCTTGGCGAGGATCGATGCCGCCGCCACCGCGGTGTGCACCGACTCGCCGTGGTCGACCGCCTCGAGCGAGGGGAAGAGCGCGCGTAGCGGTGAGAACAGGGTTCGCCCGTCGCACACGATGCGCTCGCGATCGCCGACGCCGAGCTCGCGCAGCAGCTCCGACGCGACGCGCCGCTCGAGCGCGTTGAGCTGCCCGCGATACGTGTAGTGATCGATCTCTTCGACGTCGACGAGGCGCACCGCGAAGGCCGCGGCCTTGCGCTCGATGAGCGCGGCGAGCTCGGCGCGGAGCGAGCACGCGTCGGGGCCGGCGCCGAAGTCCTTGCTGTCCACGACGCCCGCGCGCTCGAGCGCGGTCGCGTTGCGACGATCGAGCGCGACCACGCCGATCGCCATCGGCCCGAGGATGGGACCGCGACCGGCCTCGTCGACGCCGAAGACCCGCGGCCGCGTCGTCGTCACGACGGCAGCTCCCCGACGGCGTGGGCGAGGGCGTCGATCGAGGCGAGCACGGTGGCGCGCAGCCGCAGTGCCTCGGCCTCGGGCGCGCTGCGGGCGTGACGACCTGCGCGGGCCCGCGTCCGCTCGATCGCCCGCACGAGGCTGCGCGCCCGAGCGGCCCACGCCGCGGACAACGGCGCGAGCGCGTCGCGGAAGGCCTCGCGTGCGCCCGCCTCGCCCTGCGAGATCGCGGCGCTGCCGGCCGCGACGGCGCGCTGCAGGAAGCCCGCGGCGACCAGACCTTCGAGGTGACCCGAGGCCCACGACACGAACTCGCGATCGAGCACCTCGCTCGCCGCCGCATCATCGCGCACCAGCTCGACGAGCGCGCGCTGGAGCACCGCGAGCGCGCTGTCGCGGAAGCACGCCGAGAGATACTCGGCGTCCTGCGGATCGAGGGCGAGCTTGGGCGTCGCCTTGCTGCCACGCAGCACGCCGAGCGACAGGCCCTCGCGCACGAGGATGTCGTCGATGTCGAGCAGCCCCGCGACGAGCGCGTCGGCGAAGCGCCCGAGCACCGTCGGCACGCTGGCGCGGCCGCGGTCGTCGTCGCCCGCGGCGGCACGGGCCCGGTCCGACAGCGCGTCGATCGTGGCGAGCACGGTGTTGCGCGCGGTGCCCAACGCCTCGCCCAATCGCCGCAGCGTCAGCTCGCGCTTGAGCTCGCGGGCGCGCGTCAGGAAGTGGCGCTCGAGCGCCGTCTCGACCCCGAGGAACGGATCGTCGCCCGTCGCCTTGCCGGTGCGGAACTCGAGCGCCGCGCGGGCGCGCAGTGGAACCACCTCGACCAGCACCTCGCCGAGCTGATCGCGGAGGTAGCGGGCGAGCTCCTGTTGTTCGGATTCGTCGAGGGTGTCGACCTTGTTGAGTACGCCGAGCACGCGGCGGCCACCGGCGCGCAGGCTCGCGAGCATGCCGACCTCCGAGGCCGCGCCGCTGCGCGTCGCCGAGAACAGCCACACGACGGCGTCGGCCTCGTCGATGAAGCCGCGCGCGACCTGCTCGTGGAATGCGTCGAGTGCGTTGAGGCCCGGCGTGTCGACGACGGCTGCGTCGCCCATGCGCGCGCCGACCCGCTCGATCTCGACGTGGCGGATCTTCGCGGCGGCGGTGCTGTCGAGCCCGTGGAGGAACTTCTGCACCTCGTCGGCGCCGAGCGTCTCGATGTGGCCGTCGCGGTAGTGCACGCGGCCGCCGCCCGAGGGTCCGCGGCGGAACACGTTGATCGTCGTCGTCGTCGGCAGTACGCCCATCGGCGCGACCGCCTCGGCGAGCAGCGCGTTCACGAAGGTGCTCTTGCCCGCGGAGAACTCACCCATGATCGCGATCGTCAGCGGGCGAACCATCCGCTCGCGGGCCGCGATCACCTGCGAGAGCGCCTCGCCGACACCGTCCATCGGCAGGCCCATGACGCGGTTCGGGATCGCCGCGAGCAAGGCCGTCGCGCTCGCCAGGAGATCTTCGAGTCGCGACTGCGACGGCGTGTGCACCAGCGACGCCAGCAGCTCGCGCGCGCGCGGCAGCCCCGGCCACTCGACCAACGCGCTGACCAGCAGATCCTGGGCCGCGTTGGTGTCGCCGCGCACGAGGCACAGCTCGGCCGCCGCGAGGTCGCGCTGCGCACAGAGCAGGGCGATGCGCGTGTCGTCGCTGCGCACCGGGCTCATCGGATCGGGGCCGAAGCCGCCGCCGAGATCGGCGTCGGCCCGGAACCGCGGCGGGTCGCCCGGCACGAAGTCACCGGCCGCGTCCGCGGGATCCTTCGCGGCCAAACGCATGCGTGCCCGCAGCAGCCGCAGCTCTTCGGGCGCGGTGCCCTCGTCGGTGCGCAGGCGCGCGAGCACGAGCGTGCGTACCGAGTCGGGGAACCACTCGAGTCGCAGCGCGGCGTGGGCGAGCTCGTGCAGGTGACGATCGCGGGCGGCCTTCGGCGCGTTGTCGCAGGCCCGCGCGAGCGCCTCGATGAGCTCGCGCCGGATCACCGGATCGATGGTCTCCTCCGCGTGTGCGGCGGCGCGGCGCAGCTCCGCGAGCGCCCACAACCGACGCAACGCCGGATCCTCGGGCGAGCGCTGCAGGACCCGCAGCGACAGCGCGCGCGCGTCGACCCCAGGGGCGCCGACCGTGAGCTCGACCCACAGCCGCGTGCGATCGAGCTCGAGATCCTCGTCGTCGAAGCGCGCGAGCTCGGCGAGCGCGGCGGCGCGATCGCCCTTGCTCGCCAGTACGCGGACGAGCAGCTCGCCCGCGTCGCGATCGTGCGGATCGAGGATCAATGCCTCGCGCACCCACGCGAGCGCGTCGTCGAGCACGTCGGCGGCGAGCAGGTGCTCGACGCCGCGGACGAGCACCATGTGTCGCAGCGCGACGCCGGCCTCGGGCGGCAGCCGGGTCTTCGCCTTGCGGAGCTCGCGGAGCGTGCGGTCCTCGGCTCCGAGCGCGAAGTGGGCGAGCGCTGCGAGCAGGTGGATGAGGAAGCGGGCCTCGCCGAGCTCGGCGTCGGCGAGACGACCGAGATCGCGGGCTGCTCGACGGAGATCGTCGAGCGCGGCCTCGTGTCGCCCCTCGAACTCGGCATGGGCGGCGCGCAGCAGCTGCAGTGGGCCGGGCCCGAGTTGCTCGCCGAGCTCGTCGATCACCTCGGTCAGCGCGCGGATCGGCTTGCCACCGAGCAGGCCGTCGTGCACGTGGCACAGCCCGACCGAGAACCGCGTCATCGGGTAACCGATCACCGCCTCGGGCACGCCGCGGAGGATCCCGAGCGCCGCGTCCGGAGCCGCGCCCAACCGCAGCGCTCGGGCGCGATCGAGGGGCTCACGCAGGCCGTCGGGGGTCGTGACCGCACCCGAGACCTCGCCGATCAATTCTCCGACGCGGCGGGCGAAGCCCCCGAGCGCGTCGCCAACCGTGCGTTTGCGTCCGGGCGGATCCTGACTCATCGCCGTGGAGTCTACCCGAGCGCGGCGTCACTGCGCGACGGCGGCGTCGTCATCGTGATCGGGCGCATCGTCGGCGACCAGGGCGGCGGAGATCTGCGACAGCTCGACCTCGAGCGCGTGCAGCCGCAGCTGCGCACGGGTGCGCCGCGACGCGACGACCTCCGTCGTGCTGGGCGCGTCGTCGACGGTGAGCGAGGCCTGGGCGCGGCGCAGCACGGCGGTGAGCTGCTCGGCGATCGAACGGTTGGCGAGGACGAGGTGCTCGTCGAGGGCGCCGACGTGCTGATCGACCGTGCGCGTGATGGCCTCTGTCAGCGACGCGCTCGCGCGCTCGAGCGCGAGCGGGAGCTCCTCGCGGGCGCGGGCCCGGGCGTCGCGCAGCGATCGCTCGCGGAGTACGACGGTGGCCAGCGGACCAGCGACGGTCATGACCATGCCGGCGACGAGGTTGCCGAAGTACATCACCGCGGTGCCGACCAGGCCGATCGCGATCATGCCCACCTCGAGGCCGATCGACGGTGGGTCGAGGTAGATCGTCGGTCCACGGAACCCGAGGCGCAGCGTCGCGAAGGCGAGGAGCCGACGCACGTGCTCGGAGTGGGTGTGGATCGCCTGCTGCGTGAGATCGTCGAGCTCGCCGTGGAGCCGCGTGCTCTCCTCGGCCGCGAACGCGAGCATCGCATCGTGCAGCGCGCCCGGCAGATGGCTCGCGAGGACGCGCTGGCTCGCAATGTTGATGGCCGACGAAGCGCTCGCCTGGAGCTGGCTGCGGAAGGCCTCGATGCGTTCGGCGCTGGTGGTGACGATCCGCGTGCGCGCGCTCGCCATCGCCTCGCGCACGGCGGTCATGTCGAGCTCGTGGCCCTCCCACTCCCGCTCGAGGGTTCGGATCTCCCGGCGCAGCGCGTCCTGCTCGAGCGCGAGGGCGTGGGCCGCAACGGCAGCGTTGTGCGCGAGCAGTCGCGCGTGGCCGACGAGGCTGGCGCGCGCCCGCGTCGGCAGCACGTCGCGTCGACCGGCCGCGAGCTCGAACAGCAGCGCCCGCAGCCGCGCGACCTCGGCGATGCCGTGACGATCCGCGGTGGGCTCGCGCAGCGCTCCACGGGCCTCGGTCTCGAAGATGTCGGCGGGGGCGATCGCATCGCCGACCAGGGCGTGCAGCTCCTTGGCCAGGTACTCGCGCAGCAGCGGGCGATCGCTCGGCGCGACGAGATCGACGCGGTTCACCGCGAGCACCAGCCGCGCGCCCGAGCGGCCGAGGCCACCGACCGCCGCGAGCGCGTCGCGCAGGAACGCCATCTCGGTGCGGTTGAGCAGCTGCGTCGCGTCGAGCACGAGGATGAGCACGTCGGCGCTCGGCAGCTCGCCTCGGCTGATCGTTGCTCGCCAGTTGGCGATGTCGTTGATGCCGGGCGTGTCGACGAGCTCGAGGCCGACCGGGATGACGTCATCGCCGACGTGGAGCTCGAGCCGACCGGACGGCGGCGCCTCGCCCCGCGGCGAGCCCTTGGCACGCGTCGCGAAGCTCGCGGCGTCGAGCGCCTCGCGGGAGTCGTCCTCGTCGACCGACCACATCCCCGGCGTCTCCGAGGCGCGGACGATCACGGTGGCGCCCGTCGTCGGCGTCACGCCGACGGGCAGCGCCTCGCGTCCAAGCAGCGCATTGACCAGAGAGCTCTTGCCCTGCTTGATCTCGCCGAGCACGAGCACGCGCACGACACCGTGTTCGAGTCGCCGCGCGGTGTCGTCGACGATCATCGAGCCGAGCGCGGCGAGCCCGAGCTCGCCGGCGATCTCGGCGAGTCGCGCGGCCACCGGCGCGAGGGTGCCCGCGTCGAGCGGGCCGGTGTTCGCGGCGCTCGACGGCGCCGAGGCGCCGGGGGCGACAGAGTTTGGATCGGCGGCGCTCACAGCAGTCCCAGTCTCCGGGTCAGGCGGGCATCGCAGCGCGCGAGCGACCACGCGCCGGCCAGCGCGCGCTCCATCTCTTCGTCGCGCTCGGGGGGTGTCTTCGTGTCGGGGGCCGCGGCGGCGCGGCGGTACGGATCGCGCGGTGCCTCGACGGGCGGCGGAGCGTCGGCATCGCCCGGTGAGTCGCCCTCGACATCGGGTGTCGGCGCGGCGGGGGCGACCAGCGTGGGCTCGCGATCGGCCTGTCGGTGTCGCTCGAGCAGCAGACGAAGCCGAGCCATCGTCGCGGATCGATCGAAGTCGGCGAGGGCGCGCTCGCGTTGGGCGAGGGCAGGGCGCGGCGGGAGCCACGGCGCGACGATCTCGGCATGGGCGCGCATCGCCGAGCGAGCGGCGTCGAGATCTCCGCACGCGATGAGGCCGCCACGATCCGCCGAGAACACGCCGACGTTCGACCACGGGCGCAACAGCAACCGCACAACCCCGAGCCCGCGCTCCGATCGATCGCTAATGAGGTGCGCCGCGTAGATCGGCCCGTGATCGCACTGCAGATCGGCGAGCGCCGAGCCGAGCAGGAACGTGCGCTCGTGTGCCGGCAATGCGACGAGCTGCTCGGCGTCGACGACCAACCAGTGGACCGCGCCCTTGGTCGTGCCGAGCGGTGTGACCAGGGGCCACCGCGCGGGCGCGAGGCCCCGCACCAGCAGTCGAAGGGCGGGCATCGGCGCGCGGAGCAACCGCGTGATCCGAGCGATCTCCTCCATCAACCCGAGCGGAGCGGTGCGCGATGGATCCTGCAGGATCGAGCCGGTGAGATCGGCGACTGTCGCGTTCCAGTTGCGGTCGATCGACCGCATGAGCGGATCGCCGAAGCGCGAGCCGTCGAGCCACGCCGTTCGCCGCAGATCGACCCCATACGCGTACGCGGAGCGGGCCAGGCGCTGCTCATACGCCGATACCTCGCGCCGATGAAGGAACGCAGCGACGTCGCTCGCGACGTGAACCACGGACGGAGTGTAGCAGGCGTCGAGCGAGGACCTGACCGAATGCCGCGCCCGACCGCGCCGGATCAGGCCTCGGGCGGGGTCCGACGCGCCGCAAACCGCGTGGAATCCCCGCATCGGCCCCGGCGTGGCCCGTCTTGCGGTTGCGGCGGGGCGCCAAACCCGGTATCCCGGCGCCGTGTCGGGCCTTTCGCGCCGTGGTGACCTGCTCGATGTCGATGTCGAGCGCTCGGTATGGACCCGGGGCGGACGACCGCTCGGGGGGACGCTGCTGCGGTTCGGCTTCGCCGGCGTCTTCCTGATCCTGGGCCTGGCGATCGCCGAGCCGGTGACGCGGATCGTGTTCATCGTCTCGGGCGTTGCCGTGCTCCTGGGCCTGCAGGCGATCATGGATGGGCGGCTGGCGACCATGGGCGCGGCGATCGCCGGGTCGGATCGCGCACGCGCGTCGAAGTGGCTCGGAGCCCTGGACACGCAGCGCATCGTCAGCCTCTTCGCCCCGCACGCATGGGTCGCGCTGCAACGCGGCCGCTTGCACCTCGTGCTCGGCAATGGTCGCGCGGCGGCCAAGGCCTTCGCCGACTGTGCGCGGATCAGCGGTCACACGGAGCTGCCGGCGCTGGTGAGCGCTCAGGCCCACGGCCTGCTGCTCGCGGGCGATCGCAAGGACGCGCGGGCCCTGCTCGCGACGCTCGAGGCCAAGGGTTCGTTGTCGCCGCGCGATCGTCTGGACCTCGGCGTCGCGCTGCTCGAGGAGGCGGGTCGGTCGAACGCGGCGCGCACCCAACTCGAGGCGGCGCGCGAGCAGCTCGGTGGTCACCCGCGCGTGCTTGCAGGACTCGCGCTCGCGCTCGCGCGCTCGGATGCGCCGGCGGAGGCGCTGCCGCTGCTCGAGGCGGCACAGGCCGGCGAGGAGGCGGCGCGCGACGAGCTCGCCGCCGAGCTGATCAAGCGCGCGCGCAAGACCCTGCGTCCCGCGATCGAAGCGGCGGAGAAGCGCGAACGCAAGGCCCGCGCCGCTGCGGAGCAGGCCGCCCGCACCGCCGCGCGCACGGCCCCCGCCGACAAGCGCAGCGAGAAGCGCAGCGACAAGCGGGACCGTCGCAAGGAACGCCGAGAGAAGCGACGCGGCGACGACAAGCCGACCGCTGCGGAGGCGGAGGCGAAGCAGCGCGCCGAGGCGAAGCAGCGCGCCGACGCGGAAGCGAAGCAGCGCGCGGAGGCGGAGGCGAAGCAGCGCGCGGAGGCGGAGGCGAAGCAGCGCGCGGAGGCGGAGGCGAAGCAGCGCGCGGAGGCGGAGGCGAAGCAGCGCGCCGACGCGGAAGCGAAGCAACGCGCCGACGCAGAAGCGAAGCAACGCGCGGAGGCGGAAGCGAAGCAACGCGCGGAGGCGGAGGCGAAGCAACGCGCCGACGCGGAAGCGAAGCAACGCGCCGACGCGGAAGCGAAGCAGCGCGCCGACGCAGAGCTGCGGCGCCGCGCCGAGGACGAGGCCGCCGCGCAGCGTCGGGCCGCGGAAGCCGATCTCGCGGTACGGCGCCGTGCCGAAGAAGAGGCGGCCGCCGCAGCGCGTCGCACGGACGAGGCCGCCGCGGCCGCGCGACGCTGCGCCGACGAGGCGGCTGCCCGCGCCCGCGTCGAGGCCGAGGCGCAGAGGAGCGCCGAGCTCGAGGCCCAGCGCCGCGAAGCGGAGGAACAGGTCGCACGTCGCCGCGAGGCGGCGGCCGGCCCGACCCCGACCTTCATGCCCCCGCCGATGCCCCCGGCCGCCGCGAAGCCGGCCGCGCCGCCGATCGCCGCGCCGCCCACGATCGCCGCGCCGCCGATCGCCGCGCCCACGATCGCCGCGCCGCCCACGATCGCCGCGCCGCCGATCGCCGCGCCGACGATCGCCGCACCGCCCACCGTCGCAGCGCCACCGATCGCCGCATCGGCCCCCGCGGCGCCGGCGATCGACGCCAGCGGCTGGGACGATCTGTTGGGCGACGTGCCGCCACCGGCGGCCGTCGAGCCCAAGAAGAGCTGATCGCGGACGGCCTCAGCCGCCCTTGCGCAGCTCGGTCAACACCTGCTTGGCCAGCGCCTTGAGCGTGTCGAACACGCCGACGCCGGTCGTCGCGACCGCCTCGAACTCGGGCACCTTCGTCGGGTTCAACACCTCGGCGAGCTCCTCGAGCGGCACGACCGACGGCAGGTCGCGCTTGTTGTACTGGACCACGTACGGCAGCTTGTCGAGGTCGTAGCCCTGCTCGGTGAGGTTGTCGCGCAGGTTCTCGAGGCTCTCGATGTTCGCCTCCATGCGCTCCATCTGCGAGTCGGCCACGAAGCACACGCCGTCGACACCCTTCAGGATGAGCTTGCGGCTGGCGTCGTAGAACACCTGGCCGGGCACCGTGTAGAGGTGGAAGCGGGTGCGGAACCCTCGGATCTCACCGAGCGACAGCGGCAGGAAGTCGAAGAACAGCGTGCGCTCGGTCTCCGTCGCCAACGAGATCATCTTGCCCTTCGCGTCGGGCTTGGTCTTGTTGTAGATGTACTGCAGGTTGGTGGTCTTGCCGCACAGACCAGGACCGTAGTAGACGAGCTTGCAGTTGATCTCGCGCGAGCTGTAGTTGATGAAGGACATTGGCGCCGTGTCGGGAGCGGGAACGACCTTCAGTCGTTGAAGAGGTTGTCGATGTCGGCGTCGGTGATCTCGGCGAAGACGCTCTGCTGCGGCGACTGAGCCTTCTTCGCCACGTCCTCGAGGATGGCCTCGAGCTCCGTGCTCGCCTTCTTCACGCGCAGCTTCACCAGCCCGAGCGTGGTGTTCTTGTCGAACAGCGCCAGCAGGATCACGCGGCGACCGATCAGGCTCATGTGCACGCTGGCGTCCTTGCCCTCGTGGAACTGCGCCGTGAACTCATCCTCTTCGATCAGCTTCGCGATGCCGCCCGTGGCTGCGACGTTGCCCGCGACCAGCGAGCTGAGCGAGGTCGTGTCGAGCTCGGCCGCGGAACCGGAGGCGGCGATCAGCTGGCCGTTCTTGTCCACGACGAGGATCGCCCGCGAGCGTGAGTCTTGCTGCAGACGATCGGCGACGGACTGGATCCGCCGAACCTCGTCCTCGTACATCACGAGTTGGGGCGTGAGCATTGCGAAGCGGTCTCCTCGGGGGTTGAAGGCTCCGGGAGCCCGGCGAACCTAGCAAACTCGTCTGAGCAAGTCCACCGGCTCCCCCGGGGGCTTCCTGCGCGAATTGGGCCTGGACACGGGCGTGCGCGGGCCGTGCTCGGGCGGGGTGACGGCCCGACGACGCGCGTCAGAGCACGCGACGCTCCTGCAGCGCGCGATGCAGCGTGGTGACGTCGGCGTACTCGAGTTCACCGCCCACGGCGACGCCCGAGGCGATCCGTGAGACGCGGACACCCAGCGGTGCGATCAACCGCGACAGGTAGAGCGCCGTCGCGTCGCCCTCGACGTTGGGGCTGGTCGCGACGATGATCTCCTGAACCGTCGCGGCGTCCTCGTCGTTCGCCCCGAGCCGGCGCAGCAGCGCGTCCACGTGCAGATCCGCCGGTCCGACGCCCGCGAGGGGATCGAGGACGCCGTGCAGCACGTGGTACAGCCCGCGGTAGATCCCGGCCCGCTCGATGGCCATGCGATCCTGGGGTTGGGCGACGACGCAGATCGTCGTGCGATCCCGGCGTGCGTCGCTGCAGCGCGCGCAGATCTCGGTTGGGGTGAGATCGCAGCACGACCGGCACAGCTTGAGGGTCTCGTGCACCGAGCCCACCGCGTCTGCCAGTGTGCGGATGTACTCCGGATCGGCGCGGACCAGCGCGAGTGCGAGCCGCATCGCCGACTTCTCGCCGATGCCGGGCAGCCGCGAGAGCAGGGCGGCGAGCCGCTGCAGCGGGTCGGCCGTCGGGGTCGTCACAGGCCGGGGATCGTCCCGGGAGGGATCATGCCAGGGGGGATCATCGACGACATCCGCTCTTGAGCGAGCTCGCGCGCGCGATCGAGGGCGTTGTTGACGGCGGCCACGATGAGATCCTGGACCATGTCGCGATCCTCGGTGAGCGCGGCCGGGTCGATCTCGATCGACACGATCCGTTGGCCACCGGTGGCCTTGGCCTTGACCATGCCGGCGCCGGAGGACCCCTCGACGACGACCGTTTCGAGGGAGCGCTGCAGGTGCGCCATCGTCTCCTGCATCTGCTGGGCCTGGCGCATGAGCTCGCCGAGATCGAGTTCGGGCATGACGCCGGAGCTTAGGGTGCGCTCCGGATTAAGTCACCCGCCGGCCGGCTCACTCGCGCATGGGTCGCGTGGAGGCGATCTTCGCGTCGAAATCCCGCAGCAGCGCGGTGATCGTCGGGTGCTCGCGCGCCTCGGCGGCGACGCGCGCCTCCAGGCGGGCTCGGCGACGGCGATGCACGAGGCTGAGGCTCGGCCGATCGGGCAGACGCGGCTCGTCGTCGACGAGCTCGAGGGCGACCGGTCCATCGCCGAGCTCGCGGGCGACCTGCTCTACGAGCGATCGCAGCTCGGGCGCCGCGAGGCCGGCGTGGGCGAAGCTGCCGCGCGTCGCGGCCAGGCGCAGCTGCCCGTTGGCGTACTGCACCAAGCCGACGTCGCCGAGCAACGCCGAACGTTGGTCGCGCTCGCTGACGGTTGCGACGAGCAGAGTCCAGGCGCCGAACGCCTCGGCGTCCGCGACGTCATCATCATCGTGCGTGTCGTCGATCGGGGGCGCAGGCGTGATCGGGGTGCCGACGCTCGCGAGCGTCGGGGACGCGGTGCGATCGTCCGACGCCGGCGGAGTCGAGGCCGCGACTCCGTTGCTGCGCGGCGCAGAAGTCCCGTTCGTCGCGGGTCGACTCGCCGGCAACGCGGAGTCGTCGATGGTCGCCGCATGGGGCACGTCGTCGTCACGACTCGGTGCTGCATCGCGCCCGAGGTTGGGGCCGATGACGCCGTTGCGCTGCGCGAGCTCCCAGAGTCCCCGCGCGAACGGGGTGTCGACGGTCGCCGGGCTCGGTACCGTGGCGCGCGGCGGCTCTGCGGCGCGCTCGATCGGGGCGTCGAGCGTCGGCGTGGGCTCGAGCGTCGGCGTGGGCTCGAGCGTCGGCGTGGGCTCGAACCTCGGCGTGGGCTCGAACCTCGGCGTCGCCTCGACGGTCGGTGCGGGCTCGAACGTCGGCGTCGTGGGCTCGAGCGGCGCCGCCTCGAACGTCGGCGGCCCGCTCGCCTCGGGCGCGGCGCGGCGCACCGGCGTGGCCGGCCGCGGTGCCGCGCGCTCCGAGCCCCGCGCCGGCGCGCGGCCCGAGTCGCCGCCACCCCCGGAACCACCGGCGCCGAAGGCCGACAGCCGCTCGATGAGATCGCCGAGCGGCACCAGCGGCTCGCGCTGCGCGAGGCCCAGCAGGCCCATCTCGAGCACCAGGCGCTGCGATCGCGCCATCGGCAGCCGATCGATCACGCGCCACAGTCGATCGAACGTCTGCGCCAACGTGGCGACGTCGACCGCTGCGGCGCGCCGCGAGAGCTCCTCGAGCTCGTCCGCGGTGGCGTCGACGAACATCTCGCGATTGCGGCACGCGCGGGCCACCGTCAGATCGCGGAGATCCTCGAGCATCTGCAGCGACAGCACGGTCAGGTCGTGGCCGGCGGCCGCGAGCGCATCGAAGCGCTCGAGCACGAGGTCGGGATCGCGGGCGAGCACCGCGTCGACCAGCCGGCTGACCGCGGTGCGCTCGGCCTGCCCGAGCACCGCGCGGGCCTCGGCCTCGGTGACCTGCTTGGGATCGGCCGCGAACGCGAGCACCTGATCGAGCAGCGTCATCGCGTCGCGGACCGAGCCGCCGGCGGCGCGGGCGACCATGCGCAGGCCGGCCGCGTCGACCCCGAGCTCCTCGCGACGCAGGATGTCCTCGAGGTGGGCGACGGTCTCCGCGATCGAGACCCGGCGGAAGTCCAGCCGCGACACCCGCGACAGGATCGTCGCGAGCACCTTGTGCGGCTCCGTCGTCGCGAACACGAAGTTCACGTGGGCCGGCGGCTCCTCCAGCGTCTTCAACAGCGCGTTGAAGGCCGACGTGGTCAGCATGTGGACCTCGTCGATGATGTAGACCTTGCGCCGCGCGGTCTGGGGCAGGTAGTTGACCTGCTCGCGGAGGCTGCGGATGTTCTCGACCGAGTTGTTGCTCGCGCCGTCGATCTCGATGACGTCGACGGAGCGACCCTCGGTCACCGCGAGGCACTGCTCGCACGCGTTGCACGGCTCGGGCGAGGGCCCGCGCTCGCACACCAGCGCCTTGGCGAAGATGCGCGCCGTCGTGGTCTTCCCCAGGCCGCGCGCCCCCGCGAAGAGGTACGCGTGGTGGACACGATCCTGCGTGATGGCGTTGCCGAGGGTCCGGCCGATGTGCTCCTGGCCGACCATGTCGGCGAAGCGAAGCGGCCGGTACTTGCGCGCGAGGACGACGTAGCTCAAGGCGGCCTCACTCAGTCGAGCAGCGTCAGGACCCCGAGCCGCTGGGCCTGGGTGATGAGTTCCATCGCGACGTCGCGGCTGGCCCCAGCGTGGCGGCGGTGCGCCGGGATCGGGATGTCACCCTTCGCGATGAGCTCGCGCATCTCGGGGTGGGACTGCTTGGGGCCCCGCGTCGCGAGCAGTTCGCTGAGCCGGGCCGCGATCTTCGGCAGCTGCGCTGGCGGCTGCGGATCGTCGAGGTAGTTGGGGTTGATGCAGCTCGACAGATCGGCGGTCGCCGCGACGCGCTCGTTCATCGGCGCGAGGCCGTGCCGCGCCGTCAGGGTAGAGATGATCGACACGTGCTCGAACTGGGTGCTGTTGATGCAGCCGCGGCGGACGTGCGGGCCGATCACGATCGACGGCACGCGGAATCCGAGCTGGGCGAACGCCGGCTCGGGGTCCACGGTCTCCGGCGGGTTGACGTGGTCGTAGAACCCGCCGTGCTCGTCGTAGGTGATGACGAGCAGGCAACGGCTCCACTGCGGGCTCTGGGCGAGCGCCTCGTGGACCGACGCGAGGAGGATCTGACCCATCGTGACGTTCGCGTCGGGGTGGTCGTCGTTCTGCCCCTCGCCGCCGCCGAGCAGGCCGAAGTTCGGATCGATGACGACGAACTGCGGCAGCGTGCCGGCCGCGGCCGCGCCGAAGAACTCGTCGATACCGTCGGTGTAGCTGGCGAACGGGTTGGCGAACGCGCCCCAGGCCCACGGCACGTCGCTATAGTAGTTGCGCGCGCTGATCGGCGGGTTCTGGGCCTCGAGCACGTCCCAGATGCTCTCGATGCCGACGACCGGGAAGTTGTCCTGCTGCCCGTCGGCGTTGGCGCAGTGGATGTAGAAGCGGTTGGGCCACGTCGGTCCGAGCAGCGCCGCGTGCCAGCGATCGCACAGCGTGTAGTTCTCGGCCAGCGCGTAGCTGATCGGCAGCTGCGAGCGGACGTAGTAGCCCATCACCTCGGTGTGGGTGTCGGGGTGCAACAGCTCGTGCTGGATGACGAAGCCGTCCAACTTGCCTTGGTTCCACTGCAGGTGGACGGGGTCCCACTCGTGCGGCGGGTCGGCGACCTCGAGGTTGTCCATCGCGAACACGGTGATCGTGTTCCCGCCGAGGTCGAGGTTGCTCTCGTCACCGGTGAGGCCTTCGACCTGCCAGTTCTCGAGGAACGTCGCCGAACCGAAGTAGTGATCGAACGACCGGTTCTCCATCACCACGACGACGATGGTGTCGATCTCGGCGAGCAACTCGGCCGCGGAGAGTCCGGCGTCGCCCGAGCACTCGTCGGCGGGTTCGCCGGTGGATCCGTCGCTCGACTCGGCGCTGCCCGACGAGTCCGGATCGACCTCGGTGGTGCCGGTGCCGTCGGCCGACGTCGAACCCGTCGACGGGTTCGCCGAGGTCATCGTCGCCGACGTGGATGGATCGCCCGACGACGAGCCGGAGCTCGAGCCATCGGTGCCGGCGGCGCTCGCGTCGTCGTTGCCACAGCCCGACGCACCAGCGATGACCGCACCCATGCCTTGCATGGCGCGACGCCGCGACAACAACCGATGGAACGACTCGAGGTCCTTCTTCCGCATTTCCGCCTGCCCTCGACGGGGAGAGTAACGCGAAGCCAGGCGCGGCTGCGTGACGCGAGTGCGTCCGTCGCCCGAGGCGGCGAGTTGTTCGAGCGAGTCTGCGGTCCGCGCGCGGCGTTCGACGCGACTCGCGGGGCCGGCATGACCGGCCCGCGCAAAAGCGGCACTTCAGAAGGTGAAGTGCTGCGAGATGATCTCTTCGGGCTCGCCCGTCTTCGGCGTCGCCCGCGGCTCCACCTTCTCGGGCACCGGGACGTTCGCGGCGTCGAGCTTGGCCGCGATGATGTCCTCGAGGTAGCCGCTGACGCTCAAGCTCTGCTCCTCGCAGAAGTTCTTGAGCCGCTGGTAGGTGATGCCCTTGACAGAGATACTGCGGCGCGTTTGTCGCTTTGCCATGACCAAACCCCCCGTTTCACCCGAGCTGGGTCGAGACGAGATCTCCTCCGTGAAGTAATCCAACCGATCGACCCACGCAAGGGTCATTCCACAAGATGTTGTGGAGCGCGTTGGACGCACATACCAGATAATGTGGATGAGCCCGCCTAAGCGATCAGAATTGCAGCGGATTGGGCGTGAATTCCCGGGACGCCGAAGATGGCTGATCCACGGGGCGAGACCACGACTCATCAAACAATTCGGCGAGTGCAAGAGCGATCTCCGAGATCTTCTCCCCGTGTCCGGGCTCGAAGCTGTCCGTTCGGCCGTAGCTGGCATACCTCCGAAACCCGCCGCCGAAGGGCCGTGCGTCGGCTATGCGAGGATGCAGCAAACCGCCTCGGGCGCGCTCCAGACACCTGTCCAGCCCGTGATCCCCCGGGGGGTTTCGCGTATCGTCAACGATCGGAGGGCTCGTTCGTCCGCATCGTCGGCGCCGTGCACTCGCGCCCATGGAAGCCGAAGCCGAAACCAAAGTGGTGGAGGCGAGGTCCAAACCCTCGCGACCGGCAGCGTCGTCCTCGGACGGCATGCCGCGCGATCGGCTGATCGGGCGGTACGAACTGCTGCACCGCCTCGGTCACGGCGGCATGGCGACCGTGTACCTCGGCCGTGCCATCGGCACCGCAGGCTTCGAGAAGCTCGTCGCCGTCAAGGTGATCCATCCCCACCTCGCGAACGAGCCCGACTTCGTCGAGATGTTCCTGGACGAGGCCCGCATCGCGGCGCGCATCCGTCATCCCCACGTGGTCGAGATCCTCGACCTCGGTCGCGAAGACGACGTCTTCTTCATGGTGATGGAGTTCGTCGAGGGCGACACGCTCTCGACGCTGCTCCGCGAGCTGCGCAAGACCGGCGAGCTGCTGCCGGTCGCTGCGGTGCTGCAGATCGTCGCCGACGCCTGCGAGGGCCTCGCGAGCGCGCACGACCTCGTCGATCCCGACGGCGTGCCCTACCACCTGGTGCACCGCGATGTCTCGCCGCACAACCTGCTCGCAGGTCTCGATGGTTGGACCCGCGTCGTCGACTTCGGGATCATGAAAGCGGCGGGCAAGCGCAGCACGACGCTGACGGGGCAGCTGCGCGGCAAGCTGCCGTACATGTCCCCCGAGCAGGCGCGCGGCCAGGCGATCGATCGTCGCACCGACGTGTTCGCCCTGGGCGCGGTGATGTGGGAGCTGCTGACCAACGAGCGGCTCGTCGCCGGCGAGACCGAGTCCGAGATCCTCGCGCACGTCAGCGACTTCTCGCTGCCCGACATCGAGGAACACCGCTCCGATCTCTCGCCGCAGGTGCGTCGCGTGCTCGAGCGGGCGCTCGCCGCCGATCTCGAGCGGCGCTACGTCGACGCGCACGAGATGCTCCGCGACGTCCGCCTCGCGCTGCGGGCGTGCGAGTCCAGCGAGGATCCGCGCGAGCAGATCGCTGCGGTGATGAAGCGGCACTTCGAGGCGCGCATCGAGTACGTGCGGGCATCCGCCCGCACCCGCGGCATCGATCGTGCGCCCGAGCGGCGCCGTCACTCGTCGATGCTCGACGTCGGTGACGAGGCTCGCGCGGCGACCAGCAGCGCGGCCCGGTCGCGAACGCCCACCGCGGTGCTGGCGAAGTCGTCGAGCAGCTCACCCCTGCGCGACTTCCCCGAGGTGCCGACGCAGGTCACCTCGACCACGACGCCGCCGCCGCGCGCGGGGCGTTCGTGGACGCTGCTCATCGGGCTGCCGCTGGTCGGGGCGGCCCTGGGCACCGCGATCGTGACCTACGCGCAGCGGCAGCCCGAGCAGCCGCGCGCCGAGGTGCCCGTCGTCGAGCCCGAGGCAAACCCCGCCGCCGGCACCACCAACGCCGACGAGCCCGAGTTCGTGAAGTGGGTGTTCAACACCGAGCCGCAGGGCGCGACGGTGACGATCGACGGTCGTCGCTTCGAGCGCGTCACGCCGATGTCCGTCGAGATGCCGCGCGGCAGCGAGCCGGTGAGCGTTCGGCTCGAACGCGCGGGCTACGAGCCCTACGAGGCCGAGCTCGCGCCGGTCGGTCCGCAGAATCACGCCCATCGCCTGGTGCCGGTCCCAGCGCCGCGACCGATCACCAACACGCCCATCCGCTTCACCACGAAGAAGCCCCCCAAGCCCAAGACGCCGATCATCGAGACCGCGACGCCGCCGACGCCCGCACCGACGGTCGACGACGGGCCCAAGCTCGCCGAGATGCCCGATCTCACCGGCACGAAGCCGCGCCCGCCCGGCGGTTGATCTTCCATGGTGTCCCTCTCGAGTTGGTTGACCGCCGCGTGCGTCGTGATCCCCTGCGCCGCCGCGCCCCTGCGCGTCGAGGCCCGCGGCGAGCCCGAGCCCGTCGAAGTGCCGGCCGACGCGGAACCGCCCGCCGACACGGAACCGCCCGCCGAGGAGGCCTCTCCGGACGGCTCGGCGACGGCGACCGACTCCATCCACGACAGCATGGTCAAGGCGTTCGCCCAGCACTTCCAGCAGGGGCGGGTGCACTACCTCCGCGGCGCCTATGCGCTCGCGGCCATCGAGTTCGAGCAGGCGTTCGCGGCGTTCCCCGCCGAGGCGGCGCTGAAGAACGTGGCGCTCAGCCACGAGCGTGCCGGAGACGACGTCGCAGCGGCGATCGCCGCGCGCCGCTACCTCGCGCTGCCGGCCTGCGCGGTCGACGACCGCGACAAGGCGCTCTGCGGCTCCCATCGCGACGAGCTCGTCGCGTTGCTCGAGCGGGTGATGCCCCGGGTGGTCGAGCTGCGGCTCGAGATCGCTGCGGGCGTGCAGCTGCGCGAGGTCCGGATCAACGGGCGCGTGACGCCGCGCGACGACTTCCCCGTGCTCGTCGCGCCGGGCCGCGTCGACGTCGAGCTCGAGGGCTCGGGCACCGGCCAACGCCGGCAGCGGGTGATCGAGGTCCGCGCCGGCGAGACGCAGACCATCCTCGTCGAGACCTTCGACGCGCCGACCGTACCCGGCGATCGCGAGCCGCTGCCGACCGGGACGCCGCGCGCCCGCGGCAAGTGGCTGCGCCCCGCGTTCTGGACCGGGGTGGCGACCACCTCGGCGTCGCTCGTGGCGGTCGCGACGCTCGGCGGTCTCACGCTCGCGGCGGGCAAGGACTACCGGCGCGCGGTCGAGGAGAACAACGAGAATCCAGTGCCCGCGCCCGAACCGGGTGAGCCGAAGGTCGACCGCTACCCGCACGACGAAGAGGATCGGTTCCATCGGATGCAGCGGTTGACCAACGTGATGATCGGCGTCTCCGCCGGCCTCGCGATGCTCACGCTCGTCGTCGGCGCCGTCGCATTCACGCGGCCGCGCAACGCCGGCACATCGCGCGCCAGCACCCGCGCGCAGTGGCTCTTCCACGGCTCGGGACTCGTGGTCCGCTACTGACGCCCTCACGCTGGGCCATCGCCGCGCTTGATTCCACCGCGGGCCGCTGCCATAGCTTGGGGCATGCAGGACCTCCGCTGGCCGACCTACGCCAACCGCAACCTCGTGCTCGACGGCGCGGTGTTCGACGACGTCGAGTCCGGGCGCGGATCGGTGCGCGTGAAGGACCGCGACGGCAACGTCTACCTCGACGCCGTCGGTGGCATCGGCTGCCTGCCGCTCGGCCACGCGCACCCGCGGTGGGTCGCCGCGGTCGAGGCCCAGATGCGCAAGCTGGTCGCCGCCGCGGGCACGTTCTGGACCGAGCCGCAGCAGGAGCTCGCGGCGATGCTCGCCAAGCACATGCCGTGGTCCGACTCGCGCACGTTCCTCGGCAACACGGGCACCGAGGTCACCGAAGCGTCGATCAAGCTCGCGCTGCGGGCGACCGGTCGCGACGTGGTCGTCGCGTTCGATCGCGCGTTCCATGGCCGCACGCTCGGCGCGATCGCGTTGACGGCCAACGCCGCGTATCGCCAGCCGTACGTCGCGTGCATCGGCGAGGATCGCCCTGCCTTCGCGCACATGAACGTCGCGCGCGCGCCCTGGGGCGATCTCGACGCGGTCGCGGCGCTGTTCGAGCGCTACCCCTCGCGCATCGCGATGGTGGCGATCGAGCCGATCCAAGGCGAGGCCGGCATCTTCCCGGCGAGCCGCGAGTTCCTCGTCGGCCTGCGCGAGCTGTGCACGCGGCACGGCGCGCTGCTCGGCGACGACGAGATCCAGTCCGGCAGCGGCCGCACCGGCAACTTCCTCGCCTGGACGACGCTCGTCGGTGACGACCCGGCGCTCGCGCCCGACATCGTGTGGCTGGCCAAGGCCATCGGCGGCGGGTTCCCGATCGCGTCGTGCAGCGCGCGGACGGACCTCGCCGCGCACATGATCAAGGGCAGCCACGGCTCGACGTTCGGCGGCAACCCCCTGGCGTGCGCGGCCGCGGTCGCGACGCTGCGCGTGATGGAGGACGAGGGCCTCTACGCGTCGGCCAAGGCCCAGCTCCCGACCCTGCAGGCGATCGCCGCCGAGGATCCCGAGCCGCGGGTGAAGGAGATCCGGGGCTCGGGCGCGATGATCGGGATCGAGATCGCCGCGACGTCCGCCTCGGACGCCCAGCCCGCCGCCGCGCTCGGCGACGCGATGCAGGCCAAGGGGGTGCTGGTCACGATCTGCAGCGGGCACACCGTCCGCGTGCTGCTGCCCTATCACGCGGGGGCCGCCGAGTTGCGCCAGATCTGGACCACGTTGCGACAGGTCCTGGCCACGTGACGCGCCCGCGCCGATGTTCGGCGCCGCCGCTGCCTGCTACTCTCGGCCGTGCGATGAAGCGTGCGGCGTCGAAGGCTGGTGTGCGTGCGTCGATCGGTGCGGCGTCCATCGTCGCGTTGCTCGCGGGCTGTCCGAAGACCGCCGGCTCGGTGCCGACGTGGGACGGCGGCGGTTCCCCCGACGGCGTGCTGGCGGCCCACGATCCGGCCGCCGACGAGGGCAGCGACGTCGCGAACACGGCGGGATCGGTGCCGCCGGCGGACCCCGAGCCCTCCGATGCCGTGCCGCCGGCCGATCCGCCCGTCGATCCGGAGGGTGACGCCGATCCTGCGGCCGATCCCACGGCCCCCGCAGCGCCGGCCGACCCTGCACCCGCAGCCGCAGCGCTGCCCAAGCCGGTCTACACCAAGATCGACGCGTCGTGCGGCAAGGACGAGGGGCTCGGCACCAAGCTCAAGCCGTTCGATCTCAAGTCCGTCGACGGCAAGTCGAGCACCAACAAGTCCTACGCCGGTCGCGTGATGCTGGTGAACTTCTGGGGCACGTGGTGCAAGCCGTGTCTCAAGGAGCTGCCGGAGTTCGATCAACTCTACCGGCGCTACCGCAAGCACGGCATGACCTTGGTCGCGATCGCGACCGACGAGGATCCGGGCCCGGTCAAGGAGTACATCGACAAGCGCAAGCTCGCGGCGAAGGTGCTCATCGGCGCCGAGGACTACGCGGGGCAGTACGGCAGCCCCAAGTTCCCGTTCACCTTCGTCGTCGACGAGCGCGGCGTCATCCGGGCGTCGTACCGGGGTTACCGGCCCGAGTGCATGGGCAAGCTCGAGGCCGACCTGCGCAAGCAGCTCGAGGCACGCGCCGCCAAGTAGCGCGTCGCGGGGCGGCCCCGCCGCGATCCACGACAGGAGGTCCGCCGACCCGGAGACGGCCGCCGCCGCAGTGGCGCCGCCCGGCGGGCGGACCGTCCCGCGCCCGCTCGCTTGTCGGCCGCACCGCGGTGGGGTACAGCCTTGACCGCACGAGGATACCGCCCTGGCGCAGCTACTGACCGACCTCGATGATGCGCCCCCGCGGGTCTTCAAGCTGACCTTCGAGGCGCCGCTCGTGAAGCGGGTGCTCCATGTCGGCACGTGGGTGATGCTGGCGATGATCACCCAGTTCTTCGTGAACTACTTCGACACGTTGATGGTCGGGTATCTCGAGGGGCCGGTGGCGACCGCATCGCAGGCGGCGATCGGCGTCGGCATGCCGCTCTTCTGGGCGGTCGGTGGTTTCTTCGCAGCGATCGGTGTCGGCGCGCAGGCCATGGTCGCGCGGCGGTACGCCGAGGGCGATCTGCCGAAGGCCGGCGAGGCGCTCTTCAACGCGCTGGTGCTGTCGATCGTGCTCGGTTTCGCCGGCGGTCTGTTCGGCTACCTCATCACACCGGCCGGCATCGATTTTCTCGCGAGCGCGGGGCCCGAGCAAGAACAGCTCGGCGTCACGTACACGCAGATCCGCATGATGGGCGTGCCCGGCATGGTCATCACGTTCGCGCTCAAGGCGTTCTTCGATGGCCTCGGGCGCACGTGGGTCCACCTGTACGCCGCGTTGGTGATGAACTTCGCCAACATCCTCATGAACTGGTTGCTGATCTTCGGCAACGACGCGCTCGGCATCCCGCGCATGGAGGTCGCCGGCGCTGCGATCGCGTCGGCCGCGAGCACGTACATGGGCCTGGCGATCATGCTCGCCATCACCTTCAAGAAGGAGATGCGCACCTCGTACCGCATCTACTCCGCGAGGCTGAACGCCGACATCCTCAAGCGCATCGCGAAGCTGCTGATCCCGTCCGGCTCCGCGACGGTGATCCTGATGGCCGGCTTCGCATTGTTCATGAAGTTCGTCGGCGACATCGATGCGGCGCGAAACGACGGCACGAACACGCTGACCGCCGCGACGAAGGCGATCATGGACACCTGCTCGCTGTGCTTCATGCCGGCGATCGCCTTCGGCACGGCGACCGCGACGGCGGTGAGCCAGAGCCTGGGTGCCGGCAAGCCCAACCTCGCGGCGCGCTACGGTTGGGAGTCGGTGCGGGTCGGCATCTACGCGATGCTCGTGATCGGGGCGCTGTTCCTGGCCATTCCCGAGCAGATCATCGGCCTGCTCGCGCCGAACGATCCCGCGGTCCGCATCGCCGCGGCGCCGTCGTTGCGCATCGTCGTGGCCGGTCTGCCGATGATGGTCACCGGGCTGGTCCTGGCCCAGGCGCTGTACGGCGCGGGCGCGAACAACTTCGTCGCCGCGATGGAGTTCGGCCTGCACTTCGGCTGTCTGGTGCCGCTGACCTGGTTCCTGGGCCCGCACCTCGGTTGGGGGCTCGAGGGGGTCTGGATCGCCGCGGCGGTCTACACCAACCTGCTCGGCCTCTCGATGGGCATCAAGTTCTACGGCAAGAGTTGGCGCGCGATTCGGCTGTAGGTCCGGCGGCGGGCGGCGAAGGGTTGTCGCGTCCGCGCCGCGCAGTTGCCTGGCCGCGCCCATCCGTGCCTATGATCCGAGCATGCGGATCGTCCTTGGCTCGAGCTTGTTCGCCGTCGTCGTGATGCCGCAGATCGCCGCGGCGCACCCCATGGATCCCCGCCTGCGCTCGTGCTCGCGCGGGCCGAGGTCCCGGTCGCGGAGCCGCCGGCGGAGGAGCCGCCGCCGTTCGAAGCGACCTCGTCCAAGGCGCCGGACTCGAACACCCCGCCGCCGGCCGCCGAGCCGCCCCCGGACGATCCGACCGAGACCGAGGCCGAACCCGAGCCCGAGACGGCCTCCGACGCGACCCTCGAGGGCGAACGTGGCCGCGCCCGCAGCAAGACCTTCAACCGCCACGGCGTCGGCGTGCGCGGCGGCATCACGGTGGTGCCGACGTGGATCCTCTCGCGCTACCTCGAGACCCACGGCAACGCGCTGTGCCGCGGCGACAAGGTCGGTGGCTTCGCTGCTGATCGCGGCCTGATCAAGACCCAGGGCTGCAACTTCTACACGGCGTTCGAGTACGTCTACCGCCAGTCGCGGATCCTCGACATCGTCGGGGTGCTCGGCTACCAGCGTCTGCACACGCCCGACGCGCTGTGGCTCGACAAGGGCCAGTCCGTGCTGAACGGTCTCGGCGGCGCCGACTACACCGAGGTCAAGATGAACATCATGACCATCCAGGCGGACTTCATCGCGCGCGCCCCCATCGTCGTGCGCGACGACGTGGAGTTCGGCATCGGCGGCGGCGGTGGCCTCGGGCTCGGCATCGTCTTCGGCGGCGTGTGGCAGACGCCGCTCGGCGCCGCGCCGGCGGGCTTCAGCAACGGCGCGGTGACACCGGACACCTGCCAGACCACCGCGGATCTCGCGGACTTCACCCGCTGCACACCGAAGTACGACGGCACCGAGTCGGGGGCCGACCCCAACTTCGACTTCAACGATCTCTCGCAGCCCAACCCCCAGGGCTTCGCTCGCTGCAGCAAGGGCGAGTGCAACACCGCGGATCTCGATCGGTTCGGCTACCGCAAGAAGAACAGCGACATCCCGCCGGTCATCCCCATCGTCAACCTCGCGCTGTCGGCCCGCGTCATCATCAAGGACGTGTTCGGAATCACCCTCACCGGAGGCTGGAACACGGGGTTCTACTTCGGCGGCAGCCTCAATTACTTCTTCGGCCGCCAGTTCCAGACAGACCGCTCGACCGGGCCCGCGCCGTCCAAGTAGAATCGCCGGCGATGGCCGACGACGACGCGCTGAAGGCTGCACTCGATGCCCTGTGGGAGGAGCATCGCGCTGCGAAGATCACCACCTACGAGTACAACCAGCGACGGCGCGCGCTGAAGGAGGAGGCCCGTCTGAAGGCCGCCGCCGCAGCGGCCGTCGAGGCGCCGGCGGACGGCGCTGCGCCACCGTCGACGCCGCCGTTGACGATCGTGCCGCCCGCGGCCGAAGCACCGTCGACCGAAGCACCGCCGTCGACCGAGGCGCCGGCGGAGGCGGCGGCGACCGATGCATCACCGACTGGCGAGGCGCCGAGCGGCAGCTGGCTCGATCGCGGACCGAAGAGCTGGGGCGCGCCCGGCCGCGGCGACGATCCATCGGTGCGCGTCGTGCATCCGCCGACGGCGAGCGGCGTCGGCGACGGCAAGGCGTTCCTCTTCATCTTTGGCCTCAAGGTCGCGCGCGACATCGATCAGATGATGGTCGCCCGCGAGACCGAGCAGATCCAGGACGACGTCGAGGTGCTGCGCGCCGCCGGCTTCACCGTCGTCGTCGATCCGCAGGGCGGTCGCAAGGATTTCCTCGACGCGCTGTATGGCGAGGGCGAGGGCGTCGAGGGGCTCATCCCGGCGGGCATCTACTGGAGCGCGCACGGTCACGACGACGGACGCATCGAGTGCTGCGACGGATCCCTGGTCGCGCACACCGACGTCGAGACGGCGAAGGTCTCGCCCGGCCTGCGGCTGATGGTGTTCGGCGCCTGCTACACCGGCTCGTTCGCCCGCACGTGGCGCGGCGCGTTGGGTGGTCACCCACTGGTCGTCGGCTGGGGCCGCCCGGTCACCATCGATCGCGCGGTCGAGTTCCTCCAGTCCCACGCCGAGACCGACACCGACTTCGACGACCTCGTCACGCGGTACATCCTCTCCGACACCCCGATCCCACCGCTGCCCGAGCAGGGCCAACAGCCGGCGGCGTCGACGAAGGGTCGCAAGGACGAGCTCGCCGCCCGCGTGGCGCCGATCTCCGAGCTGCTCGGCGCGGCGTGGCGCGAGCAGGACACGTCCTTCGAGATGATGGTCCAGCTCGAGGGGGGACGTCGTCATGTCGTGCGGCTGTTCGTCGTGCTCGGCACCAACGAGTACCTCGAGGGTCGACCGCTCGTCGGCATCGAGGCCGAGGTCGGCGAGCTGTCGCGCCTCGTCGAGCCCGAGGTGCTGCTGTCGGCGACCGACGTGCCGGGCTTCGCCCGCGTCACGTTGGTGAAGGGCAAGAACGACATGCCCGACATCGTCGTGCAGGGCTTCCTCGTGCACGCCAACGCGACCGACGTCGACATCGCGGCGCTGGCGTATCAGGTCGCTCGCGCCGCGGACTCGCTCGAGTTCAAGATCTTCGGTTCGGATCGGAACTACTGATCCCGATGTCAGCCCCGTCCGCCGCGGACCTGCTGCGGCGGGCGGACCTTCGGCTTGCCCGCGTGCATCGGCGGGCGGTCGAGCTTGGCCGGCTCGAGCTTGGGGACCTCCTCGACGACGGGTGGCGGCTCGAGTACGCCGAGGCCGCCGGCCACCATGCTGTGTGGCTCGGTCGGCACGACCGGAGGCTTCGACTCGCACGGCTCGTCGACGGCGCGTTCGATCCCCTGGGCCTCGATGCGCGGGTTGTCGTGGGGTGCACAGGCGGCCAGCGCGAGGCCGAGCCCGACCGCCGCCGCGGCGCCCAGCCTCGGTCGACGCAGCGCCGACACCGGCACGATGGGCGGCGCGATCGTCTCGGGCTGGAACAGGATGTCGCCGCGGGCGTCGACGAGGTACGTGACGCAGACATCGCGGCCGACGCTCCGCTCGAGGAAGGCGGTGGCCTCGGCCTCGGTGAGGCTCGACAGCAGGTGCACGGTCTTATCGCAGTGGCCGCAGTGGCGGTTGCGGGCGCCGCCCCGGAAGTCCTCGGGGAGCTCGACGGGGCAGGGGCGCTGGATCTCGACCTGGGCGGCCTGGACGCTCATGCAGCAGTAGACGCCCGAGACGGCCGGCGGTTCTCGGGCGGTGCCACGGCGCGGGCTACCAGTCGTCGTTGCCCTCGGAGTAGTCCTTCTCGAGGGAGTCGGCGGTGCCGGCGATCACGTGCAGCGGCCGCTCGAACTCGGCCGGATCCATCGTCGACAGCGGCGCGTTGTGGAGCAGGACATAGTCCTCGTCGCTGTCGAGGGCGAGCGCTCCGATGGCGAACTCGCTGTTCTTGCGCAGGGCCACCTTCGCGGGCATCTCGGCGCCCTTGCAGACCACGCTGCGGAACTCGATCCACGCCTCGTCGAAGGCCTGGAAGGTGCGGACGCGGATCTTCTGCGTGCGCCCACTGTCCATCCGGAACACGAGCGAGAAGAAGCTCTCCTCGTCGTCCTCGAGCACGTACTTCGATCGCGCGTATTGCTGCAGCTCGGACCAGGTCGGCATGCGAAGGGGATCTCCTTGCCGGCCAGATTACCAGGAGCCACGGGGGCGAAGGCGAGGCGTCATCGCTGCGCGAGACGCGAGAAGGCCCCGGGCACCCGGCCCCCCGTTACCGTTGCTACCTTCCGGTCCTGGCGGAGTTGGCGGGGGAACCGTCGCCCGGGGCACGAGGCCCATCGGGGATGGGGGTGGTGAAGTCAGGAATTCGCGTTGGCGGAGAGGGCGGGATTCGAACCCGCGGTGGCGTTTTGCGCCACACATGATTTCCAGTCATGTACCTTCGGCCACTCGGACACCTCTCCAGACGATCGGCGAACGCGAGACTTGCCACGCTGGGGATTGGGATGCTGGGTCGGCCTCCGAGGGGCGGCTTCGAGGAAGGGAGCGGCCGGCGAGGGCCGGACCGCGTGGGCGGAGAGGGAGGGATTCGAACCCCCGGAGGTGTTACCCTCACCAGATTTCGAGTCTGGCACCTTCAACCACTCGGACACCTCTCCGTGGTCGACAGGGCGCGGACGATAGCAGGATCGGGGCGGGGGACAAGGGGGATCACGGCCCTAAATCCAGGGGCCGGCACGTCCGAGGGGTCCGCGGGGGCCGCGATCGCCCGCAGGGCACGGGATGCCGCCGGTTCCGGACGGTCCCGTGCTACGGCCGGCCATGCCCAACCGCCTCGCAGCCGCGACCAGCCCGTACCTGCGCCAGCACCAGGACAACCCGGTCGACTGGTACGAGTGGGGCGACGAGGCGTTCGCCCGGGCGCGCGCCGAGGATCGGCCGATCCTGCTGTCGGTCGGCTACAGCGCGTGCCACTGGTGCCACGTGATGGCGCACGAGTCCTTCGAGGACCCCGCGATCGCGGCGCGCATGAACGCCGCCTTCGTCAACATCAAGGTCGATCGCGAGGAGCGACCCGACATCGACACGATCTACCAGAAGGTCGTGCAGCTCCTCGGTCAGGGCGGTGGTTGGCCGCTCACCGTGTTCCTGACGCCGAGCGGCGAGCCGTTCTACGGCGGCACGTACTTCCCACCGCACAGCAAGTACGGGCGGCCCGGGTTCATGCAGGTGCTCGACGCGCTCGCGGAGCTGTACGCGAGCAACCCGGCGAAGATCGCCGAGCAGGTCGCGTCGTTTCGCGAGGGCTTCGCCGCGATCGCGGGCATCGTCGACGACGAGCGCCGCACGTCCTCGGGATCGCCGGAGCTCGGCACCGAGGCCTCGTTGCGCGAGGCCGGCAAGCGCCTCGTCGACCGCATCGATCCGAAGTGGGGCGGCTTCGGGCGCGAGCCCAAGTTCCCCAACCCGACGGCGCTCGAGATCCTCGCCGTGCTCGCGCGCGGGGCCGCGGACGATCGCCTCGCGACGGACGCCGGCAACGCGCTGCGGCTCACCCTCGACAAGATGGCCGAGGGCGGGATCTACGATCACCTCCGCGGCGGCTTCGCGCGCTACAGCACCGATCAGAAGTGGCTCGTGCCGCACTTCGAGAAGATGCTCTACGACAACGCGATGCTGCTGCCGCTGTACGCCGAGGCGGCGGTGGGCTGGCCCGAGGCCGAGCACCTCGCACGCGTCGTCCGTGAGAGCGTCGCGTACCTCGTCGCCGAGATGCGCCACGACTCGGGCACGTTCTTCGCGGCGACCGACGCCGACAGCGAGGGCGTCGAGGGCAAGTACTTCGTGTGGACGCCCGAGGAGATCGCCGCGGTGCTCGGGGACGAGGCGCCGTGGGTCTGCGCGCTGTGGGGCGTGACCGCGGGCGGCAACTTCGAGGGCGCGTCGATCCTGCACCTGCCGCGGCCGCTCGAGGTCTGCGCGCGCGAGCAGGGCACGGACGTCGAGGCACTGCTCGCCCGGCTCGAGCCCTCGCGTCAGCGCATGCTGGCGCGCCGATCGACCCGCGTGCCGCCGCTGCTCGACGACAAGCGGCTCGCCAGCTGGAACGCGCTGCTCGTGTCGGGGCTCGTTCGCAGCGGCTTCGCCCTCGGCGATCGTGGGCTCGGCGAGCTCGGCGTGCAGGCCTGCGTCGCGCTGTGGCGCGACCACGTCGGCGACGGCGGTCGTGTGTCGCGATCGGCCCATGGCGACCGCGTGCACCTGCGCGGCGTGCTCGACGACGTCGCGTTCCTCGGCCGCGCGTGCCTCGACGTCCACGAGTGGACGCTCGATCCGACGTGGCTCGATCGCGCCGCGATCCTGGCCGCCCACGCCGTCGCGCACTACGGGCGCGACGCGGGCTTCTTCCTGACGGCCGACGACGCCGAGGCGCTGATCGAGCGAACCGAGAGCCAACACGACGGCCCGTTGCCCTCGGGCGTCGGCGTGATGGTCGAGCTGCTCGCGCGGCTCGACGCCTGCGATCGCGCGCCCGAGGGCACGCGCGCGCGCCTCGACGCGATCCTCGAGCGCTTCCGGGCGGCGAGCGCCCAGCCCTTCGGCTACGCGAGTCTACTGACGGGGGCGATGCACGCCGGGCCCGCGGCGCGGCACGTGAAGCTGCGCGGGCCCGATGCGAACGACGCCGCGATCGTGGCGATCCGCGATCGCCTCGCGGCAGCGCGGCTCGAGCGGGGTCTCGCGCTGTCGTGGTCGTTCAGCGTCGCGCCGAAGCTCGGTGTCGTCGCGTGCCAGCAGATGACCTGCCGCGCGGTCGCGGCGGATGCCGACGCCGTGCTGGCGGCGATCGGCTAGTCCCCTGGATCCTTGATTTCTAGCAAAACCCCCGGGGTCAATCACCGTGCACCTGCTGGGTTCGGAGGCCGAAGCGCCGCATCTTCGCGAGGATCTCGTCGGCGGTCTTGGTCCACACGAAG
>JBIJCC010000114.1:0-33437 GCA_044344875.1 Nannocystaceae bacterium
CGAGCGACGCGTGCTCCCGGCCCTCCGCGCGCACCAGCCGATACAGCGCGTCGTACTCGAACCGCTGGTCCGCGGACACCACCGCATTGGCGAAGTACACCGCCTGCTGCGCGCCGTCGCGGATCTCCGTGATGTTCCCGACCGGGTCGTACGTGTACCGCAGATCCTGCAGCACCGCCGCGTCGGCCTCGCGAACCAGCCGCAGCCGCACGAGCCGAAACGTCCGCGGGTCGTACGCGTTCGTCGTCACGGTCCCGTTCCCGTGCACGCACCGCTGCCGCTGGCCGCGAGCGTCGTAGTCGAAGCCCGACACGAACGTCGTCGCCGTCGCCGCCCCGCGGATCCGCACCGCGACGGCCTCGAGGAGGCCCGCGTCGTTGTACGTCGACAGCGTCAGCGATCCATCGGGGGTCGTGCTCGACGTGACCCGGTGCAACGCGTCGTACTCGGACGCCGTCGCGAACACCTCGGCCTCGAGATCGGCCTCGGCAAGCGCCGCGATGCCCTCGGCGCTTGCCGGCACCGCCCCGTCGAGCACCGACCAGTCCTGCGTCGTCGCGAACGCCACCGCCAGCCGGCGCTCCTGCGCGAGCAGGTTCCCCTCGAAGTCATACGCGGCGTTCGTGATGACCCCGGCGCCGTCGTAGACCCGAAACACGCGCCCCCGGAGATTCGCATCCGTCCGCGCCGGTTCGGCGACCTGCTCGCCGTACACCGTCCGCGCGACCACAATCTCGTCGCCCCCCGGCGGCGTCACGAACTGATGCGTCGCCCGCCGCAACGAATCGTACTGCACCCGCGTCGTGAACCCACGCGCATTCCAGCTCCGAAACACGCCCCCCGCGACATCCGCGAGCCCGATCCGCAACCCGGCGTCCTCCGAGTCCGTCCGCAGCACCTGCCCGAGCATCCCGAACACCCGCGCCTCGGCGGTGTTCCCCCGCGCGTCGATCACCGCGACCACGTTCCCGACCACGTCGAGCCGAAGCCGCGTGGCGTGCAGCACCGCCACCGCCGGATCCCCTACGAACCCCGCGTGCTCCTCGATCAAACACGTCCGCCCGAGCGCATCCACGTGCATCATCGTCGGCGTGTCCGCATGCGCCGCGGTCAACACCGCCGCCCGCTGCTCCGCCGATCCCATCCCGCCTCCGGCCTGCGCCGCGAACCACGCGCTCTCCAGCACGGTGTCGTTCGGATCCCACGCCCGCTGCACCCACCCGCCGTGCTCGGCCCGCGAGAACGTCCCGTTCGGCAGCTCCGTCCGCACGACGCGACCGATCACGTCGTAGTGCACGATCGCCGTGACCCCGTGCTCGCGCAGCTCGACCTCGGCCTCGTACCCGGGCGTTCGCGAGAAGTACGGCTCGTACTGCTTCACGACCTGGCCCTTGTTGTCGAACACCGTCCGGCCGCTGCCGACGTACCGCGGATCCGCCGGCCCCACGACGGGCGCCCCATCCGCGCCTAGCAAGAGCGCACCGTCGGGTCCGCGCAGCGGTGCATCGCCCGGCTCCGCGCTGGCCTTGCGCAGGATCTCGTGCCCGGAACCGTCGCTGTAGACCCACTGCTCGAGCCACCGCGTCGTGGGATCGCCATGGCGCTCCCTCGTGCGCGTGTGCACCACATTCGGCTCACCCCGGTCCCGCCACGCGAACAGGTCGTAGTCCATCGTGCTCGTCGGATCCTCTGGCGTGTCGCCCAGGCCCGACCCCGGTCGGCCCGCGACATACGTCGCGACCACCATCCCGCGCCCGTCGAATACCACCCCGCCGCGGGACCCGTTCGCATCGATCACGACCCGCGGCGCCAGCACGCGATAGTCGTACTCCGCCGAGACCACATTCCCCATCGCGTCGGTGACCGACGTCGCGAACAACACCGCCGCGTCATACGCAATCCGTGTCGGCGGATTCCCGAACGCGTCGTGCACCTCGATCGGCGCGAAGAACCGCGCCGCATCGAACACCTGCCGCATCGACCGCGCCCACCACAGCCCGTCGTCGCGCACGTACCCGGCCTCGCCGAGCAGCGCCGCGTCGACCTCGTCCCCATACACCGCCGCCACCTGCCCGTCGCTGAACGCGGCGGCCTGCAGCTCGAACGGCAGCGCCCGCGTGCCGCACGCCCCCCACGGCAACGCGTCGCTGAGGTCCTCCGCGTAGTACAGCGTCCGCTCGGCCCCGAGCAAACGCAGGTGCACGAGACCATCCACGACAGGCGCCGCGAACTCCGGCGCCTCGATCACCGCCCCGATCAACCCGGCCCGCGCCGCGTCCACCCCGATCGGCGCCCCCTCGGGCAACCCCAACACCTCGTAGCTCCGCGCCCCCGTCGGCACCCCGATCCGCAGCACATCCGCCACGCCGACCGGATCATCGATCACCGCGAAGCTCGCCTCGCCGAGCACCACCGTCCGCCGCCCCTGCTCGGGCAACCCCACCGGCACCACCCGCCGCGGGTACCCCACGCTCATCTGCCGCGTCACGTTGCCGTACGCGTCCACCTCCAACACCAGCGCGTGAGTCACCCGCGGATCCCCGGCGACGCGATCGTACGAATACGACAGCGCCTCGCGATCGTGCACGAAGAACACCGCATGCTTGTTCTCCCCGCGCGCCTGCACCCGCCGCACGCCGGCGTTCGCCTGCGCCACCGTGTACGGCACGCCCTCGATCTCCGACCCGTCGAGCCCGTACACCTCCTCGCGCAGCAGCCGTCCCCGCACCGCCCGCACCGCCTCGCGGCACTCCTCCGGATCCAGCACCTCGGGCAGCACGGTCTCGGGCAATCCCCACGCCTGCGGATCCCCGTCCCAGTACTCCGCCCGCAGCCGCTCGCTCATCCCCTGCGCGCCGAAGTACGCGCCCGTGTGGAACCACGACCGCGTATGCACCGGCGGCTGATGCAGCTGCCGCTCGACGCCGTCACTTCCGTCGCTCCCGGCGATCGCCGCCAACTCGAACAACCCCGGCTGCTCGAAATCCTCATACCCCTCGGTGTCCCACCGCTCGACCCGCGCGAATCCATGAAACTCGCGCTCGACCGCATCGAAGTACCCATGGTGATACGACGATCGCTGCACGAACCGCCGCCGCGCCACCTGGTCGTACTGCTCGACGCGCGTCACCACGTACACCGGGAACGGCAGCCGCGTGATCCACTCCTGACCGCTCGCCCGATCCCTCAATGCCTGCGCCGTGCTCGCTTCGTACCGCACGCGCGTCTGCAGCCCCATCCCGTTGTCCACCGACACCAGCAGGTGCGGCTTGTCGCCCATCAGATCGAGGTAGTTCACCCGATCGGGCCCCGCCCACGCCCCGCGCTCCGACCACATCAAGCACGCGGTCCCCTTGCCGAGCAGATCCACCACCTCGACGGCGGTGGTCGCCCCCACCCGCGGGAACGGTCGGAGCGGCGTCGCGGCCGAGAACCCGTTCCCCGACAGGTTGAACCACGCCCGAGCGCCGCGGTGATCCAGATAGATCACATCCGTCGTGCCGCTGCCGTCGATGTCGGCGAGCCGCACGCGTCGCGGATCGAACTCCGCCTGGGCCGCCAGCTGTGGCGCGTCCTGCATCGTGATGCGCCGGCCGAAGACGCCGCGGCCGAGGTTGGGCCAGTAGTGGATCGCGCCGTGGTCGATCCGCACGATGTCCTGCAGCCCGTCCCCCGTCATGTCGGCGAAGAACAGCCGGCCGCTCGGATCGTCGAACACCACCGCGGGGCCGTCGCGCTCGTCGCCTGGCTTGGCCACCAGCCGCGCGCGCCCGTAGCCCTCGGTGCCCAGCGACGGCACCCACACGAAGTGGTCGCCGCGGCTGATGAGCAGATCGGGCAGCCCGTCGGCGTCGAGGTCGACCTGCCGCAGGTTCGGGTCGCCCAGATCGAACGTCGATCGCTGCGCGAACGGCCGGTACCGCGACCAATCATCGTCGGTCCCCGTGCGCCCGTAGTAGCCGCCGCCCTGGGCATCGAGCCGCATCAGCTCGGGCCGGCCGTCGCCGTCGAGATCCACGAGCTGCCCGTCCTGCCCGAGCTTCGCGGTCGTCGTCTGGCGCTGGCGGATCGCGAGCGCACCGAAGCGGCCGCCGCCCAGCGGCGCCTTGTAGTGCAGCGCGTCGCCGAGCTGCGCCACGATGCCGGGGAGCCCATCCCCGTCGAGGTCCACGAGCCGAAATCCGCCATCCAGCCCGTGGGGGAGATTGCGCAGGCTCTCGGCGTCGAGCTCGCGCAGCTCGGGCTGCACCCGCGCCTCGGTGTATCCGAAGCTCGTCGCGGGGAACTCGGCGGCGACGTAGCCCCCGTCGGCATCACGCTCGTATACGCGTTGGACCACCCGCACGAGCTTGGCCAGGTGCGGGGCGTCGTCGTACTCGAAGTCCGTCGATCGGACCAAAGTCGAGGCCGCGCCGAGCTCCTCGGGGAAATGGTGGAACATCAGCACGCGCCGACACAGCCGCCGCGTGCGGACGTCGAATCCCGCGCGGAACGTCGAGAACGCGTCGGCGCGGACCGACCACGGCCGCACCTCCTCGGGTTCGGCGAACACCCGACCGGTCGCAGGATCCACGGTGCCGTACTCGCCGTAGTCGAAGACCACCTCGAACATCCACGCATCCGCCACGCCCGGCACGCGATTGCCATACAGCACCCGCGCCAGGAATCGTTGCGTGGTCGGCCCGCGGTTGATCTCGGCCACCGCGCCGCTGCTCGCCTCCGGGGCGTCGTCGGCCTTGTAGACGTAGCGCGTCACGTTGCCGCGGTCGTCTTCGCTGGACTCGAGCAGCCACGCGAACACCCGCGCAGAATCGGAGGGATCGGCGATCCGCGACTGCGGATCGGCGCCGAACCACGCGGTTGCGTTGTCGCGGGACAGGACGCGCCACCGCGTGTCCCCATCGCTACGCCGCACCCATCGCTCGATCCGCGAGAACGCGCCCTCCGTGCGCGGGCGGTACGGATACACGCGGTACTCCGGCCGCTCCCGCACGACCCGAAGACCCGCGTCGTCGCACAGCGGCACGAGATCCTCGAGACCGGCGAGGACGAACGTGTCCGATTCGCGGCCGTCGGCGTACTGCGGCAGCTCGCGCTCGGTCTTGCGTGCAATCGCGGGAACCCCGAGCGACCAGCCGGTCCCGAAGGGCCCATTGCCACCCCCCGAGCTGTACGCCAATCCGAGCTGCGGGGCCGCGCCCCCGCGCGAGGGCGATGTGGCGATCGGGATCGAGTACGACGCCGATCCGGTGAACGCGATCGATTCGAGCTTCTCGCCCGTGGCCTTGATCGCGCCGCCCCCCTTGGGCAGCTCGAATTTCGGCACCCACTCGCGATCAGCCCCGGGGAGCTTCGCTTCGGCCGGACGCGCCACCGCCTCGCGCGCCGCGTCGCTCTGGCGCTTGGCGTCGGGCGCGGGCGGCTCGGGTTGGCCGATGTGCGCGCCGACCGACGGCGATGCCTCGCGCGATTCGGGGCGCCGCGTCACGAGGGCGCGTCCCCGATGCGGTAGCGAACGACGACGAGGAGGTCGAGGACGCGCGCCGGATCGACGACCGCGCCGTCCCCGAACGACCAGGCCCACGGCGGTGCGGTCGCCGACAGCGGCACCGGGCCGGGC
The DNA here is from genome assembly GCA_044344875.1 of Nannocystaceae bacterium. Classification (GTDB taxonomy): domain Bacteria; phylum Myxococcota_A; class Polyangia; order Nannocystales; family Nannocystaceae; genus Xiheibacterium. The sequence goes on from JBIJCC010000114.1 coordinate 5,621, forward strand.
ATGCTGACCGTCCCGCGCACCAGCTGCCCATCCACCGCGTACGTCACCGCCCGTGCCTCGCCGCCGGGGAGCGTCACCGTCGATGGCTGCGCCGCGGTGGGGAGCAGCAGCGCCGCCGGACCCTCCGCCACGAACACGAGATCGACGGCGTCCACCACGACGCTCCGCGAGCGGGCGATGAACGGGAACTTGGCCAGCACGATCGGGATCGGCAGCGGTGCGCCCTGCTGGCCCTCGACCGGCCGGAGGAACCGCTCCCACCCGGTGGCGAAGTCCTTCTGCGCGCTCTGCAGGAGCAGCAGGCCCGTGGCGTTCGCGGCGTCGATGGCCTCGGCGATGCGCGCTTCGACCCACGTCGATGCGGCGGCGCGCAGCGGCGCTCCGCCGTCGCGGGCGGTGTACTGGAGCTGCAGCTCGATGTCGCCGATCGATCGGTAGTCGAACTGCGCGACGGCGGGCAGCTCGAGTCGCCAGGTGCTGATCGCCCCCGCGCCCTCGAACGGCAGGTACCGCTCGTCGCGGAAGTTCAGCTCGAACAGCCCGGCGTCGTCGCGGCCGCGGCTGGTCGCGATCGATTGCACCCCGCCCACGCCGTCGCGGAAGCGGGCGTCGTCCTGCGGCGCCTCGGCATCGCGCGGGTAGCCACCGGCGCCCCCCGGAGTGGACGCGGTGACGCGCAGCGAGTCGCGGACCAGCGACAGCGTCGCGCCCGGGGAGGTGTGCGCATCGACGGTCGCGTCGATCGACAGCCCCACGGACTTGAGCCGCCGGAAGTAGTGCCCCGGGTGATCGAGGTCGAACAGGAGCTCGCCGACCTCGAACGTGCACGTGCCGGTCTCCTGCAGGGTGAGCAGGGCCCGCGGGTCGATTTGGCGCAGGGATACGCGCTTGGTCAGCTCGTGCTCCCGCCGGTTGTGCTCGATCTGCGCGCCGTCGAGCCGCTTGAGCGAGTGGTTCAGGCGCTCGCCCGCCATCAGCCCCTTCTTCAGGCTGTCCCAGGCGCCGAACTCGATGAACGCGAGATCCTCGCGGCCGAGCTCGAACTGCAGCGCCCGCTCGGCCTTCTTCGCCATGTCGTAGGCGAGCTTGTAGCTCTGGAAGTACACGGCCGAGATCTGCGCGACCATCCAGTCGTACAGCTCCGCGTTGGTGAACTTCGAGCGCATGAACGCGTCGACCTGCTGCGACTGGGCGATCTGCCGCTGGTGGTTCGCGAGCTCCTTGGTGGCGATCGCGAGGCGGATCTGGGCGCCGAGGATCTGCTTGCCGATCGCCGCGAGCTCGAGGCCGGCTTGCTTGCCCTGGAACTGCCAGTCCTGATGTCGGCGATCGTATTCCGCGAAGGTGGCGGTCGACTGCGAGGCCTGTCGCAGTACGCCCGAGACGACCCCCGCAACGTCGCCGACGAGGTCGAGGGACTTGGACAGGTTGCGCCCGCCCCACATGGCCTTGATGTGCGGAATGATGGCGAGTACGCCGACTTCTCCCTCGGGGATGAGGGCGAGCGCGCCCGCGATCCCCTTCAACGCGCCCGCCGCGACGTCATTGATCGAGGCGATGATCGAGAGCGCGGCCGCGGCCTTCTCCTTGCCGCTGATCTTCTCGCGGCCGAGGTAGAAATCCCGTCGCGCCTCCACCGTGTCGCGCTGCCGCTCCAGCGCGCCGATCGCCTCCTCCGCCTCGCGCACCTGACCCTTGCGCACGTCGAGGACCGCCTGCAGCAGCGCAATCTCGTGCTGCGAGCGCAGCAGCGAGAGCCGCTCCCCGTCGCGCTTCTCCATCGCGGACAGCAGAGCGCCCCCCAGCGATCGCACGTCCGCCGTGAGGTCGACGGCCTTGCCGTAGAGCGCGCCGTACCGGTAGTGGGGCAGGGGCGCGTGCAGGTCGGACAGGGCCGCGCCGATGTCGACCCCCGCGGCGAACGCCCGGACCAGCAGCGCCGGATCGATCGGTGGCTCGAACAGCGCGAGCTGGCGCTCGACGCCGTCGATGTTCTGGCTGTGCCGGATCTTGAACAGCCGGTCGCCGACCGTATCCCAGTACGCGAGCAGCTTGTCGTTCGGCGGCAGGCAGAAGTACCACCAGACCGGCGGCGTCGGCGGAGGCGGGTCGTCCATCCCGCCGCCGTCGTGGGGCGGGAGCTCGGGCGGGTAGAACCCCTCGAGCTCGGTGAGGCCCCCGAACAACTGCGTGAACGCCAGCTCGTCGTAGGTGCGCACGGGCGTCGTGATCTCGGAGATCTGCCGCGGCTTCGGACCGAGGATCGACGCGGCCAGCAGGTACAGCTGTGTCGCCTCGTTGATCGACTCGATCGTGTCGGCGCGGAACAGCGAGTCCGCCCACTCGATCAGGTTGTCGAGGTACTTGCGCACCACGAACTTCTGGTATGTCCCCATGCGGACCCGCGCGATCGCATGCGGCGAGAACGGATTGCGCACCCACTGCGCGATGCTGTCGAAGAAGTCCTTCGCGACCTCCGGATGGGTCTGCAGCCCCTCGTCGCCGAAGATGGTGCGGATCACATCGACGGGACCGTCGGCCATCTCCTCGAACAACGGCTTGATGTTCCAGAACCGCTCGGGGCCCTCGAGCGGGATCCCCTCGGCGGAGGTCTCGGCGACCGCGGTCGGATCGAAGAGGAAGTGGTACCAGCGCTGCGCCTCGGCGAATCGACCCTCGCCGCGCAGGCGCTGGGCGATCCACATCGGTGCGTGGAAGAAGAGCTCCCAGTTGTAGACGCTGTAGGCCCCGCCGAATGTGAAGTCGTAGTCGTCGACGGTGTCCGGCAGGCTCACCCGATCGGTGGGCCGATACGGTCGGCCCGGCATGGCCTCGTCGCCGTGGCTGACGACGACCCGCGAGGCGAGCTGCCGGTCCGTCTTCGTGAAGACGCCCTCGACGCCGTGGCGGTTGAGGATCGCGAGCAGACCGCAGGTGTGCGGGTGGTGGAACGGATCGATGCGCCACATCCGTTGCAGGATCACCGTCTGGTCGAGGAGCGATGGGTTGCCCGCGCTCTGCAGCTGGAACGCGGTGCTGGCGAGGTGCGTGCCCCGTGCGACCGCCAGGCTGTGTTCGGCGAGCGCGGGATCGGGGGCGTCGTCGGCTCGCTCGGCGACGGAGGCCAGCGGTGCAAACGTCCGCCCCGGGACGCGTCCGCCCCACGGCGCCGTGCTCACCATCGACGCCGGGGCCACGGCGGGCTGTCCGGCGCGCGCCGCCGCGGCGGTCGTCTCGGCGACCGGCAGCAGCGCGAGGCGGTCCCACCACGCGGCGCTGCCCGCCCGAGCCGCGACCTTCACCGGGGCGCGCAGCACGGCGCCGCCGGGCACCGCGTCCCCCTGCGGCGTGTACGCCCGCAGCTCGACGACGGGGGCGACGTACATGGCGCGTTCGGCATCGTCGAAGACCAGCGGCGTGTCGCCGAGGTAGAGCCGGCGCTGACGGGCCGCGGTGACACGGTACGTGTGCGGGAGGTTCTCGAGGAGATCGCGGTGCACGTAGGCCGAGTTGTCGAGGCCGTCGTCGGGATCGAAGACCGCGCCGGTCAGCTCGGGGTGGTACGTCAGCACGTCGAACGCCTCGTCCACCCCGTTGCTGCGGTGGAACTGGCCGCGGACGCCGACGTCCTCGCCCATGCCCAGATCTCCGCTCGTGAACTGGGCGAGCCTCGCGGTCGGCTCCTCCTCGAGGTCGTCGCGACAGTCGTCGTAGACGAATCCGGCGAAGGTCACGGCGGGTCGAGGCGTCGTCGTCGCACGCGCTGCGAGGTTCCGCGCCACGCCATCGACGTGCAGGCGGACGGGTGTTTCGCCGTCGGCGTCCGCCTCCTCGCGCCACGCGACGATCGTGAATCCCTCCGTGGGGATCTCGTCGCTCGCCTTGAAATACCCGTCGGACCGCGCCGTGAGCTTCTTCGGCGCCCAGTTGCCGTCGCGGAACTCCGTCCACCCGACGCGCGTGTGGTAGTGCTTGGCGGGCCGCGGGGTGCTCTTCACGGCGTCGTTCATCGACGTCGCCTTCTTCGACGGCGCGGGCGCCGACTCCGGGGCGAGCTCCAGCCAGAACACGAAGAGTCGACGGTTGTAGCTCACGAGCGTGACCTGGTCGCCCTGCACGTCGACGGGCACCGGCTCCCACGCGGTCCAGTAGAGATCATCGATGCGTCGGCGATAGAAGTACCTGTGCGGGAGGCTCCGGGTCCGTGAGAGGACGTGCACGGTCTCGCGCGCGGGTCCGTCCTCGGCGTCGCGCTCGACGTAGATGCCGAGGGTCTCGAGGTGCGCGACCTCGTGGAGCTTGCGAAGGTAGGCCTTGTAGCCGTCCTCGGCGTGCGCGTCGTCGATCTCTCCCTGGTTGAGGTGCTGCTCGAGCTCGCGGAAGAACGGGCTCTTGTCGTCGCGCAGCTCGGGCTCGATCCAGTTCTCCGGGTAGAAGAAGACCCGACGATTGGCCTCCCAGACCCGATAGAGCTTCATCCAGGTCCAGCGCTCGGCCATGCTGCGCGGGAACACGACGCTCTGGGACTCGAGGCCCATCAGCACCCGCATGATGAACAGCTGCACCGCGCTCGTCGCGAGGCGGATCCGCGAGGTCAGGGTGTTCGCCTCCATCTCGGGGTCGATGAGGTAGTGGGCGTAGAGCTCGGTCGTGGTGCGAAACGTCGAGTTCGCCAGGATGTGGGCGAGCAGGGCGTCGCGCTGGCGCACCCGCATCGCATCGACGATCGGGGTGATGACCGCCGGCCACACGTCCTCGGCGTAGCGGGACCGCAGGGCAGACATCGCGGCGTCGGCCCGCGCGGCGCTCGGTTGCTCGCGTGCCCACTGGGCCAGCGCCGCGGCGCGCGTGCCCGTGCGTCGGACGAGATCGGCGACCCGATCGACGCGCTCGAGTGCGAAGGGGTCGGCGAGCTGGGCGACGTCGGCCGGCTGGGAGAGGCCGAGGAGGCCGTCGCCCACGGCGAACGCCACGGTGTCGCGGTCCCATCCGGTCGCGTCGGCCAACGCGTCCACGGCCGCGGGGATCGACGCAGCGCCCGCCACTTCGGCGTACGCGTTCTGTGCGGTCCGCAGCGCCTCGCGCAGGCCGAGCCCCGCGACGACGCGTCGCCACTGGGCGTAGTGAACGCTGCCATCGTCGATCGGGGCCAGCGGCAGCGCGTCGAGATCCATGCTCTGCGGCGCGGCCGGAGTCGTGAAGTACCAGGAGAGATCCTCGGTCGCGATCCCGAGCCCGCCGATCAACAGCGAGGCCTTACGCAGCAGGACGACCGCGTCGCGCTGCAGCGCGGTGTCGATGCCGGTGGACAGGAAGCCCTCGGCGAGTAGGACGTCGGCGAGGCGCGAGCCTCCCCGGTGCAGGACCTCGTCCACGAGGACCCGGACAGCGCTCGCCGCGAGCCCGGTGGTGGCCGCGAGCAGCTGCATCAGGGCCTCGCGCCGACCCACGCGGCGGCGGTGGGTCACGAGCCAGCCCAGCACGAGGTCGATGCGCGCCTCGGGTGTCGCGGCCGAAGCGAACGCCAGCAGGGCGCCGTCGACATCGTTGGCGTCGACGAACATGGGGAGGCGCGTGGCGACGAATGCGTTCTCGTCGTCCGACGGGGCGATCGTGAGCCCGAGGATCCGGCTGAACTCGCGGACCACCGCCGCGTCGGCGAAGACCGTGGACAGGTGTGCGGCGACCTGCGTCGCGGGCTCGCCGGTCACCGCGGAGAGGACCTCCTCGAGCCGTCGCGCCGCGTCGACGATCGAGGCGAGGAGCGTGTCGACGTCGGCGGCCGAGGGGTGGAGGCCGGCCTCGGGCGCGAATCGGTGGCGCAGCAGGTAGTCGAGCGCGTCGGGCTCGATGCCCGAGCGGCGGATCCGCTCGACCTCGTCCGCGAAGCTCGCGGTGGCGCTCGGCGATGCGAAGGGATCGATGGCGGCACCCACCCAAGCCCGAACCTGCACGAGCTCCTGGACACGCAGCCCGAGCGCCCTCGCCAGGACGACGTGGCGGGTCAGGATCGAGACGTTGGTCCGGTTCACCTGCGGCGCTGGCCCGAGGGTCGCGTCGATCAGGAACTCGAGGTCCTCGGCGCCCAGGCGCAGCGCCGCTCGCAGGGTATCGAGATGCGCCGCGAGCGGGACCGCCGGCCCGATGACATCCTCACCTCCGTTCGCGATCGCGAACGCGAGGTCGAGGGTGGGGGTGACCTCGCGATTCGCAAACAGGCGATGGTAGGGCGACAGCTCCTGCGGGTAGCCGCGGGTGTCGAGGGGGCGCCAGAGCACGAGGAGATCGTCGAGACGGCCGCCGAGTCGCGCCGCGACGGCATCGGCGCCGACGAGCGCGGCCAGGCAGGCGCGGTCGAGCACGCCGGAGCCGAGCACGCGGATGCAGCGGTCCAGGCCCCGCATCGTTCCGCCGCGCTTGCGCCACAGCCGAACGAAGCGATGCCAGCGGTCGAGCACCGCGGGCGTGAGGTTCTCCAGGCGCGCGTCGGCAAGGTTGCAGCTGGGCTCCTCGAAGAACACGCGGACCGGGGTCGCGAGGCCCAGGGGATTCATGAACTCGAGCTCGAAGAGCGCGAGCATCTCGTCGTAGGTCGAGCCGGCGCGATCCAGCGTGGTCGCGACCTCCTCGGCGAGTTGTGTCGTCCACGGCGCGACGCCAGTCATGCCCCACGCCGCCTGGGTGGGGACGGCGGGGAATTCGACGAGGGGGAACGCGGTCGCGCCGCTGACGAGCTGCAGCTCGCGACGCGTCATCCCCAGGGACTCGGCGATCCGGTCGGAGGCCATCGGTGCCTCGGGGTCGAGCGCGAACGTCTCCATCGCTCGCTCTCGCGTGACCCCGAGCTGACGCATGAGAATCCGCAGGCGCTCGGTCGACAGCGAGAACGGCAGCGTCCACGGGTAGACTTCGGACTCGACCACGTCGTAGGCGGACGCGAGGTGGTGCTCCGCGGCGATCCGCAGCTCCGCGGCGCTGCGCCGGGTCTGCCGCGGCACGAGCGGCGACGCCGGATTGGTGGCGACGGACTCGAGGACCTCGAGCACCAGGTCGAGGTAGGGCAGCACGGTGTTGGTGTTCGCGCACGACAGCTCGATGCCGGTGAGATCGGGGCGTCGGGTGCGCAGGACATCCAGCGCGTTGTCCGTGGGATCGACCGCGGGTCGACTCTCGAGGAGCGCCAGGAGGTCGACGAAGTAGGCTGCCGGTCCGAACACCGAGCGGCAGTGCTCGCATGCGCAATAGTCCAACGACCCGAACAGCTCGCGCAGCGCGGCCATCCCGGGGCCGTCGCCCGGGAAGGCGTGCTGTGGTACGCCGCCCATGGAGATCGCGTTGAACGACGCGCCGAACTGGCCCATCAACGCGACCGAGAACGCGTTGCGCTGGGTCGCGCGCTCGAAGATCGTCGCGGCGATCTGTCGGCCGGACAGGGTCGGATGGCTGCCCTCGAGGGCCGCGGCATGGCTGTCGACGAAGCCGTCGAACCCCATCCGCACGATCTGAGCCGCGGAGGCGATTCCACGGCGCAGAAGCGTCGAGGTGATGGCGGCGCGGTGCATCCGCGGCGCCAGGTTGTAGACCCGCTGCACGCGCTTCAATTCGTCGACGGCCGTCGCGGCGTCCGGCCCCGTGCCCACGGATCCCGGGCGCTCTTCGACGTACTTCTGGACGATCGTGCCGACCAGATCGAAGTCGGCGTTGCGCTGGAGGAAGGCCGCCGCGGCCGCGGTGCCGGGGACGGTCTCCCGACTGAACCGGTGGGCGAGATAGGCGGTGGGGAAGAGATCCTCGCTCGCGCGCTCGAGCGTCGCGGCGTAGTTCGCCTCGCGCTCGGGTGCGCTCGCCCCGGGGAGGTGCGGCGGCGCGCCGACGCCGGCGACGAACGATCGCCAGCGGGCGGTGTCCCAGCCCGCGAGCTCGCGGAGGTCACGGAACTCTCCGCGGGCCCGTAGGGCCACCAGCGCGTCGAGTGCCGGTCGGTGATGCCCGACCGTGGTGGCTGCGTGCACCGCGAACTCGAGCGTGTCGACCTCGGCGCGAGGTACGTCCGTCGCGGTGCGGAGGTGCGACCAGAACGAGGCGACGTCGCCGGAATGGGCGACCCAGACCTGGGCGAAGCGGAGCCGACCGGTGGCTGACACCCCGCTGGCGGCGATGGCCGTGGGCAGGCGGGCGTCGCCCTCGGACGTCGTCTGGAGCAGGGCCTCGGCGGCCGCGCCCCGGAGCGCGGCGATCACTGCGTCGACCGCGACGTCGCGACTTCCGGTGGGCTGCGGGACGAGCTGGCCGTCGAGGGCACGGGTCAATGCGTGCCGCCACCTCCTCGCGCCCGCGGCGAGCAACGCTGGCAGCGATGCGGGCAGCCCGTCGCGCAGCAGGGCGTAGAACCACGCGGCGTCGATCCCCGGCCGTGCGAGTCGGGTCGAGCGGATGTAGTCGGCCAGCGGCAGCGGGGCGATGTCCGCCTGATGGGCGACATCCTCGAGATCATCCGCCGCGAGCGTGCTCGCGGGCGTGGAGCCGAGGACCGGCTGGAGCGCCGACGCGATCCGCTCGAACTCGCTGGGGCCGCGGTAGCGGTCGTCGCGGACCGCGAGCTCGACCCACGCGTCGTCCGCGGGGGAGAACAGCACCGCGCTGCGTCCGAGCACCGTCGTGCCCTCTCGAACCTCCACTCGAACGTGTTGACCCGACGCCGTCGCCGACGCACCGGAGGCCCCGGTGTAGTGGACGGTCACCTCACCGCGCGGATCGGTACGGCCGGTCCCGAGCGTGGCCGTGGCCCCGCGGCGGGCGTCGCGGATCACGACCGTCGCGCCGATGACGGGTCGACTCGACGTTGTCACCACGCGCACCCGCAGGCCGTAGCTCGCGGATGCCGACGCCGACCCGACGACGATCTCGCCGAGGGACGGCGTGCCCAACAGCTGATCGATGCGGATCCGACGTCGCTCGCGGTGCATCCGACCGGAGTTGCCGACGATGGTGAGCTCGATCGTCGACTCGGCGGACCAGGCCTCTCCCTGGTCGCCCTCGCGGCGGAACATCGCGAGCGCATCGGGCTGCGAGACCGGGAGCGAGAACGTCCCGTCGGTGCCCGTCGCGCCGCTCGCCATCGCGGTGCGATCGTTCGCCGTCGTCGCGACCACGACCACGCGCAGCGCGCCCAGACCCGCCCCACGCGCATCCACGACGCGCCCCGTCAACGAGAACGTGCTGTCCGAAATCTCGACCATGATCCGCGCTCGACTTCCTGCGTCACACCGACGCCGCGCCATTGCACTCGACTCGCCGACGTGGCGAGTCGCGTGCAGTGGCGCTGTCGTAGCAGGCGTCGAACGTCGCCACAAGACGACCTCCAGGGACATGCCGAAGGTTCGGCGTCACCGATCCTCACTCATCAGGTCGACTGGCCATTCGGCCGTTGCGCTGTCGTCACGCGGCGGCAACCCAGTCGCCGCGGGTCGTTCGTCGCGAGCTCACTCGCAGACCGAATCCAACGCCGCGAACTCCCCCACCAGCTCCGTGTAGTTCTCGATCCTCCGCCCGCCGTGCTCGTCGTCGTACTGGAAGAAGATGCGGTGATCCACCGGCTCGATCCCCGCGGCCTCGTACGCGTCCGCGTCGCTGCTCGTGTTGCCGAACACCCACGCCGGCACCAAGCCGCGGGCCTCGAGCGCCGCGAGTTCCTCGGTCTTGTACGTCACCGCGACCTCACCGAGCGCCCCGGTGAAGTTCAACGTCGTGTGGATGATGCCCGGCGGCAGCGCCCGCTCCTCGACGAACTCCCGGGTGCGTTGGCCGAGGAACTCCGGGCGCGCAGTGAGGTACATCGGCCGATAGCCGCGCTCGACCAGGGTCCACAGGGCCTCGGGCGCCGAGGGGTTCACGTTCGGGGTGACGCCGGTGAGCAGCGCGGTGAATTCCTCGGTCTCGGTCGTCGTCAGCGTGCCGTCGACGTCGGCGAGGAAGATCGGCGTGCCGGGATCGACGATCTCGATGTACATGTCGACGCCCGTCGCGTCGCCGCGCACGAACATGTGCACGCGGTGGCGTCCGGGGCCGAGCACCTTGTCCGCGGGGATCTGGAAGTACAGACGCCCGCCGGTGTCCTCGACGCCCTCGATGGTGGGGTGGGGGGACGACTCATACGTCGTCTCGGTGGTCCCGAGTGATTCCCACTCCCCCGCGCAGTCCCGCAGCAGGTACAGGTCGATGCGCTCGCCCTCGAGATCCCAGTCGGTCGCGCCGTAGGAGAACTTCGCCAGCACCCACTGCGCGTCGCCGGGGTTGTAGAACATGTCGCGCCCGCGGTGCACCGGCCCGCCGACGGCCGTGATGATCGACGACTGTCCGTCGTTCCAGTCGACCGTGGGGCCAGGGTTCGGCAGCGGCGTGTCACAGGCCGGCGGCGGCGGACACTCGTCCGTGACGCCCGTGGTGCCGTCGGGGTCGCCGCTGCTCTCGCCGGGCTCGTCGGTCGTCGAGCCATCGGCGCTCGCGGTTCCTGCGGTCGTCGGATCCGAGGCGTCCGTCGCCGTCGATGGATCCCCACCGCCGTCACTCGTGTCCACCGCGTCGGCCGTGGTGTCCCCGAGCGTGCCGGAGATCGCGGTGCCGTCATCGGCACACGCCATCGCGACGGTGGAACCCAGCCACAGCAACCCCGCGAAGCGTCGGCAAGCCATTGCCCACCAGGCTACCAAAGTCGGCCGCCGCGGGGCCCGCCAAAGCCCGCGTCTACGCGTTCCCGGCGCCCGCTGTGGGCGGTTGCGCGCAGCGGCGCACGAAGGCGTCGAAGATGGCCGCACCCGCGGCACGACCCGCGTCGGGCGCACCGTCGGCGACGCGCTCGGCCTCGAGCCACTCGGGGTGCCACTGCACCGCGGTGATGAACCGCGCGGGATCGGTCGACTCGGCGGCCTCGATGATCCCATCGGGGGCCCACGCCGTCGCGCGCAGGCCCGGGGCGAGCTCGGCGATCGCCTGGTGGTGGATGCTGTTCACCTGCAGCTCGGTGCGTCCGCCGTAGACCTGACCGACCCAGCTGTCGGCGTCGACGCGGATCCCGTGGCCGTTCTCGTCGTAGCGATGCCAGTCGCGATGCACCAGCGTACCCTCGACCTGCGTGTTGATGTCCTGCCACAGCGTGCCGCCGAGCGCCACGTTGAGCAGCTGGATGCCGCGGCAGATCCCGAGCACCGGCAGGCCCCGATCGGTCGCGAGGCGCACGAGCTGGCACTCGTAGGCGTCGCGCACCGCGTCACCGCGCCAGGTGTCGCGCAGCGGTGTCTGACCATAGCTCGTCGGGCTCACGTCGGCGCCGCCGGCGAGCACGAGGCCGTCGACCAGGCGCATGACCGACGCGAGCGCGGCGGGGTCCTTGAGATCCGGCAGCATCACCGGCACGGCGCCGGCGCGGAAGATCGCCAGCGCCATCCGCTCCTCGAGGTACTGCAGCGTCTTGTGGCGGAACACCGCCCGCTCGGGATCGGCGTGGAAGAAGTTGGCGGAGATGCCGATGCGCACGACGTCCATGGGGATTCCTGTCGGCGTCGTCGTCACGGTCGGACGACGACGAGCGGGATGCGGATCTCGGCCTCGGACATGCCGCCGTGGCTGCCGGGCATGAACACCGGATCGGTGCCGGGCGGGGTGTAGCCCATCGCCCAGCCGTCGCGGCTGACGAGCACCACGTCCCCGACGCGGCGGTGGAGCTGCGGGTGCGGCGTGCCCGGGCCGAACGCCCCGAGGGCCTGCAGCGCGCGCCCGTCGATGCGCATGCACGCGCGGGCGAGCGACCGCTCGAACACCCGGTCGAACTCGGCCTGCGCGTGCGGACGCACGAACAGCGACATCTGCCGCTGATCGCCTGCCGGCGCGGTGGCGAGGCAATCCATGAGCCCGTCGACCTCGGCGAGATCGATGCAGTGCCCCCCGTCGACATCGACCAGCCCGTGGTCCGCGAGCACGATCAACGCGGCGTCCGTTCCGGCGAGCCGGCGGTGCAGCTCGCCGAGCGCCGCATCGATCGCGTCGAAGTGCGCGTCGAGATCGGGGTGCGTGCAGCCGACCTCGTGGCACAACCCGTCGTAGCGCGGCCAGTACGCGTATGCGACCCGGCGACCGGGCTCGGCGGCGAACTCGGCGATGGTGCCGATCATCTGCTCGAGGTCATCGTAGCGCCGTCGATCCTGCCAGCGCGTGCCGACCCGGCCGAACGGCACGTTCGGGATCTCGCCCCACGACAGCAGCGCCATCGTGTCGGTCATCGTCGCGACGTGCGACGGCACCTGGTAGTAGCGCTGCAGGTCGAACCCCTCGGGGAACAGCGGCGTGCCGATCCGCGTCGTCGTGCGCAGCACGGTGGCGATGCAGCCCTGATCGGGCAGGTGCAGGTACCAGCTCAGGATGCCGTGCTCGGTCGGGCTCGCGCCGGTGTCGAATGTGGTGACCGCCGCGGCCGTCGTCGCCGGGAACACCGTCGAGATCGCCGCGGCCGGGTGGCGGCCGAAGAACGCGGCACCCTGGCCCCGGGCGAGGTGGCGCTGCAGCTGCGCGAAGCCGAGGCCGTCGATGACGAGGTACACCAGCGCCCGCGCGTCCTCGAGCATGCGCGCCGGCATCACGTCCAGATCGCGGTGCGGCGAGCGACCGCCGCGGCTGCGGATGATCGACGCCATCAGCTCGACGGTCGAGCCGCCGCCGTAGTCCGGCAGGTACGACCCCGCGAGGGGTCCCTCGGTCAGCCGCGGCATCGCGACCCGCAGTGTAGCAAGCCCCGGGGCCGCGGCCGTCCCGGCGTGATCACAGCAGGCCGCTGCGCCGCAGCAGGGGGGTCACGTCGGGCGCACGGCCGCGGAAGTCGCGGAACAGGGCGTCGGGATCGCCGCTGTCGCCGCGCTCGAGGATCGTGCGCCGGAACGCGTCGCCGGTGGTGCGGTTGAAGATGCCCTCCTGCTCGAACCGATCGAACGCGTCGGCGTCGAGGACCTCGGCCCACTTGTACGAGTAGTAGCCCGCGGCGTAGCCCACCGGGTGCGCGAACAGGTGGCCGAAGCCGGCGATCATCGCGTAGTCGTCGGGCAGCGGCGCGGGCGCGTAGCGCTGCATGATCGACCGCGCGTAGGCCACGACGTCGCCGTCCTTGTCGGGGTCGTAGCGCATGTGCAGCGAGAGGTCGACGTCGCAGAAGCCGAGCTGCCGCATCATCGCGGCCGCGGCGCGGAAGGTCCGCGCGCGCCGCATCGGCTCGAGCAACGCCTCGGGGATCACGTGGCCGTCGTCGACGTGGCGCGCGAACAGATCGAGCGCCTCGCGCTCCCAGCACCAGTTCTCCAGGATCTGCGACGGCAGCTCGACGAAGTCCCACGCCACGTTGGTCCCGCCCAGCGCCCGCACGCTCACGCGCGACAGCAGGTGGTGCAGCAGGTGGCCGAACTCGTGGGCCACGGTCTCGACCTCGCGGTGCGTGAGCAGCCCGCCCTCGGCAGCACCACCGGGGCGCCCGGGGAGCGGCTCGGTGAGGTTGCCGCAGATGAGGCCGAGGTGGGGCTCGAAGCCCGCGGGCGTGGGCCGGCCGGTGATGAGGCCGTTCATCCACGCGCCGTCGCGCTTGGTCTCGCGGGGGTAGGGGTCGACGTAGAACGCCCCGAGCTTCGTTGGGGGCTGCGCCGCGGTCCCATCGGCGTCGAGGAAGCGGTAGGCGTGCACCGACGGGTGCCACACCGGCATGGCGGGCTCGGGCTCGACGCGCACGCCGTAGAGCCGCTCGGCGATGGTGAAGATGCCTCGGAGCACGGCATCGAAGGCGAAGTACGGTCGCAGGGCCTCCTCGTCGAAATCGTAGCGGGCGCGGCGCTGCTTCTCGGCCCAGTACGCCACGTCCCACGGCTCGAGCGCGGGCGCGTCGGGCCCCTCGACCTCGCGACGGAACGCGAGCAGCTCGTCGTTCTCGCGGACGAACGCGGCCTCGGAGCGGGCGCGCAGCTCGTCGAGGAAGGTCCGCGCGCGCTCGCCGTTCTTCGCCATGCGATCGACGAGCACGAGGTCGGCGAAGTTGGCGAACCCGAGCAGCTTGGCCCGGGCCGCGCGCAGCCGGAGGATGTCGGCCATCACGGGGCGGTTGTCGTAGGGCGCCGCGGTGGCGCGGGTGTTGCTGGCCCGCCAGACGTCGCGGCGGACCCCCGCGTCGTCGAGGTACGTCAGCACCGCGATCATCGACGGCGCCTGCAGCGTGAAGCGGAACCCGGCCTTGCCCTTGGCCTGCGCGCTCGCGGCCGCGGCCTCCTTGGCCGACGGCGGGAGCCCGGCGAGCATCGACTCGTCGGTCAGGATCATCTCCCACGCCTGGGTCGCGTCGAGGACGTTCTCGGAGAACTTCGTCGTCGCCATCGCGAGCTCGACGTCGATGCGCTGCAGCTCGGCCTTGCCGGCGTCGTCGAGCTCGGCGCCGTGCCGGCGGAACTCGGCGAGCGTCTTGTCGAGGTGCCGCCGCCGCGTCGGGTCGAGCGTCGCGACCTCGGCGCTGTTGCCCAGCGCCTGCAGCCGCTTCCACAGGCCCGCGTGCAGCGGGATCGACGACGAGAACGCCGCGACCTTGGGCTGCACCGCGTTGTAGGCCTCGCGCAGCGCGTCGTTGGTGACCACCGACTCGAGGTGGCCGACGATCCCCATCGCGTACTCGAGCCCCAGGCCCGAGCGCTCGAGCGCGCCCAGGGTGTTCTCGTAGGTCGCGGGCTCGGTCGCGTTCGCGATGGTCTCGATGTCGGCCCGCGCCCGCTCGAGCAGGACGTCGACCGCCGGCTCGACGTGCGCGGCGGTGATGCTCTGGAACGGGACCTCGAACTGGACGTGGAGGAGGGGGTTCGCGTCGTCGGTGCGGTCGTCGGTGCTCATGGTGGAATCCTCAGACCATCTTCTTGGGGTCGACGAAGCGATCGAAGTCCTCGGCAGCGACGAGGCCCAGGGCCACCGCGGCCTCGCGCAGGGTCGTGCCGTCCTTGTGGGCCTTCTTCGCGATCTTCGCCGCGTTGTCGTAGCCGATGTGGGGGTTCAGCGCCGTGACCAGCATCAGGCTGCGCTGGAGGTTCTCGGTGATGCGCTCGCGGTTGGGCTCGATGCCCGCCGCGCAGTGCTCGCGGAACATCGTGCACGCGTCGCCCAGCAGCCGCGCCGAGTGCAGCACGTTGTGGATGATGAGCGGCTTGAACACGTTGAGCTCGAAGTTGCCGCTCATGCCGCCGATGTTGACCGCGACGTCGTTGCCCATCACCTGGGCGCAGACCATCGTCATCGCCTCGGACTGGGTCGGGTTCACCTTGCCGGGCATGATCGACGAGCCGGGCTCGTTCTCGGGGATCGTGATCTCGCCGATGCCCGAGCGCGGGCCCGAGGCCAGCCAGCGCACGTCGTTGGCGATCTTGTTGAGCGCGGCGGCCATGCCCTTGAACGCGCCGTGGAGGTTGACCAGCGCCTCGTGCCCGGCGAGCGCGGCGAACTTGTTGGGCGCCGAGACGAACGGCAGCCCGGTCAGCGTCGCGATCTCTGCGGCGGCCGCGACCGCGAACTTCGGGTGGGTGTTGAGGCCGGTGCCGACCGCCGTGCCGCCGAGCGCGAGCTCGTAGACGTCGGGCAGGGCGCGGTTCACCGCCGCGATCGCGTGGTCGAGCTGATCGACCCAGCCGGAAATCTCCTGGCCGAGGGTGACCGGCGTCGCGTCTTGCAAGTGCGTGCGGCCGATCTTCACGATGTCGGCGAACGCCTTGGCCTTGCCGTCGAGCACGTCGCGCAGGGCCCGGGCCGCCGGCACGAGATGGTGCACCGCCTGCTCGGCGGCGGCGATGTGCATCGCGGTCGGGAACGTGTCGTTGCTCGACTGCCCGCGGTTGACGTCGTCGTTGGGGTGGATCGGCGTCTTGCTGCCCATCACGCCGCCGGCGAGCTCGATGGCGCGGTTGCTGATCACCTCGTTCGCGTTCATGTTGCTCTGGGTGCCCGATCCGGTCTGCCAGACGTGCAGCGGGAAGTGGGCGTCGAGCCTGCCGTCGATGACCTCGTCGGCGGCGCGGACGATGAGCGCGACCTTGTCGGCGGGCAGGGCCTCGAGCTTGCCGTTCACGATCGCGGCGGCCTTCTTCAGCAGGCCCAGCGCGCGGATCATGGGCCGGTCGAAGGTGTCGTGGCCGATGTCGAAGTGGTGCAGCGAGCGCTCGGTCTGCGCGCCCCAGTAGCGGTCGCTCGCGACCTCGATCTGGCCCATGCTGTCGGTTTCGATGCGGGTACTCACGTTCGTTCGCCTCGGTGTGGTGGCGTCGTCGGGCCGTGGCAGGCGGCGCCCTTGAACGACGCGCGGAGGCTAGCAGACTAAGGGGGCCGCCTGCCGGGGCGCGTGGGCCGGGGATTTGCGGCTATCCTTCAGCCCGCTCGCGCATGCGCACCCGATTCGGCACGCGGTTGCTCCGCTGGGGCTTGCAGTGCGAGCGCCTGCTCGAGCGCCGCCCGGTCCGCGTGGTGCTGAGCCTCGCCATCCTCACCAGCCTGCTGCCGGTCGCGTTCGTCGAGCGGCTCGAGTTCGGCTTCTACCTGCTGTTCCAGGTCGAGTTCCTCCTGCGCGTGTTCGCGGTCTCCGCGACGTCGGCGCCCGAAGGGCCCGACGGCGAGATCGTGCCGACGCGCTCGCGGATGTCCGGGTTCGGCATGCTGCTGCTCGACGCCGTCGCGCTCGCGTCGTTCCTGCCGCTGCCGGTCGGGGTCGAGGGCGCGCGTTGGCTCCGCGTGTTCCGCCTGCTGCGGCTGCTCGCGCTGGTCGGCTACTGGCGTCGACTGCTGCGCGACACGTGGTCGATCCTGGCGCGGCGTGAGCGGCTGCGTCAGGTCGCGTTGATGGGCGTGGTCGTCGGCGGGCTCGCGTTCGCCGGCGCGGTCGTGCTCCACCACGTCCACGACGTGCCATTCGACGCCGACGCCGACGGCGAGATCGACGCGGATGACCGCAGCTTCTGGGTGCTCCTGTGGTGGTCGTTCCGCCAGGTCCAGGACCCGGGCAACATGCTCGAGTCGCCGCAGGCCCTGCCGGCGGTGCTCGTGAGCCTCGGGCTCACGGTGTTCGGGTTGTTGCTGGTGTCGTTCCTCATCGGCTTGGGCAGCGACGTGGTGCGCGAGCTGGTCGAGCATTCGCGCATGCGCCCGCCGGGGTTCGTCGGGCACACGGTGATCGTGAACATCACGGCGCCGACGCAGCGGTTGTTGCACGAGCTCGTGGCGTACTACCGCAAGCTGTTCCCGAGCGGCGCCGCGTTCCTGAGCCGGCGGTGGCGCAGCGACCTGGCGCGGCGCGGGCTGCAGCGGCCGCGGTTCGTCGTGATCGGCGAGGGCGCCGAGGCGCCCGACTTCCTGCGCCACCACGATCGCGTCGCCTACCGCGCGCGGCCGCAGGACGAGGAGGGGCTCATCGTGCGGTCCGACCTGCTCGCGGCCAAGCGCGTGCTGCTGCTCGCCGAGGGCAACCACGCGCACCCCGACGCGCAGACGATCCGCACGCTGCTGACGCTGGTCGAGCGGGTGCGCGCCGGCGAGCGGGCGCGCGTGCCGGGGGTGCCGCGTCGCACCCGCGTCGTCATCGCGGAGATCCTGGACGAGAGCAACGTGACCGCGGCCCACGCCGCGCTCGCGACCGCGGGCGAGAGCTTCCGCGGCTGGGTGGTGCCGACCGAGAAGCTCCTCGGGCTGTTCTTCGCCGGCGTGGTGCGTCGGCCGGGACTGGGAGACCTGTTGGCGATCCTGCTGACGTCGATCGGCCACGAGCTCTACACGTGCTTCTTCGACATGCCGGGGCTCGGGTTCCAGGTCGCGCGGCCCGCGGGCGTGGGCGGGCACGCCGGCGGCCTCATGCGGCGGCTCGCGGAGGTCGGCGCCAGCGTCGGGGGCGATCGCGGGCCGGTGATCCCGGTGGGTGTGCTGCTCGATCGATCCGGCAGCACGTTCGCGTTCGACATCGTCGTGAACCCCGCCGACGACCTCGTGCTCGACGAGTCGCGGGTGCGGGGGTTCATCGGTGTCGCCAGCGACTTCCTCGCCGTGCGCCGCTGGGTCGACGCGTTCGCCACTGCGCCGGCGCCGAGCGTCGCGACGCCGACCGGCGAGGTGCCGGTGCTCGCCCGCACGCGCCGGCCCAAGACCACGCGCGTGCTGGTGTGCGGGTTCCGGGCCGGCACGATCTACATGCTCGAGGAGCTGTTCCGCAGCGATCCCGGCGGCGAGGTGTTGGTGCTCGTCGACGACGACCCCGCGCGGCGGGCCGCGACCGCCAGCATCGACGCGCACACGCAGCTGGTCGCGCGCAACCTCCTGCCCGGCCGTCACGGCGTGTTCGAGCCGGTCGGCCTGGCCGAGTACGACGTGCGTCTGCCCGAGTCGCCGCAGGTGCGCGGTCGCCTGCGCCTCGAGGTCGCGGACTGGATGGCGAGCCGCAACCTCGTCGACCTGCCGGG
The DNA here is from genome assembly GCA_044344875.1 of Nannocystaceae bacterium. Lineage (GTDB taxonomy): Bacteria > Myxococcota_A > Polyangia > Nannocystales > Nannocystaceae > Xiheibacterium. The sequence goes on from JBIJCC010000114.1 coordinate 24,115, forward strand.
GAAGTTCGGCCATGTCGCGGATCTCGACGCGATCGTGTTCGTCGCTGGCGACGCGGAGGCCTCGGATCCGCGGACGACCACCGCGCTGCTCAAGCTCGAGGAGCTGTGTCGGATGGGCCACGCGTCCGCGGGTCCGGTGGTGGTCGCGGAGGTCTTCGACGCCGCGCTCGCGGCGAGGTTGGCCGCGCGGGCCCGCGCGCTCGGGCAGGGCAACGTGCAGGTGTTCTCGAGCCAGGAGCTGCGGGCGTTCTTCCTGTTCCAGGCCGTGGTGGTGCCCGGGTTCGATGCGGTGTACGGCGAGCTGCTCGGGGCGTGGGGGCAGTCGCTCGTGCACATGCACGTCGAGACCGCCGGCTCGGGGATGTGCACCTTCGAGGATCTGAGCGCGCGCCTGGGTCGGGACGGTCACATCCTCATCGCGGTCGAGATCGACGATGGTCGCGGCGGCGTGACGCTGTGCGTCGCGCCGGGGCCGGCCGAGCCGGGGCGCTCGTTCGCCGCGGCCGCCCTCCGCGGGGCGTGGGTGGTCGCGCCCGACTCCGGCGGGGCGAACTGACCCCGCGGGACACTCGCGCGTGCTGCGTCGACTTGGCAATGCGCGCTTTGCGCCACCTCTGAATCCTGCGCAGAAGGCCGGTGAGACCCTGGCATTACGGCCTTCCCCGTGCGAACCTAACTGACGATGGATTCAGGTCGTGTCATCGCTGCGCTCGCGTTCCTCGTGCTCGCCGGTTGTACCGAGCCGAACCCGAATGCCACGGGGGATAGCGCGGCTTCCATGAGTGACGGCGGGCCTGCAACGACGACATCCGGCGTCGCGACGGAGACGAGCGTGAGCGATGCCAGCACCGCAACTACGGCCAGCGACGCTACGACCGGCACAAGCAGTGTTGGAACCGAGGGCACGGTCACCGACGCGGGGTCCGCCGACTCCACCTCCAGCGGTGAGCCAGTCTGCCCCCCGTCGACGCATGTTTGCTCTCCTTCGGTTGCGGGCGGGTGGCAAGGACCCGTCGCGCTCATCCTCGATGACCCGGAGTCGCGCGAGCCGACATGCTCCGGCGCTTGGGATTTGTTTGCCGTCGCGGGGTACGCGGACCTCCAGGCCAACGCTGCGACTTGCGGTTGCGAGTGTGCGGCGCCCGTCGACGCCGCCTGCACAACCGTCGACATCTTTTATGATGATGATGATGACTGCGACCTTGCACCCCTGGATGACTGGAGCGTTGGCCTTGCCTGTACCAACACCGTGAATGGTCAGGACCTTCGATACTGGCGCGCGACGGCCGACGTCAACGTCGGGTCCTGCGAGGGCGTCGCGACCACGGACGTGCCTCCTGCCGTGTTTAGCGAGCGAGTGACTGCGTGCGGAACCGCAGGAGACGCTACCGGCCGCGATGGTTGCGCGCCCGAGCAGATGTGCGTCGAGCTTCCTGAGGGAGCCTTCGATGGGCAAATCTGCATCTGGCAGCCCGGCGACCTCAACTGCCCGGCACCATGGCCCACGAGACGAGTGATACATGAGGAGTTCGCCGACGACAGAGGCTGCAGTTCCTGTGAATGCGGCGACCCGGTCGGGAGTTGCTCCGGAACCGTGTTCCTCGGCAATGATGACTGTGGCGCCGGGGGCGTAGTGGAGGCCACGATTACGCTGGGTGCAGCATGCAGCGTCAAGGACCTCGCCAGCACGATTACCGCTGCAGATGTCAGTGGAACGCCAGCGCCGATGAATCCCACGTGTGCACCGTCGTTGAGTGTCCCGACTGGTGATGCGCAGGCCATTTCACCGATCACCCTCTGCTGCTTGGAGTCCGAGGAGGACATTGTCATGAAAGAGGTGAAAGGCGTGAGAGGCCGCAATCTTGCCAGTAAACCAGTCGCCCTTGAGATCGGCTTGAGTGTCGCGCTGGGCGCCACGCTTGCGGGTTGCTATAGCCCGAATCAGCCTGTGCTCGCGGAGTCCGGCGAGACAGGCGGGAGCGGGGATAGTGGGGCTTCGTCCGAGGGGGGACTCTCCGAGCTGACCCAGGCTACGGATCCCAACGGGACAGGGGGAACAGGTGTCTCCGAGGAGTGCGGTGACGCCGTCGTGGGTGCCGATGAGATTTGCGACGACGGGGAACTGAACGGGGGATACGGTCGTTGCTCGGCGGATTGCGCCGGTCCTGGCCCCCACTGCGGCGACGGCCGCGTTCAAGGCGACGAGGCATGTGATGACGGACTGAGCAACGGAACCTACGGGGCCTGCGCGGAAGGGTGCGGCGGACTCGGGCGACGGTGCGGAGATCGGATCCAGGACGCCGAGGAACAGTGCGACGACGGAAACGCGAAGGATGCAGATGGATGCAACGTTGACTGCGTAGTCTCCGGCTCAGTGCTGTGGGAGGACTCGGTCGTCCCTGCCGGCGAGATCGGGCATATTGAGGTCGCCGCAGGGTCGGTGGGGGGCGGCAGCACGGTGGTGGCGGCGACCTACAACGATCCAATCTTGGGACCGAAGTCACTGCTGCGTCGGTACGACCACGGCGGTCTGTTGGTCTGGGACTCGCCACTTGATGGGATCGAGGTGGATGACCTTGCCATCGGAACCGAGGACAACGCGGAGGATCTCTTCGTCTGGGTCTCTGGGGTAACCGCACCTGGAAGTTTCTTCGCGTTCTGGTATCGAAGCGATGGTACCGGGCCCACCGGGTCGTTGACGAGCAGTGGGCGATTCGATGTTTTGGGGGTGCGGGGTAATCGTCGTATCAGCGGAAGTGTTGAGATCGATGCGTGGGACCCTGTGAACTACTACTCCGAGCTTGTCGGTTTCGCCGATTGGACAGCTTATGGGGAGGAGATGGGCGAGTATCTCGTAGATGTCGATTTTTCTCCCGAAGGGAACGTGGTTGCGTTGTTCAACGATGCTTCAGGAGGTGCGGAGTCGGCCCTGCTTCGTGTGTATGCGTCGTCGAATGGGGCCATGATCGAGGAGAATACCTTCGGAGTCGACGGGGAAATGCTGCTTTCTTCTGGCCTATCGGTCGCTGACAATGGCAACGTCTTCGTCATAGGAAATGTTGCATGTCCATCGGGTCAGTGTGGGGCGCTTGTTCGGCTCAGTGGTGGTTTGGTAGAAGTCGGAAACGTCTCATATGATGGGGCGATTTGGAATGCGGTTGCGGCGGATTCTCTGGGCGGGGTTGCGATCGGCGGAGATCCTGTAGGAGTGTACGGATCGCTGCATAAGTTTGAGGTTGAGAACGGCGAGATTTCCCTGTTGTGGGAGCACGTTCAGCTGGGCGCCCCGGTGGTTGATGTCGCGATCGATTCTGAGGGAAGGATCGTCTCGGGTTCGGCTGATGGAGTCACGGCGTTCGCACCCTGAGTCACAGTCGCGGATCCGAGTCCGCCACGGCGGGGTGAACCTCCGTCTCGGTCCTTGTTCCACGGCAGAAGATAACTCGTCCCTGCTCCTCACCCGTCACCCGTCCCCCGTCACACCGCGACCATGTCGCGGAAGCTCCGGCGCGCGTGCCCGAAGTCCCGCACCCGCGGTCGCGGGCTCTCCCGCGTCGACGCCGGGATCGCCTGCCGTAGCATGTGCGCGAGCGCTTCGGTCGCCAGCTCGCGGACTTCGTGCGCGTCGGTGGTGTAGCGCTCGGCCTCGTCGAACATCGCGGCGACGACATCGCCGAGGGGGGAGGTGAGTGGAGCGTGGGTCATCATGGCGTGACCATGCAATGCATGGCGCGTACCGTGCCCATCGCGAGCGGTTCCACCGCTCCCCGCGTCCCGAACCGCTGGATCGCTCGACACCCGCGGCCCGTCCGTGCGCTGGCGCCCGATTTCCCCCGGTGTCGCGTGCACGCGTTGCGTGCTCCGAGTCGCGCAGCGCATCGGGTAGGCATCGCGCCCCTTGCTATCGTCGCGGCATGACGACGGGGGGACTCGACGAGGCCGCGGGCCTGCGCTGGGCGACGCTGCTGCTGAGCGTGGCGGCGATCTACATCTGCTGGCCGCTGTGGCCCGCGCTGGTGCTCGCCGCGTGGACGGCCTCGCTGCTGCGGCCGATGCTCGCGCGGCTCGAGCGACGCATGCACGGTCGCAGCGCGGCGGCAGCGGTGCTCACGTCGATGGTCGCGCTGCTGCTCGCGACGCCCACCGTGCTCATCGGCATCGGCGTGGTCGTCGGCGCGGCGGAGCTCCGTGACGTGATCGCGGCCGCGACGACCGCCTCGGGCGCCCTCGAGACCATCGCCACCGGCGACGCCGAGTCGCCGCTCGGATCACTGCACGTGCCGCGGACCCCAGCGGAGGCGGTCGAGCTCGCGCAGCGCTACGGCGCGGAGGCCTTCGGGTTCGTCTCGGGGCTCGCGGGCGCCGCGAGCGAGGCGCTGCTCCTGCTGGTCGTCTACTTCGCCGGCACGTACGTCTTCATGCGGCGCGGTCCCGCCGACTGGCGGTGGATCATGCGTCGCCTGCCGCTCGCGGACCGCCACCTCGAGCGCTTCGCCGCGGCGTTCGAGGAGACCGGCCGCGGCCTGCTCGTCGGCGTCGGCCTCACCTGCGCCGCGCAGGGGGCGGTGGCGAGCGTCGCGTACCTCGCCCTGGGCGTCCCGCAGTGGTGGGTGCTCGGTCCGGTGACGGGCCTCGCCGCCGTGATCCCGGTCGTCGGCTCGGGGATCGTCTGGGGCCCGATCGCGCTCGGCCTGCTGTTGACCGCGCACCCGATCAAGGCCGCGATCCTGCTCGTGGTCGGCGTCGGCGTCATCGCGACGATCGACAACCTGCTGCGACCCGTCTTCGCCCGCATCGGCACGCTGCAGCTGCCGACGTTGGTGCTGTTCGTGTCGGCGTTCGGCGGCTTGCTCGTGCTCGGTGGCTGGGGAGCGATCCTCGGACCGCTCATCGTGCGTCTGATGATCGAAGGCCTCGCGATGGTCCGCGAGCAGGAGGCCGCGCGCGTGTCGAGGTCGCCCGATCGTGCGACCCCGCCCGGCGCCGCCGAGGACGCCCCGCTCCCCGACGCGCGATAACGCGGCGCAATCACGGCGGGTTCGGCTGTTGCGGCGCCGTGACCCACGGCTTGCTTCGTCGCATCGGCATGAGCGTCCCGTTCACCAACATCTCCCGCGACGACATCCTCTCGGCGATCGGCCTGCAGAGCCGCCGAAGCCTCGCGCAGACCCTGCTCCCGAACCTCGGCTTCATGGCCGCCGGTGTCGTGCTCGGCGGGGGCCTCGCGTTGCTGCTCGCGCCGCGCACGGGGGCGCAGACCCGCGACGTCCTCGGCAACGGGCTGCAGGGCCTCGCGCGCAAGGTCGCGTCGACGGTCCGCCCGAACCGCGACCTCGCGGCAGATGCCGAGCCGAGCATCGATGTCACCCCGCGTGTGGAGCCGGCCACTGCGACCCGCCCGGGCATGCACGGCGCGAGTGAGCCGTCGCGCAACGGATCGTCCGCGCACCTCATCGGCGGACTCGGGGGTTCGAAGCCATGAGCAAGGCGCATGCGACCCATCACGCCGAGGTGACGTCCTCGGCCGACGCCGATCACGACGCCGACGGCGGCCTCGCGCCCACCGAATGGATCGTGGCTGCGCGCGAGCGGGTGAGTGACGCGCTCGCGCGCGTGTCGGGCTTCGTCGAGCGGCAGCCGCTGCTCGCCGTCGGTGCCGCCACGACCATCGGGTTCCTGTTCGCGAGGCTGGTGCGACGATGAGGGCGCCGCCGATTCGAGACGCGGTTCGCGGCGGCGCATCGACGGGCCCCAACGGCGCGCGTCACCGCGCGGACCGTGACGCCCGCGCCGACGGCAGCGAGCCGGCGTTCGATGTCCACGGCGCGCTCGACTTCGTGGTCGGACGCGTCCGCGAACAGGCGCACGCCCACCCGCTGCGCACGCTCGGCGTCGCCGCCGGCGTGGGCTACGTCCTCGGGCGTGGGGTGCCATCGATCGTCGTGCGACTCGGCATGGTGGCCATGGCCCGGCTGGCGACGGACTCCCTGCTGTCGGCGACGTTCGGCGCGACGCTCGGGCCCGGAGGCGATCATCGAGATGATCGAGACGAGGATGGCGAGGATGCGGTCGCCGACGACGCGCCCGACGACGCGCCCGACGACGCTTCGGCCTCGGAGGCGACGCCGACGGGCGGGCCTCGCCGCGCGCGTGGGCGGCAGCCGGCGCGCGAGGGCGCGAGGAGCTCGGCCGATGATTGACGCCGGTCGATCGCGGACCGACCTCGATCACGGTCCGCGCGGCGGGCACGGGCCGTTGGTGCCTCGCCCCCGCGCGGTGCAGGAGTCGACCGCGGCGATCGTGCGCGGCGCGGTCGACGACGTCCGCGAGCTCGCCCAGGCGGAGCTCGCCCTGGTGAAGCTCGAGGTCGGGGAGCGCGTGGCGAGCATCCGCGAGCTGCTCACCCATGCCGTGCCTCGCGTCGCGGCCGGTGGAGCGCTCGCGATGGTCGGCGCAGTGGCGACGATGGTCGGCACTGCGCTGCTCCTCGATGTGTGGCTGCAGGCGTGGGCGGCGTGGCTCATCGTCGGGCTCACGTGCTCGATCGGCGGCGCGGTCCTGCTCCTGCGCGCGATGCAGCCGCGCCCGAGTGGCCCGTCGCTCGCAGCCGGAGCGCCGCCCGTGGCGCTGGACGTCGCGCGCGCCACCGATGCGTCCAGGAGCGATGCGTCCGGGAGCGATGACTGATGGTCTCCGTCGAACGAGCGGCGCTCCGCGAGCGGGTGCGTTCGGGGCGAACGCGCCTCGCCCAACGCTTCGAGCAGGTCGAACAGCGGCTCGAGGTGGTGACCGCGTCGGCTGTCCGGACCGCTCGCATCACGGCGGGCGTCGTGTTCGCGGCGGCGGCGGTCGGGATGGTGTTCCTCATGATCCGCGGCGTGATCGACGGCGCCCGTCGCCGTCGATAGACCTCGCGACGTCGAGCGTGCGATCCTCCCCGCATGAGCGACGCCCCCGTGCCCTTCGACGAGACGCAGAAGTCCACCCGAGCGAAGCTCCGTGCCCGCCTCCACGAGTCTGCAGAGGACCTCCGCGCGGTGACGACTCAGACCGAAGGCGGAACGCGTCTCTCGGTGAAGTCGCGCATCGAGGCGCTCGGGTTCACCGGACAGGCCGCGCAGATCTTCGACCTCCTGCCGCTCGTCCAGGTCGCATGGGCCGACGGCAGCGTGCAGGCGGGCGAGCGCGCGACCGTGCTGAACCTCTTGAAGCTCCGCGCACTCCCTCCGGGTGAGGCGTGGACCGTGATGGAGACGCTGCTCGAGGAGCGCCCGAGCCAGGCCTACCTCGATGCCTCGCTCGATGTGCTGAAGGAACTCCTCGCCGAGCGCAACGACGACGGCCGCACGGTGGTCGGCCTGTGCATCCTGCTGGCGGAGTCCGCCGGTGGCTTCCTCGGCCTCGCGACGATCTCGAAGGAGGAGCACGAGATGATCGAGAGGATCGCGGCCCGTCTCGGGACCAAGGCGCAGGCAGAGTTCCACGCGCGGCTGGGGTGAACACGTCCGCGCCGGCGGCGTCGGAACCGCGGAGCGAGCTGACGGCCGGGAGGCCGGTGCGCGCGTCCGCAGGTTGCAGCACCGGTCCAGCGCAGGGTACGATGCCATGCGTTTCGGATGATGACGCCCCTCTCAGGGGCTTCTGCAACGGTTCTCAGCAGCGGCCGACAGGTTGGCGTCGCATGAACAGACTCTCTTCCCGCATCTTGTGTTGTGGATCTCTCTGCGTCGTCGTTGGGGGTTGCTTCAGCCCCAACGTTCCGGCCAAGGTCGGTGCGACCGGACAGGATGGAAGCGGTGGAAGTTCGTCGGAAGGCTCCGGCCCGATCTCCGACACGACCGGACCGAGTTCCGGCACGGATGGTGATGTCACGGGGAACGACGTCACGGAGACAACGCAGGACGCGGAATCGGGGACCGCATCTAGCGACTCTTCGGAGACTTCCGGCGGAGAAGGGGGGCCGCTGTGCGGCAACGGTGCGCCTGATCCTGGGGAGGCGTGTGACGACGGCGACGACGTCAACGGGAATGGGTGCAACAACGACTGCGTCGAGTCGGGCACGCTGTTGTGGGAGGTGGATGCGGGGGCAGGCTACGTCGTCGAGTCGAGTGAGCCGGTCGCTGCGCCGGAGCGCGTCGCGACGCGTGGCGAGTCGGTCGCGGTGCTCCTGACGTCGAACGATGGGCCGGACCAGCCGGCCGCTCTCGTCCGACAGTACGATGGCGACGGAACCCTGGAGTGGTCCGATCAGTGGGGAATGCCGGACTCCGGCATCGTCCCGAGTGATGTGGTGATCGCCTCCGATGACGCCGTCGTCGTGTCTGCCGTCGAGGTGTTCGGTGTAGGTGGGGCCAACATTGGCCACGTCCGCCGGTATGGCGTTCTCGGGACGGAAGCGTGGTCGCTGGAGATCGTGGATGCCGACTACGTAGTCCCTGCTGCCGTCGCTGCCGCGGACCTGGGGGAGGTCCTGGTGGGGGGCTCAACGTCCGGGCCCTCCACCGCGTGGGTGCGTCGCTACTCTCCCGCAGGCCGCGAGGTCCTTCACGATAGCGGCCCCCGAGGGCAGGCCTACACCGCTGCCATTCGAGTTGTCGAGGACGGTGGCTACATCGTGTGTAGCGGCCAAGCGTTCTTGGGCGGTGGCGGCGGGGCGTCGATCTCAAGATACACCGAGAACGGCGTCGAGGACTGGAACTTCACCATCCCGGAGGTAGACCTCGTCGGGTGCGACGCCGACGCATCGGGTGCCATCGCGATCGCCGGGCGCGTGGGGGATGCATCCTGGGTCGGCCGAGCTCAAGGCGAGGGTACGGTTGACTGGTCTGTGCTTGCGGAAGGGACTGGCGGAGCTGAAGTGAACGCAGTTGCGTTGGACGCCGATGGGAACCTAGTCGCAGGCGGCACACTGTTCGACCCCACCGACGGCGACCCCAACGCCATTCGTTGGCTGCGAAAATTCGACGCGGCCGGCACGCTCCTGTGGGAGCGGCAGTTCGACTTCTCCAGCGAACAGCCGGAGCGCATCGCCGATGTCAGTGTGGATGACGCGGACAACATCTACGTCGTTGGGCGACGCGATGACGTGGGTGGGCCTCGCGCGTGGCTGGCGAAGCTCACGCCGTAGAACTCCAGAACCCGCGCCGAGTGGCCGAGACCTCGAGTCCGCGGGCGGTTCCGCCTCGATGTGCGCACCACCCCTCTGTGCCAAGAAGTTTGAAGCCAGCGAGCCCGACCAATTTACTGTAGGGGGCGAGCAGCGAGAGCGAGATGAACGAGACCCCGAGAGCAGCTGGATCTACGAGAGCAGGCGGAGCCCTTCG